>NZ_JBSLYA010000011.1:0-189539 GCF_053749995.1 Neobacillus sp. K501 | reverse complement strand
AAAAGTGGTTCTATAGAGGTTTCATAGAACCAAAGATAAGAGCAAAGCTGTAAAAGTGGTTCTATAGAGGTTTCATAGAACCAAAGATAAGAGCAAAGCTGTAAAAGTGGTTCTATAGAGGTTTCATAGAACCAAAGATAAGAGCAAAGCTGTAAAAGTGGTTCTATAAAGTTTTCATAGACCAAAAAGCCGATCAAAACCGGAAAAAGTGGCCCTAGAAGGGTCTTAATAATCATAAATTACTTCTATACCAAAAATTTACTCTTGACGGAGACTTTCTATTGTATACTGTAATTATCCTAGTACCAAATATAGGATAATCTTTTATTCTAGGAGATTACAATGAAAGTAGATTGTTTAATTGTTGATGATGAGGTTGCATTAGCAGAAACCACTTGTGAATATTTTAATATGTTTGATGTCAAAACGGTGTTTGTGACAAGTGCGGAGGGGTGCGAACGGTTTTTGGAGGAAAAGGAGCCATCCTTGATCCTTCTTGATATTAATCTCGGAACTTCTTCTGGCTTTGATTTATGTAAAAAGTTACGCCAAACCACGCAGATTCCGATTCTATTTATCAGTGCACGCTCCAGCGATGACGACGTTCTGATTGCGCTCAATATTGGCGGAGATGATTACATTCAAAAGCCTTATACCCTAAGCATCTTACTAGCAAAAGTAAAAGCTGTCCTCAAAAGGTTGGCCAACGGTTCTAGCAGCCAACCTGAGGTTTTAACGTTTGGAAAAATTCAAATCGATACACAGCTGCAGCGTGTCCGAGTCAATGGTGAGGTCATTCAACTCAAAACGATGGAATATAAACTACTGTCCTATTTAACGAAAAATAAAAATCGAATCATCCCAAAGGAGGAACTGTTTCAAATGGTTTGGGGAGATTCATTTGTAGGGGATGGAACCCTAAATGTACATATTCGTCATTTGCGCGAGAAAATTGAGAGAGATCCAAAGAACCCGCAATTGATTAAAACGGTATGGGGAACAGGATATGTGTTAGAGGATAACAACGAATGAGATTCAAGCTCTTACTGGTAACGATTCTAGTTTTTTTTAGTGCAGGGATTGTCCTATCCGTCATAGTTATTAAGAATCATAATATTCCAGAAGTCGATCTTGTCGCCATCAATGATGTGGTGAAAACAGTCGAGAAAAATTGGGGACAGGTGAATGAAGAAACTTTTCTAAAAAGCGAACTAAAGCAGCCCGTCTCGATTATAGACAGGTTAGGAAACGTGATTTATCAAACTCCAGGTAATCATTTTATCGATATAAACGATTCAATAAAAAATAGAGACACATTGATAGATTTGAAGCAAAATAACCAAATCGTCGGGAAATTAGTTATCCACAATAACGAGAAAGAAATCGTAGAGCAAATGAAGGAGGAACTGATTACTGGGATAAGTGTGATATTCGGTCTTATCATGATGGTTTGTCTTCTTTATATTTTCAATATTTACAAAACGTTATTAAAACCATTTCAGCATCTGCAAAGTTTCGCGGCGAATATTGCTAGAGGCAATCTCGATGTCCCTTTAATAATGGACAAAAATAATTACTTCGGTGCGTTCACGGAGAGTTTCGATATATTGCGTGAAGAACTCGCTGCTGCACGGACGAGAGAGTATGAATCCAACCGCAGTAAGAAAGAGCTCGTTGCCACCTTAAGTCATGATATTAAAACACCTGTTGCATCCATCAAAGCGGTTAGTGAATTAATGCTGATGCAGGCAAGAGATGAAAAAGTGATCAGGCAAGTCAATACGATTTATTCGAAGGCAGAACAAATAGACTTACTTGTTACGGACATGTTCCACGCCACATTGGAAGAGCTGCAACAGTTAAAATTAACGGTAACCGAAGCATCGAGCGAACTACTGGTTGAGATGATTGAGAATGTCAATTATGATCATCAAATTAACTATGACCCGATCCCACCATGTATTATTTTAATGGATCCCATACGGATGCAGCAGGTAATTGACAATATCATCAGTAATTCCTATAAATATGCAGGAACAAAGGTGATGATTAAATCTCAAATCATTGAGGAATATCTTGAACTATACATAATGGATTTTGGAACAGGTATTAGTGAGGAAGAACTTCCTCTCGTGTTCAATAAATATTACAGAGGAAGAAACGTTGACGGCAAGAATGGTTCGGGCCTTGGTCTCTATATTTCGAAGTACTTCATGGATCATATGCAGGGTCAAATTCGCTGTTACAACCGAACCGATGGTTTTACTGTAGTCTTGAAAATCAAACTGGCATCATAATTAAGAATCAGTTAAGAAATGCACAAAGATTTAATAAGAACTGATTTTGTATGATAAGACTGTAAGCTTCATTTACGGTCTTTTTTTCATTATGTTTTTTTAAAAAAGGGGAGTGTCAATAGATGGTGACAAAGACGATTATTAAAACGGAGAAGTTATGTAAGACTTTTTCGAGTGGTGGAATTCAACAGCATGTCTTAAAAAATCTAGATATCCGTTTACTAGAAGGGGATTTTACGATTATCATGGGGAGTTCGGGATCGGGGAAATCGACACTACTTTATGCCATTAGCGGGATGGATAAACCGACCTTAGGTGAAATTGATTTTGCTGGGAAAAATCTATCTAAACTAACCCACGATCAACTGGCGGTTTTTAGAAGAAATCATTGTGGGTTTGTCTTCCAACAAATTTACTTACTAGACAATATGAGTGTTCTGGATAACGTGCTCGCAAGCGGCCTTTTAGTTAGTAAAAATAAGCGTGAACTCGTGAAAAAAGCAAAAGATCTATTAATCCAAGTTGGGATTGATGAAAACTCATGGTCTAAATTCCCGACGCAGCTATCAGGCGGGGAGGCTCAAAGAGTTGGAATTGTGAGAGCGATTATTAACAGTCCGAAAATAGTATTTGCTGATGAACCTACTGGAGCCTTAAATTCTGCCTCGAGTGATCGTGTTTTGGACGTATTCACGAATATTAATCGTGAGGGGCAAAGCGTTGTTTTGGTCACGCATGATATGAAAACAGCCCTACGAGGAAATCGGATTCTCTATTTGCGGGATGGTGTCATTTGCGGTGACTTACAACTAGGGGCATACCGTGAAAACGAAAATGTAGAACGTCATGACAAGCTCCAGCATTTCCTTGCAGAAATGGGGTGGTAAGATGAATATTTTGAATCTGGCAATCGCTAATATTAGAAAAAGTAAATCGGCAGTGACTTCCTTATTTATCTTTATTTTAGTTGCTGCACTCCTTCTCAGTATCGGTCTGATGGTTCTAACGCAAATCAGTGAGTTTTATGATCGTAAAGTGGAACAATTGAATGATCCCCATGTGACAATGATGATGAGCCAAGCAAACTATCAATCGGCTCATGAGGAATTTATCGCGGATTATCCCGGTGTCATGAAAACAGAAACAGAAAAAGTAATTACAATGGACATTGCTAAATTTAATTTTGGTAAGGGTGAACTATCGAATAGTGCGATTATTATGAATGCGGACGCAAAACGGAAAATGGGACAATTAAAGTTAATTGAAAAAAGAAGTACACCAAGTACTCAGACTATTTTTGTCCCTTACAGTTTTAAAACAAATGGGGGCTATGAATTAGGAGACCCCTTTACCATCATCTATCTAGATAGGGAATACCAATACGAAATTGGCGGATTTTTTGAAACGACGATGATGGGGACGATTAACATGGGTGTGATGAAATTTATGTTACCCGAATCCTCCTATCTAAAGTTGGCAGATGAACTAGATCCTCAATCAGAAGGCATGCTCCTATCTGCGGTCATGGAGGACCAAACAAAATCGCCGAAGTTAAAAAATGACTTTATCAAAGAATTTCAATCATCAACTGAAGAAGACTCAGTTTCTTATATCTGGGGATTAGATATTGAAATAGTGAAAAATGTAAACACATTAACGATTAATATGGTAGCGACGCTATTAGTAGCCTTTGCGATCATTATCGTGCTTGTTTCACTTATTGTGATTAAATTCCGCGTTTCTAATAGTATTGAAGATGGGATGGTCAATATTGGCGTACTCAAAGCCGCAGGTTATACTAGCAGGCAAATCCTTTCGTCAATGATTCTGCAGTTTGTGTTCATTGCTCTTTGTGCGAGTGTCGTAGGAATTGCCTTGTCCTATGGGCTCATGCCCTTCTTCGGAGAGATTATTTCAACTCTATCAGGGTTAATTTGGCATCAACGCTTTGACCTCATCATGAATGTAGTTAGTCTTTTCCTAGTAGTTTTTAGTGTTGTGATTGTAACCTTACTATCTGCTTTTCGGATTCGGAGGATTCCGCCGGTTTCGGCACTTCGCGGAGGGATTCAGACTCATAGCTTTAGAAGAAATCCGTTTCCTTTGGAAAATACGAGAGGTGGACTTCATTTCTTACTAGCGATTAAATCGGCGTTAGCCAATGCAAAACAAAATATGATGATTCTTTCCATTGTCAGCGCCTTAACCTTTGCTTCCGTCTTTGCAGTGGTGCTCTATTACAATATCTCTTCAGACAAAACGGCCTTTGTAAACTTATTTGGGGCCGAACCGGCAAATGTCTATATCGATGTGAAGCCAGATACGGATACAAAGGAACTGATGAAGGACATTGAACAAATGGATCATGTAAGGAAAGTGAATATTTTTGACTTAATTAAAACGGATATCGATGGTCAAACCGTTTATACAAATGTTACGGAAAATTATCGCCAGTTAGAAAATAATGTTGTTTATGAAGGGCGTCAGCCAAAGCATGAAAATGAAGTTTCGATCTCCTGGGTTGTTTCTGATCAGATTCATAAAGAAATTGGCGACACGGTGGAAGTAGAGTTTGGGAATCAAACACGAAGCTACTTAGTAACGGGTCTTAGTCAAGCGATGGGAAATTCAGGTCAGATTGCTGCCTTAACGTTGGAGGGTATCCAACAAGTAGATTCCGATTATAAAGGATCAACCATTTATGTCTACTTAGACGGTATTTCGAACAAAACTTTTATCAAGAATGTCCAGGAACAGTATGGCAAAGACATCGTGGAAACAATCGATATCGATGAAAATATCGAGAGCCAAACAGGGATGTACACCTCTGCCGTGTTTGCGGTGATGCTGATGGTTTTGACCATTACGATTCTTGTCGTAGTGATGATTCTGTATCTAGTAATCAGAACAATGATTATTAAGCGGAAAAAAGAGTTCGGAGTGATGAAAGCAGTTGGTTTTTCTACGATTCAATTGATGAGTCAAATATCAATCAGTTTTCTGCCAGTGATGATGACCGGTGTTGTCATTGGCGGTGTGTTGGGTTATTTCTTCACCAATCCGATGCTTTCCGTATTACTCTCAAGCGCAGGGGTGAAACGTTTGGAATTCATTATCTATGTACCGGCAATTGTCATGATTTGTGCAAGCATTCTAATTTTAGCCTACATCGTCTCCATGTTCTTATCTCGAGGGATTAAGAAAATTTCTGCTTATGGGTTGATTACGGAATAAAGATCCTTTCTGGAGGAATTTAAGAAGATTATGCAAAGAAAGAAGGGAAAGTTAGAAGTCTGTGTTTGCTAATGTCTTTTAGAGTGCTTTCTGAATTCATTCCCTTCACTGCTCTACCGAAAAAAATAAAAAAACTCAATTACCTCTCACTAACATCGTTGAAGGTAATTGAGAATCATGAAGCTGTAGGCGAGTTGAAAGATGGGCATACCGCTTTTTAAGGTAATCCCCGTCAGTTCATTGATTTTCTTTAACCTGTATTTCATGGTGTTACGGTGGATGAACAAAAGCTTAGCCGTCTGATTGAGATTTTGATTATTAAATAAATAGGTCTGCAGTGTTTGATAGTAATCGGTATGATTTTGCTGATCATAGTCCATCAGTTTTAATATTGCTGGATGACAGTAGTCAATCAGCTGTTGCTTGTTAGGGAAATTCTCCAATATTTGATAAAATTTCATGCTTGTATAGCTAAGCAATATCTCCATCTTACCCAATTGAATGGCAGTTTGCTGGGCTTTTCTAATACGCTCGTAATGAAGTGGCAGCTCGAGTAAATCGGTAAATCCATCACTGTAAATGGCATTCATTTTCTTGGCTGCCAGGATATCCTCGAGAAGCTTGAGTTTTTCATCGGATAGCCCATATTCCTCCTTAGAAGAAACCAGCAGAAGCAGGGAATCCTGATAAATAATCTGCTGACTGTCTGGAAATAGACGCTGCAGCTGTGTATGCAGGCCGATTGTTTTCGTTGTTAACCGATGTTCTGAATGAGCCTTGATTCGAGTCAGCCATTTATACGGTTTTACCGATAGACCTGTCCATTTTAGTCGATCGTTAAGCTCGGTTTGAGAAGTAATTTTATCTTCAAGAATATCAACCAACAGCCTTTCCTCTGATAAATCCTTTGAGTAGTGGTGGTGTTGGGAATTGCTCACATGATGGACGGCTATTTTACTAAAAAGCGGCATTCGTTCCGATTGTTCCACGGTAAGCTCCGTGTGGCATTCTGGAACCACGATGTAGCCTGCTAGTTTCTCCTCTATTATGATCTTACAGACCCATTTCCCAATTTTGTTTTCATGGCAATGGACCCTAAAGGGCTCAGTTGATATAGGGGAGTTGCGAAAGCTTTTAATCTTTTTAACCTCCGCAATAAATTCGTAAGAACAATACCCTTGGCGGATATTATTAGCCCAAATCTGATCCGTGAGTTCAATTTTTTTGGAATAATGGAGGACTTTAAAACTGTCATCTACGACAATAACAGGATTTAAAAACTCATCTTCCATCACCTCTAACACTTGAGAAAGATGGGAAAGATTGAGGAGCTGATCATAAAGCTGAAAGGAGCGCCTCAGGAAATCACTTTTTTTCGAAAAAATACTCTTAACATCGTTAAAAAGTCCTCCCCAATTTGCTTCTCCAGAAACGATTATAAAGGAACAATGCAAGTCTTTAAGTCTTTCACTACTTTCTGATGTTAACGGTTGATCCTCAATAATTATTAAGTGAATATGATTCAGTTTTTCGATGAGAGGAAGGAGCGTTGAAACGGTGGTGAAATAGAGCATATTTGGATGATGACAATGCTCATTTTCCAGGAAAAAGACATCCTGCAGCGGAAGGTTAGACATGCTCCAGGAAATAGGATGATAGTGTATAAGTTTGTTAACAATCTCTTGAAAGGAAAACATCATTTCACCCACCTTTCATTTCATTATAGAAGTGGAAAAGCGAAGTGAATAGACGAATGATGGATTGTTGCGTATTCGTTCACAAAGGACAAAAAAAGGTCGAAGAATTTGTCCAAATAGGACATTGGTTCAGAAAAACGGAAATGATAGATTTATCTTATAGATATTGCTCACTATTTCACAAGGAGGGTTTCAAGATGAAATACACCCGTTTATTTTCAAAAGGAAAGATTGGTAATGTTGAGCTGAAAAATAGAATTGTTATGCCGGCGATTGGCACCGCCTTAGCCAGCTCAACCGGCGAGGCATCACAAGAAATTATTGCTTACTATGAAGAACGCGCCAAAGGAGGCTGCGGTCTAATCATAACCGAGATTACCAGAATTGATGAGGAACATGGGATTGGCTGTGCCAATCAATTAACCTTAACAAAGCCGCAGCATATTCCACAGATGGAGCGTCTGGTAAGAACCGTTCATAAATATGGCACAAAGCTATTTGTTCAGCTTCACCATCCAGGTCGTCAGGCTCACAGCAATTTAATGGGAGGAAGACAGCCTGTTGCTCCAAGTGCGATTATGTGTAAACGGACAAATGAAATGCCGCGTGCCCTTAGCACCGAGGAAGTGGAAGCTCTTGTGAAGAAATTCGTCACGGGTGCAAAGTTAGCACAAATGGCTGGTGCCGATGGAGTTGAGCTTCATGGAGCCCATGGCTATTTAATTGATCAATTCTTGAGTCCTTATACGAATCACAGGTCAGATAAATACGGAGGCGATTTCGTAAATCGGGTGCGGTTTATCACTGAAATGATCCTTGGTATCAAATATATCTGCGGACCGAACTTCCCAATCAGCGTTCGCCTAAGTGCGGATGAATTTGTCGAGGGTGGTTTAAAATTAGCGGATTCCATCAAAATTGCCCGCTACTTGGAAAGCATTGGCGTTAATGCGATTAATGTTTCGAATGGTACATATGAATCCGGTGTGACCATCATCGAGCCGACTTCTTATCCACAAGGCTGGAAAAAGCATTTGGCCAAAGGTATTAAAGAGGCGGTTAAAATTCCGGTTATTGCCGTGTCTGTCGTGCGGAAACCAGAATTTGCCGAAAGTCTGCTGGAAGAAGGAGCTGTCGATTTTGTTGGAGTCGGCCGTGCCCAATTAGCGGATCCAGAATGGGGTAATAAAGCAATGGAAGGAAGAGACAATGAGATTCGTCCATGTGTCTCTTGCCTCTATTGTATTGAAGAACTTGGAAAAGGCGGCTGTTTAAAATGTGCGGTTAACCCACGTGTTGGCCGTGAGCTGGAATTCTCGGCGTTAGAGAAAAATGGAGAAGGACGTACGGTTGTGATTGTCGGTGGCGGACCAGCAGGAATGGAAGCTGCTCGGACATTAAAGCTCCGCCAGTTTAACCCGATTCTTTTTGAAAAAACAGGTCAATTAGGGGGGGCACTTCGTCTTGCCGGTATGCCTCCAGGAAAAGAAAAGATGACTTGGTTTGTTGATTATCTAGCGAAACAAATGAAGATTCTGGGTGTTGATGTGCGACTTGAAACAGAGCCAACGTTAGCTGACATTCAAGCCCTTGATCCGTATGCTGTTTTCTGGGCAGCAGGGGCAGAGCCGATTGTACCGCCAATTCCTGGTGTAGAGTCTACTCATGTAAGTACGGCTAATGATGTGTTAGATGGCGCCGTTTCCTTTACAGGTAAAAAGGCGGTTGTGATTGGATCTGGTATGACAGGCTGTGAAACAGCAGAGATGTTGGCAGCAGGTGGCAATGCGGTGACGTTAATTGATATGCAGGATCGAATCGGCAACGGTATCTACACACCAATTCTGGTTGATATTACCCAAAAGCTAACAAAACATCAGGTAAAAATGGTCACAAGCCATAAAGTTGCTTCGATTGGTTCCGATTCGATTACCGTTGTACATGCCGCAACAGGGCAGCCGCAAACGATTGATGCAGACCATGTAATTCTGTCACTCGGTGTTAAACCTAGACAGAACTTGTTAAATGAACTGGAAACAGCTTTCCCGAGAGTCCGAGTCATTGGAGACTGCGGAAAAGTCGGCAGAATCGCGGAAGCTGTTCGTGAAGGCTTCGAAAAAGCATTCGTGTTGTAAAGTGGAGGAATGCGGTATGGGGACCTGTTCTTTGATGTCGTGAAGGAGGTTCCTATGCTCCATTTACTTAATGAAAAGCAAGTATTTTTTACATAATGATAGGAGGTATAGTGATGAAGGATTTTGCAGGGAAAGTGGCTGTTATTACGGGTGCTGGGAACGGATTTGGCGTGGAATTTGCGAAGGAATGTGCGGCACGCGGAATGAAGGTGGTCATTGCGGATATTGATGAACACGATTTGATGTGTACGAAGGATATTGTTTCTAATATGGGTACAGAAGTTCTTGCTGTCGTGACAGACGTGAGCGTCTATGAGGAAGTAGAAAATCTTGCCCAAAAAGCAGTCGAAACGTTTGGTTCGGTCGATTTATTGTTCAATAATGCCGGGGTTGTGGTACCTGGGGCCATTTGGGAAATACCTGTTCAGGACTGGCAATGGATTCTATCTGTGAATGTAAATGGCTTGTTCCATGGAATGAGAGCTTTTATCCCGATCATGCTGAAACAGGATACACCTTGCCACATTGTTAATACAGCATCAGTGGCAGGTCTTCTGTCAACAGGAAGTATGCCGGCCTATCATACTAGCAAACACGCAGCGGTCGGCTTAACGGAATCGGTGAACTTGAGTTTGCAAGCGATTCAGGCAAAAATCAAAATGTCTGTTTTCTGCCCAGGCTTTGTTCAGACAGATCTGCATCATAGTGATCGCCATCGTCCAGAGCGCTTCAAAATAACGCCGGATGAATCATATTACCAAAGTGCTTCCTACCAAGCCGGCCTAGCGCGTGCTAAATATGTTATTGAAACGGGAATTCCAATTGATTCGATTGGACAGAGTGTATTCATCGCGATTGAAGAAGAGAAATTCTATATCTTGACCCATCCTCAGTATCATCCAGTCATTGGTAAACGCGTGAAGGATATGCTCGAGGGAGTTAATCCGAGATAAGGCTTGAACTTGTACCATATGATAAAGTGATGTAAAAATTTCCTCCTTGTAATCACTAACGAGGGGGAAATTTTAATTTAGCGAACAGTGACAGATGCTGTTCGCATTTTATTTGCTTAGATGCCATCTAAAAGATTTGTTGTCTTTAGTCGTGGAGGATTAAGAAAATTTCTGCCTAGGGGCTGATTACGGAATAGAATAATGAATTTTTAAAAATTGCACCGTTTTCCCTGTTTGGATAATATTTCCTGTAGGGAAATTTTTATTTCTAATAGAAGTGGACAGTTTTTTCATTTTGCTGTAACGCTAAGTAGGCTAGAAATCTAATTTCTTAAGCAAACAATATCTCACGAGTAGTTCCATTCCCAGCTATAAAGTCTAACAGGCGGTTTCCCTCTTCTTTTAATGCATTGAGTTCTATGCTGGGAATTTTTTTAAAGGGCTCAACAATGAGCTGAACCGAACCTTTCCCTCTCTGAACTTTCCATATTCCTGATACGAAGCCATTAATGAGAAGGGTTGATTTGATGATTCCGTTTTTAGTGAATACTTTGTTACGATATTCATCTTTTATGATTCGACTTCTATCTGAATAGGAAAGCAAAATGTTATCAAAGCCTCCGAGAAAACGTGGCGGAGAAGGGATATTCGCATCAGGTCTCGGTGCAATAGGAATATCCAAAAGCTCATTTCCTTGTTCATCTCGAAAAAATATGAGTTGAGGTCGAAGTTGTTCTATCATTTCTTTGAGTTTAGTGAGCCCAGACCAAACTTGTATGTCGCGGATACTAGCAGGCCCAAATGCCGCTAAATAACGAAGTATCAAGTCATTCGTTGTCAAATTTGGGAAGGGGAGATTTCATAACCAAGCTTCGGCAGAAGTATGGAACGCCTGCCCGTTATTCCCCCATAATCCTCGTGGAGGTAATTGGATGAGAGGAATAAATGTCCGAATTATTGCTGCTAGAGTTGCCGCGTCAGTCGCGGGCCATTGTTTATTTAATTGCTTTCCGAGTTCACTAAAGGTAAGAGGGCTTGTTTCAATTAGGGAGCGGCCAGCATCGACCACAGCCTGAACATCTAGACCATAAAGGCCCTTTCCAAAAGAGTTTCTTAAGACACTTTCTTGTACCGGCTGAACTAAAGGACGTAAACTCATGCTATCCTGGGATGTCACTAAGTGAATAGTGGAACGCATTAAGGAGAGGCGGACGACTTTTTTGTCTTGGATGAGTTTTGATAGATTTTCTGGACGAAATCCTTCTATCCTCGTTAAAAGACCATAATAAGGGGCAATCGGGTCCTGAGCTTGGATTCCAACAAGATGCTCAATGACATTTGTTACCGGCAGATTTACACGAGTTAGCAACATTTGCCTTGCGAGTAATGCACGGTTAAGGGCCCGAGGGCTTAGGACAGGAGGCATTTCCATCGAATGATCCTTCAGTTGATTATTATTGTCTTTTTCCATTGATAAAGCCCCCTGTTTCCTACAGCTTATTTTTGTAACTGAAAATTCTCTTGGAACGATTATCTTTTATAAAGATATAGCCCGTAGTCTTGCATCACAGAGGGATATCCTTGTTGTCTTAGCATTGTGGTAATATTACCCCGATGATAGTTCCCATGAGTAACAATGTGAAGGATGGATTCAGAGATAGAGGTTTCCAATAAACCAGCATATGGATTATTTACCAGAATAACCTGATCCATATCTTCCTGATTGATTAAAAAAGATTTGTTTTTGTGGGATAAATTGTTGTATAGAGTCTCGATTTCTTGTAATTCTTTTGTCTCCATTTGTTTCTGTAGTTGAGGGGACATTGCTAGGGCTTCATCCATTGATTGACCAGCGATAATATCAAACCATGTTTGCTCAACAAGATAAATATGAGTTAAGACTTGTGAAATGGAAGAAAAGCCACTTTGTATGCCATCATGATGATAAACGTCTTTTGGAAGTTCCTTTAGGTGATTAATTATTTCCTTATTCGCCCAGACGTTGTAATCATACATATCCTGCGTTGGATTCCTTTTCAAATGTTCATCCTCCCTGTTCTATAATATCTGGTATATTATACCATCCTTCTGAATGAGGAGATAATGATATGTGTTTATTAGTGAAACTTTCTAAAAATTAATCATTACAATTTTATCTAAATCTCGAAATTGAAAGAGATCTTTGATCTCAGCATTCTCCTTAAGGTTAGGGTGGCTATAACAAACCTCAATGATAACAAATAGGAGGTACATCTTGTCCAAAAAAGGACCGTTTCTTTTACGTAAGAAACGGTCTGACCTGTTTAATCAATTTTCAATCACTGCTTTCCTCGTGGCGGTGATGATCATCATCTAGATCTAACTTTGCCCATACTCCAGCGTGATCGGACGGCCAAAGGCCTGTATTTGTTCTATCATTCTGAGATTCTCCTACTAATTCAACTTTAATTGCGTGCCATCCATTTTTAAATAAAATATAGTCAATTCTTCTATTTAAAGTAGAAAGTGCGTTCAATAGATCAGCTCCCTGACAACAGGTAAATCCATTGCCCTCACCAACTTCACTCCAAACATCTTGAAATCCCGCACTAATAAAGAACTGGATGGCTTGGCTATCAGGAGTTGAATTCAAATCTCCTGTAACGATCACAGGCAAATTAGTATTTGCCGGACCATTAATTAATTCCAATGCTTGAGCATTCCTGATCGCTAGATTAAGTGGTTCCAGATGAGTGTTGATCATTCTAAAGACCTGCCCGTCCACTTTGACATCGATAGCAGACCATCCGCGAGGAATTCCCATAAAGCTCGCAATGAAATTTTTTTCTTGTTTGTTAATAACCTCAAAATCATGATCTTTTTGAATCAAAATGACATCCCGGTCCAAAATACCAATTGTATTTCCGTTGCTGTCCGGTATATTTTGCAGATTTCGATTTTCATTTTGAGCTGCTACTTTATAGTGTAATCCTCTATTTTCTAACTCCTCCAGCAGCAATTCAACAAAGTCATATGTGACAGTATCAAACGTTGGGATGGTCAGGGTAATCACTTCCGCTTCTTGTAAACCGATAAAAGTAGGCTTTTTTGATGCAATCGCTCTGGCAAGTGCTTTGGCACGAACAGGAAAATTAGTCGCAAGAAATTGTCGGAACACTTGTGTTACCGCCACTGGATTGAATCCGCCCGCCAATGGAGTTGGGTCAAAGCCAAAATAAATATTCCAAGTTAAAAATGAAAGCTCCATATCATTTTTGTTACTCATGCAAAATTCACCTCCAATCTTCTATCATGCTATTAATAGATGAAGAATGAAATAGACATGTAACGGCTATTGATTCAGAATCTGAAAAACTTTTTAAGAGCCTTCCATTTTTTTGAAAAGTGAATCAACTGTGGTAGAAGCGCTCCTAAAACTAATCTCTTTTTGATAAATAACATTGAACCGGACCATATAGCAATCAAAGGATACTGCCTGACTAGAAAATTAGTCAGGTTATTTAATTTGGTTTTGTTTCCCTTAAATTGACCTAAATCAAGTTAATAGAGGATTTTGTTCGCTAAAATGAGCGTATTAAAAATAAAGGAGAAACTCATAATGAGAAAATATATAAATGGAACAAAAGTGGCAATCGTTTGGACAGTATTACGAATTTGGTTAGGATTTCAATGGATCGAGGCAGGTTATTCTAAAATTAAATCTGGATTTGATGCAGGGGGATTTATACAAGGCGCAATTGCAAATGCAAGTGGGGATCATCCTACCGTACAAGGCTGGTATGCTGGATTCCTCGAAGGATTTACGTTACCAAATATAGAGTTTTTTAACATCCTGATCCCATGGGGAGAATTTCTTGTTGGTTTGGGATTGATTTTAGGATTAGTGACAATTCCTGCATTAATTGCTAGTGCCTTCATGAATTTCAACTTTATAATGGCGGGGGTTGGATTATCTGGTCTAGATTCCAAGCTATTCGTAGTAGCAATGATTCTATTATTTATTGGAAAAGGAAGGTATTACTACGGACTTGATAGATTTGCAACCCCATATATAAAGAAACTAATTCCTACAAAAAGAAGGATGTTGCAAATGAAATGAACGTGAAGCACGGATCTGGTTCTCGCGCTCTCTTTGCTGTCAAGAGCCGTTTTATAATACAAAATCCAAAGGGACGGTTCTCATGGTTTAGGTACAAACCAGTAGAACCGTCCCTATGTTCTGAATAAGACAATTCAAATTACTATTCGGCCTTTTTTACCATAAAGCAAACGAGCATACAAGGTTCACTGCTCGTATTAATACACCAGTGCTCCTCACCTGCTGGGATCAGGGTTGCATCCCCAGCCTTTTCTACACTGTATTCACCATTACAATAAGTTTCTACTTTTCCACTGAAAATAAAAGAGTACTCATCCTCATCATGACAACTCATGCCAACAGCTGGAACTCGTTCGCCAGGTGTAAGAGAAATGACACTCATGCTCACTTCTTTAAAGTCTCCTTGCTTTATGAAAAGTTTCTTCATCTCATAGAATGGCATGCCAGTGGGTTCTACTTGATTAATATTGATCTTTTCCATTACATTCTCCCGCCTATTCTTTTTGGAGTTTCGGATCTAGGAAGTCACGAAGACCATCCCCTACGAAGTTAGCACCTACAGAAATGGAGAAAATGGCTAAACCAGGGAAGGTGGACACCCACCAATTTTGTATAACCTTTGCCCCATCTGATACCATTGAACCCCATTCAGGTGTAGGTGGCTGTGTTCCAAGACCAAGAAAGCTTAGTCCAGAGAACATCAAGATTGCATTCCCAAGGTCAAGAGTTGCCATAACCAATAATGGTCCAAAGCTATTCGGTAAAATTTCTAAAAATAGTACACGAATATGTGAGGCGCCCATTACACGGGAGGCAGTAACATACTCACTCTCTTTAAGAGAAATAACCATCGATCTCATCAATCTCGCATAATTTGGCCACCAGATAATGGCCATTGCAAGTACTGAGTTTAAGATACTTGGTCCAAGTGCGGCAGCGATGACCATCGCTAAAATTAGGGGTGGAAATGCCATAATGAGTTCTGAGAAACGCATCATTGCTTCGTCCACTTTCCCGCCTTTATATCCTGCAATTCCCCCAAAGAGGATACCAAAGGAAAAGGCACAAATCACTGTAATAATACCTGCTGTTAAAGAAATTCTAGAGCCATACATTACCCGTGAAAATACATCACGGCCTAACTCGTCAGTCCCAAATAAATGGGAAAAGCTTGGAGGCTGATATCGAATAGATAAATCCTGTGCTGTTGTACTATGTGTAGCGATTAACGGTGCAAATATGACAACGAGAATCCAAAATGCACAAATGATTAATCCAAGTTTAAAGAGAAATCCCTTTTGAGAGATAAAAGATTTGAATGTTCCCATTATCTATACCTCACTCTCGGATCAATAATCCCATAAAGGATATCAATTAGTAGATTAATAACAACATAAATAAAGGCAATTAATAATGAAACCCCGCATATAGCTGGGAAATCTAATGAAACGGCGGAAAGATAGGCATATTGACCAATTCCTGGCCATGCAAAAATGTTCTCAACAAGCACCATTCCGCCAAGCAGATTACAGAATCCGATTCCTGCTACTGTTATGACAGGTATCATGGAATTGGCAATCGCATGCTTAACGATGATCGCTGATTCTTTCAGACCTTTTGATCTGGCTGTGCGAATATAATCCATTGACATCACTTCAAGTAAATTAGATCGGGTTTGACGAGCAATTAGTCCCATTGTAAAGAATCCTAACACCGTTCCTGGCAGGATCAAGTGCATGGCTACATCACCAAATAATTGAAAATCCCCACTAACAAGTGAATCTAAAAGTAATAGCCCTGTTCCCCCTTCTGGAGTGGATGATCGTGCATCAATTCGTCCTGGTCCAGGTGTAATACCCAGTACCGAAGAGAAGATATTGAGCATAATGAGGGCAAACCAAAAGCTTGGTATGGAAACCCCGCTGATGGAAACGGTACGAATGACATGATCAATAGGCTTATTACGAAAAATAGCAGAGATGATACCAAAGAGAATCCCAAGAACTAAGGCAATTGTCATCGCTACTACAGATAGTTCAAATGTTGCTGGGAAGAACTGCATTAAGTCATCCAATACAGGTCTGCCCGTTCGAATAGAGGTACCTAAATCACCCGTCAATAAGTGTTGGAAGTACAGAATTAACTGACTAAATAGCGACCGATCAAGTCCCCACTTTTCTTTAAAAGCAGCAACAATTTCGGGATTATTCATAGCACTTTGGCTCAAATTCGCAGCAACCGGATCACTTGGCACTAAATGCGAAAGAATAAAAACGAAAAGTGCCACACCAAATAATAAGAAAAGAAGAAACAATAGACGTCTAGCAATAAATCTAAGCAATCGGATCACACCCCCAACTAAAAACAATATTGCCTATAAATAGCTACCGTGGGCAGCTGCCTGCCTACGGATAGCTATCAGGTAAATCAAATCATTATTTTGAAAGCTTTAATTCATTTAAAGTTAACTTAAAAAGATCATTATAAGCAGCACCTTCAAGTTTGGAGCTTACAGCAAATGATTTTGGGTGCTGAACTAAAAATGCATAAGGGCTATTCTCAGCGATGATTTCTTGCATCTTACCGGAAATTTCTGCCCGTTTAGTATCGTCAATTTCCACCTTCGCTTGTTCTGCCAAACTTACTAATTCAGCATTAGCTTCAGGTTTCCAGTTCGCACGTGTTCCTACAATATCACCTGGAATAAACGCTAATTGATTACTTAAATCATAGTAGTCAGGTGACCAGTGCATAACCAGGAATGGAGTCTTACCATTTCGATAGTCTTCGATAACAACGCCAACTTCACCGGTCTTAATTTCTACATTGATATTAATTTTTGAAAGATCTTCCTTTACTTTTTCAGCTATTGTTATCCATGAAAGTCCCTCAGAATCGTAATTCGCGGCTGTTAGAGGGATTGTGAAGCCTTTCTCAAACCCTGCTTGCTTCATTAAGTCCTTTGCCTTTTCTAGGTTTTGATAATTATCCGCTCTTGATTTTGCACCAACAAAACCTTCTTGAACAAATGACATTGGCAATAGCGCGCCATCACCAGCTAATTGTTGGAATCCTTCATAGTCAAGGGCATAACGGACCGCTTGCTGAACCAGTGGATCTGCCATTTCTTTACCGATTTCAGCACTATTATTCATTAGCAAAAATGAGATGGTTGAAGTTGGTGAAGACACAATCTTAACATTTCCACCGCTTTTGATGTTTTTCACTTGGTCAGGTCCAACGCTTAATGCAACGTCAATTTCCCCTTTTTCAAGTGCTTGAATTTGTGTGTTTGGATCAGGAATTTCTTTGATGATGATCTTACTTGCATTCACAGTGCCCGTATAATTTGGATTCTTTTCAAGGACCATCTCTGTATTTGGTGTCCATTTTTTTAATACATATGGACCACTGCCTGCAGATGCCCCATCAAGGTAAGTGGATGCTTCATCTGTTGTGCTTGCATCTTTCGCATCAGAACCACCTTGTTCCTTCACAACCTTGCTATCTACAACTGCAAAGGCATTACTTGTAATTTTTGAAAGAAAGGATGCATCCTTCTCTTTAAGTGTGACGACAACCGTTTTGTCATCTGTTGCTTCTACCTTTGCAATTCCATCTGCAAGAGCCGAAGCATTATCTTTTATATTAATTGTACGATTAAAACTGAATACAACATCATTTGCTGTTACAGCATTTCCACTCGAAAATTTACGACCTTCATCCAGCTTGAAGGTATATACAAGTCCTGATTCATCCACAGAGTGTTCTTTTGCAAGGGCTGGCTTTGGTGTGAGTTCTGATCCTTCCAACATATACAGATTCTCATACGTAGCATAAAAATAGAAATTCCCGTACACTTCATAAGCACGAGCTGGATCTAGGGTTTTCCAGTCAGAAGCAACCCCAATAACGATCGTATCCCCATTGGATGCAGAGGATCCTCCAGTTTTCTCTTTCTTATTGCATGCGATAAGTGAAAAAGCCAATATCAAGGTGATGCCCAATAAAATAATTTTTTTCATTATCCAAGACCCCTTCTTTTAAAAATTTTATAGAATCACTTTGTACACAAATGACAGGCAACAAAGTGGTTACTACTTGTTTGAATAAAATCTGGCTCCTTTGTTTTGCAAATATCCATTACTGAAGGGCATCTTGTGTGAAACCGACAGCCAGATGGTGGGTTAGATGGACTTGGAACATCGCCTGTGAGAATAATCTTCTCTCTAGTTTCACCGCTTATATCTGGAATAGATGAGAGTAGCGCCTTTGTGTATGGATGCTGTGTTTTTTTATATAGATCATCCCGAGTTGTCAACTCAACGATTTTGCCTAAATACATAACTGCGACTCGGTCACTTATATGGTGAACCACGCTTAGATCATGTGAAATAAATAGATAAGTAAGATTT
Organism: Neobacillus sp. K501; assembly: GCF_053749995.1. Lineage (NCBI taxonomy): Bacteria > Bacillati > Bacillota > Bacilli > Caryophanales > Bacillaceae > Neobacillus > Neobacillus sp. K501. The sequence continues at coordinate 170,709 of NZ_JBSLYA010000011.1, read as the reverse complement.
AATTGTTTCTGCAGGTCCTCTAGTAAGTTAATAATCTGTGCTTGGATCGACACATCCAAAGCAGAAACAGGTTCGTCACACACAATAAGTTCTGGACCCAATGCCAATGCTCTAGCAATTCCTACCCGTTGCTTCTGACCACCTGACATTTCATGAGGAAATCGATCTAAAAAGCGGCTTGCCAGACCGACCATATCCATTAGTTCAGTAATTTTGGCTTCACCATTTTCCATTTTATGAATTTTGAATGGCTCCAATAAAATTTGCCTGATGGTTCTACGTGGATTTAAGCAAGCAGATGGATCTTGAAAAATCAGTTGTGCCTTCTTGGCGAAATTTTTTCGTTTCGATTTAGGAATATGGGTAATATCCTCACCATTAAACATAATTTTAGAACCACGGTCTGAGGCATAAAGACCAAGCAGTGTCCTGCCAAGTGTACTTTTCCCACAGCCGCTTTCACCAACAAGACTAAATGTTTCCCCTTTTTTTATCGTAAAAGAAACATCATCTACTGCCCTAAGTAAGCCTTTTTTTCCATCAGGACTTTTGATATGAAAAGTCTTCTTTAAATGGGAAACCTCTAATATGTTTTCAGAGGAATGATAGTTTGATAACGTTGCTATTGCTTTAGAATCATTTTGAGGCATAGACTTCATCAACCTTTTCTGATCCGTCATAAATAAAACATCTTACTTCACGACCATCTTCTAGTTTAAATAAAGGAGGGGCTTCCACTATGCATTTCTCTGTTGCATATTTGCAACGAGGATGGAAGCTGCAACCACTTGGCATTTGCAAGGCGTCAGGTACCGTACCTTCGATCGCCTCAAGTCTATCTACTTTACTAGAGATTTTAGGTATGGCATTGAGTAATCCTTTTGTATACGGATGAAGAGGGTCAGCAAACACTAACTCAGTTGGACTTTTTTCAACAATTTGGCCAGTGTACATGACCACTACGTTCTCACACATTTCTTTCACAACACCTAAATCATGGGTGATCATGATAATACTCATGTCTCTCTTTTTCTTCAGGCTGTTCATTAAATCGAGAATTTGTGCTTGGATCGTAACATCCAATGCAGTAGTAGGCTCATCTGCAATTAATAGTTTTGTATTACAAGCTAAAGCAATAGCAATCATGATCCTTTGCCGCATCCCACCAGACATTTGATGGGGATATTCATGAAATCTCTGCTCAGGGGAAGGGATTCCTACCATTCTCAGCATCTCAATGGCATATTTTTTTGCCTCCTGCTTGCTAACATCTTTTTGGTGAATCAGGATTGGCTCCATGATTTGTTTGCCGCATGTATGTAGAGGATTAAGTGAGGTCATTGGCTCTTGGAAAATCATTGATACAGATTTCCCTCTAATTTTCCTCATTTCTTCAGGTGAAAGTTTTAATAAATCTACGCCCTCAAAATCGACGCTTCCAGTTATTTCAGAGTTAGCATTTTGTAAAAGCCCCATAATAGTGAGAGAGGTAACGCTCTTGCCACTGCCGCTTTCACCAACGATTCCTAGTGAACTACCTTTTTCTAATTCAAAGCTAACCCGATCCACTGCTTTGACAACACCCTGGCGCGATTTGAATTTAATCGTCAAATCTTCTACTTTTAGTAATGTCATAAGCCTCACCTTTTTCAAATGTATTGTAATTCGTCTAGTTAAAAATAACAGGAGTGATAACAGATAGTAATACAGTTTCCTGATCGAGCGGATTCTCCCAAATATGAGGAAGAGTTGAAGGGAAATGGAGTGCTTCTCCTTCTCGTAAATAATATTCAGTCTGGTCAACTGTGAATAATACAGCCCCTTTTAGAACGTAATAAAATTCTTCACCCGGATGTTTAACTGGTTCATTTTCTTTTTGATGAGGCTTTATTGTTACGAGAAAGGGCTCTATTTTTCTATCTGTAAAATTATTGCTTAACCTAATATAAGTAGAATCAGAACTTTCTATTTTAAAAGGTTTTTGCTCTTGCTTTTTCACTGCATAATTTAAATTCTCCGTCTCTTCGAAGAAATGAATCATCTTTACTCCAAAAGCGTCGGCAATTTTCTTTAATGAGGTGATAGCGAGTGATGATGTTCCTCTCTCAATTTGGGATAAGAAACTAACGGATAAATCTGTCTTTTCACTCAATTCCTTTAACGTCATTCCTTGTTCAAATCGTAATTGCTTTATTTTTTGAAAAATTTCATCCATACCGTAATTCCTTTCTTTTATGGGAGGAATTTTTACTGTGTTACTGTAATTATTTATGATTTTATCATAATTTCTTTCAATGTAAATGAATATTTAGAATATTATTTATAATCATAATAAAATATTATTTTAAAATATTGTCACTTCTTTATTAGGTTTTGTAAAACGCATTCTAGGAGGAATTTAACTAGATTGCCATAATTTTTAGAGTTATCCCACCTAAAGGAATATACAATTTTATTTAGGAGGGGATTGTTTATGGTGAAGCTAATTTTTCCAATAATACTAGTTTTACATGGGCTGATTCATTTATTTGGATTTGTGAAGGCTTTTGGCTTGGCTGAAATGGGTCAACTGACACAAGAAATTTCAAAGCCATTGGGCATGGTTTGGTTATTAGTTGTGTTTTTTATGTTGATGGTAGGTTTCTTTGTGGTAAAAAGTAAACAGTGGGTTTGGATTCCTGCGTCAATGGCGGCAGTGATATCGCAAATTCTTATTATTTACTCTTGGCAGGATGCGAAATTTGGAACCATCCCTAACGTAATTATTTTACTCTTTGCAATTTTTTCATTTGCAGCTTGGGATTTTAATAGCAAGATAGAGAAAGAAGTAAGCTTTCTTTTAGCGCAGTCAAGACACATAGGTTCAAAAAAAGTAAATGAACAAATGCTTCGTTCCTTGCCATCCCCTGTGAAAAGGTGGTTAAACCATGTAGGAATTATAGGTAAAGAGGTAATCCATTCCGCTTACTTTGAACAAATGGGACAGATGAAATTGAGGCCTGACCAAAAATCTTGGTTCCCTGCTAAAGTTGAGCAATATGTAACCATTGATTCACCTGGTTTCCTCTGGAAGGCTAATATGAAAATGAATGGCTTTCTAAATGTTCTTGGAAGAGATATATTTCAGCAAGGAAAAGCAGCCATGATGATAAAAATTGGATCTCTTATACCAGTGGTGAATATTGAAAATAAGGAAAAGACCAATCAATCGACCTCGCAGAGATTTTTGATGGAACTGCCCTGGTATCCTTCTGCGGCACTAAGCCCTTACATTACATGGGAAGAAGTAGACCTAAATACGGCATTGGCAACGATGAATTATCAAGGGAATATCGGCAGGGCAACCTTCTACTTCGATGAAGCCGGAGATTTTGTAAAGGTAAGTGCTATGAGATATAAGGAAGAGGAGGAAGATTCCAGGTTAGTAGAATGTATCGGTGAAGCGAAAGCTTATGGTGTATTGGATGGAATCAGAATACCTGTAAAGCTAAAGGTGACTTGGCAATTGGAGAATGGGCCATTTACTTGGTATGAGCTTGAAATTTTGAAGGCGAAGTATAATTATATGGAAAAGTCTTGATTAGATTTACTAACCATTTGAGGTGGACCTTACCATAAATAAAGGAGTTTTTTGAATGGACGAAAGGAGAGCATATATTTTGCTCTCCTTTTCGATGTATCCATTGGTGCGGTCCCTATGGTTTTATAGGGCTAGCTGGTATTGGTTTCATTAATTGTGTTTTAACAAAAAGATAAACTTTAATGAGGAGCAGACTTGAAACGGGATAAACAAAGATGGAATAGTATATGTGCCAACTAGTATAAGTAAAGACGCCATTTATGACATTTAACCATTCGAAGAAGATTGAAAAAATATCCCATACTAGAAGATATAGAATAAGATTTTTTCCAGAGATGTTCCATCGATCATAGAAAAATAGAAAGATAAAGGAAAAGGCTGGATAAAGAAATAGATGGATCATAGCTCCTGCTGGTTCATAGGTAATATTATCTGCACAGTAATATACCCTGAAAGGACTAGCTGCCAGAAAATAATCGACGGTTTGAACAAAAGCAACTGAATAGATCCAAATAATGATAAAAGTAATATTATGGAAGTGTTTCCTGAGGAGCAACATTATTGAAAATGCGATTATGGAGGTAACAATCATAAAACATTCATTCCAGTCAAATTGCCAATTCAAGCTTGTCCCACCTCTTTAGCCAATCTTTTTCGGAAAATCCACATAGTAGTAATTAATATAAGAATATAAATAAACCAGAAACTAATTGACCACATTATGTTCCAATGCACGTGTTTGAGAACACCCAAATAATCTGCTAATTTTTCTATTCCGGTAAGCAAAAAGACGAAAATGATAGTACAAACTATTCTCGGAACAAAAGATTTTAGTATAATCAGCTGATTTAAGAAAATAATTGTAAAGATTGGGATTAATACAATTCGATTCATGAAATGGGTCATTTCAATACTAAAAACATTTGGTATGACAAAATATTTGAAATTCATAAAGAAGAGAGCGGAGTAATTTTGAAATAGCATAGAACCGACTAGCCATAAAACGAAAATTTCGAGTGAATGAAGGTGCTTTTTTTGCCAATAAAAGAAAAAAGCCAAAATAAGAAGGTTAAGCAACAAATAAGAAAGAAAAATCATAACCTACCCCACCATAAAGAATTATATATTTACTATTCACTAAGGAGGAATCAATTACTCCATAAAAAAATTTACGCATGCATTTTTTCATAAGTGAGGGGTAGGGGTTATGAATAATATTCAAATTAAGAAGTAATAAAGCTGCCTCCGTTTACATGCAGGGTTTGCCCAGTAACATATTGGGAATCTTGGCTTGCAAGGTAAACATATGTTGGCGCCAGTTCAAAAGGCTGGGCAGCACGTTTCAATGGGGTATCTGTTCCGAAGGTCGATACTTTTTCTGCTGAGAATGCAGAAGGAATCAAAGGTGTCCAAGTCGGCCCCGGTGCCACAGCATTGACACGAATACCCTGGTCAGCCACAGATAGAGAGAGTGAACGTGTAAACGAAACAACTGCCCCTTTAGTGGAGGAATAATCAATTAATGACTTTTCCCCACTGTAGGCTACTACTGAGGTAGTATTAATGATTGAGCTTCCAAACATTAAAAATGGCAATGCGGCTTGTGTCATAAAAAAGTAGGAAAAAACATTGGTTGCGAAGGTAGAAATAAGCTGCTCCTCTGATATATCAAGAAGTGTTTGTTGTGGGTAGACTACTCCAATATTATTTACGAGAATATTCAATTTTCCAAAGGTTTTTATGGTGTGTTCCACAACTTTTTTGCAATTATCTTTAAAGCGGAGGTCAACTGGAAGCGTTAAGCATCTTCTTCCAATCTGCTCGATTTTAGCCTTGGTTTCCTCAGCATCTTGATGCTCATACAGATAGGCAATGACGATATCGGCCCCTTCTTTGGCGAAAGCTATGGAAACGGCACGGCCAATGCCACTATCACCTCCAGTAACAATTGCGACTTGGTCCTGAAGCTTTTGATTGCCTAAATAGCTCGGATTTTCAAAAATAGGCCTTGGATCCATTAAATATTCCATTCCAGGTTGCTGCTCTTGATGTTGCGGGGGAAATGCAATAAATTTTTCTTCACACTTTGTTTTCTTTGCAATATAGGGATACGAAGGATAATTTTTCATGGGCCACTCCATAAATATTTAATAACCATAAATAGTCATATGCATTAGAAACAAGAACAGTTACAAATGGATATAAACTATGGTCTCAAATTATGGATATTAATGAGATTTCCACAATGGAATCTACATTTATAAAATTCTAGATTATAGTTTAAAGTATAAGTAAAGCCTCCAATCATTTTGGAGGCTTAATTTATTCATGTGGAATTATGCAAAGGGTTAAGTATTATTCAAACTCACATACAAGCTTTATATTCACTCATTATATTATTGATAATGGTTTTAACGGGGAGGATTTCTTTAATTTCATGAACTCTTGCTCCGGCAAAAACAAGACCATTCTCGCAATCTCCATTCATCGATGTGATCAAAGAATCCAGCGTACAAAAACGATATGAACAATTTTTTAGGCAATCTACACACTTTTTAATTTTTACTTTTTTATCATCAGAAATCAGTTCAGTAAAATGGTTCTTAATGGCACGACCCTGGAGTCCGACTGTTGTTTTAACTAACATGGTATCTTTCTGCTCGGCCTGTACATATTTCTCTTTAAAGGATAATGGTGCATCACATTCTTCACTAGCAACGAACCTAGTACCCATCTGTACCCCAGACGCCCCCACACGAAAAGCTCTCGCTAGATCTTCTCCCGTCATAATTCCACCAGCAGCAATAACCGGAATCTTCACAGCTTCCACCACTTCAGGCAAAATATCAAATAAAGGTCGATCCGTACCAAGGTGTCCGCCGGCTTCATGACCTTCTACCACAATCGCTGAAGCACCAAGGCGTTCTGATAACCTAGCCAGCTTCGCAGTAGACACAATCGAGATGACAGGGATCCCGGCTTCTTTGCCCCATGCATACATATCTCTTGAAATTCCAGCCCCTGATATGATGAAATCTACCTTTTCTTCAATGGCTGCTTTCATTTTTTCAGCAAAGTCATTCATCGCAAAAAGAACATTTACCCCAATATAGCCTGATTCCTTTATATTTTCCTTCGCTTTCCTTATATGTGATCTCATTTCGTCGACAGTAATCCCAGTACCTGAGATGATGCCAATTCCCCCCGCATTTGCAACGGCAGAAGCAAGTCCGCTTAAGGAAATACCTACACCCATACCCCCTTGCATGATTGGAAACTTCGGTAACATATGACCAATTTTCAATTGTGGAACGTTCATTAAAACAACCCCATTTCTATTAGGTGAATCTAAATTTTCACTCATTGTAACAATAGGTTTTTCAAAACAATAGTGACAAGTGTAATGGTTAGTCTTAATAGTTAGTCCTAAATAGTCAGTTGCCACAAAATGTTCAAAATTATCCCCATGCAAGGGGATTACATTTCGTAAACGGGAAGATTCATTCCGATGAAAGCAGCAAAATGAGGTTCATGGGAAAGAACCGGGTAGAATCGTTCGGGGGGATCAGGTTAAGCACCCGATCAGTTAAATAGTCGGAAAAAATTCACTTAATTAGGAAATCAAATAAAAAACTGCTAAAATAGACGGAGAAATTTCGTCTATTGATCCGACAAACGTGAAAATGGGGGATTTTACTTTGCATAGCAGAAAAATCTTCCCTTATTTACCCCGAAACGAGCTCTAATCTACATTTAACCGAAAAACCTTCGCTTATTTTATTTTTGCTGGGTTCTCGATTGAGGAAAAAGCAGATGTAAGTTGAAAATGATAATAAAATAGTTTTACAAAAGGAGGCTCGTTCTAATGAATATTTTACTTTTAGGTGCAACTGGGCGAGTTGGAAGTCAAATCGTTCCTTATGCCCTTCATGACAAACACCATGTTACTGTTTTAGTCCGCACTTCAGAAAAGATTCAAATAAATAATGAAAATTTATCCGTTATTCAAGGTGATGTTTTAAATAAAGAGGATATCGTACGTGCAATGCATGGGAGGGATGTGGTTATTAGTGCACTTAATACGGATGGCATAACCACTCTATCGGAAAGTATGCCACTTATTATCGAAGCAATGGAAAACGAGGGGATAAAACGAATTATAACGGTTGGAACGGCGGGTATCTTGCAAAGTAGAACCACTCCAAATTCACTTCGTTATCAATCAAGTGAATCAAAGCGGAAGTCAACCCGTGCAGCGGAAGAACATCATAAAGTTTACGATATGCTCAATCAATCGACTCTCGAATGGACGATTGTCTGCCCAACTTATTTGCCTGATGGAGAAAGGGTAGGGGAGTATCGAATAGCCCGAAATTATTTGCCGGAGGGTGGAGTTGAGATATCCGTTCAGGATACAGCAGAATTTACTTTTAAACAGATTCAAACTAGCGATTATATAAGGTCACGTGTAGGTATCGCCTACTAATAATATTCTTAAACTAGTTTCCTATTTGATTAACCTGGTTTGTTGAAAAAATGCTTCCAATTAATTCTACCGCATCAGATGCCTATAGGAAAAAGGCTTGAATCAAATTTAGATTCAAGCCTTTTTCCTATTTTTATATTAATCTACTGGGCGGTTTTCAAAATCGTAGTCTACTGTTGCTGGAGCCACATGTGCTCGATCGAGAGCTGGTGTGTCCGGGCGAACAATTTGATAGGCTGCTGTTCCAACGATGGATGTAGCCTGTTGCAGCTTTTCCTTACTGATATGTTCAATCGTATCTGTTGGCTGGTGATACTGAGGTTCAACAGGTGAATGAATAAATAGAGCCGAAGGAATGCCCACATCATGGAATGGCTGATGGTCACTTCTTCCTAATTGCCCATACGGCAGAGCCACATCATAAATTCTAGATCCGGATGACGCTCCTAAGTCTGTAACAAGATTCTTCTGACCGTCAATCGTATACATGATCAGTCCACCTAATGGATGATCTTCTCCTGCTTCAGCCCCGCCAATCATATCCATTTGGAAGTGGGCAACCATGCGGTCTATATCACTTTGTGGAAGTTGCGATACGTAGAAGGATGAGCCCACCATCCCTCTTTCTTCGGAGCCGAATGTCAGGAAGCGGACTTCGGTATCGATTGGAGTATTGACAAGAATTCTAGCTAGCTCGAGTACGGCTGATACTCCGGACGCGTCGTCATTTGCACCCGGTCCAAGAGGAACAGAGTCATGGTGTGCCCCAATTGTGACAATCTGTCCGGTGTCCTTGTTCTTGTGTGGCTTTAATTTAGCCTCAACCACATAGGATGTTTTCTCGATTTTTTGGATATCTACATCTAAGGTGGCTTTAACAGGACCGCTCTTTAATTTTTCAACCAATTCTTTCCCCTGTGCTTGGGTAATAGCGAGAGCAGGAACTTCCCCATTGGCTTGTCCAAAGTTATTACCATTAGGATTGCTGTTATACATAAGTACCCCAATGGCACCTTTGGCAACTACGTTCTGCACTTTTTCAACGAACGTGATATCCCCACGCTCAATCAAGGCGATTTTCCCACTTACTTCATCAGGAACCGTGCCAGCTAATGCTTTTCCAACATTAACGAGTTCTGCCGTTACATTTCCGCTTCCGCTGCCGCTAAAGGCACGGCCGTTTAAATTGATTCCATCAACTACAGCTGACTGGCGGTTTGTCTTATAATCATAGATAGGAAACGGTATTCTTTTCGTTTCGAGACCCAGGCTCTTAAACTGGCTTTCTATGTACTCAACCCCACGAACTTCTCCCTCGGTGCCAGCTTCCCTAGGCACTGCGGATAGATACTTAATCGCATTGTACATATTATCTACGTTTATTTTTTTGATAACCTTGTTGTCAAAAGCAGTGTCTGATTGTGAATTTGTGGCACCATTTGTCTGAGCATAAACCACTCCTGAAGATAAAAGCATGCTTGCTGTTAGAACCGTGATAATCGATTTACGACGAAACATGAAACTCCCCCTTGAAAAAGTGATACTCTCATTATTCCTATTTTGGAAATTATAGTAAACAAGAATCGTTTTACAAAATCCCTTAAAATCCGCTAATGGCATTGCACTGAATCTATTCATTATTTTGCAAGAGCTACCAAATTTATTTTTATTAGGATGATAATTAATAGGCTTTCACTTAATACTTTCCTATCAAAAAGCTAGATTACTATATTAATTCTCCAATCTATTATCACATTCGAGAAAAAAGGACATAACTTGCGAACTTCTTATTAAATTCCATTTTTCTCCAAAAGTAATCAAAAAACTCCCTTGTGACGCCGTGTTTTGTCTACTATGAAAAAAATGAGGGTAATCCAAGACACTTATACCTTCTTGATTAAATTGGTGAAAATTGGAAATTAAGCAGGCAGGTCTGAATTCAGCCAGTCGTAATAAAGGATTTCGCCATATTCAAGTTCACTTCCTATATAGAAAGGAAGGGGTGAAAAGGACAGGGGATTCGGAGGTAAGGTGTGACAAGTTTGTTAATCGTTTTGTTAGCTTTTCAAAAGGTGTTATCAGTCACTGATAATTCATGGTGTGTTTAATAAGAGGTGAAAAAAATTTTTGCATAAAGATTTGCGCGTATAGTGATAACAAAAGAGGCATTGCATAAAGCTGATTTTTCTTATGATGCCAATTATTTAAATATCCAGCTTGGTCAAATCTTAACTATGAAAATTAACACCTAGTTTACCTTGCTGAGTAGGTTTGAGGAACAATCTGATATACGATGCCTGTTATTGCTCCATTTAGAAGACAACTCGCCCTACTTGGGGAATTGCCTTCTGTTGATATAGGCTCTTATTTTAAGTTGCTAGGTACTGATTTCATAATTTTTCCAGTGCTATTGTTGTTAACTGGAGATGAAGCCGGACGTAATATGCGCATGTAACTCACCCCCTTTCACTATGGTTAAATAGGCGTATAATCCATTAGCTATATACGTTTTCTATATCACAAACTATTTTTCCATATTAAGTTTAATGCTTTTTTAATGTTTCGCTTTTCATAAGGGCAAGGCCTCTCTCCGGTACGGATCCGGTATAATGGACAATGATTGCCTTGGCATGCAGGACGGTAGAAGCAGGATTGGCAAACTTCATCCGTTTCCTCTCCTGAAGTTACCCAACTGGCGATTTTATCATAATCTAGTTCTAGACTACCATCTTCATGTATTTTTCCGACTTTATTAAAGTCCTCATCAAGAGAGAGGGTACACTTATATAATTGTCCATCAGAGCCGACTACTAATGAGTGTGGTTTTGCTGCATAGCAGACCGATGCAGAGGGCATTAATGACTCTGTTACCATGGGGCTCATGCTTAATCCTTGTGAAATGGCTTCATCAGTCAGCTCCCAAATCTTTTTGTTAGACATGGTGCGGCTGCATACAGGGATGTCATCATCGTTTTTTCCACCCCATCTTCCAACAGGTCGATACATAATTCCAAAACGACTATCATCTGCAAAATGTTCTTTTAAGAACTCAGTTAACTTGGATGCTTCCTGTAAATTACTTTCATCGAAATTTGTTCGAATGGTGATATCAAATGAATCTGGGACATCTTTTATTGCTATCAGATTATCAATGATTTTACCAAATGATTTACCGCCACCTAATAATGGTCTTCGATGATCGTGCACTTCTCCAATTCCATCAATCGTTATCATAAATTGATTAATATTCCAAGATAGCAATCTTTGAAAAACATCTTTTGTTAATAAATAACCATTTGTAACAAGATCACAAGAGTAGTGTATATTGTTTTCCTTTGCAATCGATAGAAAGTAATTGGAAAGTTCCTCAATGACATCTATTGAAACTAATGGTTCACCACCAAACCAACTAATATGCAGCCTGGATAAAATTGCCTTCTTTTCATGTACAAACGCTTTAAGACCATTTATTATTTTGCGATTCATTTTTCCACGTTCAAACGTTTCATAACAATATGTACAACGGAAATTGCAGGCTTCGGTTGGTAAAAGTATAAGGTGCATTATATCTGTTCGGTGTAATGACTGATGAAGAAATTGTGCCCTTCTCTTTTCATCGACATTGCTAGAAACTAAAAAACCATTATTATATAACTCTTTTTGTATTTCGTTTTCTAAAATATCTGTACCAGCTCTTTTTAAAGAAAATAAGACTGCTTCTTTTTCTTCAGCTGAGACATAAGTTATGGCACCAGTATAACTATTAAAAAGCACAACTCCATTGTCATCCGTGTGTGATAGAGCATTGAATCTAGATGGAACATAACTATTCTTGTTTTTCATACTTCCACAAACCTTCTTTAGAATATAGTTTGATTGCCACAAACTATTATAAGAATGTAAATAAAAATATTAAATGAGATAAATCACTAAGTGGCGGGGCATAGATTGTTAACGAATAACTTTCTTTTATACTACGCTGACCATCAATAATTCGTTGATTAGATGAACCTAAGATAAGTAATCCGTTACAAATAACTAATATCTCGAATTCGTGGAGAGAGAAAGGACAAAAGGAAGGGATTAAAGCAGGACAAAAAGAAGGGCATAAAGAAGCCCAAAGGACAATTGCCTGCAACATGCTAAAAGAAGGGATGCCTTTTGAGTTAATCTCAAAATTGACAAGTTTAGAATTTGATGAAATTGAAGAGATAAGTAAGCAATTAATAAAATAAAAGTGCTATCTTTAATTAGGCGAACAGTGACAGGCACTGTTCGCTATTCTTTTGATCTAGGCTTATAAAATGCTAATAATAGTCCAATGATTAAACAACTTAATCCACCCAAGTAGGCAATGGGAGATGAAGAACCCCCCCATTGATTGAAGTTTCACTTTATATGGATAAAAAAATATTGCGAGCCTTTGAAATCCGATATATAATTTATCCCGCATTTAAAGATCTTCTTTAATAATGAAAAACTAGTGTAATCCGTCGAAAAGTACGTATTACTAATTTTAAAAAATGAAAGCCATGGGTAAGAGACGTTAACCTGCCTAGGAACATCTCTTTCATGCATAAAGAGGAGTAAGCGGGATGTTAGCTCAAATGTCATTAGATCAAATTGCCAATGAGGCGTTAACTTATACAAAGGGAGGAAGACCTGCGTCTTATATTCCGGAACTAGCCTGTCAATCTGTAGAGCAATTTGCTGCATGTATCATTGATGAACATGGAAATTATTTTGAGGCGGGCAATACGGATACACGATTTACCCTACAAAGTATTTCAAAAGTAATCAATTTTATGGTTGCTTGTGAATTTCATGGTTTAGATTTTGTTCTAGATAAGGTGGATGTGGAGCCAACAGGTGATCCCTTTAATTCAATTATTCGTTTGGAAAGCACGGTCCCAGGAAAACCATTCAATCCGATGATTAATGCAGGTGCTATTACCGTTGCCTCCATGTTACCAGGGAAAACTGTAGAGGATCGGATAACATATGTTGTGGACTTTTTAAGCCGGATTACCGGTAGTCATCATCAAGTAAATGAGGCAGTGTATCGTTCTGAAATGGAAACTACCGATCGGAACCGAGCAATTGCTTATTACCTAAAGGCAAATGATTATTTGCTTTGTGATGTTGAGGAAGCACTAGAGGTATATATTCGTTTATGTGCACTTGAGGTGTCTCCTAAGGATATTGCAAAAGTTGGACTGTTGTTAGCGGGGAATGGTGTCTACCCACTAACAAATGAAAAGTTCATAACCAAAAATACCGCAAAAGTGTCAAAAGCTTTAATGATAACATGTGGACTATATAATGCCTCTGGAAAATATGCAGCTTCCATCGGTATACCTATGAAAAGTGGTGTATCAGGCGGTGTTCTATGTACAGTCACGCACGGTAAAATCGAACAACTTCAAGGAAAATTAGGTATCAGTGTCTATAGTCCAGGAATCGATCATATAGGAAACAGCGTTGCTGGAATGAAATTTATCGAAAAACTATCACAGACCTATGATTTAAGTATCTTTTAAAAGGGAGAAAAACCCACAGGGACGGTTCTCGTGGCTTAGTGTGTGCCAGGAGAACCGTCCCCTATGCTTTTTACCTTATTTTATTGATCTCATTCTTTAAGATTTCGGCTAGTGCTCCATAGATGACCTGAACGCCTGAGCCACTTTTGAACAGACCTTTAGCCTTGAGTTTTCCTTTCCAAACAGAGTCATCTGCAACCTTACTCGTATCTTTTACGGTAACTCTTAATCTGGTAATGCAGGCATCTACATCGACTAAGTTGTCTCTTCCGCCCAAAGCAGCAATAACGTCCTCAATATCAATGTCTTTTAACAGTACATCTTTCTTGGAATATAATATGTTGTCTGCATCCTCGCCACGTCCAGGAGTTTTAAGATTCATTTTCAAAATCAGCGTTTTAAATACATAGTAATAAATAATGGCTGTCGGGATTCCTAGGACAAGGATCCAAATATAATTTGTTTTATCATTTCCCTGCAACAAACCGAATAAAGTGAAATCGATGATCCCTCTTGAAAAAGTAACTCCTACCGCTACATCAAGGGCGTATAATACCGCATAAGATATTCCCTCCAAGACCGCATGGATACCGTATAAAAGTGGCGCGGCAAACAGGAATGTAAACTCGATGGGTTCGGTAATTCCAGTTAAGAATGAGGTTAGAGCAGCAGAGAAGAGGATACCGCCGACAATTTTTTTGTTTTTCGTATCAGCCGTTTTATACATAGCAAGAGCCGCCGCTGGGAGACCGAACATCATTGGTAAGTAACCGCCGGTAAAATACTTGGTAGCCTCAGCAGAAAACTTGGTAACCGTTGGATCAGCCAGCTGAGCAAAGAAAATACTTTGTCCTCCTTGCACTAACTTTCCTGCTACCTCCAGTTCACCGCCAAGCGATGTATACCAGAATAATGGATAAATCGCATGGTGAAGCCCAAAGATATTCAGAAGCCGCATGAAAGAACCATAGAAGAACATGCCAATCGGGCCAGTCCGGCCAAAGAATTCAGAGAAAGTCGAAATGCCAATATGAATATAGGGCCACACAAATGGAATAATTGCACCAACGATGCTAATCGATAGTACGGAAATAATCGGAATAAATCTTACACCTGAGAAAAACGATAGGGCATCAGGAAGCTTCTTTTCATAATATCGATTTGCTAAAAAGGCTACAAGCAAACCTACGATAATTCCCCCAAGCACTCCAATTCGAACGGTGAATATCCCAAGCTCATATCCATACACATTTGATTGTCTGGCAGCCTCTACGGGATCTAGACCCTTTGATAAGAAATAATCTGTCGTAGTAGACGCAGGTGTATGCCCTAAAAATCCTAGAATAGTACTAATGATCACATGCATGACAAGAAATGCGATTGCCGCAGATAAGCCCGCAGCTCCTTTCTCCTGTAACGCCAGGCCGGAAGCAATCCCAACCGCAAAGATTAATGGCAAATTACTAAAAACGATACTGCCTATGGCAGACATAATACTTAAATATAGTACAGAAATGTTCCTTCACCGAGGATTCCTGCTAATCCATAAGTCTCAACCATTACAAGGTTAGTAAATGCTGCTCCGATACCGAGCATTAATCCCGCTATCGGCAGAACCGCAATCGGTATCATAAACGCCTTGCCTAAACGCTGAAGTTTTTCAAACATCGCTATCCCCCCCATGTCATAACTTTGGGAAAGTATCGCAGCCTTGGACCTTTTGTTATGTCTAAACAAAATCACCTCCTTGTTACAAATGTTAAATTTTTACATAAACTAATATATTTGGAGACGAAGGATAATATGCAGTAACTTTTTGAAGGCTGTTATCCGCTGGAAATATAAAATATGTGCTTTAAAAGAACTTGAAAACTATTAGAGGTATTTGGAGGAAAAAGGAAACTTTTTGGCGAAATATGTAAGGCGCTAGAATATGCAAAAGTGTATTAGAGGAAGGGATTGTATTGTTAGGGGTTAATAGAGAGGAGTCGAGAATGAAAAGGAGTATAAAACATTTTATTATTTCTATTACGGTGCTTTGTATTTTAATCCCCAGTTATTTTTATATCCGAGTCCAAATGCTCCCAATATTTATTATCGACTACAATGCCGGAGAAGAAATAATTGATGGGGAACAATATGCCCTACATTATGTTTATTTCAAAAATCATTCATATAAATCAGTAAATCCAATCATCTATCCTGATGATTATCCTCTAGATAAACAAATTGGAAAGACAAAAAATGATATGGAAAGAGTTTATGCTGTCAAAGGAAATAAAGATTTAATAGCCGTAAAAGGATTTATGAGTGTGCCTACTTATTTTAAAGAGATGAAGGAATTTGATTAGGTCTTGGTAATCCACATAATTCACAGGGTCGGTTCTTATGGCTTAGGTATTTACCAGTGGAACCGTCCCCTGTGTTTAAATGATATACTAGATGTAATAAGAATGGAGGTGCTAAAAAATGAAATGGGAGCAAATTCGTGAACATTATCCAGAACAATGGGTACTTGTTGAAGCCATCTCAGCTTACTCAAAAGATTCAATCCGCCATTTTGAAGAACTATCCGTCATTTCAAATTTCCCCGAGTCAACTTTCGCATGGAAAGAATACAAAAAGCTACATTTGGCCGACCCTTCCCGAGAATACTATATTTTCCATACTGACCATGAATCCATTGAAGTAAAAGAACAGAAGTTTATTGGGGTAAGGAGACGGCTCCAATGAAAATTCTAATGCAGGATGGGTTACCAATAGTATCTGATTCCCTTGTTTATAAGGGAAAATTTATCACATTGGATGAAGTCTCTTGGATACAGGGTGTTCAACTACTATCTTTGGTACGGATGAAGTTGAAGAAAGTGGACTTGTTATAGACCGTAAAGGTGGCAGGCCAAGAAGGATGTATGGAGTTGGTGGAGAAAGTGAACTGTGTTATGAGCAGACTGTAACAAATTTAGAAATAGATGGCTTTTTGATGGATTCCTTTCAAATGCAGTTAGGAATGACAAAAGAGACCAATGGATTTAATGGAATCCTTGGTGTTGATTTCATGATTAAGTCTGAGTTAATTATTGATTTTACAGATAAAGTAACATATAGGAATTAGGCCATAATAAAATCATCACTGGGCAATGCATAAAAATATTATAAAATTTAAAATGGTAAATCTCCATCGGATATAACTTTATCTGGACTCTTTACTTCGGGTGTTTCTTCGTCCCAGCAAACCTCATCACATTTCGAGCAGCTGATATATGTATCATTTAAATGATAGCCTACATTGCCATGCGTACATTCTTGAATGACACAAATGGTTTCCCAATCCAATTCAAATTTGTAGTCACAGTGGCGGCAATAAAATTCGGCTGTGCCATAATCGATCTTCTTGCATTTTTTCTTCTTTTTGTTTTTGCCCATATCTAATCACTCCTAGGGAAATTCTATCACAATTTTGCAACAATCATTATCTTCATATCATTTTTAAAGGAAAATAATCCCACTCCAGAATTTACTTATATTATAATAATAGTAAAATATAGGGTTTTATTACAAAGGGTGTGGATAGATGGAAGAGGCACTGTTACATGGTGGAATCGTAAATATTGAAACTAAGAGATCGGAACTGGAAGGCAAGAACTTTAGTAGAAGCGAGATTAGAAAAAAGCTTACTGAACAGTACCGAGTTTTTTCAAGGAAGCGTGGGTTTACATGCCCTTCTTGTAAAGAACCAGTGAATATGAATCTAACAGTTGATGATGGCAGGCCTTTTTACTTTTAGCATCTAGATGGCAAGGATTGTACATACTCTGAAAATAGCAAAACTTATGCTAATCAGGTTTCCACTCACCAAGATAAGAAAAAGAAGGATATCGGATTAACCGTATTTAAAGAAATCTTGGAAGGTCAGTTGAAATCAACTGGGGCTGTAATAAAAAGAGGTTATTTTTGCAAAAAGAAACTTTCTTTTATTCCGGATATTATCGTGAAATTTCCTTTTAAAAGTGATATTTGGGCGATTGATTATTACACCTCCATTGCTCCCCGCAGTTATACTCAGAATCTCGCAAAACGAATGAAAACCTATCAGACAGAAGGGTTTAAGGTATTCTCATTTATAGATGATACTTGGTTGGCCATCATTTCAGAAACGGATAAAGGAGCATTACTAAATGCTGAATTGTTAGTCACGAACAAAAGTAATGAGGACCAACGGTGGGATCATTTCATTGAGCAAGGGCTATCAAGGGATGAATTCAAATATTTAAATACAGAAGTAGCAGGACTTCAGAATTCTATTGATATAAAAAGTATTGCTTACGTTAATATCGAGAGTCGCGTATGTTAAATCATCAGGTTTTTAGAGGCTGATCAAAATAATTATAATCTCACTTTCTACAAATTATCTGAGCCAGCCATCCCTTTGGAACGAGCATTAACTTTGAATGCTAACTTGAATGATTTGCTTCTCTATCGTGAAAATGAAGATGAGCAGCGACAGGACTTTAAACAATCCTTTAGAGACAAAATCATTCAAGCAGAAGCGGAGTTAAAAGTACAACAAGAGGTCTTGGAAAAATTACTGCGCGAAGAAGAAGCGAAGAAGGCTGCTCTAGAATTGCAGAGGTTAGAAGTAGAAGAACGTAGCAGGCTCTACCGTGAAATGATACGAAAAACGGACGATCAAGAAGAGTTGGAAATGCTGCAAAGAGCAAAGGCTGCGAATGAACGTCCAGTAAGCATGTCTCCAGAAGAATGGGAATGGTACAAAAAAACTGGTAGAACATTCACGAAAAGAAGAATAATTTTTTACCAATCAGCATTGAAGATGGATTTGAAAAAGAGAATAAATATTATCTTTTCAAATTAACAGGTTCTAGAAAAATTAAGCTTGGTGCTACAAATGATACGGTGAATCGTACCATTTGTAAATGTTTTATATAAAGTGATAACAAATAATCATATGGGTTTAAATTACACTGGAAAATAGTAAAGCTTTATTAAGTCATGACTTTTTTGTTTTTTATTACCAGAAGTACCAAGATATATTTAATCTATGTATACCATGTTATATACTAGGAAATATAGGTATTTATGGGGGGCTGTTATGTTAAATGAAACTTTAGTAGAGGAACAGATTTCTGTAGAGACAGAAGTAGTAGAGAATGAAAGAAATGAATTAGAAAGAAAAAAGCAACAAGTACTAATATTAAATCAATTCTTAGAAAAATCAATATTAAAAGTAAAATATATTCCTAGTCCAAAATACAATGAAACAATAATTTTAAATGAAAAAGGGCAAAAAATATATGAAGATCTAAAAAGTCAATTTTCTATATTAGATGATACGTATAATTCAGAAATAAAGTTAAGTTTAATGCTTACTTCAGTAGAAAATATAAATATGGAAAAACTAAATCTTGGTAAACTTAAAGAAATAATAAGTGAAGAAATAATTAATAAAAAATTATTATTTCCATATTTATATGGCAGAGAACTTTACAATAAATTTCATGAATTATTTAACAATAATGACCTTTTAAATGCAGAGGAAACAACAAAGCTTTTAAATGACTCTCCAATAGGTGTTTTTCAATTCGGGAATTTTCTAATTGGTCCTTTTGGAATTTTAGAGTCTAGACAAACAAGAGCCATGCCCCCTTCCAAGTTCAGAGAATATCCACTTTGGCATTGTGAAGATGTCTCTTGTTTAAATATTCATCGGACTAAATTAACTTCTTCAGAAAATATTATTCAGAATTTAGTGGAGGCAGCGGCAGAAATATCCACTGTAGATGAGGAAATGTCTATAAATGAAATAATTTCATTTAATCCTTACGACTATAATAGAATTGATGAGCTTGCTTATTTAATCGGATCATTTCCAGATGAAGAATTAAGATTACTATTAGCAGATTTAATTAATAGTGATAAATCTATTAGAAAATTGTTTCCTAATAGATTTAAAGATTTATGGAAAGGAAATGGACAAAAAATCTCGAGTGACCTTACTCATAACCAATGTTTTCAATTAATATTACTATTTAAAGATGATGAGATATTAAAAAAGTTAGAGGATTTGATATTTAATAATAAGATTAATATACCAGAAACTGAAATAAGAAAAGGTAAGCTAATGATAAATAGGAGAGGCATTTTTCATACAGAGACTCAATGTTCCAAATATGGTTTTAGAAGTATTATTACAATGGGTAAAGAAATAAATACTGCTTTAATTAGATTAAAAAGTTTAATTAAAAAACTATATTATACTTCTTCTACAGACAAAGAAAAACTAAAATGGAAGTTAAGGAGTTTTGAAGGCAGTACTCTTGATGAAATATTAGGTAGGTATCTTCTTACTGAGAATCCAAGAGAAATTATTACAAATCTAATTTTTGACAATCCTAATAATGTCCAAAAGACTTTTGAGTATTTAAATTGTACAGATTTTGGTACTCTATTGGACCCATATAAAGAAGAATATTTTATAAATATGATATTATGGAAACTTGGATTTGATATAACAGTTTTCCCTTCCTATCAAAGTTTATTTTGGAAGAGGCACGACCAATTTTTGAGAATAATTAAAAATAATCAAGTGTTTACTGAAGATGAAAGAGAAGCAATTCGAAGTTCGGGAGTGAATTTTTTCGTTTCGCTTGAGGAAATTTTAGATTATGCTCTTTCTTTTATTACATGGGCGTTATTATCGGACCATTACATTTCAGATAAGTTCACCTTTAATTTGGAAGATGCGAGGACTTTTACCGCTAATATTGTCAATAACCACCATTTCAAAATAAACGATAATGAATTTCTTAATCTAGATAAAGATGGGAGAAATACTCTATATCCACTTATAAAAGGATTTTCAGCAATAGCTGAAATTTGTGAGGAGCATTTAAAATTTAAAGATAAGTATGAAAGGTTAGAAACGGAATATCCTAGTTATTATAAAAAGACAGATTTATATGATTTCCCTTTTAGGTATAAAGTACTATTATTAGATTTAGAAAAGACTGATGTTAGAAGAATAATTGAACTATTAAAAAAAATATCTGATACCCTCGAAACGAAAAATATAAGTAATGTTAGAAATAGGATTAAACATAATAGGCCAATTCATGAATTTCCAAGTATCGGTGAATTAGAGGAAACTTGTAATGCAATTAGTGAAGTAGTGCTAAAAATGGAGGTGGAAGGTATATTACCTACTGTTTATATTAGGTCTGGTAAAGAAAATGATGAGTTTGGACGTGGATTTGTAAAATATAAAAACTACAAAGGGGTAAGTATTCTATTAAGTAATAGCTCACAGTTTATTAGGTCTGGAATGCCTTTGTATAAAAAGGTTCAACTAATTTTACCAAATGTTCATATAAATAATTCAGTTGATAAACTTAGATTTAATTATTTTGAAAAGACTAGTTACTCTAATTATTGGAGTGAATATCCTAAATATAGTAAAAAATGAAGATAAAAACGTAGATAAAAAATATAACTTAAATATTGAAGCATTCACTAGTATGGCAGAAAAATACCGTAAAATCAGAGCCCTAGACTAACTGGTTGAATTTGAAGAAACCTCATTTAGATTTATAACGCTGAACCGTACCATATGTTCTTATGAATTCTTTGATGGGAATAAATAAAAAATAAGAAAAAATTCAAAGTGAGATCTTTTATCCATTGTGGATAGAAGATCTTTTTATTTCCCCCTATATATTGTACAATTTCAATATATCCAAATAATAACATTAACAAAATTGATAATAGTTAAAAAGTCAGGGGAAATTCCATGGATTTTGCAGAGAAAAAACTAATCGTGAATTCCGATAAAGGGAATTTGTTAAGAGAATTAGTAAGGTCAATGAATGAGTGTGAGCAGTTTTATTTTAGTGTGGCTTTTATTAACTATAGCGGCCTGCAGCTTTTGCTGGATCCGTTGAAGGAAGCTGAGGCCAAAGGAGTTAAAGGAAAAATCATTACTTCCACTTATCTAAATTTCACGGATGCAAAGGCATTGGAAAAGATTAGACAGTTTAAGAATGTGGATTTAAAGGTTTTTGTCACCGATAAAGAGATTGGTTTTCACACGAAGGCATACATATTCGAATACAAAGATAGTTATAAAGTAATTATCGGTTCCTCAAATATTACTCAGAGTGCGTTAAAAAGCAATATTGAATGGAATGTTGAAATCATTACGAAAGAGAATGGTCGATTTATTCAGGATGTTTTGAAGGAATACGATTCACTTTGGAACATGAGTGAGGTTGCCGATCAGGATTTTATTAGTAGATATGAAGAATTCCTAAAGCGCTTTAAGGATACAACGAAAACACGGCAATTGATATATGAAAATAAACAATACATTGTCCCAAATCGAATGCAAAGACGAGCTACCGAGAATTTAGAGAGGTTGAGGAGTTTTGGAGAGAAAAAGGCGCTTGTGATTGCCGCGACTGGTACGGGAAAAACTTATATGTCGGCATTTGATGTGAAAAGTTACAAACCAAAAAGGTTACTTTTCATCGTTCATAGAGAAGAAATTTTGAGAAAAGCGAAGGAAACCTTTGAGATTCTTTTACCGAATGAAGGGATTACCTTTGGTTTACTAACAGGTAATCATAAACAAAAACATGTGGATTATGTGTTTGCCACCATCCAAACGATTTCAAAATGCTTTGAAGAGTTCCAAAGGGATGAATTTGATTATCTCATTATAGATGAAGCTCACCATGCGACTAGCCCAACCTATCAAACGGTATTAGACTATTTTGAGCCTAAATTTACTCTAGGGATGACGGCCACGCCTGAACGTACAGATGGCTACAATGTTTTCGATCTCTTTGATAATAATGTTGCCTTAGAAGTCCGCTTACATGAGGCGCTTGAGGATGAACTGGTTATTCCTTTTCATTACTTTGGAATCACTGATATTGAAGGTATTGATCTGAGTGATGTGGACATTGATGATATTGCTGAGATTACCAAAAGGTTAAAGGTGAATGAACGGGTAGATTTCATTATTGAAAAAATGGACTTCTATGGTCATGATGGTGACAAAAGGAAGGGTCTTGGATTCTGTGCAAGTATTGAACATGCTCAGTATATGGCGAGCGAATTTAATAAAAGAGGTTACCAAAGTGTTTGTCTACACGGAGGAGATTCACCAGATACACGTGAACGATTTATCAAACAATTAGAAAGTGATCATGATGAGTTAGAATTTATTTTTACAGTTGATATCTTTAATGAAGGTGTCGATATTCCTTCTGTTAATACTGTATTAATGTTAAGGCCAACGAATTCGCCAATTGTTTTTATCCAGCAGCTTGGTAGAGGATTAAGAAAACATGGAGAAAAAGAATTTTTAACCGTACTTGATTTTATCGGGAACCATAACAAAACCTTCCTTATTGCTTTAGCTTTAAATGGAAGTCGATACTATGATAAAGAAAGTTTGAAGGTAGCTGTTGCGACAGGTTTTGCGAACATTCCTGGTTGTACGCATATTCAAATGGATAAAATCACTCAGGAACGAATTTTATCCCAGATTGACAAAGAAAACTTTAATTCAATGAAGTACCTTAAGGAAGAGTATTTTGAATTTAAGAAGCTTAATCAGGGACGGATTCCATATTTATTATTGGATTATCTGAAATATGATGGTGCACCTAATCCTGTAAAATTCATCGATCGAGAGAAATCATACTTACAATTCGTGGCCAAAGTAGAAAAGGATGACTATTTAAAGGATCTTTTGCAAAATGAATCCTTTGAAGCAGCTATAAAGGAACTGTCTAGTAAACTTCCACTCAAGAGGGTTTATGAATTTGTTATTATGCGGTTTTTACTGGACCATGAGGACATCGATCTGGAAATGGCAAGAAAACAAATATTAAAACAAATCAATGATGTGGATGATGATAGTATTCTTCATGCTTTTGAGTGCTTGAATCAAAATTACTATGATAGTGGTCAATTAAAGAGTAAGCCTAAATTATTTCATTATAACAATGGTAAATTAGTAAAGACTCAACTCTTTACAGATTTACTATTGTATGAGGATTACAGGAAGTTTATCGAAGATGTCATTACCTATGGGATTTTCCGATATGAAAAAGAATACAAAACAGAATATTACGGAGTTCCACATTTTAAACTGTATGAACAATATCAAATGGTGGACACCGCATTACTCTCAAATTACCGAAAAATCCATAGTTCATATAGGGGTTCTGGACTTCTTACCAATGGAAATGATTATTTCTTGTTTATTGATCTTCACAAGGAAGAGGACATCAAGGAAAGCATTAACTATCAGGATAAATTTATCGATGACTGTTATTTTCAGTGGCAAACCCCAAATAGTACCTCACAGAATACGGATCGGGGACAGAATATTATTCGTAATAAGAGCCGTGGGATTAACCTTCATTTATTTGTTAGGAAGTATCGAGAAATTGATGGGAAAAATGAACCTTTTATCTATATTGGTCGAGGGGATACTGTCCAATTCGAAGGGGAAAAACCGATGACGGTTAAAATCAAATTGGAGAATCAAATTCCGGCAAATCTATATACTGAGTTTACTGAAAAAGTATAGTCTTCTCGTTTCGAGAAGACTATTTTTCGTTAATTAATTGTTCAACTGCTGGAATGTCTGCAGGTGCCCACTTAAGAGAATCAAGATTTTCACTTTTTAACCAGATTAGTTTTGAGTGTTCACTTGGCGTTGGTGTTCCCTCCACTACTCTGCATTTAATCGAAATTAAATTGATGATAAAGGTATCATATTCATGGGTATTGTCATTGAAGATTTCTTTAGCTGTCTCAATCTTACAACCCAATTCTTCATCAATTTCTCTTTCAAGTGCTGAATAAATATCCTCATTGGCTTCTACTTTCCCACCTGGAAACTCCCACATATTAGGGATGGACATCACTGGTGATCTAAGTGCACATAGAATTTCATTCTCTTCATTTTCGATTACTGCAGCTACTACTTTGACGACCTTTTTCAAAGTTATCCTCCTAGACAATTAGTTTTCTATCATAATAATACCATGTTTTTTAGAAAGATTCCTTTGACCTAACAGATAAAAAAAGCTGCAGATTTCTGCAGCTTTAATCATAGTTACTGATCACAAGCGATTCCATCGCCGTCTCTATCTAATTTTCTAGAATAACCAGGTTCGCCTTGGTGAATTGGTGCTGCACCAGCAGCACGTACTTCTGAACAGTTTGCGTAAAAAATGTTTTGACTAGCTTGTTGTTGTGCCTGTTGGGCAGCTAATCTTTCAGCTTCCTCTTTTTGACGTTGCTCTTCAGCCAGTCGGGCTGCTTCTTCTTTTTGACGTTGTTCTTCAGCTAGACGTGCAGCTTCTTCTTTTTGACGTTGTTCTTCAGCCAAACGTGCAGCCTCTTCTTTTTGACGTTGCTCTTCAGCTAACCTAGTAGCTTCTTCCTCTTCTTTTTTCTTTTGTTCTTCAGCTGACTGAGCTTCTTTTACACTTTCATCCTGTTGTTCTTTTGATTCAGTTTTAACGGAGGTTGAAGTACTTGTTATTTTTTTCTTTTCAGTTGTATCTTCACCAAAGACGATTCCGATACCGATAAAAAGGATAAACATGTACATTAACGAAGCAATTGAAGCCTTCCACCATTTACCACTACGGAAGCCTATAATCTTTTTGTACCACTTTCTTTTTAATAAGATAAAAGGTATATTTTGTGCTATTAAGGTTTCAGCAAATTGTTTTCCTAAGTTATTTAGAACGAGCTTACCTTCGCTTGTAATAACTTCTGTTTTCAAAGCAAAATGGTCAATTTTACATCCATTAAAGAATGCCAAAGGCCAAGCAGCTATCTTTTTTGCTTTACGAGTTTGTTGATCATATTCATATAACATAACCATTAAATCTACAACAATAAAATTACCTTTTTTCTTTTCAGAGTCTTTAAAGAATCCTTGGGTAATTAGTGTAGCGTATGGATGTTTTTCCTTTAGTAACCTTTGACCGTTTGATCCTATTCCTTGGTCATCACGCTTCATCAGGAAAGGGGTAACTTTGATACCATTTACTTTAAAATCATTTAGTCTATCGGCATGCAAGAAATAATTAAAGTCGTGCGTTACAGAAGTTTGAAACTCTTGTATAGGATTTTTTACCTTTTCCTGAAGGAGGTAGAAGAATTCTTCGGTGTCGTCATTCTTTTTAATGTCATCAATTTCATATTTATTTCTACCGGAAAAGAATATTAATTTCCATTCTTTTTTATCTTTCCCATCAGCTGTAATTTGGATATTTCTTATCGAGCTATATTCAAAGGAATAGAACTGGTTCTTCGATATAAATATCATTTTGATATTTGTTAAAGTAAGTACACCATCAATCTCTTTTCCACTTTTCTTATCTAACTCTACTTCAATTGCTTTAAGAACTATCTCATTCGAATTAAGTACAGTATGCTCAGCGTTTGAAAGCTCCTTCTTGAATTTTGAGCTCATATTCTTCTGTAAGAGTGTAGGATTAGCTCCAATCCATCTTTGCATATAAGTTGTTTCCCCCTATTAAATCTGTTTTCTATTAATATTTCAAAAAAGAAATTACCAAATAAAAGGTATATTACAATGCTAACATGATATTTATAAAATATAAATGAAAAATAGGAAAATTGCCATGGTTATTGGGTGTGAATAATTACCTGTTTTGCATTTAATAAGTTATAACATCAAGACCATGATTTGGATGAATAAATAAAAAAGCCAGGTTTTCTCCGGCCAACATCAACATAACTATAATAAACGAGGGCAATCCTTTTTCGCTTAAATGAGATAGAAATTAATCCTAGTACGATCAGAATAGAAATTGATATAATGGAACAAAAAGGAAGTTTTGATGTTGTTGTGTGTAATGAAAGACCAAGGCTCACTGAGCTACCTGAACATGGTGGTATATAAATTGTTACGCATCGAGCAAAGTCAAAAAGGTGAAGTTTGATGAAGGCTAAGATTTTTAGGAAAATAAAAATATTTGTTGTCGGAATGATTATACCTTTTTCTATAGTAATCATAATTAATTTATCTAATGCTCCAGTAGTTGTTAAGAATCTAATTACAATTTTGGCAGCAGCATTTATGTATGCCGCATTAATGTTAGTACTGTACAATGTGAAATCTGGTCCCCAGAAATTTAGGGGGAAAATGTCAGTTTATGAATGGATGGATGATCTGAGTAATTTTGATGATAAATTGCATTACTTTTTAAACAACCAATCTGTTAAGTATAAAACTTTAGAAAATCTATCAATAATTAAAGAGAATATTTTGAGATGTACGAATGAAAATATAGATAATTTAAGACTTATGAAAGCTTACTATACTCAATATTCTAAAGAAACAGCAGAAGAATTATATTTAAGAACAGTAATGGGTATTTTTGTTCCTTTGTTAATATTTTTTATGGGGAAGAAATTGTCTATTTTTAATGAGTTTACAGTTTATTCATTTTTTGCAGTGTTAATGGTTGTGTTTATTACTTTTGCGGTTATTACAGGTAGACTTAGTTATGATAAAAAAAGGCTTGGATTAATTATTGATATTATTGATATCTGTATTAAAGAAATTGAAGACAAAAAAAATAAAGACAGTTAGGCTTTGTTAGGGGGAAGAGCCTTTTGAAAACTTTGAAAAGAGTTGTAACAGAATCTCAAAAAGTATTTAAAAATGTAATTGATGAGTGTTTTAATCAAAGGGGAGATAGGGGCGAATTTGACATTCCAGATGCTGTTATTCTAGGGTTATTAGAAAATATGATAAACCATTCAAAATCTATGTTAATTCTTTTAGAAAGTAAACATCATACAGCGGGAGATACTATATTAAGAACAATTTTCGAGAACTATGTATACTGTAAATTCATTCTAGAAAAGGATACTGAAATACGAGCTAAGTCTTATACATACTCAACAAAAATTAAAGAAATACAATTATTGAATGATTTAACCGAGGACAGTTTAGATAGTTATAAATTGAGAGAATTTCTTCAACTAAAAAAAGGTGAAATACGCGAAAAACTTGCGGCTAAGATGGATGATAATTATCAAAAAAGTATAATAGATGGATATCTAAATGACATTGGAATGAAACGTATAGAACAAAAATGGTATAACCTAGATGGAGATACAAATAATTTTAAGAAATTATGTCATAAAATAGGTTTATTTGTTGAGTATAACCTTCTTTATTCTATCCTCTCAATAGAAACCCATGGAAAAGATGCAATTAGAAATTTTTATTTTGAGAAGAATCGGATTAACTTAATAAATATGAAGAAAAGTGAAGAGTTATACCTTGCAATGAGTGTAACATGCTTAATGGAATCGGTAAAATTAATTTATAACTATTATGGTTTAAAAAGCCTACTGAAGAATTTTAACACTCTTGTAGGAATTAATTATTCTAGATAATAATGTTCTACTAGCCCTCTGAAGGACACTGAATGACGCATTAAGCGCTTTTTGGTGTACTTTTTGTTTTGCAAACCTTATTACATCGACGTTTGTACGTTGCAACCAATCTACTATATTATACCCATTTTTGCAACCAAGAAGATGAAGGTATGAAGCATTCATTTAATGACCAATTATTGCAATGGGAAAAAGGAAAATATGTGGCTCCCACCAAAAAGTAAGATTATCGAAAAAAGCGTGTTAATAAGCAGCAACTTGTTACCTCTGAATTATTAGTAGTGTGAAAAAAGACACAGTACAATCGCATCTAGAGAGTGTTAAAAATAAAATTGAACATTGAAAATCAAAGAGCCTTTTTCTTGTTTCATTGAAAAAGGCTTTATTTGTTGTACAGATGGAGTATTTGTTATTTACAATATTGTTTTTAGATTATCAGAATCACCTAAAATGTTTCTTTTCCACTTAGCTCCACCATTTATTTTTGCAACAAATAATCTATCATCTGTATCTGTATGTGGTTTTATTTCGTCAAAAACTTCACTTGCTGTTTTATTTGTTTCAACAATCCATACGGATTCAGTAATTTTTTTCGTAATCACTGAAGCTAGTTTTTATTTTTTTTATTAAGTTATCATAATCCCGTAGTGGTGCTATAAGATCATAAGTAATTAAATTAGCGTTCAAATTTATCAGCTCCTTTTATTTACAATATTCGGCAATTAAGAAGGGGAATCCTTCTATCTGTCGAATTTTAGTATAGAGGGAGGTGATTGAATATGATAAACGAACTATTAAAAACTGGAGAACTATTAGAGTCAGAAGCTAGTGAAAGCATGGGATTTAAGTTTTTTAATTCAGTTAACTTTGAAACATGGGTATCGAAGTCAATTTTATATTTGGAAAACTACCATAAGAACTCAGTTTTAACGGAAAAGGCGCGAGAAGGTTATAAAAAACTTAACAGTAATAATAATTATGATTACTATCAATCTTTATTAGGAGCTTTAAGAGCTTCGAAAGATTTTGAAAAACATCAAGCAGACTCTGTAAGCAGCATAATAGAGATGAATTTTTAAAGGCATCCTTTGGGGTGCTTTTTTTGCATATTATGCAGCTCAAATAACGTTAAAGAGCAGGTTTGTACATTAATTTTGTAGTTTGTGAGTGATTACTTAAAGGGTAGCGTTTCTTTAAAAAGGAATGCTCTTTTCGTATCCAATTAAAAGTTAAATGTGATTATTATATTAAAGATGGTTGCTCTTCTATTATAGGTTGAGAAAGCATTAATACGATATATGCTACAATATTAAAAAAGGTAAACTTTGGAGACACGCCACTGCAATAAGGCTTATAACAAAATTAAGTTCTTGATATATCTCGTCAAGGACATATATATATGAAACAGTGCTTTAATAAAGGAGTTGTAAAAAATGGATGAAAAAAAAGATACAGAAATACAACGCTCTTCAAAAGCAGAAAACATTCTACCTCAGATCAATAGTAAAACAAAGCTAGGCGACTTACGAAAAATCGCGAAGGACATTAAAAAAGATCACGAACTAGCTATGGAACTTTGGTCAACCGAAGCGTTTTTCCCAGACTATTAGCAATCTTAATTATGGACAAAAAACTTCTTTCACAAGATGTGCTAAATAAGCTTGATAAGGATATGCAGACTCACACTTTTGATGAGCAAAATAACTTAATGGATTGGTTAATGGCTAATCAGCTCACCAAAGACAAGAAGACAATTGCATTGATGGAGTCATGGGAAAATAGCCCTTCTGCTCTTCAAAGGCGAGCTTTCTGGTATTATCAAGCGCGATTGAGATGGACTGGACAAACACCACCTGATAACACCGCATACTTGCTATCTGCATTAGAAGCTAATATTACGCAGGAAGAACCGGAAGTTCAATGGGCTATGAATTTCACTGCAGGCTGGATAGGCGTTTATGATGAAAAGAATCGTGTACGTTGTATTAAACTTGGTGAGAAAACGGGTCTTTACAAAGATGAAATAGTATCAAAAGGATGTACACCCAGCTATTTGCCGGAGTTCATTACGATTGAAGTTAACAAACGACATAATAATTAGTTACCTCTGAAAAATTTATTAGGATTTAATGTATAAAATAAAGGAATTCAAAGCCTCAATTATGAACAATGAAAGGGGTCCAAATGAAAGAAATACAAGCATTTGCAGAACAGTTTCAGAAAGAAATGGGTTGGGTGATTAGCGAAGAGAGCTATGATAAGAGCCGTGCTTCGCTGCTGAACAATTACATGCTGCTGACGACAGAGGTGGCTGAAGTCGCGGAGGAGCTCCGGAAGGGTTTTAATCTTACGGCTTCCTATATTCAAAAGGGAATGGATGAGGATAAGGCTTTTGAGTTGGCCAAGAATCAGATTAAAGAGAATATCGGTAAAGAGCTGTCGGATTGTCTGGCTTATATGCTCAAGTTTTATAACTTTTTCGGCCTTGATGCGGAAGAAAGTTTTTATGAGAAAATGGATGAAGTGAAACATCGTAAAAATAAGGATATTGTAAAACGATCCAAATAACGGAAACCAGGTCTACTCTAATACATGCTAGGAGAATATCAATGGAAATCAAATACAACTTAACCGAAGAGGATTATCTAAAGTTTAATATTTTTCATATCAAAAATTCTGATTCTGCAATGAAATCTTTGAAAATGCAAAGGTTTGCAACACCGGTTGTCTATATTATTGTTGCTTATATTTTTTCGTTGATCGCAGATATTCCATTCTTATATGCCTTTATTCCTTTCTTTTTAATTGGTATGATGTGGGCGATTTTTTATCCGAAATATTTCTTTAACCGCATTGCCCGGCACACGAAAAAGATGGTTAACGAAGGAAAGAATGAGGGGTTATTAGGGAAGCATACGATGACTTTTTCTGACGAGGGAATTGTTGATGTTGCTTCTAATGGTGAAACGAAGGTTCATTGGTCTGGAATCCATGAGTTCAAGGAAGATGATTCTAACTTCTATCTTTACAATAGTTCGGTTAGTGCCTACATCATTCCTAAAAGAGAGATAACAGATGTAGAGGAAGTTCGGACATATTTGAAAACAAAAATATCCTGATGGACGGAATTTGGTACCACGGACAAATAAAAAAAATCGTTGAATGAAGTTCTTGCTATGCTAATAAATATATGAAGTCAGGCAAAGGAGATGGGGCTTAAATGTTGGTTACGGAAGTAAGAGAAGATGAATACGTAGAAGCAGTAAAACTGTCCATGTATGCCTTTCAATATAAGGTTGCGGAATCCGACTTACCGGCTAGAAAAGAAATGTTGAAAAAACAAATTTTAGGAATATGGGATGAGGACATTCTGGCTGCCAAGCTTCATATTATTCCATTAAACGTTCAGATGAAAGAGGATGAATGGAAAATGGGAGGGATCGCAGGTGTCGCTACATACCCGGAATATCGACGAAATGGTTATGTTAAAACACTTATTATCGATTCTTTAAAGCAGATGCGAGATAATGCTCAAATCGTATCGCTTTTACACCCATTTGATATCTCATTTTATCGGAGATTTGGATGGGAAATATTAAATGAACAGAAAAAAATCACGATTGAAAAGAAGGACCTGAAATTCCTTGAAAGCCAGCAAGGGTTGGTAAAAAGATACTCGAAAGAGACCCATAATGAGGAAATTGAAAAGATGTATCAAGAATTTAGCATACAATTTACGGGAATGCTGAAACGCGATACCCATTGGTGGAAGCATCACGTGTATGATGAGGACTCTCAACTTGCTGTCTATTACGATTCTGTGAAAGAGGCTAATGGCTATATTCTATACCATGTAAAAGATAGAAAGATGGTTGTGGAAGAGATGATTGCTATGAACCAGGAAGCAAGAATCGGGTTATGGAACTTCATTTGCCAGCATGACTCCATGGTGGAAACCGTGACAATTACGCTTGCCAGTCACGATCCTTTTCCTTATTTTCTGCCGCAGCCCAAGGTGAAAGCAGAGTTATCCCCTTATTTTATGGCAAGAGTCGTGGATGCTGAGGAATGTTTAAGGAAATTTCCTTTTACACTCGGAAATGAGCAGCTATTTCTTCATCTAGAAGATGCACATGCTCCTTGGAATAATGGAAGCTATTTCATTGGAAATGATGAAATAAAGGTGTTTAAAGAAAAAGCTGGAGGTCAATGTGTTCATCCTCCTAAAAAAGGAATTCGCTTAAATATCAATTCCCTTTCAGCCATACTATTTGGATATAAAAGACCGATGGAGCTTTTTGAAATGGGGTACTTGAAAGGATCTGTGGAGGAGATTGAGATTTTTGAAAAAATGGTCCCAACGATGAAATCAGCATTTATTGATTTTTTTTAATTCATCAGTTTGGAAGTATGCTTTTTGTGTAGTAGTGACCTTGTTTGTTGCTTTTCGTGTAGGAATGAGAATGAATAGGCGGAGAATTTCCGGCTATGTATCTAAAGGAAGCTTAAGAAGCCAATATAAGCGGAGATATTCCGATTAACTGCACTAAATAAGGCAAAATCCAAAGATTTGGATGCTTTAAACGGAAAAACTCCCCTTATTTTAAGGAAATATGAGTATTTCCTAATATAACCGGAAAATCTCCGTTTATTTTTTCAAACACAGGAAAATCAACATTCAGTTATAAAAGAGTCTTGATACAAAAAAGAAAAGGGGTGAGGCAATCCTCACCCCTTTACCGTCGGTGTTTTATTTTATACACAATCGTCGCAATAATATTAGCTAAAAAGAATAGTAGACTCCCTTGCACATTTGCATGTAACACCTGTTGCCCAAACTCCATCTCTTCAAACATCTGCCCCTGACTTTTCCCCTTCTTTTCATTGGCCAGGCGCATTTTTTCCATTTGCTCGACATAGCGGTACTGGAAGGGGACGAGAATCAGCGATATTACGATATATCCAATTACGAAAAATAGAAATATTTTATCCATTTAATCTCCTCCATTAACCACCAAAAAATAAATCCAAGATATTTGATGCTGTCGATGTTTTCTTATTATAAAACTCGGAATAACCACATTTTTTACAGAAGACCACAATAAAGGTGTTATGTTGAAGATCAAACATTTTCGATAAACCGGTTCCCGTCATGGCGACTTCCTTAGTGCCAGTATCTCTAGCTCCGCATTTCACACAACCCTTTTCACTCATTGTAATTCCTCCCACAATATATTTCTTATATTTATCTACGAATTAAAAACCAAAAAGTTCCAAATCAATTTCATCTTAGAAATAACACGCGTTGAGCGTAGGACAGATGCCTGAGTATTCGTCTCGATTTTCTTTCTCAATATTGCAGCTATCATAACAATCGTTTATTGTTGTATTCAGCAGTTTGGTTCATCAACTTAAACCATTCAACTGATAATTGGAGGTATTTTACTGAATGAATAAACAGGACCAACTAAATAGGATTAAAGAGGATTTTATTAATTGTCAAAAAGTACTATTGGCCATTGGTGATGAAACTCGTCAATCTATTCTTTTAGTTCTACTGGGGACGGATTGTCAAACAGGATTACGGGTGGGTGAAATCACGGAACAAACCCATCTTTCTCGACCTGCGGTGTCTCATCATTTGAAGGTTTTACGGGATGCTGGTGTTATTTTAATGCGTAAAGAAGGGACAAAAAACTTTTATTATATTAATGTTCGTACAGAATTAGGTTTATTAAAAACGCTTGTGATGGATATTGATCAGTTCATGGAGAACTTTTATTGAAATGATGGAATTTACACATATTATTTGGAGGTATAGTCTATGAAAGCAATGGTTATTGATCGTTATGGGAAAGTTCCCATGCGTTTGGCAGAAATGCCTACACCTGAAATTGATGAATACGAGGTACTTGCAGAAATTCATGCAGCTAGTATTAATCCAGTTGATTTTAAGATACGCGATGGGAAAGTGAAATTGTTAGTTCAATATAAAATGCCGCTTATCTTAGGAAATGACTTCGCTGGTGTCGTGGTAAAGGTTGGCGCAAAAGTGACTCGTTTTAAGGTTGGTGACGAAATATATGCACGTCCACGTAAAAGTAAAATCGGTACGTTTGCGGAATATATCGCGGTTCATGAAGATGACATCGCCTTAAAGCCTAAAAATTTGAGCTTTGAAGAAGCAGCATCGATCCCACTGGTTGGGTTAACCACCTATCAAGCCCTAACAGACATTATGCAATTACAAAAGGGCCAAAAGATTTTGATTCACGCTGGTTCTGGTGGTGTCGGTACCTTTGCGATTCAACTGGCTAAATTAATGGGTGCTTTTGTAGCAACGACTGCAAGTGTTGCAGGTGAGAATTTAGTAAAATC
The DNA here is from genome assembly GCF_053749995.1 of Neobacillus sp. K501. NCBI lineage: Bacteria > Bacillati > Bacillota > Bacilli > Caryophanales > Bacillaceae > Neobacillus > Neobacillus sp. K501. Next base: position 136,238 of record NZ_JBSLYA010000011.1, on the reverse strand, counting down.
TCTTGGTGCAGATAAAATGATTAACTACAAGACAGAAAAATTTGAAGAGATACTGGAAAACTACGATGCCGTATTTGATACACTTGGGGGCGAGACACTCGAAAAATCCTTCGAAGTGGTAAAAAGCGGAGGGAAAATTGTTTCCGTTTCGGGATTACCGAATGCTCGGTTTGGTAAAGAATATGGTTCCGGATTTTTTAAAACGTTGTTGTTTGGAGCCGCAAGTCATAAACTTACGGCGCTTGAAAAAAAGCATAATGTTGAATATTCGTTTTTGTTTATGAAGCCGAGTGGTGAGCAATTGCGTACAATTGCCAACTTTATTGAGACTGGTAAAATCAAACCGATCATTGATAGAGTTTTTCCTTTTGAAGATGCTCAAAAAGCGATGGAATATGCGGAGTCAGGAAGAGCGAAAGGGAAAATCATTTTAAAAATCAGATAGTTATCTAACGGAGCAAAAAATATGTCCTAGTTTTCTTTTATTGATTCTATCATTGCATTCTTTTACTCAATTTCATTTGATTCAATGTAATTGGAATTTTATTTTGAATGAAATGGCAGATAAGAAAAAGAAGGAATTTCCATTTTTTAAGAGAATCTTTTTTATAAAAGGAAACTAGGGGATGAAAATGTGAGCAATGTATTTACCATTGATTGTGGAGATATTCTACTTCGGGAATTAACAATCGAAGATGTAGATGCCATTTATGAAATTACTTCACAACCAGAAGTCTATGAGTTTTTACCAGATTGGAAGACGACAAGAGAAAAACGATTATTCTATGTAACAAAATATGAAATCCCGTCAAACAAAGCTTTTTTATCGTCAGTCCCTAATATAGAAGGAAAAGATGTCTTGAAATTAGGTATTATCCACAAAGAAACGGATCAGTTTATTGGTTTTATAAGTACTGGAATTAAAGAGGAATTACCGGAACCTAACAGAGAAATCGTCTATGGAATTTCAAGGGATTATCGAAATAGAGGATACACAACAAAAGCAGCAAAAGGGTTGGTTCATTTTTTGTTTGAGAAAACCAATCTTGAGCAATTAAATGCGATTGCCTTAACAAATAATATTAGCTCTAATAGAGTCATTCAAAAAATTGGTTTTCAAGTGGTTGGAGATATTGAAATTGAGAATCAAAAATATCATCATTACACTCTATATAAGCATGACTGGCAAAGTAATAAGTTAAATCAACAATTACCAATGTGTGGAAAAATAACTTAATTATTCTGATAGATGGAGGAAAGGAGCCCTAATGAATAGGGTTCTTTTTTAAATAGGAATACTTTCACTAAAATGTATAAAAATATGTCTAGTTGCTTGAATCCCGACAGCATTAAACAAACTGGGCTCGTTAGTCGATAAAGAAAAAGAGATCAATCATCTTATGAAAGAGGAGCATCCACAAAAGATATAAATAGAGGGATGCTGATTTATTTTATAGTATTTTCTTTTGTGGAATGGTTATCATCTTATAAAACGAAGATGAAATGAGGAATGAAAACAATGGATGTAATGAAAAGTGGCTCAAATGAAATAGATATTATGGAATTTAAAATTGGTGAAGTAATCTATGGTATTAATGTATTGAAGGTAAAAGAATTAGTCGAAGCGAGTAATTACACTCCACTACCAAATTCCCATCCATTTATCATGGGGGTCAGTGAACTGAGGGGTACCGTCATTTCTGTTGTGGATTTACCTAAAGTGCTAGGATTATCAGAACATAAATCTAACAGTAATCCTAAATGGGTCATTACCGAAATGAATCAACAGGTTACGGCCTTTCAAGTTGACGACGTTATAGGAATTAAAAGGGTCACATGGGAAGATATTATTACACCATCGAATATTACCTATGATAAGAATAGTCAAATAGTAGGGATTCTAAATTTGGAGGATAAAATTATCTTCCTTTTAGACTTTGAAAGAATTCTTACCGAAATCAATCCTAGCACAGGAATCAATGAGGAACGAATCAGTGGGATCCAGTACAATGAAGAAAGAAGAAATAAACATATTCTCATAGCAGAAGATTCACCATTTCTTGTTCAACTCATTCGAGATAGTATACAAAAATCAGGATACCAAAACCTAACGATAAAAAATAATGGAAAAGAAATAGTGGAATATCTGGAACATGCGGTCAACGCTAAAGGGAAGAATGCTTTGTCAGATATTTATTGCTTAATTACTGACATTGAAATGCCGAAAATGGATGGTCTTTCTTTGACGAAATGGGTAAAGGAACACCCTGTTTTAAATCCACTTCCAGTAGTCATTTTTTCATCCTTAATTACCAATGACCTAAGACATAAAGGAGAAAGCGTTGGTGCTAACGCACAAATCTCTAAGCCTGAGATTGAGTCTTTAGTAAAGGTCCTTGATTCTTTTTCAAATCTATAAAGGATGATGGAAAATTAAAATATTTATTAAAAATTGGTTTTTTAAAAACCAATTTTTTTTTTATTCACTCAACTAAAGAGCTTTTTTGATCCATATAGATAGATTTCCGTATCCCGTGATAGAGGATGAGTATCTCCATATCTAAAGATAGGGGTTTTACGCTGTTTTTTGATAAGATTAAAGAAAAACCTAAATGTTAGGGTGAACCGTATGAAAATTTTATTGGTCGAAGATGACCGTACCATCGCTTCAGGGTTGGAGTATTCCTTGAAACAGGAAGACTATGAAACCCTGCTTTGTCATAATGCGGCTTCTGCAATGGAGGTTATTCAAAATCAAATCGAAGAAATCGATTTATGTTTATTTGATTTGTCCTTACCAGATGGAAGCGGTTATGACTTATGTGAGCTGGTGAAGAAACGTCGGGATATTCCGGTCATTTTTTTAACTGCTTTTGATGATGAAGTGAATGTCGTGATGGGTCTTGATATGGGAGCGGATGATTATATTACCAAACCTTTTCGCATTCGTGAGCTTGTTTCAAGGATCAAGACGGTACTCCGTCGCTACCAGCGCCATACTCAACCGAAAAACACCATTGATATTGGAAATATACAAATTAACACATTGGAAGGAAAAGTCTATAAAAATGGCCAGGAGATCTTGTTGACGGCCCTAGAATATCGACTTTTTCTCATTTTCGCTAATCACCTTGGACAAATACTCACAAGAGCACAGCTGCTCGATCGAATTTGGGATGTCGCTGGTGATTTTGTCAATGACAATACCTTGACCGTCTATATTAAAAGATTGCGAGAGAAGTTAGAAGATGATCCGCAAAACCCAACGCTGATCAAGACGATTCGAGGCATGGGCTATAGGGTTGGTGAGTGAATTGTTCCGTAATCGAGAAGTTCAAATCTTTCTAATCATTCTTCTTTTCATTAGTGGTTTCGGAATTGCGTTGGCGGCCATTCTCGTTTCAATGCATGCGGCCGGTTTTGTGCTTGGTGTATCGATTTTACTGATTAGTTGCACGCTGATTTTTACTAGATGGCGTTACCGAGAAATCGAGAAACTCTCTGGCTATTTACAACGAATAAGTAATGGCAATTTTCAGTTGGACGTCCGTGATAATTATGAAGGCGAGTTAAGTATCTTAAAAAGTCAAATTTATAAAGTGACAAAAATGCTATCTGAGCAAGGGGCGGTTTTACAGGAGGATAAAGCAAAATTGACCAATGCGATTTCCGATATTTCTCACCAAATTAAAACCCCTTTGACTTCGATGATGATGATGGCAGATTTGTTAGGGGATAAACGACTGGAGGATGGGAAGCGAGCAGAATTCACTCGGAATCTCCAGGTACAACTGGAACGGATGGAATGGCTGGTATCTTCCTTATTAAAACTTTCGAAGATTGATGCGGGAACGATTGCTTTTAAAAAGGAAAAAGTATTGGTTAGTCAGCTCGTACAAAAGGCGCTAGAGCCGCTATTGGTTCCAATGGATATTAAAATGCAAGTGTTAACTGTCAAAGGCGATGAAAACGCAGCCTTTAACGTTGACTTCAACTGGACCGCAGAAGCTCTCATCAATATCGTAAAAAACTGTGTCGAGCACACGCCTGACGGCGGAGAAATCACCATTCTATTTTCGGAGAATGCACTATTCACAGAAATCACGATTTCTGACAATGGGGAAGGAATACCTAAGGAGGATATCCCTTACATATTCAAACGGTTTTACAAAGGGAAAAATGCGAGTGATGACAGTGTCGGCATTGGCCTTGCGATGGCACATAGTATCGTTACCAGTCAGCAGGGGGATATTGAAGTGAAAAGTCAAAAGGGTGAAGGGACGACATTTCGCATTAAGTTTTATAAGCAAGTAATCTGATAGTGGAGGATGGCGTGAAGTTAGTTGCGGATAGCGGCAAGGCATCCCTACCCCCACCCGCCAAAGTGACTAAATTGTCACTTAAGAGTCACTTTAAAGTCATTCTAGCTCGATATACTAACCTCATACAACGAATTGACGGAGGTTATCACATGAATATAGTAGAAGTAAAAAATCTTTCGAAGGTTTATGGCAAAGGTGAAACGGCTGTTACAGCACTGGATGATGTTTCTTTTTCCGTGAAAAAAGGGGAGTTTGTCTGCATCATCGGCCCGTCCGGTTCGGGAAAGTCAACGCTGCTTCATTTACTTGGCGGCGTCGACCGGCCAACGAGCGGAAAGGTCCTCATTGATCAAACCGATATATATGACTTGAATGAAACACAGTTGGCGATTTTTAGACGAAGGCAAATTGGCTTGATTTATCAATTTTATAATCTGATTCCGATCTTAACCGTTGAGGAAAATATTACGCTGCCAATGCTGTTAGATGAGCAAAAAGTGGATCCAGCTCATTTTAACAGAGTTGTTGACATTCTAGGCTTAAACAACCGGCTAGCCCACCTGCCCAACCAGCTTTCAGGCGGTCAACAGCAGCGCGTCTCGATCGGACGAGCATTAATCAGCAACCCTGCCATTATGCTTGCTGACGAACCAACGGGTAACCTTGACAGTAAGAATAGTGAAGAAATCATGGAATTGCTTAAAATGTTTAACAAGACCTACAATCAGACCCTGATTGTCATCACCCATGATGAGCGCATTGCCCTTCAGGCCGACCGGATTATCTCGATTGAAGATGGAAGGGTCGCTAAGGATGAGGTGATCCGTCCATGAATATTATCAACAAAGTCACAATTCGGCATTTAAAACAGAACAAACGCCGATCACTTGTGACGATTATTGGAGTCATTATTTCGGTGGCGATGATCACGGCGGTTGCGACATTAGGTGTTTCTTTTTTAGACTTAATGATTCGCCAGGAAATCACCAGAAATGGAGAATGGCATGTTCAATATAAGAACGTTACTGAAGACCAAATCCAAGCCATTGAAAAAGACGAGGAAACTAAGAAGCTTGTTCTCTCAAGTGATGGCTATGCGGCATTAGATGAATCAGATAATGAAGATAAACGCTATTTATTTTTTCAAAACTATAATACGTCTGGTTTGCAGCAATTCCCAATTGAAGTTAGCAAAGGAAGGCTTCCCGATAATGAAAAGGAGGTCGCGATTTCTGAGGAGCTCTTAACTAACGAAAAGGCTGGTTACCAAATCGGGGATCAGCTCACGGTGGAAATTGGTGACCGATTGAAAAAAACGGACGGGACAGCTTTGACTCAGTATGACTTCCTCGAGTGGGAGGAGGATACGCTGAACGAAGAACTCCGTATTCAAGAAACCAAAACGGTGACCATCGTGGGGACGATTGAACGACCCTTCTGGGAACCGACTTGGGCACCGGGTTACACAGTTATCGGATATGTGGACGAAAGCTCAATAAGCGAAGGGAAAACCGTTGATGCGATTGTGGTAGCAAAAGAAATAAATGGTTCCCTTTTAAAGAATGCAAAAAGTCTTGCTAAAAAACAAGGAATCGAAAAGGTTAATTTTAACAGTGATTTGCTTCGTTACTATGGGGTTACGAATAATGATCAATTGCGGAGGACGCTTTTTTCCTTAGCGGCAATCATTATGTCTGTGATTATCATTGGCTCCGTGGCGTTAATTTATAATGCGTTTGCGATTAGTGTATCTGAGCGTGCCAGACATCTGGGGATGCTTTCGAGTGTCGGGGCGACAAAAAGGCAAAAACGGAATTCGGTCTTTTTTGAAGGCGCAGTGATTGGAACAATTAGCATCCCCATTGGGATTCTTGCCGGCATTGTGGGGATAGGAATCACCTTTTCATTTATCAACGAATTTATTGAAGGAGCACTCGGGATATCTGAAAAGCTGGAGTTAGTGATCACACCGGCTTCTATTCTCATCGCTTGTGGTGTTTCCATCCTGACGATTTTTATTTCAACCTATATCCCAGCGCAAAAAGCATCTAAGATTTCAGCAATTGATGCCATCCGCCAAACCCACGACATTAAGTTGTCAGGGAAAACGGTCAAGACATCCAAATTGGTGAGGAAAGTCTTTGGGCTAGAGGCTGAAATTGGATTGAAAAACGTCAAACGAAATAAAAAACGCTATTTGGCCACGGTGTTTTCGTTAGTGATTAGTATTGTCCTATTTTTATCGGTTACCTATTTTACTGATAATCTGAAAAAGTCACTGGAGATGTCTCAAGATAATGTTCAGTATGATATTCAAATCTCTGGCAGCCAATTAGGGAAAGAGGCATTGACAGTTTATACGAAGCTCGATCATGTCACGAAATCGACCATGATTGAGGAGGCAAGTTTAACGGCACTGATTGGAAAAGATCAGCTTCCATCACGATTAAAAGAACAAATACAAGAGGACGATTCTATTCTAGAAGATGGAAAATACCCCTATTTTGTTACTCTCCATGGTCTCGATCAAGAGAGTTTTAAAGAATATGCTGAAAAAGTTGGTGTGGATGCGAAAGATTTTGCCCAGCAAGACAAACCAAACGCGATTGTGATTGATCAAATTACCTATGAGGATGGCGAAACCCAAAAATTTGTCGAAGCCAAAGCCATTGAGACTGAAGTGGGGAAGACGATTGACTTATTTACTTTATCCAATGGGGAAAACGATCAACCAATTGGGGAATTAGTGAGCAGTGTCCAAATAGGTGCGTTAACCGATGAGGTTCCGATGGGGGTCCAAACGGGAGGACCAGGAGGACTTAATCTCATTGTTCCAGACACTGTCATGGATCGCTTGGCGATTGATCCAGAGTTTGTGAGCCCCTATTTGTACCTAAATAGTTCGGACCCCATGGCCACTCAAGATGCGATTGAAGATCGAGAAGGTTCAAATATTCATGTATACAATATTTATCAAAACCGACAACAGGAAGAACAAATGATTTTGCTTATGTCTGTGTTCACCTATGGGTTTATCACACTAATTTCATTTATTTCGATTGCCAATATCTTTAATACGATCTCAACAAGCATTTCGCTAAGAAAACGGGAATTTGCGATGCTGCGATCGGTTGGGATGACACCGAAAGGATTTAATAAAATGATCCGTTATGAAAGTATTTTTTATGGTGTGAAGGCTCTGACCTATGGATTGCCTATTAGCGTGTTAGTGATGTTTGGGATGCACCACTCCCTTGACCATACCTTTGAATACGGGTTTACACTTCCTTGGATGAGCATCTTATTCGTAATTGTCGTAATTTTCTTGATTGTAGGATCGGCGATGCTGTATTCCATTGCGAAAATTAAGCATGAAAACATTATCGAGAGCTTGAAGCAGGAGAATATTTGAGGTGAAACGCGGTTAGCTGATTAGCTAATCGTGTTTTTTTATGAATAGCTTGTTCAACAAACCTGTTTTTTGCTTAGTACTAAAATAACCAGATAGAAAGACCTAGGTTATATTGCTATAATAATGAAATATAACCAATTTCCACTATTAGCATTGTTATATAGCCTTTTATGGCGTTATTCGATTATAATAATAAGGTGAATTTATTATTATTAATAAAGGGTTTGTATGAAAAAGTAAGAATCTTTAAAACTATTAATTTGTGGAAATTCAAAAGAGGAGGGAATTGGAGTGGCAAATAAAGAATTGAAGAGAGGCTTGGAATCGCGTCACATTCAGATGATTGCGCTCGGCGGGACGATTGGTGTCGGTTTATTTATGGGATCAGCGAGTACGATTCAATGGACGGGACCGTCTGTACTGCTAGCCTATATTACAGCGGGAATTTTTATTTTCTTCATTATGCGTGCTATGGGGGAAATGCTGTATCTAGAGCCCAACACGGGTTCCTTTGCAACCTTTGGCTATAAGTATATTCATCCATTGGCCGGATATTTGACAGCTTGGAGTAACTGGTTTCAATGGGTTGTTGTTGGTATGGCTGAAATTATTGCCGTCGGTGCCTATATGCAATACTGGTTTCCAGACTTGCCGGCGTGGATTCCCGGTTTCATCGCGATGTTGATTCTAGGGGCAGCCAATTTAATTTCGGTTAAATCGTTTGGTGAATTTGAATTTTGGTTTTCCTTGATTAAGGTGATAACGATCATCTTAATGATCATTGCCGGTTTTGGACTCATTTTCTTCGGAATTGGCAATGGTGGAGAGGCTATTGGTTTTTCTAATCTTTGGGAAAATGGTGGATTCTTTACAGGTGGATGGACTGGATTCTTCTTTGCTTTATCCCTTGTCATTGGAGCGTATCAAGGGGTGGAACTGATTGGAATTACAGCAGGGGAAGCAAAGGATCCGAAAAAAACACTAACAAGTGCCACTCAAAGTATCATTTGGCGAATTTTGATTTTCTATGTGGGTGCGATTTTGGTCATTGTAACCGTCTATCCTTGGGATCAGCTGCAATCGGTTGGCAGTCCGTTCGTGGCGACGTTTTCCAAAGTGGGAATTACTGCGGCTGCTGGTATTATTAACTTTGTGGTAATAACTGCAGCGATGTCTGGCTGTAACAGCGGGATTTACAGTGCAGGACGTATGCTTTATACATTAGGAGTGAACGGACAAGCCCCAAAATTCTTTACCAAAATTTCTTCTAACGGTGTACCGATTGTCGGTACGATCGGTGTCCTGATCGGTTTAGCGGTTGGAGTTGTGTTGAGTTATCTTGCGCCTGAAAACTTATTTGTCTATGTATACAGTGCAAGTGTTCTTCCAGGAATGGTTCCGTGGTTTGTCATCTTAATCAGCCAAATTCAATTTAGAAAAGCAAAAGGAGCTGAAATGGACAAGCATCCATTCAAGATGCCTTTTGCTCCTGTGACCAATTATGTAACCATCGCTTTCTTGTTGATGGTTTTAGTGGGAATGTGGATGAATGATGATACCCGGATCTCATTGATAGCAGGGATTGTTTTCCTAGGGATTGTAGTTTTGAGCTATTTCGCTTTTGGAATTGGAAAGCGTGTACCGCAGAATGTTAGCGAGGATCAAGATGTAGCCTAAAAGAGAGGGATTTCCCTCTTTTTTATATTGAGCGCTTTTTTATAAGGTGTCATTGATGCTTATTTTCCAGAATTAACATCACCCGTACATTAAGTGGAATTTTTCAAAAATATCTTTGGTTAAATCAAGAGAATAAATACTTTCCTAGTTCATATAAAATGAGAATAAGTTTTTTTATGCGGAGCTGTCCTGGCTTCGCTTTTTTTATTGGGTTACTGTCTTGAAACTATGCATTTAGACTCTCGTGGATTTATTGAAAAATAGATACAAACCTAAAGCTTGTCAATTTTGGGTTACATATAGATATAGTACAACATCACAAGAAGGACAGATGGAAGGGGGGGACATGAGCGGATGCAAAGGAAATGGGAGGTAAGGGTGTATCATGGCTTGTTGAATAACAAGCTTGATGAAAGGAGTCAAATATGGATCATTTAACCGTTTGGTTAACCATTATCACATTTTTGGTTACCCTCGGATTTATTCTTTGGAGACCTAGAAATATCAATGAAGCAATACCTGCCGCAATAGGTGCGGTGATCGTCGTACTTTGTGGGAGTGTTACCTTCTCAGACCTGGGGATTATTTTAAACACAATAAGTGGTGCAGCCATCACGATTATGGCAACCATCGTTATGGCAATCGTTTTAGAAAGTTTTGGTTTTTTTAACTGGGTAGCAGAGAAGTTGGCAGAAAAGGCAAGGGGGTCAGGGATCCGTTTATTCTGGTATGTTAATCTATTGTGTTTTCTTATGACACTATTCTTCAATAACGATGGAAGTATTTTAATTACCACCCCAATCCTCGTGATGTTATTAAATAACATGGGCTTGAAAAACCATCAGAAAATTCCTTATCTGCTGTCAGGAGCCTTAATTGCGACTGCTTCTAGTGCACCCATTGGGGTAAGTAACATTGTCAATTTAATTGCTTTAAAAATTGTCCATATGGATTTATGGCTGCATACAGCCATGATGTTTGTTCCCTCAACACTAGGATTACTACTGCTGACTTGGTTTTTGTTCCTTCGGTTTAAAAGGGTACTACCGAAAACCGTACCTACAAACGTAACGGGAAGGTCGCTTAAAACTTATCATCCACTCAAACCAGGTCTCAAGCATACTTCACAAAAAGATCGTTCCAAATTTATGAGAAATGTGCTTTTATTTGTATTTGCTGTCCGCTGCAGCCTCTTTGTTGCTTCGTTTCTGGACATCCCCGTTTCTCTTATGGCTGTAATCGGTTCGCTTATCCTGTTAGCGTGGAGATGGGCCTATTTAAAAATATCCCCAGCCGATATGTTGAAAAAAACGCCTTGGTATATTATCGTTTTCGCCTTTTGTATGTATACCATCATTTACGGTCTTAATAACGTTGGTTTGACGGACTGGCTGATTGCTTTTATGAAGCCAATGGTTTCTGGAAGTCTGCTCAATGCGAGTGTCATGATGGGGACGCTGCTAACGGTACTCTCCAATATTTTCAATAATCATCCCGCCCTCATGGTTGGAACACTCACTTTAATGAATATGGATTTAAATTTACTTGAATTGAAAATTGCCTATCTGGCTAACGTCATTGGCAGTGACATGGGAGCCTTACTCCTTCCTATGGGAACCCTTGCTACGTTAATGTGGATGCATATCATAAGAAAAGGGAAAGTCATGATTAGTTGGCTGGATTATATAAAAGTCACGATCGTTGTGATACCTCCAGCAACCTTATTCACTTTAGTTATTTTATATTATTGGGTGTATTGGCTGTTTAGCGGCACTCTTTCACATTAAGATATTGAGAAAAGGAGACTTAGGATGGTTATAGATTTTGTTGATTTAATCGGCAAAAAAATAAATATTGAAATATCAGGGGGGATTTGTCACAGAGGAATGTTACTTGATGCCGGATTGGACATCATTGTGATTTTCAATGGAATTTCGTTTCTCTACATTCCAACCGTTCATATACAAAGATTGAAGGAATTGATTAAAGAGGAGGATAACGAAAATTATTATGAGCCTTCTTCAGAAAAACCGATTGCAACCGATGCTATATCCTTTCGTAAAGCATTAACAGTGGCCAAAGGCTTGTTTGTCCAAGTTTATGTAACGGGGAATAAATCCATTCATGGCTATTTAACGAGCATCATGAATGACTATCTTGTCTTTCACTCTCCTTTGTATAAAACGATGTATCTTTCGATGAAACATGTAAAATGGTTAATTCCCTATCCTCCCAACACGACACCCTATTCGTTAGACAATGGGAAATTTCCATTAAACCCACCACCTGCACCTCTTTCCAGATCATTTAAAGAACAATTGAAAAGGTTTGAAAACCAACTCGTTCTATTAGATGGTGGAGATAATCCTGAAAAAATAGGCTTATTACAAAAGATTCGAAATAACCATATCACTCTCATAACTGCTGAAGGTGGAACCGTTTATTGGAATCTAGAACACATCAAAACAATACAATTTACTTAACAACGGTAAGCCATCACGCAGGAAAAGAATGGAGAGTGATGACCTATCTTGGAGAAAATAGCACAAAAAGAATAATCCACCCTGTGTGTAAACGAGGATGGATTACTCATTCCATTATAATACCGTTTTTTTCGTGACTTTCGAGTCACGTTTTTTTATGGTGTACCACCTACTGTTAACATATGCTGCTCAAATGTGTGTTGTTAATTCTCGATGAAATTTTTCCCATGGGGTGAATAATCTGCATGTTGATTGTTTTTCTAGTTTGATAATAAGGTAAATGTTAACTTCGAGATAAAGTGAGCACCAAGTGCGAGCGGTGCCTGTATAACAAAACCTACTAGTAAGTAAACTATGAATCTCTTGAATGTTACTAGTCTTTCAGTAATAAGAAACTTTAACGTGAATAAGGAATAGGGGAATACGATCATGATGGTGGTCATAATCCCGGGCACATAGCCCTTGAAAAAAATGAATTGGAATACATGGGCAATTCCATTCGCCAATAACATACCAGGAACTAAGAATGTCAGGTATGTAGTTGGCCCCATTCTCAGAAATCTTTTTCCAGCAAATGCATAGAAACAACCTACTGAAGCTAGAATCCATAAAAGAGTAAAGGCTAGGGTGAATTCTGCGGCAGTAACACGAATAGGGATGATATTTGAATGTGCAAGGAGGAAAATTTCTATAGTAATGATTTCTTCAATATCATGAAGTAAATAGAGGATTGGAAATAATATAATTAACTTTTTCATTTTAGAATTCAAAGTAAGCCTTCTCCCTTCACCATAACAAATCTCTCTTAAACCAGTTCTTAGTTTTATGGGAATCTTCGAGTACATATTAACATAAGTTTACCAAAAATATCCTTTGGTTTTAAATAAAAACAGCACCCATGTAATGTTGAATGGAGTGCTGCTTTATATAACGCCCTGGTTTTTATTGAGGAATGGTTTTTTCGCTATAAAGTAGAAGGTACCGCTTCTTTCCTATGCTCCGATGCCCGATAAACAAGGGCAAGTAGCATTGATGGGATGGTACAAACAATCATCCCGATAAAGGCGTATCTTGGCTCGATTTCGTATAAGTAGCCGCCGAAATAGGTGAAAACGGCCGTGCTCCAGCTTAGTGCCAGTGCTGAATACATACCTTGTACTTTCGGAATCTGGGCAGGTGGAATATGTTTAATCATATATTGCATAAAGGCATAGTGACCCATTGCGAACGAGCAGGCATGCAAGGTTTGCGCAATACAGAAAACAATCACATTCGGAAAGGAGAACACGAGCAGCCAGCGTACGGTTGAACCGAGTGCCGCCAGTGCCAACAACGAGCCAATCGAAAAACGTTGAAAGTGTTTGTTGGCAATCGAAAAGAAAATGATTTCTGCGATGACAGCAATGTTAAGAATAAGCCCAATCAAATACTTTGGTGCCTCGATCTCCTGTAAGAAAATATAGCCATAGCTGTAATACGAGGCGTGGGCAGCTTGCAATAAAATCACAATTACTAACACTAACCCAAAGTTTCTGATACGGAATAAACTTTTCATTCCATCCTTATGGTTTGATGCCATAGTTGGTTTATCTGATAAAACAGCGGGTGAGTGGGTAAAACCTAGACCTAAAAATATCAGTGCCCCAATAAGCAAGGCCCAGAATATGACATGATCGCCCATCGAGCCTGTAAAGAAGGTTAAAATCATACCAGCGACAACAAATCCGATTGACCCCCATGATCGGCTTTTCCCGTAATCCTTTAAAAGTTTATTTTGTGCTAACGTACCAGCTGCACTATCTAAAGCAGGCATTAAGGCTGGATAAAAGAAATGTAGAAGAACGGTAGCAATAAGTAAGCCAGCAAAGGAATTTGCAGGGATATAACCTAAAACGCTTAGGACCGTGCCGATGGCCATTCCATTTAATAATGTTTTACTACTGAATTTTTCCGAGAGGAAAGGAAAGGCGAACAAAGTAGAGAGACCTCTTACCACCAAACCTATGCTCATAATCAAACTAGCTTGTGAAACAGTAATCCCTTTGGTATTGATCAACCAACCGGTCCAATAAGGAAGAAATATTCCCCAAGTTATAAAAAAACTAAAAAATCGACTACCCATCCAAAGTTGTGTGTTCATTCATTATCACCTCATTGGTTGCATCATATCACGGAGTTCCTTACAATAATATGAGATATCTCATATTTTAAAAGGTGATATATGGAAATTTATAAAAATGGGAAAAGACAGCATTATCTAGAAGAGCACTCAATCTCACATTTATTTTCCTTTCCGATTGAGGAGTTTATACAGGTGCACGAATATCGGCGTGATGAATGGATTATCCAGGAAGGGAAGAGACCGGATTTTTTATTTTTTGTCATTGAAGGGAAGGCAAAAATCTATCTCACCCATCAGAATGGGAAAGTCTCGTTAATCAATTTTATCAATGAAAATGACTATATTGGGGAAATGGAATTATTACATGATGTGTATTATTCAAAAGGGATTCAAGCTTCAACGAAGACCATTTGTTTTGCCCTTCCTTTTCACAGCTGCCGCGAGAAAGTCCTTGAAGACGTGAAGTTCCTAAGGGAGCTAAGCATCTTTTTAAGTTTAAAAGCAACAAACATGGCAGCCAAGTACTCACAAAGTCTCGCCTTCCCGCTTGAGAACCGGCTGGCGGAATTTATTTTGCAAACGGCAGATGAAGGAATCTATAAGGAGAAACATGTAACGGTTTGTGACTTTTTAGGTGTTTCCTATCGGCACTTATTACATGTGTTATCCCAATTTAGTGAGAAGGGCTTTTTGCAAAAGGAAGGACATCACTACCGGATTCGAAGCCACGATTCATTATGTGAACTTGCTGGAATGCTGGGGAATAGGTAGCGAGTTTGGAATGTTTCAGGATTAATCTCTAAGGGTGAAAATACTATGATTTTCGATGACAGATATCATTTGCATGTAGGCTATTATGAAGAAGGACATGATCTAGAGGCCATTTTCATGAAAGTACAAAATGAAGATAAATGGTGCATGTTTTTTCGATCATGAACATTATAAAACAACTATTAATCATCATGAATTTCAGTTTTTTAAAGGCTTTGGTCTACTTGTAAAAGAGTACCATGGGGATTTGACCTATGAAAATGGTTCAAAGCTATTCAAGGATTTCTTATTAGATAAAAGAATTGTTTGATAGTGATCATTTCAACTTGCTAAAAAATGTAAACTATTAATCACTAAAAATTGGTAAGTGAATAGAAAAAGCATGGGAATTGACCATGCTTCTTCCTGTTTTATTGCAACAGCTTTTTATCAGCAACACCTCAAAAGAATAAAACCTAATAAATCTTATCCCCATTAAAGATCGAGTTCTTCACAATCACATAATCCACATGTTTAATGGCTTCTAGTGTATTCCCACCTGCATACGATATAGAGGATTGAAGGTCTTGCTCCATCTCGATTAACGTATCCTTGATTGAACCTCTGTGTTCGACGAGCATTTTTTTGCCTTCGACATTTTTCCGTTCCCCTTTTTGGAACTCGGATGCGGAGCCGAAATATTCCTTATAGAGCTTTCCATCTTTTTCATCCTCAATCGTTTCGCCTGGAGATTCTTCATGTCCGGCAAATAAGGAACCAATCATCACCATGGAGGCACCAAATCGGACTGATTTGGCAATATCCCCGTGAGTACGGATTCCCCCGTCTGCAATAATCGGTTTACTCGCTGCTTTTGCACACCAGCGTAGTGCAGCTAATTGCCAGCCGCCAGTACCAAATCCGGTCTTTATTTTTGTAATACATACTTTACCTGGTCCAATCCCAAGCTTTGTCGCATCGGCACCAGCCCGTTCTAATTCGCGTACCGCTTCTGGAGTCCCGACGTTTCCAGCAATCACAAAACTGTTCGGCAAGTGTTTCTTAATATGCTGAATCATATTAATCACCGCATTCGAATGGCCATGGGCGATATCAATCGTTATGTACTCCGGTGAAAGCTGAGCATCTGCGACTTGCTTGACGAAATCATATTCACCCTCTTTGACGCCGACACTTATCGAGGCGTACAATCCTTGCTCGTTCATCTCCTTAATAAATGAAATTCGCTTCTCTGGTTCAAAGCGATGCATGACATAAAAATAACCATTTTCTGCTAAATAGACAGCAAGCTTTTCATCGATAATCGTCTGCATATTGGCTGGGACGACTGGGAGTCGAAACTTACGGCCTCCAAACTCTATGGAAGTATCGCATTCAGAACGGCTGCCCACGATACTTTTTGCGGGAATCAGTTGAATATCTTCGTAATCAAACACATTTTCCATCAAACTCCTCCTAAGACTTTCATTCACACATACCAAAAATAGGTTTTTCTTTTGCGATGGGTCTTATTCATTTTAGGCTTCACTGGACGCTGAGTGATCAAGATGGGAAAAGAAGGAATTTTCATTTTTAAAAAGAATGTTTAAAAAGGGTTAAGTGAAGTGAATAAGATGAGGTGATGGTATGAATTTAGGCAGCCAATATTTAATAACAGTGATTCAACGGTTCGAGGACGCTAAAGGTACTGCTGAAAAAGCCATAGAACAATTAACCGACAGCGAATTATTTTGGGCTCCGAATGAAGAGTCCAACAGTATCGCCGTCATTGTGAAACATATGAGTGGTAATATGGTATCTCGATGGACGGACTTCCTTACAACAGATGGAGAAAAACCCGACCGAAATCGTGATGATGAATTTGTGGGGGATCTTAAAACCAAAGAACAGGTGATCGAACGGTGGGAAATGGGCTGGGGTACCTTTTTAAAAGCATTGAAAGGGATGGAGGATAAACATCTGTTAAATACAATAACCATTCGAAATGAACCACATTCTGTTTTGGAAGCAATTGAACGCCAAATGTACCATTATTCGTATCATATTGGGCAAATTATTTATATAGCAAAAATGTTAAAATCAAGTGATTGGAAATCATTAACTATTCCTCGGAATAAATGAATAATACATACCTTTAACTCTAGAATAGTTTAATCGAGGTGGAATTTGATGGGTGATATTAGCAAGCTGCGTAGAATTGGAAAACATAAGTAGAGTTACGTTATTCATGGGTTTCTTGGTGCTGCTATCGGTGCAGTTTTGGGATTAATTGCTTATGTGAAAGACTGGTTATAATTTGTGGCTTCACTAGATTGATTTGTAATCGAGGGAGATTTTGAAAGGGGATGAAGGTCCAGTATAGTTTAAGAAAGTCTTACAAAAACTAACAGTCATAATATACCTTAGGAAAGGGGTGTAGCATGACTTACCAAGAAGCATTAAAACAAATAGATGAAGCGAATCAAAAACTTACAGAAGCAAATCAATTAGTTGTTGAAGCAATCCTGGAAGGTTTTTTATTTACGTGGCCATGGTGGATTGCACTTGGAATGTTATTGATTCCTTGGGTTATATGGGGGATATTGCGTAAACGAGAAAGTTCAGCACGTTTATTTTCGGCAGCTTTATTGATGATGGTTCTTTCAGAAATATTGGATTCAGTTGGGGTTAGTTTCGGAAAATGGGTTTATCCTATTAAAGTTATACCTGTAGCAACAATAAACTTTTCGTTTCGACTTTCTGTTTTGCCTGTGTTATTAATGTTGTTTTTACAATATATGCCCCATATAAACCCACTTATTAAAGCAGTATTCTTTGGTGTGCTTGGTGCATATGTAGGACTTCCAATTTTATCGATGATGGATTTATACAAAAAAATTGATTGGGCATATACCTATTCATTTTTTATATTAACTGTATTCTACTTACTTTCTTACTGGTTTAGCCAAAGAGTTAGTTTTGAGAGAATCAAAAATAAGCAATAGTTTTTTGGTGCTTTTAATTTTATGGAAACTTGGATAAACAGTGGTATACGAAAAAGATGCGTTAATCCGTCGTGGATCAACGCATCTTTTTCGTACACAGTTGTTTACCTTATTGTTTTGCGAATCTCTTCATTACGTTCCTTAAATACAGTATTATGGGTGGAAACCATTGCGGTTTTGCGTGCTTTTGGGTCAAGGAATTGCTTCACTTCATTGACTGTATTTGCTGCATCTTGAAAGGCTCCTGTAATTAAATTTAATTTTGCATTGTGCTTGATAATATCTCCGGCTGCAAATAAACCTGGTACGGTTGTAGTACCGTTTGGTTGTCCACTAATAAAGCTGTTTTCTTGGATTTGGATGGGAAGTTTACAGTTTCTTAAGAGTGTAAAATCCTTTTCATATCCTAAATTAATCAGTACCTCATCGACCAGAATTTGACTCTTTTTCTTAGTGCCCATATGCTCACAGGTTAACGAAATAATGTGTTTATCATTATTTTCTACTACCTGCACAATGGAAGTATTCGTTAAAATTTCAATCGATTTGTTCATTAAATGTTTATCAACAATTGGAATGATTTTTTCCTCTTGCTCCGAAGTAATGATCGTAATTTTTTGCGCAATATCAGAAAGAGCATTTGCCCAATCAAATGCTGAAATTCCATTCCCTGAAATCACAATTTTTTTATCATGAAAAATTCTTGGGGGCTTTAAGGCGTAATGTACATTTTTATGGTGAGTATCAAAAACGGATAGCTTTTGAGGTGTAAAAATACCGCTGCCAATCGCTAAGATCACGGATTTAGCGTAATGGACCGTTTTATCGGAATGTACTACGAATAAATCGCCTTGTTTTTCAATACTCGTAATTTTTTCATTTAAACACAGCGTTGGATTAAAGGTTAGACCTTGCTGAATGATTTGATCAATCAATTTACACGCCAGGGTTGGGGGATGTCCGCCTAAATCCCATATGATCTTATCTGAATATAATAGCATCTTTCCACCTAAATAAGGTTGGGCCTCAACAATCTTCACTTTCATTTCTCTAAGTCCACTATAAAAAGCAGAGTACATTCCGGCGGGACCGCCACCAATAATTAACACATCAAAAATTTCCATATCAAAAGCTCCACTCCCAAGCTCGCATTTATCATGAGGTCATTATCAACTAGTATAAGCTGTTTTTATTTATGACTCAACTGAGGAGGATAGAAGGATGGAAGGAAGGCTTTGTTCCGAGTTTTAAATCTCGGGGGCCAACTTTATTTTGATAATAGATTGTACATAATAAAAGATTAGGTTCGGGAACAATAAGTAGATTAAAAAGTTTAAAATACATATTGCTTGTTAAAAATTGTAGACGAGAAATGATTGCGGGAGTTTTTCAAAATGAAGCTAAATAAGCTTTTCAAAAAAAATAAAATGAAAAAGGAAAATTGGGATCATGTAAATATTAAGGTCGATTCCGAAAATATCTCGGCTAATGTTACTGACGTTTTAGAAAACATAAAAACAACAATGGGTAATAGTTCAGATATCGTCACAAGGAATTTTAAGACAGGGAAAGATGGATCGATTGAAATTGGTATTGCTTACACGGATGGACTTGCGGATAAAACTTTTGTACAAGATTTTATCATTGAGCCATTAATGACGGACTTGAGAATCACTCAACTCGATGTAAAAGTGACTAGGGGTGCTGATCTGTTCGATGTCATAAGAGATTTCAATCTACTCAGTGGGGACATGAAGGAAATATCCGATTTAAAAACCCTTTATACTAACTTGCTCTCAGGGGATACCATCGTTTTAATTGGGGGATATTCTAAGGGTTTCGCCGTTAGTTCCAGAGGCTGGGAAGGCCGGGGGGTTCAAGAACCTTCCTCTCAGACTGTCGTTAGGGGGCCAAAGGATGGATTTTCAGAGACTTTGAGAACGAATACTTCCCTTATAAGAAGACGGATTAAAAATACAGATCTTTGGATCGAAACTTTGCCGGTAGGTGAAAGAACGCAAACAGATGTCGCCATCCTTTATATAAAAGATATTGCTAACGAGAAGATTGTTAATGAAATAAGGACTAGAATTAAGAGAATCAAAACGGATGCAATCTTGGAAAGTGGCTATATTGAAGAAATGATCCAAGATGAAACATTCACGGTTTTTCCTACTATCCATAACTCAGAGCGGCCAGATGCAGCATCTGCAGCTCTTTTAGAAGGGCGAATCGTGATTATCGTTGATGGTACTCCGTTTGTTTTAATCGCACCAGCAGTGTTTGTACAGTTTTTTCAATCAAGCGAGGACTATTATCAAAGGGCGGATATCAGCACTTTATTGAGATTGTTAAGGTTTTTTTGTTTGTTTTTAGCTTTAATAACTCCTTCTGCCTATGTAGCCGTTACTACCTTTCACCAAGAGATGCTGCCAACCTTGTTACTGATTAATTTGGCTGCGCAACGTGAAGGCGTGCCCTTTCCAGCAGTGGTAGAAGCTTTAATGATGGAAATAACCTTTGAGATTCTAAGGGAAGCGGGAGTAAGAATGCCGAGAGCAGTAGGCTCAGCAATATCGATTGTAGGCGCCCTTGTTCTGGGGCAAGCAGCGGTTGAAGCTGGCATTGTTTCTGCTGCAATGGTCATTATCGTATCATTGACTGCCATAGCCAGTTTCGTTTGTCCATCCTTTAATATGGCCATTGCAATTAGAATTTTAAGATTTGTGTTTATGTTGTTAGCCGCAACCTTTGGTTTGTTTGGAATTATTATGGGATTAATCATTATGGTGGCTCATTTAGCTAGCTTACGGTCATTTGGGGTTCCTTACCTATCACCGATGGCTCCATTTATTGCTGCCGATCAAAAAGATGTATTTTTACGAGTCCCACAGTGGCGGATGTTCTCAAGGCCGCGCCTTATTAGTCAAAAAGATATCGTTAGGGAATATACTGCTGAACCAAAGCCACCGGAAAAAATATCTAGAAAATCAAGGAATGATGGTGAGTCTCAAGGGGAGATTACATGAAGAAAGTTGTCCACATCCTAATTTCTTTATTAATGGTATTTGGTTTAACAGGCTGCTGGAGCGTTAAAGAATTAACGGATATAGCAATTGTTTCTGCACTTGGTATCGATATGACAGAGGATGGGTATCGAGTATCTGTTCAAATCGTTAATCCTGGGGAAATAGCAGCCAAAAAAGGTGGATCTGGGTTAGGGATGACGGTTTTCGCTGCTGAAGGAAGAAGTATTGCAGAAGCAGTCAGAAAGTTAACAACGGTCACGCCTAGGAAGCCCTATCTGTCTCATTTAAGGGTTGTTATTTTAGGTGAGGAAGTTGCAAGAGCAGGTATTAGAAGACCTTTAGATTTTTTATCAAGAGAACATGAAATGAGGACTGACTTTGTTATTGCCGTCGCTAAGGGGATGAAATCCGAGGACCAATTGAAAGTATTAACTCCAATGGAGAAAATATCAGCTAATAAAATTATTTCAACCATCGAGACGGCAGAGAAAAATTGGGCGCCGACTAAAATCGTATTGTTAGATGAGTTGATCGGCTCGTTGGTTAGTGATGGAAAAGAGCCAGTCATTACTGGACTTGAAATCATTGGTGATCCAGAAACCGGCAGCAGGATCGAAAATGTTCAAAGAGTAAAGGCTGCAACAACAATAAAAACCGACTCTCTGGGGGTTTTTAAAGGCGATAAATTGATTGAATGGTTGGATGAAAGCGAAAGTAAAGGGTTTAATTATATTACAGATAATATTAATAAAACGGTTGGATTTATTGAATGTGATGGCGGGGGAACGGTGACCGTTGAAACGATTCGAAGTAAAACAGATAGGAAAGGAACGATTAAAAACGGGAAACCCAAAATAAACATAAAAGTGATGACAGAGGCGAACATTTCAGATGTCGAATGCCCAATAGATTTATCAAAATCAGAAACCATTCATGATTTGGAAAAAAAGCTGAACAAAAAAACAGAAGAAATTATGTTAAGTAGTATTGGAAGAGCAAGAGAGTTGAAGTCGGATATATTCGGTTTTGGCGAACTCATTGGGAGGGCTGATCCAAAGAAGTGGGAAAAGCTGAAAGAAAATTGGAGTGAGATATTTATTGATTCAGATGTGGAGGTTAAAGCAGATATTAGAATACGAAGAACGGGTACTATATCTGAATCATTCCAAGAAGAAAAGGAAGAGTAAGGAATGGAAGTATTGGGGATTTTAGTGGCCGCTGCTATTGTTATCTTTTTAGAAAAACCGAATTTAACAAAGAATTGGAATAAAAAAGAGACAGCTGTGTTTTTTGTATCCCTATTTTTCGGAGTTTCATTAAGTATTGCGTGGGCATTACATTTTGAGTTGTTAAGCATTTTTGAACTAATAGCCGATGTTTATCGACCGATATTAGAACCATTTAAATCGTATTTGAAACAATTCAAATAAAACCTTGGTGTTTTATTTACAGTGTAAAAGGTTTATAGGGAGGGATTAACAGTGGAAAAAATAAAGATAAGCAGCCGGCAATTTACCCTATTGGTTCTCATGTATACAATGGGGAGTTCTGTCCTGTTGATACCTTCCACCCTTGCAACCTTCGCTAAAAGTAACGCATGGATATCTTCCCTAATAGGTTTATTCATAGGTTTATTGTTTATTTTGCTATATGTAAAAATTTCTACCTTTTTTCCGGACAAGACACTTGTTGAAGTGAATAAAATGGTTTTTGGCAGATGGATCGGTAACCTTTTATCAATATTATTTTTGTTCGCTGTATTCGTCATGACAGCAGGAAATCTTAGAGAAATAGGAGATTTTTTTACCACACAAGTCATGGTTGAAACGCCTATCCATGCGATTCATTTACTAACTCTAGTGGCCGCTATCTATGTCATACGAAGAGGCCTTGAGGTGATGG
Organism: Neobacillus sp. K501; assembly: GCF_053749995.1. NCBI lineage: Bacteria > Bacillati > Bacillota > Bacilli > Caryophanales > Bacillaceae > Neobacillus > Neobacillus sp. K501. Next base: position 113,536 of record NZ_JBSLYA010000011.1, on the reverse strand, counting down.
CAAGGACATGTGAAATTTTTTTACCATGGACTGGAGCCACATTAATTATTCTAATCTTATTTCTTATCCCTGAAATGAAATTTGAAAACTTAGATCCTAATTTCGCAAAAGGAATTGGACCTATTTTAGGACCCGTATTTCTGTACTTAAATGTACCATTTAATGAATTAGTTGTTTTTTTAATGATTTTACCATATGTAAATAATGTTTCTAAGGCAAGAAAGGGGTATTTCATAGGTGTAATTATTGGTGGTTTAAGCGTTACAATCATTACTGTCATGTGCCTTGGAGTACTGGGAGCTGATTTTACAGGAAGGAATTTGTATCCCACATATGTGCTTGGGAAAATGATAAGTATAGGTGATTTTTTTGAAAGGATTGAAGTTTTGGTTGCAATCAGTTGGGTATTTTGTATTTTTTTTAAATTAATCGTTAATATTTTTGTTTTAGTATTTGGAATTAAACAGATATTAGGATTGAATGATTTCAAACCCTTGACCTTTCCTTTAGGGTTTCTGTTAATGGTTTACTCAATGGTCAATTACCCCAATATCGTATCTTTCAAAGAAAGTATTCTAAGTTGGCTTCCATTTGCGATGACCTTCTTCTTTTTGTTGCCATTCATTTTGTTTATTGTGGCATTTATTAAAACGAAAATGAACCAAAAAGAAGCTTTATAAAATTACTTAGAGTTTCGTTGGCTTATCCAAGTAATTATTGATAATAATAGAGAAAATATTACCATAAAAACGGGTAAGGCAAATGGATTTTTGAGCATAATATGTGATTCCCAAGGAAACAACCATTCATTGATCATTGCAGTCACTCCTCATACTTTACTAATTGTTTTTTCTGGATAAATAGCTTTTTTATCAATGTAACAAATAACAATAGAATCGGAAGTATCCATAGAAAAGGAATCCATAAATTATATGGAAACACCTCAAAGGCAACCTTTAGATGTTCTTGGATATTTGAAGACAAACTATAACCTAGATAAATGGATAAAATGGTTATTGGAATGATGAGTTTGCGGCGATCCTTGATGTTGGCGAGCAGTTGAATTCCTCGAATAGCAAAAAACAAATGGAGTGTGATTTTAAAAAACGATGATAAAATAAAAAGTAAGACAGCAAAAGCATCTAAATTTTTTATCACCCCTCCAATATTTACTTTCGATACTAGGGTGAACATGGGGTAAATTTCCGATTTATAAAAATAATCACCTAGACCGGTTAGTATCATAATTACAGTAATGAAGATAACAATTCCTGAAAACAGGGTCGCAAAAAAAGTAGTTTTTGCTATATTTTTTGGACTAGAATTAACGAGCGTCCAAATCATGGCAAATTCTAAAGTCTGGGCAAATCCCTGACTGGCACCAAGGGGAAATGAAGCCTTCCATATAGGCAACCATCCATCTTTTAGGATTGGGTGGAGATTTTCAACTTTTAAAACATCGCTAAAAAATAGAAGGATGATTATTAAAAATATCATCAGTAAAAAATAGGGCAAAAAAATTTCTCCTGTTCTCCCTAAAACCTCAATACCACATAGTTGAAGAAATGCAATGGCAAGCAGCATTAGAATGATAACAGCCCAAAAAGGGGTATCCACTAAAATGAGTGATGTGGCCAAATATTTAACATCGTTTAAACCTCTTCCAGCCTCATACAAAAATAGAAGAGGATAGTTCCAAGCAAGTACAGTCCCCATCCATTTTCCAAATTGCGCTGGAAACCATTCGACTAATGTTAATCCTGGGTTCAAATACATGAGTAAAAGATAAACACCAATGGCAGCCAAACCTAAAGCGGTAGACATGATTGTAACGATCCAAGCATCTTTACCTGCTGATGCACCAAATCCAAATATAATAGTCGTTCCGATTTGAAAAAAAACTGTTAATGCAAACAGCTGCGTTAAAGAAATTCGTTCCCGTTCCATTAAATCACCTTAATCGTCATATATAGATCAATTTTCTCCATGTTCTAGTTAAATAAACCTATTGTTATTACATGTTTGAATATTAGATGGATTCATGTTGGACCAAAATCCTATGGGAAAAGTGGTCTTCATGAAAGGTTCATAATACCCGAATCCCGATTAGTGGAAGGATTCGAGTCTTCATGAAAGGTTCATAATGCCCGAATCCTGATTAGTAGGAGGATTCGGGTCACAATGAAAGGTTCATAATGCCCGAACCTCGATTAGTGGAAGGATTCGGGTCACAATGAAAGGTTCATAATGCCCGAATCCTGATTAGTGGGAGGATTCGGGTCTTCATGAAAGGTTCATAATGCCCGAACCCCGATTAGTGGAAGGATTCGGGTCACAATGAAAGGTTCATAATGCCCGAACCCCGATTAGTGGAAGGATTCGGGTCACAATGAAAGGTTCATAATGCCCGAATCCCGATTAGTTGAAAGAATCTGGTCACAATGAAAGGTTCATAATGCCCGCACCCTGATTAGTAGAAGGATTCGGGTCACAATGAAAGGTTCATAATGCCCGAATCCCGATTAGTTGAAAGAATCTGGTCACAATGAAAGGTTCATAATGCCCGCACCCTGATTAGTAGAAGGAATCTGGTCACAATGAAAGGTTCATAATGCCCGAACCCTGATTAGTGGAAGGAATCTGGTCACAATGAAAGGTTCATAATGCCGAATCCTGATTAGTGGAAGGATTCGGGTCACTTTCCATTGCATGATGTCTAATTATAGATTCAATCCGATTAAGATATCTAAATCGATGGTTATCTCAGAAGAAACCCGATTCATAAATGCATCCATAGCTGCTTTTTCTGATGTCCAAGAAAGTGGAGACATATGAACTAAATGATTCAACTCCTCCTGAGCCAGTTTTTTTGTATAACACAAGTTGAATACTTCCTTTAGCTGGAAATGCTTTTTGAAAAGGAACACGGTTTCATCATTTTTATAGACCTGCTTATCCGTGTCTTCAAAAAGTGCTTCTCGAACTTCTTTTAGGTAATTCGGACGGGGAACCACTTTTATTACGAGACCATTGGGAACTAATATCCGCTTAAATTCCTTGTAATTGGAAGGTGATAAGATATTAAGAATGAAATGAAACGATTGATCCGCAAAAGGCGATTTTGCTAAATCCCCGACAAGCCAAATCGGTTCTTTGTATTTCTTAGCGGCCATGACGATGCCGTCCTTGGAAATATCTAAACCAACTCCTGTCATGGCTGTATTCCCGTAATCTTCTATAATCCTTTGTAAATGCGAGCCTTCACCACAACCCGCATCGAGGAGTAAAAATGGAAAACTAGGATCAACCATATGCTCCTTTATCGCCTTTGAAATCCTCTCATGTAGTAACAAATATAAATGGCTATGGCTAATGATTTTTTGCCTAGAATCAAACAATTTCTTATCATAATGACTACTGGATGGGCGAGTCATCATGTTTACATACCCTTGTTTGGTAAAATCAAAAGTATGGTTGTTAGAGCAAATGACGCTTTTTAAATCGACCACTTTCAAAGGAGCCTCACAATGAGGGCATCTGAATACATTGATAAATTCACTAAAAACTTTGGCACTCTTCATCTTATTGGTCATGTTTTCTCTTCCTTTCGAAAATAAAAAATCACAGGCAATCTGCCTGTGATTTGAGAGTAAAGGGAAGAAGAACCATCCTTATTTGGTTAGGCTATTCGGAGCCGTCAGCAAATAAACCTTCCTTTTGAAAAACATAAGAAGGAGAATTTGACATAAATAAAGAAAGGCAGAATGATCCGCCTTTCTAAACATTACATATTTTATACTATCATTGCTCATCGATAGTATCAGAAAAATTACACGTGAATTTTGCCAGTATAGGCAAATTACGTGCAGTTTCTAATATGAAATGAAGATTATTAAAAAAGGACAGACTGATCCCGTTTACTCTGTTTACCCAAAACAGAGCCTTTGAACGTATTCAATTACTGGTTCAAAGTTGGGAATCGAAGTCTCATAAAATGTGTCATTTTTTAATAATCCTCCTTGGAATGAAAAATACAGTGTTAATTATAGATTTGCTTATTATTAAAGTCAAAGGAAAATAAAGTTTTCGGTTTGGACACTCATGCATGAAGTAGTAGTTGAAGGGGAAACCATTTTTCAAATATGGATAGGCTTGTTGAACTAATCAACAAGTGTTAGAAACAAAATAAGCTGGTTCCTCAACCAGCTTATTTTTAACTTATAAGTAAGATTTTTCTGCTGATTCAACCGTATGCTTCATTAATGTTGCAATGGTAACAGGACCGACACCGCCTGGCACAGGTGTTATAGCACCAGCTTTTTCATAGCAAGAGTGATAATCAACATCTCCAACATTCCCTTTGTTATAACCTGCATCTAAAACAATGGCTCCTTCCTTTAACCAGCTTCCTTGAATAAATTCAGGCTTTCCTACTGCTGCTACAACAATATCTGCTTGTTTCAAGATTTCAGGTAAATGGGATGTTCTTGAATGGCAAGTGGTAACCGTGGCATTTGCATTAAGAAGCAAAGCCGAAACCGGTTTACCTAAGATTGGACTTCTCCCCACTACCACCGCATGTTTTCCATCAAGTTCGATCTGGTAATGTTTTATGATTTTCATAATGGCTGCTGGTGTGCAAGAAGGGTATTCCCCGAACCCTAACGCAGTCTGTCCGTAACCCGCACTTGTGACACCATCTACATCTTTTCGAATATCAATCGCTTCAAAAGCCGCGCGTTCATCAATATGTGATGGTACAGGATGTTGTAAGAGGATACCATGAACCGAGTGATCGTTATTTAACTCGTTAATCGTTTCAACCAACTCTGATGTACTAGTCTCTTCGGGTAAATGCACACGAATGGACTTCATCCCTAATTTTTCACAAGTATTTCCTTTCATTCTTACATAGGTCTCTGAAGCAGGATTATCACCAACTAGTATCGTTGCGAGGCATGGTATGATTCCATTCATTTTTAGTGCTTCAATACGTGTTTTCAATCCGTCTTTTAATTCTTTAGCAACAACATTTCCATCCAAAATGATCTTTTTCATAATAGTGCCTCCTAAAAAATGTAATAAAAAAAGAGATAAGGATAGTAATCCTTATCTCTGCCCAGACGACCCGACCATATATAAAACACAGCTTCCATGTGGTCATTTCCACAAATGTCGTCAGTCACTGTGTCTGTTTCCTTATCTAATAAAAAGATAACATATAGTGATGATATGTCAATGAAATAACTGGCTTTTTTAAGAGTTTTGAGATAGATGGTCTTATACCTGCAAAGTGCTTTTCATCGTTACCTGCGCGTGACCAGCTAATTTTTGAACAAAGTGGGTAGAGACTATTCAAAAAGGATTCTGGTTATTTTTGTAGAAGTAGGTATTTATGAAGTAGAAAGACCTTAATTGGAATGAAGGGATATGAGGAGAGAGCGTATGATAAAAGCCAAAACATTTACGAATCCAATTGTTAAAAATGCAGGTGACCCGTGGGTGCTGAAACACAATGATGATTATTATTTCATGGTAACAAAACGTGACCGTTTAGAGCTTACACAATCCACTAGCTTGACAGGTATCGCTACTGGGAACACGAAAACAATCTGGGTTCCCGAACCGTCCGGAAAATTTAGTTATAACCTATGGGCGCCCGAAATTCATCGGCTTTGTGGCAAATGGTACATCTACTACACAGCGAACGATGGTGGGGGAGATGAATCTAGGAGAGTATGTGTTCTGGAGAATGCTGCGGATAATCCGATGACGGGAGAGTGGGTTTGGAAGGGGGCACTTCCGACGCCAAGTCCTGGATTGGATGGTACGGTCTTCCAATGGCAAGACCAATATTATTTCCTATATGCAGGGTATGGTCACTTCCCGGACTATGGTTCAGCGATATACATTATGAGAATGACAAATCCTTGGACATTGGATGGGGAACAAGTCTTACTGACGGCCCCAACATTAGAGTGGGAGAAACAAGGTGGCATGGCCATCAATGAAGGACCCGTTATTTTAAAGCGAAATGGGTTTATTTTTCTCGTTTATTCTGCTAGTACGACATGGTCTGAGGATTACGCTCTTGGTATGCTAACGATGGAAGAGACCTCTGATCCGATGAATCCATTATCATGGATCAAGAGCCAACAACCTGTATTCCGAAAGAGTGCCGAGAACAAAGTGTTTGCTACTGGCCATAATAGTTTTACCAAGTCTCTGGATGACCAGGAGGATTGGATTGTTTATCATGCGCTTTCAGCACCGGGCGAGGACACCAGTTTACGTTCTACCCGTATTCAAAAATTTGGCTGGAAGCATGACGGAACACCTGAGTTCGGAGTCCCTGTTTCAGAAGATTGTGAGATTGAAATGCCGTCAGGGGAATGAATAAAGGTGGGATGTTAGCATTCCTTATTAAATAAACAATGACATGAAGGTAGGGTGTTTTTCATACTATATTTTGGAGGTGATAAAATGCCAAGAGCCAATTACCGAAGTTCAGACGTTGACGTCATGGCAAGGATGATGAGAGCAGAAGCCGAGGGTGAAGGAAAACAGGGAATGTTATATGTTGGAAATGTCATTGTGAATCGTCTTGTAGCCAATTGTTTAGACTTTAAAGGTTTAAGAACCATTCCCCAAGTGATTTTTCAAGTACAAGGTGGAAATTATTCCTTTGAAGCCGTTCAAAAAGGGAATGTATTTTATCAAAGATCGAGGACGGTTGAAAGAAGATTAGCGAAACAGAATTTAGATTATTGGAGAGACCACCCAGCAAAATTCGCTCTATGGTATTTTAATCCAACTGGTGCATGTCCTCCAACGTGGTATGGTCAACCACAATCTGGTCAATTTAAAGAACATTGTTTTTATGAACCCAAAGCCGGAACATGTGATAGTGTTTATAGAGGTTAAGCTCACTCCTAGAGTGAGTTTTTTTTGCATTAATTGGTACAGCAACAAAAATAAGACCCTTCGATTACAAGGGTCTTTCCTAAAAATATTAAGATGATCTAATTATGTGCTTTTTCAAGAGCAAGTTTTATTCCAAAACCTATCAGTACTGTTCCGGTGATCGCTTCAATAATATTTTGTGTTTTAGGTTTTTTCATAAAAGCACTGATCTGATTAATTAAATAGACATAAAGTAAAAACCATATGGCAGTCAATACCGTATAAGTGATGCCCATAATAAGAAATGGTAAGAAGGTATTGCTTCCAGGGTCAACAAATTGAGGCAAAAAGGTTAAGAAAAAGACGGCAACTTTGGGATTTAAAATATTTGTAAGGAACCCTTGTTTAAAACAAGATTTGTTGACAAACTGCCTTTTGGAGTTTATTTCAGCACTTGCTGCGATTTCCTTTTTCTTTAAAGACCATAAAGCCTTAACACCCATATAAATTAAGTAAACCGCACCTACATATTTCAAGATAGAAAATAATAAAGCTGATTTAACAATGATGGCAGAGAGCCCTAATACAGCAGCCGATGTATGGATAAGAAGAGCACAGCAAGTACCTAAAGCTGTTTTAAGACCCCCAGCTTTCCCAACGGTGACCGTATTTTTTGTGGCAATTGCAGTATCGGGACCGGGTAAAATAATGAGAAAAAAACACATAAGGACAAATAGGTAAAAGTTCTCCATTTTAGTATCTCCTTTCTGATTTTGATAAGATTTGAGCAAATATTATTATATGGAATTATACAAAAATTCTGCCGATTTTTGAACATAAACTTTACTTTCTAAAAATCGAGCAACCCAAGAACAAAAGGTTCCTGAGATAGATTAATATAAATCCACATTTATTTTTATCTATGTTAAATTAAAGGAAAAAGGATTATCACAAAGAGGTATTGAATCGTGGACTCGCAACTAACTGCTTATATTACTCTTATATGTACCTCTGGGGTACTTAACCTGTATTTATGCTTATACGTATTTTTTAAGCGTCATCATTATAAGAATATTGCCAATTCGTTTATTCTCTACGCTATGTCCATTGCTATTTATTGCTTTGGTTCGGGATTTGGCTTAACCGCAATAACGCTTGAGCAGATTAAGTTTTGGACGGTTATTCAATATATCGGCATGCCGTTCTCTGTCGTGTTAGGGTTACTGTTTATCATGCAGTATTTGGGAATCAACATAACGAAAAAAAGGAGTATCACTCTATTAACCATTCCCTTTATTAGTCTAGTGATGGTGGCAACGAATGATTTCCATCATTTTCATTACAGGGTGTTTGAAGTGGATCCAAGCTTAGGGGCTCCTTTTATTCATCAGGAGATCGGAATTTGGTATGTGGTTCATGGCATCTACACATTTTTCTCTATGTTTGTTGCTTTTTTACTATTAATCTCCCGTTGGAAGGAAACGGCCAAGGCATATCGGCTGCAATTAATCTCGTTAATGTTTGGACAACTCGTTCCAATGGTAACAGCTTTTGTTTATTTAAACGGACTCACACCACCTGGAGTCGATCCAGTCCCAATGGTCTTATGGCTTTCTTCGCTCTTATATCTATGGTCGATTAGCTCATCTCGTCTATTCACCGTTATGCCAATTGCGAAGGATGCGATCTTTAATAGTATTAATGATGGTGTGATTGTATTAGATGAATCTTATCGATTAATAGAGTTTAATCAGGCTTGTAAGGGGATGTTCCCACAATTAAATAAATCTATGTTTGGAATGGAGTTTGCTAAGGTTTGGTTTGAGCTGTCAGGTGATGCATTTCCTTCTAAATTAGAGACAGCTCCATTCACTCGAGAAATCTGTCATTGCAAGCGAATTTATCAGGTTCGAACTTCCTCCTTGCAGCATGCGAAGGATCGTAAAGGTCAGCTCATTATATTTACCGATATCACGGAGCTGAAAAGTTTACAGATGAGACTAGAGCATCAAGCCTATTATGATGAGCTTACCCAAATTTATAACCGTCGGGCCTTTTTTCAAAAATGTGAGCAAGACTTTTCTACAGCCCAAAAGAGTTCATCGCCATTTACAATCCTGTTAATCGATATTGATTATTTTAAAAAAGTGAATGATACCTTTGGCCACCATATCGGTGATCAATTACTAAAGCATGTTGTGAAGGTATGCCAAACCCAATTGAAGGATGATATGTTATTTGCCCGATATGGCGGTGAGGAGTTTGTTCTTGCACTGAAGGGATACACTTTATTGGAGGGGGAAGCGATTGCGAATCAGCTGCAGAAGTCAGTAGAGTCAGAGCCTTTAATTACTACCGAGGAAGTGATTTCTGTTACCTTAAGCAGTGGTGTGGCAGAAGCAACGGAAGAGGAAGGTGCGACACTCTATCAGCTTTTGAATAAAGCTGATCAAGCGTTATACTCTGCAAAACGAGAAGGACGCAATCAAGTGCAGGTATATTCTAGTTAAAGAAGGACCAGGTTGCTGGTATTAGACAATCTATTTTTTCATATCTTTTTGAAAAACAAGAAGGTGTGTGACAGCGTTGAGTAAACATCGAGCGGTTTTCTACACCATTAAAGGTTCAACAATTATAAAATTAATAATCCTTGATTGTATGATGGGCTCAAGTATTTATTATTTATTAAAATTCATTTCATCCAGTGTATTAATTGGCTTTGTAGGAAGCATGGTAGGCACAGAGGGTATTAAAAGAGCAACACTTTTATCAAAAAGTGAAAATTTTGCTGTAGTAATGAATGAGTTGTGGCAGCAGCTCATTTTTTTCTTTTTAGCTTAGGAGAAAAGGAATATGGTTGTTGATGAAGTAAAATGTTAATAGTGTTCATGGACAAAACTAGGGAAGATCCTGCACATGTTGTCCATGAAAATGGAGTTCATGGACAATACTGAAAAGGCCCAGCACTTTTTGTCCATGAAAATGGAGTTCATGGACAAAACTGAGGAAGATCCTGCACATGTTGTCCATGAAAATGGAGTTCATGGACAAAACTGAGGAAGATCCTGCACATGTTGTCCATGAAAATGGAGTTCATGGACAATACTGAAAAGGCCCAGCACTTTTTGTCCATGAAAATGGAGTTCATGGACAAAACTGAAAAGGATTCAGCACTTGTTGTCCATGAAAATATGTTCCATGGCCAGATCCAACACCTGATAAGCCAGAGAATGGAAGAGAGAAGGAATGCACATAGTAATCAGAGTAAATTGAAAAAAACCGCTCAATCATCTAATGTTTCGAGCGGCCCATTTCATTAGAATTCTATTTTTTTACAGCATGGATATAATGAATCGCCTCAAAGGCAGTTAAATAATCCGTTCGATTGCGAAAGAACTGGTCATTGATCATTGCTGGTGTTAAATGTTCATAGATTAGTAGCCCAGATTTTTCTAACAGCTGCTCGATTTCAAGGTAAGTGAAACACGATTTCATTGGCTCACCACCGACAGCAGCCATTTTAATCGTATTTTCTACTCGATTAGATAGTCCTTTTGCCTCAAAGAAATTTTCATCCCCATAATCAAACACGATCGAACTGCCGATAGGGACAATTTCAAATAATTGATGGATCAAGCCTGAAAGTTCCTCTTTCGTTAAATAATAGGAAACCCCCAAGAGGCTAAAGAAAGTTTTTTTGTCTGCAAATCCTTCGTTTCTAAGGTATTGCAACGAGAAACTTTTTGTGAAGTCCATCGGAACAAAATGAAGATTATCAGGAATTTTTAGATTAGCAGTAACCAGCCTTTGTTTTTTGTTTTCCTGTGTTGCTGGATGATCGACTTCAAATATTTCAAGCGTTTCATTGAACTGTGGATGTCGGAAACAAAAAGTGTCTAAGCCAGCCCCTAGTATCACATACTGCTCTACCCCTAACATCACTTCGTTACGTAATACTTCCTCGCAAAAGGCGGCACGACCTAAGGGTGTTGGAGAAAGCAGGACTTGGGTAATCCATTTAAGAATCTCTTCAGGATCATTCTGATATCTCTGAGCAATATCCTTGTTGAAAAACTGTATTCCTTGTTTCATATTCTCACTAATGTATGAAAACTCTTGAGGTGAAATTAAGTCATTTGCAAGATAATCATCAAAAATTTTGGGTGTGTCATATTTACTGTGAAAGGCACGAGCGAAAGCCGAAACTAAGGAAGTGACACTGGATTCATTGTTCTTCATTCCATTTCCCCCATAAACAAAAATAAGATTCCCCTGGCCAGGAGAATCTTATTATATATGCATATATCATAATTGTAAATTATAGCATAAATGAAAAATTTTGTCAAATGTTTTGCCTCGATGACTATTGTTTAAAGCCAATTAATGTACTGAATACCGTATACCGAGACAACTGTCATAAGAATCGCCCAAACGACTATTAATTTTTGTGCTAAAGAAGAAGGAATGTTGAAAACAGGAAAATTTAAACATTTTATAGAACTCTTACTTGATATTATTTTAAATTAAGGTGGAGAACCAAGTTGGGAATGTCTGACTATTATAAAAGACTACGAGAAAAAGTGGGCAATGAGTTGCTTTTTATGCCTTGTGTAGCTGGAATTATTCGAAACGAACTAGGAGAAATTTTGCTGCAGAATAAGGGAAATGGTGAGAAATGGAGCCTCCCCGCAGGAGCAATAGAAATGGGTGAAGCACCTGCACAAGCTGTTGTCCGTGAGGTGTGGGAAGAAACTGGGTTATATGTTGTTCCAAGTAGATTAGTGGGGGTTTTTGGTGGAGAAGATTTCCGTTACCAATATCCGAATGGTCATCAGGTGGAGTATAACGTCTATATGTTTGATTGTGATATTCAAAATGGAATACTTAGTCCAGTAGATGATGAAACGGTTGAGCTTCAGTATTTTAATCCAAATAATATGCCAGAACTTGCTTTACCCTATCCCAAACAAATATTTACCCAATCAGACAATAATGAATTATATTTTCAATGGAATGAAATGTGGTTAAAAAAACTTTATTAAATTATCTTTTTTGAGCAAAGCAAATGGCACTGTTCGTCAAAGGAAGATATTTTTAAATGCAATTATTTTATATGAGGGAAGTGAAACATTGTCTGAAATTCAATTTCTAGCATCATCAAAGCATTTTATCCTTCCTAAGGAAATTGATGAAAATGGTAGTACTATATTTGAAAATGGGTTAAGCTTTGGTGTTCATACCTTAGATGAATATTGGGTTAAGATTGTTCAACCAATATTTACGATGCCATATCTATATGAAGCACGCGGATTAGGCAATCGAGACTTTTGGATATATTTAGATAAATACATGGAGCTAGGAGATGTTCTCGAATTATATACAATTCCGGTTCAACACTGGTATAAAGATTCCTTACGAAAATTACGCGGAAATTCAAATCATATTACAATTAATATTGGAAATTATACATATGAAAATGAATATGGTTTATTTAAATTGACTGAAAAAAGTTGGTTAGAAGAATTAAAACATCGTACATTAGTTACAGAGTTTGGAATAACAAAAATTTTATATTATTAATAGAATTTTCCCCTCAGTAGAGTGAGCGGAGGAGGTCAAAATAAAAACATGAAACATAGAATTGCTTTATTAGCAGACGTCCATGGAAATGCAAGTGCTTTAAATGCAGTTATCGAAGATTCTATCATAGAATCTGTCACTGACTATTGGTTTTTAGGAGATTTAATCATGCCTGGGCCAGGAACAAATGATTTATTTGAAATATTAGATCGTATTAAAGTTGCTACGTATGTTCAAGGAAACTGGGAAGACAGCTTCTGTGAAGTACTGAATAAAAAAATAGATTTTAATAACCCCACTGATATCTATGTTTCTCGGTTAGTTCAGTATCAGTGTGAAAATTTGGATGAGAACTATATTAATCTTATAAAGAATTTACCATTACACCAAACAAAACAAGTTAATAATCTATCAATCAGTATTAGTCATAATCTACAAAATAAAAATTATGGGGGAGATTTATGGCCAACTAATACTCAGGAAAATTTTGATCAGTTATTTGAGTATGATTACGATATTGCGATTTATGCTCATACTCATCACCAATTGTTACGCTATAGTAGCGCTGGACAACTAATCATTAACCCAGGAACTATCGGTCAGCCTTTTTATAGATGGGACAAGTTCCGTAATGACCTGCGAGCTCAGTATGCAATTCTTGAAATTGATGAAACAGGGATTGCTGAGGTGAGATTTAAAAAAATTTCCTATGACGTAGAAAAGGAATTAAAAAACGCTTTTATTAAGAATATTCCTTATATTGACTTATATCAAGAAATGCTCGAGACAGGAAAAACTCATACCCATGATATTAAATTATTACAAAAACTCAATGATAGATATCAATATAAAGATGAAATAATTAATTTTTTTGAAAAAAATTATTGGACTTAAGAAAATAAATGAACCTTATGCAAACTAAATGGTGCGATGCTTAAATAATGAAAGATCGCTCTTCTTATCCTTGTAACGGCTCAATATTCTAACAAAATTTTTGGTAGGAGAATTCATAAGAAAAGAATTTTTCCGTTAATGCCTATAAAGGAAGCCTATGAAGCCAATATAAGCGAAGAAATTTCGCTTAAATGCACTTAATATGTCTAAATCCAAGGACTTAGATCATATAGGCGAAAAAACTTCCTTTATTATTAAGGAAATACGGGTATTTCCCAATTTAAACGAAAATTATTCGTTTATTTTTCAAACATAGCAACATCAACATTCAGTTATAACAGGCAGATCATTCAACAGTAAGGAGTCTATCGTTTTGAGTGCAAAATTTATTAATTTCTATGAATTCGGCAGTCCTAAAGATGTGTTAAAAATTAAATATAAAACCATTGAACCACCAAAAGATAATGAAGTACTTGTTCGAATGTTGGCACGACCTATCAATCCTTCTGATTTAATTCCAATTAGAGGGGCGTATTCTCATCGAATTTCTTTACCTACTATTCCTGGTTATGAAGGAGTTGGGATTGTAGAGGATGTAGGTCCTTTCATTTCTAAAAAACTAATTGGTAAACGGGTTTTACCTTTGCGTGGGGAAGGTACATGGCAAGAGTTCGTCAAGACAACAGCAGAATTTGCCGTTCCTATTCCCGATTCTATTGATGATTTTACTGCAGCACAAATGTATATTAATCCCATTACAGCATGGGTGGTTTGTACGGAAGTTTTAAAATTAAAGCCAAACGATGTTTTATTGGTTAACGCATGTGGTTCTTCTATTGGGCATATTTTTGCTCAATTATCGAAGATATTAGGTTTTCGATTAATTGCAGTCACTAGGAATAATAAATATACAGAGGAATTACTTCATCTCGGTGCTACTTATGTGATAGATACCTCTATTATTCGTCTAAATGAAACTGTTATGGAATTAACAAATGGAATGGGTGCGGATGCTGCTATTGACTCTGTTGGGGGTTCGGATGGTAATGAATTAGCTTTTAGTGTCCGCCCTAATGGACATTTTTTAACAATCGGTCTTTTATCAGGGGTACAAGTAAACTGGGCGGATATTGTAAATCGAGCAAAAGTAAATGTGAATATGTTTCATTTGCGAAATTGGAATAAAGAGGTCACAGCAATAAAATGGCAAGAAACTTTTAAACAATTGATAAGGCTAATAGACGATAAAAAATTACGTTTGATGATGGTCGATTCTACGTATGACTTGTCGGATATAAAAAAGGCGATTGACGCTGTTGAATCTTCTAAAAAAACAAATGGGAAAGTATTTTTAACAAGTAACTGAGTCATTCTTGTCGAAGAATTGCCGTTTCTTATTCAAAATTCTCAGTGTGTATAATAACTATCTTTGAACTCGTATTGATCAGTTTTACAATCTAATTATATTGATGATAAAAAAATGGCAGGTATGAATCAGAATATGATCATACCTGCCATTATTAGCTTAAATGACAGATTCATATGATTTTAGAAGATAACGTTCTATAAATTCAGCTAATCCATCATTTTCGTGGTGTCCTGTAACAAAGTCAGCTGCTGCTTTAACCTCTTCGCTGGCATTCCCCATTGCAACACCAGTACCGACATTACGGAGCATCTCTATATCATTGGGACCGTCCCCAATGGCTACGACTTCATTTGTACTCATTCGATATGCTCGAAGTAGTTTTTTTATACCAGACCATTTAGAAACATTAGGAGCGAGTATTTCAAACCCGTCATTCCAATTGATGACTTCGGCTTCATTTTTAAACAACGCAGATAATTCATGGCAAGGCGCACCTGTTCGGACACTATATTTAAGTACATCTTGATAGTTTGCCTGTCTTAAATCTCCAATATAAAGGGGCGGAATTTGCCCAACTTTTGTCCAATAATCGATTTCTTCATTCATTTCCTTACAATAAAGGCCATCTGCTGTATGGATCATCACGTTACAAAAATTTTCTGCGGTAATATGGTGGAATCTTTCTTCGTTAAGTTTGACGGTTTGCGTGTGTAGAGTTCTTCCTTCTGCATGGTGAATAGCGGCACCATTCAAACAGATCATCGGAGTTTGTAATCCCATTTCTTTATGGTAGGGAGCCGTTACTTCATAATGACGACCAGTAGCTAGAAAAACCTTGACTCCCCGATTCATGAGCTTATGAATGGCTTCCATATTTCTGCGAGAAATGATGTTTGAGGCTTTTAGTAGTGTACCATCCATATCAATAAATATTGCACGCACATTCATTTATTCTGCCTCCTCATTCGGTAGTAAACCAATCATATCAGCTGAATATTAAAAAATTGTAAATTCCGTGTTCAAATTAAATTAAGTTTAGTGGGAGGCAAGGAATGGGTTTTTTAGAATGAATCGTGGCGGTTTTCAGCATTTCTGTATTCTAAAATATTCCTAGACTGACATTCAAAAGCCTGGAATTTGTACATGGCGAAATTTTTTTAAAACTAAAACAACGAGGGGGAACTTCTTAAAATTTGAGAAACCTTAGTTACTACTATTTCAAATTCAGGTACAGAGGAAGGAATAAATTGCAGTTAAGTTGAAAAACAAATAGGAGAATATTTAACATTGGGCTGTTTTTTCATTTAAGAAATAACGTAAAAAATAAAATTTATTTAGGATGAGGTTAAATGAGTTCATATTCATTTATAGCAACAAATTATGAAATACCAGAAGTAGATAATACAAAGGCGAAGAATATTACGGTGCAAGAGGCTATTGATTTAGGAATAAAACCACATGAGTTGCTACCTTGGGAGGAGATGGACCCAAATGCCGAAATATTATTTGTTGAAAATGAAGACGATTTAGATGAATTGATCATCTCGAAGGAAACATCTTTTGGAGATTGTGGGTATACAAGTTATCCATTCATTTATGAAGTAAATTTTACTTTTTCAGAATTAAGGGCAAAGCAATTATTAGAGTACCTAAAAGAAAATTTTAGAGAAGGACAGATATTAGAATTATGGAGAGTATGGATGGGACATGAAGATGAAGAAGTTAATATCCCATATACTAGATGTAAGTATGAAGAATTATCTCTAAATCATTTGATACAATTGTATAATTGTAAGAATGAAAAATATAAAGCGCAAGATTGTTTAGTAATAGAAAGATAAAACTAGTTATTGTGTCAAAGGGGAAGGACGATTGGAAAATCACAAGTTTGCTGAGTTTATAAAGATTGCCAAAAAACTAAATGAAATAGAAATCATTCCGTTATTAATGGGTTCGGTCGGTTTAGAAGTCATTACAGGCAAGTGCTGGGATGCTCAGGACCTAGACATTCATGTTCCTGGTGATAAAAGAGGATGGGAAGTGCCACCTGAAAAATCTATACATAATTGGAATGATATTTTGAAAATCATGAATTCATTGGAATATATTCTAGTTGATTCGCATGAACATGAGTTCTCTAAAGAGGGGTTATCAGTGGAGTTTGGCATTATTGACACATTACCAAATTTCGCAGGAGTACAACTTAAGGACTTAGAAATACATCATATGGGAAATGTTAAATATTACTTACTAAACCCTGAGCAATATTTAAGTGTTTACAAATCTTCCTCTTGTGATAGTTATCGTGCAGATAAAAATAATAATAAAGATTTTAGAAAAATAGATTTCTTAATAGGTATGATAGAGCCTTAATTTTAAAAATATTAACATTATAGTTGAAAGCCCCAAAATACAAGTTTTTATTTCAAACTAGTATTCTAGGGCTTTTGTTTATTTTTTAATATTTTTTAATAAAAATGGCGCTGTGCAAATAACCCCACTCACATATAAAAGTAATGCAATATAAGCAGGTAATAAGTGAACAAAATCGGTATAGCCAATGAAAAAATGAGTGGCTATCCCGGATGCAAATGCTGGAATGGCACCGATTGTAAAGGTCCACCAAATCCAACGTTCACCTTCACGAATTCCCCATAGCGCGAGCATCAACACAAGTAGGCCGACGCTTAATAGCGCACTTCCAAATCCTGCACGGTCATGGGCGATTACGGGTATTAATCGTTGATTAAAATCATTCAGCATTTCTGGAGTCATACATATATAAGAAATATCCGTAGGGACGAACACACTCGATACTCCAACAAGCGAGATCACCACTCCGCCAACGGCTAATGAAGCTCCTAATAGGATAAAGGAAAGCTGCCCGTATAAGCTCAGCCTCCAGGATTTATGATTGAATAGGTTTATGCTTGTAGGTGATTCCTGTGCCGTTCTTGATTTTACAAATCCTACGATAAAAAAAGGTAATAAAATGAGCCAAAACAATCCATGGAGCCAATCAAAATAGCCATAACCGATAAATAAGAGGATTCCAAGGAAACCAATTATACCCCCTATATTTACTGCTTTTCTGACCCAATGCAGTCCATTTTTAATTCCGTATCGGGCAAGCTGCATGTAAATGATTCCACCAGAAATCATCGTTCCTGATAGTGTCATCCGGTCATGGGACATAAAAGATAAAATGTAAGGATTATAATCGATAATATCTTTTCGCAGTATACCTAAAAAGGTTTCATCGTATGGAAGAATGACCGATGTCATACTAAAAAATAGGGCAATGAATCCAGCAATCGTGATGGCTAAACCAAATAGCCAATACCATATCCAACCTGGACACATCTTCAAACCCTTCGTTTGCCTATGACTGTATGCTTCATTAATTCGTTTTGGCAGACCTGGGCCAGCAAACACGTAATCATAGCCTAACATAATAAGAGTCGCTCCGTTTTCCAATAATTTAATGGCATCTGAAGGCTCTTTAACTCCTCCTGAAGTGATAATCGGTATGTTCCTCGGAACTAATTTCTTAATTACAGCAAGCGCTTGGTTAAGGTTCTCAGGTGTACCGGTCTCTTCAAGGAGAATTCCATCTGGATGATAGTTTTCCAGTTTCTCAATTTCATAAAGATGATTACTTGAACAAGCTAGTATTATCGGTTTATTTATCTGTTCTCGAAACTGATCGAACTGAGCATCTGAAATAAAAGCATGGCGATTAATAATAAATCCAGCACTATAATGAAAAAGATCTTCGCAAATCAGTTTTATTTCTGGCAAAGTTCCCTCAACACGAATGAAAAATGGAATCTTCTTTTTTAAGTGCGAATCCAATCGATCCTTCACGGTTGATAGCTTGATAGAAGAGTTAGGCACTCCAAAAATCTGTTCCTTTTTCGGATTAATCTGAAGGTCTCCTTTACCAACCGATCCATGTATGGAGACGGGACCAATTTCTATAAAACCAAAACCAAGGTTCTGAAAAGCCTTTAGTCCAGATAAGTTGGGATCAATTTTCCCACTTAGTCCAACAGGTGAAGTAAACGGTATATTAAATAGGTGTTTCTGTATATTTTTTGAAGGTGACATATGACCAAGGAACTCAATTACTTTTTCACCGATAGAGGTAGAGGATAGGAAACTCATTCCACGGTGGATAAACTCTCTACTATGGGAGGGGGGAAGCTTCTGTAGAATGGGTTTGAATAAGGTATGATAAGACCAATCTGGCATCCTGATCACCTTTCTAAACATTTTACATATAGAATAACACACTTGACGGAGAGGGAAATGTTGAACATTTTATGCTTGTCAACTAGCAACAAATTTTACCATATTGCGAAAATTGTCGAAATAAGGCGGGGTAAGGCTGTATAATAATTAGGACTATCTAACTAAAGAGGAGAAAATCCATTATGAAAAATCGAGAAATTAAGCAGAAATCACTTAAGAGGAAGTTTACCTTTTTCCTTTTTTGCATAGTACTTCTGTTTTTTCTAATTAGCAGTGCTATGGTGGTCTACACATCACACCGTTCGATAAATGATACATTAAAATATAATAATAGTATTCACGCAGAAAGGTTTGCTGATAAGATCGATATCGACCTATATAAATCCTTCCTAGAAGATCCAGTAGAAAATAAAACATATGATAAACTTCGAGAACAACTGAATGATTTTAGAGAGAAAAGTGGAGCTTTATATGTGTATACGCTATCGATAACGGAAAATAAAAAGTTGGAAATTATGGTGGATGGATCTCCCAAAGGGGAAACCTCTCCAATTGGTGAACCAACTGAAACCACCACATATAGGGATATTGAACCAACCTTAGAGGGGAATACAAGTAGTACAGATATAGTAGAAGACCCAAAGTATGGAAATTACATGTCCTCTTTTGCCCCGATAACAGATCGTACGGGTAAATTAATAGGTATCATTGGAGTGGATTTCGCAGCTGAACAAGTTCAAACGATACAAATAAATGCAATGAAGGAAATTGTTCCACTATTAGTGGGAATTTTGGTAGTTATTCTATTAGTTATTCTCGGATTTGTGTATCGCAATCTTGACAAAAAACTATCTCCTTTAAGTACTTTGAGTGAAGCTTCTAAATCCATTACGCTAGGGGATATTGCAAAATCAAAGGAAGTTTTGGAAGGATTGTCATTTAAAACATCTGATGAAATAGGTTACCTTCGTGATTCCATGAAAGAAATGTCATCTCTTTTAGAATCGATAATAAACAATATGCAAGTAACATCCATCAGTGTGCATGACAAAAGTATGAATTTAGAAACAGCAATGATTGAATTGCTTCATGGCACAAAACAAATAGCTATAACAATGGATGAAATGGCTAGGGGTGTAGAAACACAAGCAAGTCTTTCTTCCGATTTATCCTATGAAATGCAAGTGTTCACTAAAGTAGTTGATGAAGCTCATGCAACAGGAGAAGAACTTACTAATATGAATAGGCAGGTCAAACAATTAACGGAAAACGGATACGACATTATGGAGCAGTCTGTTCAACAAATGGATGATATATCACATATTGTTAATCTGACTGCAGAAGAAGTAGAACGGTTAGCTGTACAAACAAAAGATGTTTCTTCTCTTGTCACGTTCATTCGTTCTATTGCCGACCAAACAAACCTGTTAGCTTTGAATGCAGCTATAGAAGCGGCGAGAGCAGGAGAGCAAGGAAAAGGCTTCGCAGTTGTAGCCGAAGAGGTAAGAAAATTAGCAGGGGGAGTTTCCGACTCTGTCAATGAAATTCAAGGAATAGTAGAAAAGGTAGTACAGAGTACCAATGTTGTCGTGACTACTCTCCGAGATGGTTTAGAGAAGGTGTCCGAAGGTCAACATAATATTAAAAATACGGGTATTACCTTTAAAGAAATATCGGAAACCATCACGAGCATGGCAAGTAAAAATATTATTCTAAGTGAACAAATGGTAAACCTTGTAAATAAGCAAAGTAAAATGAACCACTCAATTGAAGAGATCGCTGCAATCGCTGAACAAAATGCAGCTGGTATTGAACAAGTGGCTGCATCCGGTCAGCAAATAAGTGGCTCCACTGAAGAAATTAATCAATGGACTAAGGATTTAAAGTCATCTGCATCTCTTTTAAAAGAAGAGTGTGAAAGATTCGTAGTTTAATAAAGAAAACACTATTACTTTATCCTAAATAACGTATAAGAATTTAAAAGGGGGGGACGCTGAAGCGCCTCCTTTTTTGATTGCTGAAGGAGTCCGTTCGTTAAAAGGGAATTGTCCTTTATATCATGCATAACATGTAATTTTATTAAAATATGTTTAATTTTTATGTTACGATTTAATTGGAAAAATTTATTAAATTGGTTACGTTGTTAAATGGAGGGAAAGGAGTGATAGGAATGGTAGTAGAAAATAAATTGACAAAAAAACTATATCGAAGACTGATCTTACGAGATTTATTATTTGGTAGTAAAAGTAGCTTGATCAGCCTTCTACTTTATGTACTGTTGTGGAGGGTTTTGTACACGATTACAAAAATAGGACAATTGAAAACCAATGTACCAATATTTTTAGGAATTAGCTTAATATTGATATTCGTGTTTATTCATATTTTTGTAGTTTATCGAAAGCATATGGCAAAAGACTATCTATTCCAGCTTGATAGTCAGATTGAAATCCATGAGAGGCAATTGGTTATTGTGTCAAGTGATTCCGAGGATCATCATGTTTTTCCATTGGATAGTTTAACAACGATCAAAGGAAATAAAAAATGGTATTTTCTATACTTTAAAGATAAAACGTTTATCCCCATTTCAAAGAAAACAGAACCTTCTCTTGAACAGATTAAAGAATATTTTACGATTTTTAAGCCGATCCAACCGATTTTTTGGAAATGGACGGTTCTTTCCTTTTCTCTGTTTACCGCTGTTGGAGGATATTATGTTGGTTCAAATGCTGTCAATTTTAATGGGGAATTGGCCTGGAAAATCCATGAGTTAAAAACAGAGACAAGAATAAAGCTAGAGAATGATAATTTTTATAACACAAAGCTAAATGGAATAATAGATTCTGTAAAAGCGAAGATGGAACTAGAACCGTATTTAATGTCCAATGATATAGAAATAGAGTTTAAAAAGGATGGGACGATCACCGATATTTATATGTTTATTTACGGGTTTGATCAAAATCAAGATTTACAATCAACCTATTTAATTTTTACTGATAAAGCAAAGGGCAATAAGGTAAGGATACATAAACAAGATTGGAAAGGGGAAAAAACAACGGTGTATGATCCTAATAACGATTTATCGATTGTTATCAATATTCTAGAATGGATTCCCTTAAAAGAGGAAGTTAATCGTTGGAATGAAGAGAAGAATGCTGTCCTGTATAAAGGAATAAGAAACTGGGGTGCTATTGATGAGGGGATTCGCTATTTTAATGAAAATGGTAAGTCGATTCCTATCACTGCTGATCCAGGAAATTATGGTCCAACGGTCTCCTTATATATACCAGGTAAGGAGGAGACGATTACCCCGAAGCGATATATTTATAAACCATTTTTTGATGAAGAGGATGTTGAATGAAGGAGGATTCAAATGAAAAAGGGTCAAAGTAGTATATTAATTTTCATTTCAATATTAATAGTTATCTTCATTATTTTTCAAATGAATAAAGAGGAGAATGAAAAACCGAATTCGAAACCAGTCGAAGTAAAGAAGGCAGATATAAACAGCAAACTCCCTTTTACAGTGCAGGTAAATGAAGAGGCAATCAAACCAGAATCGGTTGCTTCCCGAATATGGTCTGATTTCATGGGTAGTTTTGAAAGCGAGGGAGCAATTGCTGATGCGTTCTATCTTCGATTTGCGAAGTTATCGGAGGATGTCGATTCTTTCGTGGTAGCAGCCGTTTTTGAAGTTCAGTTGTCAGAAACCACACCCAAGGTCGATTACGGCTGGGGAGAGGTAAAGGATAATCGTATCGTCCCCAATATCGTTTGGAAACTAACGATTCATAAGGTTGATCCTTTAACATACACATTAACAAATATTGAAAGAACAACCGATACGCAAATCGGTTTGCCTCCTGTTGAATCGTTGGAAGAATATCGAAAGAAAGCCGGAATAAAGGAACCATCGGAAAGCATAAGGTATGAAATTAAGGGTGAAACGCTTAGGGTTACTTATAATAATGGGAGAGATTGGCAGGTTGTGCCTGTTGCGAGGGGAGATTTATTTACTGGTGAATCAAACGATACGGAACAACAATTAGTTAGTGGTAGCTATGTGATGACTCCGGAGATAACAGCGTTTGTCCTTAACCAAGGGATGCGGGTTCTGGTAAGTACGGATAAAGGGGAATCTTGGAATGAGGCAGTGGTTTCGGATAAACTGCCATTTTTACGCATGCTAAAACTTGGGTTCACGTCGAAACAGGATGGTTATCTCATCGTAACAGGAGATAAAACGATGAGTAGTGAGGTACATTTAATATTTAAAACAAATGATGGTGGACAGTCATGGTACAACGTCGGACCAGTGGATGACACTTATAGCTTAGTGACAGACGGGGGATTTATTAATGATCAATTAGGATTTATCTCCTTTGGTGAATATCGCTATGAAGACCTGCCTCCTGTTCCAAATTTGTACCGTACTACCGACGGTGGCGCAAACTGGGAACGCGTGGAGGTTCCAATACCTGAAGAATATCTGAACTATTTCACAATAGCTGAGATTCCTACTTTTCATGGAACGGAAGGAACTTTGTTAGTGAATCAAGGTGAAATGGGTGATTATTTGGGTGGAAAGGTATTGGCGAAGTATACCACACAGGATCAGGGGAAAACATGGTCGTTTGCGGGTTTGATCGATCCAGATGGGGTGCTTCGTCCAAAATAAAAAATATGGGGGAGTAATGTGAGTAAAAAGCAGAAAGCTATTTTGAGAAGTTCCTTATTATTAAACGCAATTTTTCTCATTTGCTTAGCTATCGGGTACCTAAAAATGAGCTTAGTACACAAAGAGCTATTTTACTCAGAAGTGCTAAATAAACTTGTTGAACTTGAGGGTTTACTAGAACATCAAATTAATAATAATTGGACGGAACCAAATTTAGTGACCACCCAGTTAGGGGATGTTTTAAACGGAATTGATGTTGCAATGAATAGTGGTAAATATTCAGGTTGGCTTTCAAAGGATGATCTGACGAAAATAGAGCATCTTGATTATGCATTAAGACAATACCCTCATGATGAATTGTATAAATTTAGCGTTTTAACTAAGAATGATAAAGACAATTTTGTTGATTTACAATCGAAACTCCAAAAAGTAGGTTTCGCAATGAATATGACAATCAATAAAGATTGGAAAGCCTTTATTGATAAGGCAGAAAACCTGCTTCTCCTTATGGAAGATGATTTAGTTATTAATTAGGGAATTTTCAAAAAACAAAAAGTAAATTTGTTAAAGTTGTAGTAATATGAATGTTATATCTTCATAGCTATAAAGGTGGGAGAAATCATGTTAATCAAACCAAAGCAATTACTGCCGGGAGATCGGGTGGCAACCGTAAGTCCGTCATGGGGAGGGGCAGGTGATCCTGAACTTAAATGGCGCTATGAGCAAGGGGTAAAGCGATTAGAAGAAGTTTTTGGCTTGAAAGTTATCCCGATGCCAAATAGTTTAAAAGGAAGTGACTATCTTTATCAAAATCCACAGGCTCGTGCGGAAGATTTGATGACGGCATTTAAAGATGAAACGATTAAAGGTATCTTTGCCAATATTGGTGGTGAAGATAGTATTCGTTTACTTCCATATATTGATTTTGATGTTATCCGTGAAAACCCTAAAATATTTATGGGGTACTCTGATGTGACGATTTCCCATTTATTTTGTCATAAAGCAGGGATTTCTTCCTTTTACGGTCCTGCTATTTTAACAGATTTTGCTGAGAATGTTGAAATGGACCCTTATACGGTTGAATTGGTGAATCGAACCCTTTTTTCAAATGAAAGGATTGGTGAAATTGAACCAGCCAAGGCTTGGACAAGTGAACGTTTGGAATGGATCGAAGAGAATAAGAATAGTAGACGAACGATGCGAAAAAATCACGGCTACGAGCTTCTTCAAGGTTCAGGTAACGTCCAAGGTCAGTTGATTGGCGGTTGTATTGAAGTACTAGAGTTCGCGAAAGGGACAGAGCTTTGGCCTGATAAGAAACATTGGGATAACAGTATTCTTTTCTTTGAAACATCTGAAGAAAAGCCAGAGCCATCTTATATTAAATATTGGCTGCGAAATTATGCTGTACAAGGTATTCTGCAAAAAGCAAATGGAATCATTTTTGCTAAACCACAAGATGAGAAATATTATGATGAGTATAAAGAAGCGATTCTAACGGTCATGAAGGAATTTCATTTGGAGAAGTTGCCGATTCTTTATAACTTGAATTTTGGTCATACCGAACCAAAATTTATTTTGCCATATGGAGCGATGGCAGAAATAAATTGTGAACAGAAAACTTTTTCGATTGTCGACAGTGGTGTGGAATGAATGAAAATGTAAGAGGAGACCTAGTAAAGTATATTACTATTCTGCTTTTCGCACCTCTTGTAACTCTTTAACGCTACTCGTTGATTGTATTTAAAAAGTCTCAACCCATTGATGTGACTGAGTTGAGACTTTTTTTATTTATGGGCCATTTTCGATAATAACAATTATAAGTAAACTGGATATTTCTGTTAAAATAGATAATGGTTATGGAAGGAGCATTCTAAAACTAAAGATCCATTATCAAGGTAAATGAATTTGATGTTATATACCAAAAAGGGGCTAGGGATAATTGAACAAAAAAAATAAGTGTTATTTTAGCAACTATCGATAATTAGATAGCCCACAGAAGGAGTGAAGGAAATGGGCTTTAATGGAAGAATTGCTATTGTTGGTGGAGGCATCGGAGGTTTATGTACGGCAATTGCACTACAAAAGGCAGGGATAGAGACCATCGTTTTTGAAAGTTCAACAGAAATTACGTCCGTGGGAGCGGGCTTAGGTATAGGCAATAATGCAATAAAAGCATTAGCAAAACTCGGCTTAGATCAACATGTAATTGATGCCGGACGAATACTTGAGGCCATGATTATTTATGATGCAAATGGAAAACAGTTAAATAAAATGGATACGAAGTTGATCAGTGAACGATTTGGTACCGATAATGTGACCATCCATAGAGCTGCATTGCATGGAATTCTTCATAGAACTCTTAAGGAAAATACCGTCTCATGCGGGAAAAAGTGCGTGGATTTTTTTCAAGACAAAAATGTAGTCAGGTTAACTTTTGAGGATGGTTCAGAAGCAACCGCAGATTATGTTATCGCAGCAGATGGAATTCATTCTGTATTCCGCAAAAAGCTTATCCCTCATTCATATCCCCGTTATGCCGGTTATACGTGCTGGAGAGGGGTTACCGATGTAGATCAAAGTAAACTTTATCAGAACGTAGCTTCAGAAACGTGGGGAACGAATGGGAGGTTTGGCATTGTTCCACTAGCCGGAGATAAAGTATATTGGTTCGCTTGTGTAAATGCCCCATATCATGATTCTGGAACTGCAAAGTTCAGAAAAAATGATATCTTTGCTCTGTTTAAAGATTATCATTCTCCTATCCCTGAGCTAATCAATATAACTAAAGATGAAGCCATTATTCATAACGACATTATCGATATTGTTCCCATTAAGCAATTTGCGTTCGGAAGAATCCTTCTAATTGGGGATGCAGCACACGCTACGACCCCCAATATGGGGCAGGGAGCTAGTCAGGCAATAGAAGATGCCATTATTCTAGCATCATGCGTGAATAAATTTTCTAGTATTGAAGATGCCTTTAAGCATTTTGAAAAATTGAGAGTAAAGAGAACAGCTAAAATAATAAAAATGTCACGACAGATTGGTAAGGTAGCCCAGTCAAGAAACCGTATCATTATAAAAATAAGAGATTTTTTGTTAAGACGTGTATCTTCAGCAAGTCAGTTAAAAAGTTTGAAGTTTCTTTACGACATTAATCTTGATTAAAAAACAAAATAATAGATACAAGGTATGATAAGAGAATACACGAACGAATTACCCTTGTTATAAAGTTATAGATTAATAGCAAGCCAGATAATATTGTTTGGGGGAAAAGAGAGTGAATTCTATTACAAGAAATTTAACATACAATGAAACCGAAATTTATTGGAAAGATTATCAGAGGTTTTTTCCGGAAGAACTAAGAATAAATGAAAATAATCTTCCAACTGAACAATGGTGGACTTGGAATGGTTATCATATCCATCTAGATAGAATGTCTGTACCGAATTCGAAAGTAAAAATTATCTTTATTCATGGTGCAGGGGGAAACGGGAGACTTTTCGCTCCCTACGCAAGAATGCTGCAAGTGCAGGGGTATGAAATTGTATCTCCAGATCTCCCTCCTTATGGTCTCAGTTACTCAGAGTCATTAAAATACATGGAATATCAAGAATGGATAAAAATAATGACTGAGTTCATTGGATCGGAATTTGATCGAGACGGAAAGCCAATCGTTTTATTGGGGGCGAGCATCGGAGGTATGCTTGCCTATCATGTTGCCAGTCTATGCAAACAAGTAAAAGGGTTGGTTGTAACGACATTCGTGGATACAAGCAATCAGAAGGTTCGTGATCAAATTGCCACAAATAAGCTAATTAGCCGTTTAGGTAAATTCACGCTAGATAATTTCTCCTTTGTATTGGACTCGTTTCGAATATCTGTCTCAAAAGTATCGAGAATTAATTTAATTACAAATAACGATGATTTAACACGACTTATTATGAACGATCCGAGAGCGGCAGGGACAAAAGTTTCTTTACGCTTTTTGAGAACATTCCTAAATATGAAACCAATAATCGAGCCTGAAAATTTCGATGTTTGCCCTATTCTGCTCATCCATCCTGAAGTAGATCCAATGACCCCATATAGATTAAGTGAATCTTTTTATAACCGATTACAATATGAAAAAAATTGTGTAATTTTAGAAGGAGCAGGTCACTTTCCGATAGAACAGCCGGGTGTGGAACAAATGAAAACAGCCATCCTTAAATTTTTGCATTCAATAGAAAATAAGGTTGAAAAAGCTTAAGAGGGAAATCATCGTAAAGTGAGTTTTGGAAAAAAATGTTTTTATTTATCTGTAATCCATGTTATTATTTACTTACCGACCGGTAAGTAAATAATGAGGTGAAGATATGAGAAATAGGGAAGAAACATATGGTCTTATTGTAGAAACAGCTTATAAGATGTTTGCGGAAAATGGATTTGATAAAACGAGTTTAGCCGTGATCGCAAAAGAAGTAGGTATTTCAAAGCCAGCTATTTATTATTATTTCGACTCGAAAGAGAAATTAATTGATTTTCTATTTGAAGAAATTTGCAAGGAAATAGTGAATCAATATACAGTAACGATTGATGATTTGACAATGAATAACTTTGAACAGTTTCTGCTTAACATTGGATTTAACATGATCGAGGAACAGGAAAAGGATGTTTATTTTAATAAAATTTTTAATGAGTACATTTTATTAGCAACGAGGAAAGAGAAATACATGATTCAATTAAATAAAATACAGAGGGGTTATTTTGAAAACTTTAGTAGGTTAATGAATCATGGTGTTAAAATTGGTGTTGTCGATGGAAAAAATGTAGAATCCAAATCTAATATGCTTGTAATGGTTATTGATAATATCGGTAATTTTATACTTACAGGGCTTGAATTAGATTACAAGGGTATATGGGAAGAAGCCGTGAAAAGCGTGCTAAAGAGTGTTAGAAATGACTAAACTTCAAATCAAAAATCAACGGATAGAGGGACTGGACGTTGCTAGATCATTGGCGTTATTTGGAATGTTTGTTGTTAACTATAAAGTTATAGTTGAGGCTGAGGGGAATGGCTCAGAGTGGATCATTTGGTTTACAGATCTTTTTCAAGGCAGAGCATCTGCAGTTTTTGTATTGCTAGCTGGAATTGGAATATCACTAATGACCAGGAAAGCAAGAAATGGTGATTCTGATTTACTAATAAGGAAGAGCAAGCAAAATATCTGGAAAAGATCTGCTTTTCTATTTTTATTAGGTATGGTTTTATATGTAGTTGGTTGGACGGGAGATATTCTACATTACTATGGTGTGTTTGTGTTTATCGCATCATTTTTCATTACTGTTTCTAACAAGACGATTATAATCATCTGTTCCCTTTTTGGCTTAATTGCACAAATTATGCAGGTTTCAAGTAACTATTTAAAAGGTTGGAATCGCGATAAACCATTTATAGAATACACAGATTTCTGGACTGTCGAAGGTTTTTTTAGAAATTTATTGTTTAATGGATATCACCCTATATTTCCTTGGATCTGTTTCTTTTTATTAGGTATGATAATAGGTAGACTCGAATTGACAAATAAGATAATAATTAAGAAAATGGGGATAACTTCCTTGTTACTTTTAATAATTTCTGAATTCATATCCAAAGTTCTTCTCCATTCCTCTTTAAGACTATTAGATATAGAAAGTGCAAGATATTTATTTCAAACTGGACCTATTCCTCCCAATCTATTCTATCTAATATCAAATACTTCTTCAGCTGTACTTGTAGTAGCAATCTCCATTTATGTTTCTAGAAAATTCTCTGGGAATTGGTTAATAACTGCTCTCGTTAAGACAGGTCAACTAACGTTAACTCATTATGTAAGTCACGTATTTGTTGGTATTGGAATCTTGGTTTTATTAAGTAGATTGGAAAATCAGACACTTGAATTTTCACTGTTATTTTCCATCTTGTTTTTTGTGGGTAGTATTTTGTTTTCAATAGTATGGAGAAAAATGTTTAATAGAGGTCCAATTGAATTGATAATGAGAAAGCTTGTAAACTAATTTGTAAAAAAATATGGGGTACAAAGCAGTGAATGAATTTTATAAGGCGTTAACATATGTAAATGAAATATTTTATAAACCCAATCACTTCATTATTAAAGCGATCCGAGAAGAAGCTCAAAATTCAGAATATGGGGCGGGTATATTCCAACTAAATTCAAAATCGGTTAGATTTAGAGTCGCAAAGAAAACACCTACTAAGATAGGACAGTTTGTTGCTTTTTGGGAAAAAGATGGGAATAATAAAAACCAAGCCTTTTCATATGAAAAGGCTACTGATTTTTTGGTTATCAATACCTTTACTAGTAAAAATAATTTTGGACAATTCGTTTTTCCAAAAGAAGTTCTTGTAAAACACAATATCCTTAAAACAGCCACTACAAAAGGAAAAATGGCAATTAGAGTTTACCCTAGATGGGAAAATCCCAGTAGCAAACAAGCTATCGAAACACAAGAATGGCAATTAAGATATTTTGTTGAGGTGAATAATAAAAATAATTCAATACAAGAACTATTAAAGTTATATACTAACTAAAATTGGATAGCCCTAATCTCTATTCCAACCAGTATGTTTCACCAATGAGCATTTTTTTAACTCGGGAGGCATCTAATTATAATCTGCTCCACTCCACATTTAGCCTTGCAATGGCTTCTGGTCCGATATCATCCGCCAAATGATGAAACTTTTGGGTCACAGGAGGTGGTCTGGAGTGCCCCAAACTTGTAAAAGAAGAAAAGTCCGGTCACAGCAGAGGGACTGGAGTGCCCCAAATTTGTAAAAGAGGAGCAGTCCGGTAGCAGAGGGTCTGGAGTTACCCAAATTGATAAAAGTAGAACAGTTGGGTCACAGCAGAGCCTCTGGAGTGCCCCAAACTTGTAAAATAAGAACAGTCCGGTCAAAGCAGAGCCTCTGGAGTGCCCCAAACTTGTAAAAGAAGAACAGTCCGATCAAAGCAGAGCCTCTGGAGTTACCCAAACTTATAAAAGAGGAACAGTTCGGTCAAAGCAGAGCCTCTGGAGTTACCCAAACTTATAAAAGAGGAACAGTTCGGTCACAGTAGAAAAGTGGGAGTTCACGAAGCTCTAAAATCATACAGCTAAACAAAAAAGACAGTCAGCGACTGTCTTTTTCAAGTTTACTAGAATTAGTTGCGGATTAGGTAATCGAACGCGCCTAAGGCAGCTGTAGCACCTGATCCCATTGAAATAATGATTTGTTTGTAAGCACTGTCTGTACAGTCTCCGGCAGCAAATACGCCAGGGATGCTAGTAGCGCCGTGCTTGTCTACAATAATCTCACCCATGCGAGTACGTTCAATCGAATCGCCTAACCAATCTGTGTTTGGCACAAGACCAATTTGAACAAAAATACCTTCTAGTTCAATATGGTGAATTTCCTCTGTTTCACGATCCATATAAGAAATGCCATTTACCTTGTCTGTTCCAGTAATTTCTTTTGTTTGAGCATTCTTAATCACTGTAACGTTTGGTAGGCTGTTAAGACGTTCCTGAAGGACTGCATCAGCTTTCAATTCAGCTGCAAACTCAAGAACTGTTACATGCTTAACAATACCAGCAAGGTCGATAGCTGCTTCAATACCGGAATTACCACCGCCGATTACAGCAACGCGTTTTCCTTCAAATAGAGGACCGTCACAGTGTGGGCAGTAAGCTACACCTTTATTTTTGAACTCAGCTTCGCCAGGGACACCAACATTACGCCAGCGAGCACCCGTTGAAAGGATGACAGTTTTACTTTTTAGAACCGCACCATTTTCAAGTTCAATTTCTACTAAGTCTTTCTTTTCTAAACGTTTGGCACGTTGTAGGTTCATCACATCAATGTCGTACTCTTTCACATGCTCTTCAAGACTTGCTGCGACTTTCGGACCTTCTGTGTATTTCGTACCAATAAAGTTCTCGATTCCCATCGTATCCATCACTTGACCGCCAAAGCGTTCAGCGACAATTCCTGTACGAATCCCTTTACGTGCTGCATAGATGGCTGCACTTGCACCAGCCGGTCCGCCGCCAACAACAAGGACATCGAATGGTTCTTTATCAGCAAAATCTGATGCATCAGCACCCGTGCCCATCTTAGCGAGGATTTCTTCAACCGTCATTCGGCCGCTGCCGAAACTTTCACCATTTAGGAAAACAGTTGGTACTGCCATGATGTTCTTGCTTTCCACTTCTTGTTTAAATGCGGCACCGTCAATCATAGTATGAGAAATCCCAGGGTTGAGTACGCTCATAATGTTGAGTGCTTGTACCACATCAGGGCAGTTGTGGCAGGTTAAGCTGATATAAGATTCGAAGTGATGTTCACCTTTAATCGCTTTAATTTGGTCGATGACTTTTTGATCAACCTTAGGGGCTCTTCCGCTAACTTGCAGGAGAGCCAACACTAATGAAGTAAATTCGTGTCCTAGAGGAATACCAGCAAAGGTTACGCCAGTGTCTTCACCGATACGATTTACACTAAAGCTAGGTGTTCTTTCTAATTCTGTTTTTTCCACTTTAATGTTTGGCGACATTGTAGCCAATTCGTCTACTAAAAGAAGCATGTCGCGGGATACGTCATCGGTTCCTGCGGATACTTTGAGGAGGATATCACCCTCCATCAACTGTAGATACTGGGATAACTGTGCTTTAATATCTGCATCTAGTAACATTTTTTATCGTACTCCTTAAATTTTTCCTACAAGGTCAAGGCTTGGCTTAAGAGTTTCTCCGCCTTCTTGCCATTTAGCTGGGCAAACTTCGCCTGGATTGTTGCGAACGTATTGTGCTGCTTTAATTTTGTTCACAATTGTGCTTGCGTCACGGCCAATTCCGCCTGCGTTGATTTCCATTGCTTGAACAACACCATCTGGATCGATGATGAAAGTACCGCGTTGTGCAAGACCTTCTTCTTCGTCAAGGACGTCAAATGCACGTGAAATCTTTTGAGATGGGTCACCAATCATAATGTATTCTATTTTACCAATTGCTGGTGAGTGATCGTGCCATGCTTTATGTGTAAAATGAGTATCAGTTGATACAGAGTATACTTCTACTCCTAATTCTTTTAATGTTGCATATTGGTTTTGAAGATCTTCAAGTTCAGTAGGGCATACGAATGTAAAGTCTGCAGGGTAGAAACAAACAACACTCCATTGTCCTTTAAAGCTTGCATCTGAAACAGGGATGAATTCTCCTTTTTGGTAGGCTTGAGCTAAGAATGGTTGAATTTCTTTTCCGATTAATGACATAATCAAATTCCTCCTAAGGGTAATTTATTTGGACCAATAAATAGCTTATCCAAATAAAATGTTATTTATAATAATTATAATACAATATTTATTATTAGTTAATTGATTCACAAAGTCAAGTCATAAATCTACAAATTTCTGCATTTTTCTTGGGCAGTGATACTTTATTCAACTTGCAGCAGTTGCTCTAGCTGGACTTTCTCGTCATCGGATAGGATACTTTCTGCCAATGGAAACAGCACTTTTTCCTCCTTGGCAAAGTGTTGTATTAAGGTAGCATGAGCTTGGAAGGCGTATGTTGTAATCCATTGGACATCGTTTTCATTAATGTTTGCGCCAGCCTTGGCTACTTCTGTTTGAAAATCCTCTAGATGCTGCTCTGCCTTCTCATGTTCCCATTCCATTTCTTCGATTATTCGGTCATTCTTTTCGAGGTGTAGTGTCATCAAAGGGAATAAACCTTCTTCCTCTCGTTTTGAATGTGCCTTTAGCTTAATTGTGAATGCCGAAACCCGCTTGGATAATTCCACAAATAGTTGAACAACAGCATGTCCGGATTCGAATTCGATGTCTTCAATGATCTCATAGAAACGATCCATATCTGCCCTCAATGACACATGCTCTCCCATTAATTGTTGTAGTGGGGTACTTAAAAAAACGTTTGAATCCTCCATCGTCAATTATCTCCTTA
The DNA here is from genome assembly GCF_053749995.1 of Neobacillus sp. K501. Taxonomy (NCBI): domain Bacteria; kingdom Bacillati; phylum Bacillota; class Bacilli; order Caryophanales; family Bacillaceae; genus Neobacillus; species Neobacillus sp. K501. The sequence goes on along the minus strand of NZ_JBSLYA010000011.1, from coordinate 79,874 downwards.
TCATTCCGTCACTATTCATCTGCATGTTAGCTTCGGTCATATCTTATTCACTCTTTTAAAAGCATACGCCATATGTGTCAATCATTTCGTGATGATAATCACGTAAAAATCAGAGTCAATGAAACTTATTTTCTATTAAATCGTAGTAAGAATTGGGAAATAGTTGAATTTCTTCTAGAATAAAACAAAGGTGATGTTTATGTATTCTGAAATGATTGAACCTCAAAAAAAATTGTCTAAGGACGCTGTGAAGGTGTGGATGATAAGTGAAACGATATACAATCTTATTGGATTTATCATCCTTGGTATTTTACTTTATCTTGACTATTGGTTTTCATGGAAAGAATGGATTGGCTGGATTTTATGGGTGTTAGTTTTGTTTACTATACTTGGCGTAATTTGGTCATTTATTAGTCCATTATTGCTTTACAAAAGCTGGCGGTATGATGTCAACGAAGAGTTTTTACAATTGAAATTAGGAGTATTCAATGAAAAATATCAACTCGTCCCGATGACAAAAATACAATCGGTAGCTACCAATCAAGGGCCTATATTAAGAAAGTACGGGCTTTGCACGGTTACTGTTGATACGATGGGGGGATCTCATGCCATCCCGGCCTTGCCTAAGGAGGTTGCTGAGAGCTTAAGGAATCAAATTGCCCAATACGCAAAACTAAAGGAAGTGGAATCATGATAAGGGCTAAACGATATCAACCGCTTCTGATGTTGTTTGATTTGTGGGGGCTCGTAAAAAGTACTTTTTTTGTGTTTATTTTTTTATTTGTGATAAAAGCCGATTATAAATCCTCCTTTGTCTTATATGGAAGGTATGTTTTTCTAATCTTCTTAGGTGTGAGCGTTCTATACATATTGGTAAAATGGTTAACTCATAAGTATGAACTGGATGAGCAGTCTTTTCATCTATATCAAGGGGTAATCAGCAAAACGGAAAGAACGATTCCTTTTTCAAAAATTCAAAATATCAATCGGCATAGAGGTCTTTTCCATCGGTTATTTGATGTCACCTCGATCAGCTTTGAAACAGGGATGAGCGGAGATGAAGCAGCTGTTACTTTTAAGGTGATATCTAATTCGGAAGCAAATCTGATGGAAGAGCATTTGGCAAGGTCAACAGGGAATGATGAGCCCACACTACCGTTCCAGGATAATGAAGCTGAAGAGCTGGACTCCAACCGTACCATTCATTTTAGACCAACGAAAAAAGACACGTTAAAAGCGAGCTTTACCTCTTTAAGTTTTATCTTTTTGATTCCTGTCCTGTTTAGTTTTTATTCCAAGTTAGATGATATTTTTCATGTGGAAAGGGAAGCAAAAGGAATCTTTTCTTACATTATCAGCTCATGGTGGCTGGTGACAACCATTGTAATCGTACTTATGATTGCTTCAATTGCATTTGGAATGGTAAGGACATTTCTTAAGTATGGGAAGTATGAAATATCTTCTGATTCAGATCGTATTTATATCACGAAAGGAGTGATCGATGAAACGGCTTTCTCGATCGCCAAAGATAGGGTACAAGCCATTGAAATCCATCAATCGCTTATGAAACGGTTGCTTGGCCTTGCAGAAGTGAAACTCACTAGCGCCGGGAGTTTTAGTTTAGGAGAGGAGAAACTGGAGGTTAATTCTCTATATCCTTTTCTTCCAATACAACAGGTCTATGAAATGATTACGGAAATATTGCCAGCTTATGAAGTCACGTCACAGATGAAGCGGCTCCCTAAAAAATCATTTTGGGTTCGGATGTTTAGCCCAAGTTGGATTTGGATATTGGCGACAGCTGCACTATTTTATTTCAAGCCGGTGGTCCTTGAAGTGGAGCAGTCTTGGTGGATATTGACAGCCGTCCTTTTACTATTCATCTCGGTTATAAGATGGCTTGATTTTATGCAGACCCGTTATATTCTGAATGACAAATTTATTCAACTTAAAACGGGTGGATTAACTACATCCTTATTTGTCTCCAAACGGGATAAAGTCATTGAAATCCAAGTGACTAGGAATCTTTTTCAAAAGTGGTTAGGCTTGGCCTCAATTGAGACAATTAATCGAGCCAAGCCAGTAAAGCATAATGAAATTGAGGATGTACCAGTTGAATTTGCCGAGGCCTTCTACCAATGGTATCAGGGAAGAAGAAGAGAAGTTGAGGTTGAATAATAATTTTCAGGTTTTTTTGGGGAGGTTAATAAGTTGCTTCAAGTATTATACATAGAAGATGAAAGCGAGATTGGCAGTTGGTTAACCACTGATTTAACCGAGAGGGGATATTCGGTTACCTGGCTTCAGTCTGGAGAAGGAATCGAGAAGTATCTGGAATTGGCTGATATTGTTGTTCTAGATGTTATGTTGCCGGGCTTAGATGGATTTTCGATCGGAAAGCGGATCAAAAAGGAGCATAGTGACTTACCGATTCTTATGCTCTCGGCCAGGACGGCTGTGGAGGATAAAATAGAAGGTTTAGGTTTCGCAGATGATTACTTAACCAAGCCGTTTCATCCGGAGGAACTGGCTGCAAGGCTGGAGGTTTTATTAAGGCGCTTTGAGAAAAAGATGGATGAAATCAGGATCCAGCATTTAACCATCCATTTGAAGGATCAGCAAATCATCAACCAAGAAACAGGTGAAGAGATTCTATTAACGGGAAAGCAGTTTCAAATTTTCCAATACTTTCTCCGTCATTTGAATCAGATTTTAACAAAAGAACAGCTCTATGAAGGCGTATGGGGAGAAAGTTTTATTGAAGGTGATAAAACATTAATGGTCCATATTCGATATTTACGGGAAAAGCTGGAGTTGAATCCAGCGAATCCTACGATTATTGAAACCATTCGCGGAATTGGCTACCGGGTGAAAAAATGAAGTTCTTTCGGTCGTTACTAGTAAAATATATGGCTATTATCCTCACGGCCATTTTCTTGATCCAAATCACTTACCTGATATCAGCCTTCTTTATTTTTAATGCTGATCAAAATATATTTCATCAAGATAAAAAAACTCAGCCTGTTGAAATCGAGAAAAACTGGCATACCGAAGCTAATGCTATGCAGCGGGTTACAGCAGAAACTGTCATGCAGCATTTTGACAAATGGCACGAATCCTATCCTAGTGCTTCGATGTTTTGGGTCGATCAGAATGGAAGGCTAAACGCCCAGTCGGCAGTGAAAGAGGACCTTCCAGAGGAGTGGACATCTGTCTACACGGCAAAATATATTAAGGAGCGATATGAGGGCGACCCTTTCACGGTCATAGCCTTTGTTGGAACAGAACAACAAGAAGGATTTATCGTTTTGGAGCTTCCTAGAAAGGAATTAGAACAACCTGGTGGTCAAAAATACGGGAATTTGATTTTGATCATCGCTGCTGCAATCATTATTCTATTTATCGTGGTTTCCTTTCTATTCTTCCGTGGGATTCGAAAGCGATTATTGCATCTTCAGGAAGCGATGGAGGTACGAGATGTTGATGGCCTACCTATTCAGATTAATGTAAAAAAGATGGATGAAATTGGCCAGCTGCAGCAATCGTTTAATGTCATGGTTGGAGAATTAAGGGCCAGCAAAGAGAGGGAACGAGAAGAAGAGCAGCTCCGGCGAGAATTGATTGCGAATCTATCACATGATCTACGAACACCTTTAACGAAACTGCTCGCACACACTTATTCCATTGCTAAGGAAGAGATGTCTTTGGAAGGAAAAAAGTCGATTAAAATTATGGTGGAATCGATTAATCGAGTGGACAGGTTGATTGAAAACTTAATGTCTTATACCTTGTTAGTGGCAAGCAAATATAAATATGAACCGAAGGAAAAGGATATTATCCGCTTCGTCCGTGAGTCATTAGCTTCTTGGTATCCTGTATTTGAAAAAGAGGAGTTTAAGATTGATATTCAATTAACACCGTTTAAAGAAAAGGAATGGATGATTGATCCGATGTGGCTAGGACGAGTTTTTGATAATCTATTTCAAAATGTTGTGCGCCATGCTAAAACGGGGGCATATGTCGGTGTATCGACCGAATCAACAACCGAGTATGATGCGATTATTGTCTCCGATCACGGCCCGGGGATGGCAAATAGCTCAAAGGAAAGTGGTGCAGGAATTGGTCTATCCATCATTGACATGATGGTAAAGGGAATGAAGCTGGAATGGGAAATCCAATCAAGCGAACGGGGAACCATCGTAAAAATTAAACGAAATAAAAAGGGCGAACCTGGAGAAAAAAATTAATATTCTCCGGGTTCGCTTTTTTTAAACAAAATTTAAACTTCTTCGATACTTGTATTTAACCTTGTGCCTGTATGATAAAAAGTGAGGTGAGAGAGATGGAATATATCGTAGAAACGAAGAATTTAACCAAACAATTTGGACGAGAACAGGCTGTTACTAGCTTGAATATGAAAATACCTAAAGGAGAAATTTATGGATTCCTTGGCCCGAATGGTGCCGGAAAAACCACCACCATTCGGATGCTATTAGGTCTAATGAAACCAACAAATGGCTCCATCCAAATTTTTAATAAAGATTTAAACAAGGATAAGCAAGTGATTTTACAAAAGATAGGATCACTGGTTGAGAATCCTTCCTATTATCCGCATTTAACTGCGATTGAAAATTTAGAAGCTTTACGAAAAATTGTGGGTGCAAAGAAAACAAGAATTGATGAAGTGTTAGAAATAGTGAGACTTACAGAGGCTGCCAATAAAAAAGTAAAAGGATTTTCACTTGGAATGAAACAGCGATTAGGCATTGCTGCCGCCCTGCTAAACCAACCTGAGCTGCTGATTTTGGATGAACCGACAAATGGACTTGATCCTTCGGGAATTATCGAGATTCGTAATTTGATTAAGCGGCTCCCGGCTGAAAGCGGCATGACGGTCTTAATCTCAAGCCATCTTTTATCAGAGATTGACCAAATGGCCACTACAGTGGGCATTGTTTCTAAAGGGAAAATGATTTTTCAGGATTCGATTGAAATGATGCGCCAGCAATCGCAGCAAAAAATCCTGTTACGTGTGAGCAAAGTCAATCAAGCTTGGCGCTCTTTGCTGGCAAGAGGCATTCAAGCGGAATGCAAAGATGAGAAGATAATCTTGCATGAACGTTCAGAAGAGAATATCGCAAGGATTGTCCATATGCTTGTACAAGATGGGTTTTCGATTTACCGGGTTGAAGAAGAAAAGCGTTCATTAGAGGAAATTTTTCTGCAAATGACGGCGGAGGCGAAAGCGGGATGATGACGAAACTTTTATCGGCTGATTTCTTAAAAATAAAACGCAAAGGCTTTTGGTTCTTGACCTTTTTAGGACCCATTGGCGTGGTTGCCTTGCAGATGGTCAACTATGGTGTCCGTAAAGATTATTTATTGCAGCAAAGTGAGGATGATTGGGGTTACTATTTGGAGTATATTAATTCTTTTACCGCCTTGGCACTCGTATTAGGGATTGCCATCCTAACATCGTTTATCACAAGTATTGAAAATGAAACGAATTCATGGAAGCAGTTGCTAGCTTTACCCGTTTCAAAAACAAAAGTATATTTATCAAAGTTTACTGTGCTAGCGATCTTGTTATTTATTTCTTCTAGTCTATTACTGGTCTTCACACTTGCTTATGGAATGTTTCTTGATTTTGGTGCAAAGCCCCCCATCGGAGAGTTGTTAAAGTTTAGCTATTTTCCCTACATGGCGGTTCTGCCTGTATTGGGATTACAGCTGTGGATTGCCACCGTCAGTAACAATCAAGGAATTCCGATTACGACCGGGATTATCGGGACAATCTTGACCTATTCAGCCTATGGATTACCTGATTGGATGCCTTGGAAGTGGCCCACCTTGATGAATGACTGGAATGAACCGCTCGTAAATGTCATGCTCGGACTCGGCTTTGGCTTATTCATTTATTTGGCAGGGATGTTTGATTTTGTGAGAAGGGATGTTAAATAATGTTTTTTTCGATTCTTCAATCTGAATGGTTTAAATTGCGGAAATCCAAAATCACAGCCATTGTTCTAGCAGGACCGGTATTTGGAGGCATCATTGGTTTTTCAGCCAATATGATTCCCGATGGAGTGAAAATCAATCAGTGGTATTTAACGATGATATCAATGAACTTGACGTATGGTTTATTGTTTCTACCCTTGATTACAGGTGTTCTCGCAGGTCTTATTTGCCGGTATGAACACCTAGCGGGAGGCTGGAAACAATTGTTGGCCCTGCCTGTTACAAGAGGCAGTGTGTTTTTTGCCAAGTATAGCTTATTAATGATGATTGTGCTTGTGATGCAGCTATGCTACCTTGGTGCGATTTATGCCGTGGGTTTAATCAACGGTTTCAACGACCCATTTCCGATGACGATTGTGTGGAAAAGTATCCTTGGCGGCTGGCTTGCTACATTCCCATTAGTGGCCTTGCAGCTATGGCTTTCGGTGATGTGGAAGAGCTTTGCGGCTCCGTTTGCGGTTAATGTCATTTTCACCTTGCCTACCATTTTGGTGGTCAATTCTGAAAAGTTTGGACCCTACTATCCGTGGGCACAGCCTTTTTCGATGATGTATGTAGATGGACTGGATCAAGGGGTATTCTCTTTTCCTTGGGCACAGGTCCTGACTGTTGTCGGTGGAAGCTTCGTGCTGTTCTTCTTCGCTGGATATCTTTATTTTCAACGGAAACTGGTATGATATCATTCCATTTTTGAAAGAACAATGAAAGTATTGTGTGTTGGAATGAAATGTTAGGGATACGGTAAACCTAAGAAAAAATGAAGGTAAAGGGGGATGAGGTATGACAACTGATAAAATATTAAACCCCATGGATGTTATTAAGCCCATTCATTTAAGTTCAAAAGACTTAGATGAAACGGAACCATTAACGTCTATTGAAATGGCTAAACTTTGGGCTACTTATGTCGGGAACAGTATGTCTACTCAAATCTTGTCATATTTTCTTAAACATTGCGAAGATGAATATATAAGGACATTATTGGAAAACGGATTAGCATTAAGTAAGGATTTCATTCGAAGGATCGAAGTATTTTTTGAAAAGAGTAATTTCCCTATTCCTGTTGGATTTTCAAAAGATGATGTAAATCTTGATGCCCCCCGCTTATATGATGATGAATTTTATGTCCATTATTTGAAATATGCAGCAAAGGCGGGGCTCAGCTTATACGCAATCGCCATTCCGTTAGTAATGAGGGAAGATATAAGAGAATTTTTCGTTTATGTCAATGATTGTACCGCTATCCTATTGGGGCAAATTAATAATGTCTTATTTGAAAAACACTTGATTTCAAAACCCCCTATTATTCCAACACCAGAAAAACCTGATATTATTAATAAACAAAGCTACCTAACTGGTTGGTTTGGAGAGGTTAGACCTCTACATGTAATGGAAATTACACATCTATACGATAACATTGAAAATAACACAACTAGTAAAGCGTTATTATTAGGATTTTATCAAACCGTTAAAGATGAAAAAATAAAAGCTTTGTTTAAAAGAGGTTTAGAAATTACGGATAAAGCAGTAAAGCAATGTATCGAAAAGCTTCAAAAAGAAAACCTACCAACACCGTCTTACATAGATCATTTGGTTACAACATCCGATAATCCACCTTTTTCTGATAAAATTATGCTATTTCATAAATTGGATATGTTCACCATCAAGATTCGCTCGTTTGGAAACTCATTGGCGGTAAATGGAAGAAGGGATATAGGTGCATTATATCTAAGAGCCATGACGAATGTTGGTGTCTTTGTTGATGATGCGGCCAATATCCTCATTGACAAAGGATGGATGGAATCACCACCAAAAGCGTTTGATCGAAGTTAAATCGCCTAGGCTTCCTCTTTTTGGGGAAGTCTTTTTTTGTCATTGAAAATTGGTAAATTTTTCTCCATACACTTTTTTTTTAATTTTATGTAGGTTAGGATAACTAGTATAGCCAATAGGAAAATAATAGATTTAAAGTTGATAGGAGGCTGGTTATGGTTTTTATCGCTCTTCTTCGTGGGATTAATGTGGGTGGAAATAATAAAATCGATATGAAGCAGCTTAAACAAACGTTTGAAAGGGTCGGGATGAAAGATGTGGTTATCTACATAAATACCGGTAATATTATTTTTTCAATAAACGGCCGATCAAAAAATGAACTATCAAGTATTTTGGAAGAAGCGATACATCATGACTTCGGTTTACAAATTAAAGTAGTCGTTCGTAGCATGGATGATGTCAGAGAAATCATTCGAGAAATTCCAGATACATGGAAAAATGACAAAGATATGAAAAGTGATGTCATGTTTTTATGGGAAGAAATTGATGATGAATCTGTTCTGGAGAACTTAGTCATAAAACCAAATATTGATACTGTGAAATATGTTCCTGGTGCGATTCTGTGGTCGGTTGACAAGGTGAATGTTACCAAAAGTGGAATGTCAAAGATCATTGGATCAAAAATATACAAACAAGTGACAGTACGAAATGTCAACACCACTCGAAAGATCTATGAACTGATGGAAGCTCAAAATTGAAAAAGATACGGGTTTTAATAAATTGGAATGACAAAAAAGCGCGTGAAGCGCTTTTTTAGATTGTCGTTTTTTAAACTTTAAGTTGTTCTTCGATTTTTTCTCCTTCGATACCATTGTATGTTACTGTTTTTTCTCCGATGTTCACACGGTAATGGACAATACCCGCTTCAGCCATCTCTTTTAAAAATTCTAAAAAGGGTAGAGAGATGTTAGCGATTGCCTTCAATGCTTTATCCCTATTAAATTGCGAGGCGACACCGTAGTTAACTTGAGAATCTGTTTTAAATTCTGAATCCATGCTTTTATAGGTTGCTTGTCCTGTGGCAACATCTATTATATATTCAGAGATCCCTTTTTGAGACAATTCATCCAAAAATTCAGTGAAGGTTATAGACCCGGTGCTTCTTCTGCGGATGATTTTTTGAAATTCATCCTCTGTTAATGTATAAATCACTTTTTTACCTCCATGTACTCTTTTCTTGTTCGAGAAGGGAGCCATTTAAGTTTCATTTACAGCATGCATCCGAAAATGTGCTTCTCTTTGTCAGCCAGTCTGCGAATAAAAAAATGAGTGCATAAATGGGAAGAGAATAGGTATATTTCCAGCCAGTTAATACGTAATAACCAGCCCATACGAAGATAGGCTCTCCTACATAAGCTGTCAAGGCACCGAAAAACAGGCTTTTCTTCCATGCATGGATATGGGGCTTCGTTTGAATTAAAAACATGATACAAACTGGCAGCATACAAAAATTAAAAGGTAACCATGCCGGAAAGGACGGGGTTTCTTTACCGGAATAATACCAAAGTCCAAGTGCGACTCCAATATAATCCAAACATAAGGAAATCAGCATAACAGAAACACCTGCATATAGAAGGCGATGTGTACTTTCCTTTTTTCTGTAAAAGTACCAAAATACCCAGGGACCTATGGCTAAGACTGCAGACCCCCACCAATCCCAATGGAGAAAGGTTTCATCCACCCATAAATGCCAATATTCCTCATGCAGTTCATGGAATTTCGCAAATAAATCACCAATTTTTTCTACTTTTTCAGCTTTATCCATGATTTCACCCCACCTCATTTTATTTTATCGTTTGAGTATGTTGGATTTTTTATACAATTGGCATGATTCGTTCCCGTCTAGTCGTTACACGGACTTGATTACGAATTAAGATTTGACATGAAACGCCTTTCATAATGTACACTCAAAACAAAGAAATTGAATGGATGAAATAGGAAGGGCATGAATGGTGAACCCTAATCTAAATACAACATGAAAGAGGGAACGAAAATGACTGAACAATGTGTGATTTTTTTCGATATTGATGGAACCTTGCTTGATCATGATAAAAAATTGCCACCAACTACTAAGGAAGCGATTTTTAAACTAAAAGAAAATGGCCATATTGTCGCGATTGCAACAGGGCGCGCTCCATTTATGTTTGAAGATTTACGCAAAGAATTAGACATTCATACATATGTAAGTTACAACGGGCAATATGTCGTGTTAAATGGTGAAGTAATCTATACCAATCCATTAAAGATTTCATCTCTTGAAAAAATAACGGCAGCTGCTCTAGAAAATGGTCATCCAGTAGTCTTCATGGACCACGAAGATATGAGGGCTAACGTCCCTGAACATGATTATATTAAGGAGAGTATCGATACCTTAAAAATCGGCGTTTTTCCTACCCATGATCCTCACTACTACAAAGGACGCGATTTGTATCAAACGCTGCTCTTCTGCCCGGAGGATGCAGAGAAACAATATGTCCAAGAGTATCCGGACTTTGATTTTATTAGATGGCATCCGGTATCAGTAGATATACTTCCAAAAGGCGGTTCTAAAGCAAAAGGGATTGAAAAACTTGTTCAAAAACTAGGTTTCCCTGAAGAACGTCAATACGCGTTTGGGGATGGGCTGAATGATATCGAAATGCTTTCAACGGTAAAAAATAGTGTGGCTATGGGGAATGGGGAAGATAAAGTAAAGGAAGTTGCAAAATATGTGACGAAATCCGTGGAGGATGATGGAATCCTTCATGGTCTGAAAATGGTTGGTTTATTATAGTAATGAATGAAAGAGGGATGGATTTGCCTGCAAAATAAACATACATTGAAGGTCACTGATGCTGAGGGGTTTCGTTTCCTATCACAAAATCCGAAAATGTAACCCAATTTGTACTGCCTTTTGTAGATGTTTTTGCAATAAAAATAAATGGGCTCAGTTTACACTGAGTCCATTTTTAATATATCCATTTTATGGTTACTGTTGAAGTAACGCACCCCGTTAGTCCAATAAAAATATATAATACTCCAAAGTATTGTTAGATCAATATAGAAAAAGTGGGCTCATCGAAGGTCATTATATTTTCTTCTGAAAAACCAAATTTTAAATAAAATAATCTCCCTCCTTCATTTTCAGGATGAACCGTTAAATTCAGACGGTTACAAGAAGGATTGTTATTTTTAATATGTTTGATTAATTCATTTAATGCTTTTGAGCCCAATCCGTTTCTTTGAAATCTTTTATCTATGAAAAAATGAAACAGCCAGTAATCATCTTTACTATTCGGTGTATAATGCAGATTGAAAAAGCCTACAATCTCATTTTGATTGTAAATTCCATATGGCTCCACCATTTTTCCACCTGGTCTTATATATGCTTTAGCAAGAGCAATAGCAACAGGAGGATTAACAGATGCAACAAACCTCTGTTGTTCATCGTGTACGGATAGTTCAAGTGCTTCTCTCCAATTGTCTGAACTTATTAATCTAATACATATTTCTGACATACTACACCTCATTTTTTTACTAAGTTTTCAACTAATCCTGCTTCGTTAATATACCAAATTCAACAAAAAGAGCGTCAATCCTTCTTCAACTATCCTGCATCGTTACTTTAGTTCAATAATAAATGGCCAGCGCAATGGCAGCCAGTTCATCAAGTAATGCCCCCGTTGCAGAATTAGTTTTTATACTTAGTCGTTTTCTCTTTTGGCTTTTTTTAATACATTCTGTATAAAAGGTGCTTTTGCCTCAGTATATAACACTCTGTCATAGCGATATTTTTCAGCTAATTCCTTCTTTAACTGATGATATTCTTTAATTACCTCAGTATTATTTCTTAAATAATTTCTAAAAAGGAGTTGTTTATTCCAATGTTCACTTTTATACTCGTAAAAATGTAAATGATGAGTTCCTGCTCTCCATTTTCCTTTTCTAAAAAATCGCCTTTCGGGAAAATCTTTATGATATACAAATTCATATCCTATTTGTTTTAAAGGCTCGATGAACTCATCTACAACATCCAAATCATCTACCCCAACAGCAATATCTAAAATAGGTTTAGCCCCTAGTCCCTCAATCGATGTACTCCCTATGTGTTCGACGGATATAATCTTGTCAGCTAATATATTCATTAATTTTTCTTTTTCTTGAACAAATCCCTTTGACCAATCTGCGTTAAAATCCTCAATTATCACTGGCTTATCCATTAACTAATCCTCTTTGCATTCATTAGAATATTTAATGTTTTAACTTAATAATCCTTCTTCAAGTAAACTGCTCCTTTAGTGCAATAAGCACTTGTATTAATCTTTCACTCTTAAAATTGGATCTTGGTCGTGAAATGCTATACAGAATGCAAGCGAATTTTCTGTAGGCAGATTATTATAAGCTCTTATAAAGGATATTACAGTTCTAGCTACTAAGTAAATTGTTGATCCTCTTGCTGCATCATTTTCATCAAATCCGTTTATATCATAAATCTCACCAAAATGTTCAAGATTTGGACCTTCTAAATCCTCATACCAATCACTTGCCCAATCATCGTCTTCATTTTCTAATGGACTATAATCCCCACAAACAAAAAATGCACTATCCCAGTTATTATCTAAATCATATTCAAAATATATAGCTTTAGCCTTATGTTTGTGTGCTAGTTCAATTGATTCATTAAGTAGTGCTGTTAATTCTTGTTCATAGCCTTCTAAGTTTACTTCTCTTATTTTATTTGAACTATCTTGCCCAGCTAGTCTTGAACATATATTAAAATATTTATCTTCAATTTCTTCTAGATTTTTACTTAATAAGTCTGCTTGTAATTCATCTAAATAATCAAAAATGTTCATTTTTTAACTCCTTGTTTTTAAATTAATCCGCCCTAAGCTAAATATGCTTTGATTTATTGCTAAACCGAGAGATCCAACCGTCTTCTGTATAAAGTTCACCAGGTAGACCGTCACTTAAATCTTTAAGACTAACCATTGTATAGTCTACAATTACTGAAATATCTAATAAATCTTCTTGTTCTATCGTCCAAAGTAAGTGATGTAAAGTTGTATCTACAATTTGAGGAATTAGTTCATTTATTAATTCACTTTGACCACTAGCAGCAATAAGATTAGATAATCTTTGGCTATTTTCACTCCTCATTTTTCCTTCAAGAGTCTTTTCCCATTGTTCAATAGCTTCATCCCGAACTCTTTGCATTAATATCTCACCGAATATATCTAGAAATTTGTTATTCATTCGTATCAAACCTCTTAGTCGTTATTTTTTTGTAATAAAATTAAAAGCTTTACTTCCTCTAAGGAGTAAAGTTAAATATATATTCTCTAAATAAAAAACTTATCCTTCCTATTGAACTAAACTGCTCCGTTACTTTAAGTACATTTCTTCACAATATTGCGTGTGGAGTAAACATTTTCGCGATTCAGTTTATTGGCACAAAAGAAGTTGGTCTTTTCAACGATCCTTTTGTGACTAACGTAATCCGTTACTGAAAAGGGTTTTGAGAATAATATTAACTTGGTATAATATGGGGAGTGTTATAGAACGAGAGATTGACGGTGAACAAATTGACTGTACAAATAACAATCATTATTTTCTTAACAATCATTATCCACGCAACCGAAACGTTGGCATATAGTATTCGTTTAGGGGGTGTAAGACTAAAAAAAATTGCGGTTGCTTTGTCTCTTACTGGGATCGTTTTACTTATTGCTCGTACGTCTAATATGTTTCAAGCTCCCATAATTGGCGGAATCGTAGATAAAGCTAAATCTGATCCAACTATTGATGTACTAGGGATATTCCATATAATATTATTTTCGGCTTCTATCGGTACTTTGTTGGCCTTATTCTTATATCCTACAGGCACACGTCTTGCGATGTTAATGATTGAACGCTTAGAAATAGAAGGCTCAGCCATAGCTTTAATGAAAACATCGAATATTCATAAATTAAGGAGAACAAGCTCTTATGTAAGACGCCCAAGGATTCAAATGATCCATAGACTTCGGGTTGGCGGAATTCCTAAACGTATTATGCTCATAAATATGGTCGTTACCGCAATTTATACTTCTGGAATTCTGGCAGCATTGTATGCATCTATATTGAATCCAGAACACGGTACAACTGCGAATATGGCAACTGGTGTAGTAAATGGGATAGCAACTATTCTTTTAACACTTTTGCTTGACCCTCAAATCGCTTTAATGACAGAACGTGCCTTCAATCAAGAAAATGGAACAGAGGAAATAGCTAAGACTTATGCTTGGTTAATGATAGCAAGGTTTTTCGGTACACTACTTGCCCATCTATTGTTGATTCCTTCTGCTTGGTTGATCTCGTGGGTAAGTGGATTCATTGGATAAAGAACGGAAATGTTTTAAAAACAGGAGCTGGTTTAAAAGCTTTCTAGACAGAAAAATAGGTGAAAGACATTCAATTGGTACTCTTTTGTAACACATAGCATAGGTCGAGGCAGATTATTTAACTCATTTTGAGGGAGAAAGTTTAGAACAACATATAATTAAATAATATATGAATAATACTGATTATAAAAATGTCTAAATCCTTGGTATATATGGGATTGGACGTTTTTTTATATCACAAATAACGTTAAGAAGGATTAACGTTATTTGTAGGTAAAATTGGTTTATTGTGAATGGAATCATGAAACTATTTTACTAAATTATCGTAATTAAAATGGAATGTTGATTTAAACAGCTGAATACTCATTAGTCGTAGATATAAGAATGATGGAGGAGAAATAGATGAAAGCCATTGTGTATACGGAGTACGGTCCCCCCGACGTCCTTCAGTTGAAAGAGGTAGAAAAACCGATTCCTAAAGATCATGAAATTTTAGTAAAAGTAAAAGCGACAACGGTAACCGTGGCAGATATTCGGGCACGAGGTTTTACTGTTCCTCCGGCATTTTGGCTTCCTGCCCGAGTATCGCTCGGTTTTAGGCAACCGAAGAAAGAAATATTAGGAATGGAGTTAGCAGGTGTAGTTGAGTCCGTTGGGAAAAGGGTTACGAAATTTAATGTAGGGGACCAGGTTTATGCAGCCTCTTTGGCTGGTTTTGGTGCATACGCCGAGTATAAATGCATACAAGAGGATGGCCCAGTAACGATTAAACCTTCCAATATCACTTTTGCTGAAGCGGCAGCAATTCCAATTGGAGCCCGCACTGCCTTGCATTTTCTTAGAAAAGCTAACATTCAGAGCGGACAAAAGGTCCTTGTCTATGGTGCTTCTGGGAGTGTAGGAAGTTATGCCGTTCAGCTTGCGAAGTATTTTGGAGCACACGTAACAGGGGTAACTAGTAATAAGAATGTAGATTTGGTTACATCTCTGGGAGCAGACAAAGTCATTGATTATACTGCAGAAGATTTCTCAAGCTCATCTGAAACCTATGATGTGATCTTTGAAGCGGTGGATAAGAGTTCTTTTTCAGCCTGTATGAAATCGCTGAAGAAGGGCGGAACCTATGTTAATGTCACGGTACCACTGCCAAATGCTCGAATGGTATGGACGAAATTAACGAGCGGCAAGAAACTTATATTAAGTCAAAATTCACCGGAAACGTCTGAAGCACTAGAATCTCTCAAGGATTTAGTAGAGTCAGGGAAGTTAAAGGTTGTCATTGATCGCTCCTATGAATTTGAGGAAATCGTCGAAGCACATCGATATGTCGAGAAAGGACATAAGAAGGGGAATGTCGTTATTCTTGTGTAAAAAAACTAATGAATATAGTAATTTCTTTTAAGGTAACGGGTTCTGTTTTCGGGTGGTGCTTTCTTATTTATCAGTTGGGAATCAGGTTAAACACCCGAGCTGATGATTCCCCCCATTTTTCTTTACTGTTTCTACGTGAAAATGGGAAAAAAAGTTTCATAAATAGGATGAATGCAAGCAAACTAATATCGTGGATGCATTGCCATCCTTCAAATTACAAGGTGGGTGAAAAAATGGGTAAAAATAAGAATAATCAAGCTAAGAAGAGTAAAGAACCTTTACGAAAAACAGACGTAGAATTTGCACAAAGTGGACTTGAAAAAATTGCATTAAAAGCGCAAAAAAGTCAAAATAAGTAAATAATAGTTACATTCAACAGCTTGTATCTTTCATATTGATCTTCTGTAAAGGGGCGCTATTCCTTAAGAATAGTGCCCCTTTCAATGTGTAAAGAGCAATGATGTTTAACAAAATCCTTATTCAAAAATAATTCAATAAGAAATACTTATGTTTATAAATAATATTTTTCATATTTTTTTATAGAAATAATTGGTATAAAATTTGAAGTAACAATTAAGTTCATACGGTTTTGATGTAATGTAAACTACAATGGTGCAGATATTAAATCCTGTGAATTAAATTTAAAAATGGTGATGTATTGTAAGTGGTGATTAATACAATATAACTATTTGGACTCATTGGAAAGCTGGTGGTTAGATGAGTGGTAAATTGAATTCCATCCACCCGGTGGGATGGAATATTATTATCGGGACCTTGTTTGCAAGACTGGCAAGTTCCATGAGCATGCCGTTTTTGGCTATCTATTTAACGGTGACAAAAGGCATCTCTCCTGCGATGACAGGGATAATCCTTGCAGTAAGTGCGTTGGTAGGGGTTTTTTTCAGCTATATAGGTGGAAATTTGTCCGATCAGTACGGGAGAAAGTGGATCATGATGGGGTCCATCATCGTATGGATTTTTGTGTTTGTCGGATTTGCATTTGCCGACCATGTGGCATGGTTCTTTATTTTAAATGCATTAAACGGGGTTTGTAAATCCTTTTTTGAACCGACGTCACGCGCATTATTGTCAGATATGACAAAACAGGAAAACAAACTGTTAATCTTTAATTTACGGTATGCGGCAATCAACGTTGGAGTGGCGATTGGCCCACTTATCGGATTACAGCTAGGAAGCGCGAAGTCGACATTACCGTTTTTAATTGCTGCATTTGTCTACCTCCTTTACACGATTTCTCTGTTGGTACAATTTCGGAAATATGATTTGGGAGATACAATAGCCATACAAAAAGAACGAGTAACGATGAAACAGTCCATTCAAGTATTGGGGAAAGACACTGTATTTTTGCTGGCGCTTATCGGAATTATTTTAGGCAATGCAGGCTATTCTCAATTTTCCTCAACATTATCACAATACTTTGCAAATGCGCCAGCTTTTAAAGAAGGTGTGAAACTCTTTTCACATGTACTAGTGTTAAATGCTATTACGGTTCTCTTAGTGCAATATCCCGTAACCCGCATCGGGAAAAAATATTCTCCCATTGTCTCTATCATGTTTGGAACGGTGACAGTGAGCCTAGGACTACTTGGATTTGGTATGCTAAAATCCGTACCGCTCTTATTTGCTTGTGCCGTATTGTTTACAATTGGCGAAGTGTTGATGTTTTCGATGACAGATTTATTTATCGATCAGATTGCCGCCCCGCACCTAAAAGGAACATACTTTGGCGCTATGGGCTTTTCAGGTTTCGGGGGAGTGATCGGGCCGTGGCTAGGCGGATTGCTTCTAGGTTATTATGGATATGCAAGCGGGGCTGTTGTATTTTCCTATCTAGCGGCTTTGTGCGCCCTAGGATTTCCAATATTATTTTCTGTAAAAATCATGTTACAAAAGAAAATGATGCTTCATGAAAACAAGAAATTGCATACATAGAAAAGGACGTGAACTCACGTCCTTTTCTATGTGTTTTATTTTTTTGTTGATTAATTACAATAATAGGTCTAGTGGTATTTTTGAATGCAAATCCCTACTCGATTATTAAAGCGGGGTTGTGCCACTCTGTTTTGGTCTCTTCTTCCGATAGATTTTCGTTGACATGATAGCTAATAGAAAAATGGCAATTAGAATATAGCTAATCCCGCCAAGTAAACCCATAGAACGTGGTGAAAGATAATGGAGTGCCAATCCGGATAAAAACATCGAGATTCCCAAAATGGTGTTGCTTAATGTCGCCAACAATCCAAACATCGTTCCCTGATATTCAGAAGGGATTTCCTTCATAAGGATGGTATCAAAGCAGGCATTGCCAATTCCGGACATAAATGCCGCACCGCAAAACAACAGAAACGCAAAGATGACAAAATGGGTTCTGCTCAATAATAATAGAAAGGTTCCTTCCAGCAATAAACAGAGTAATCCGGTAACGAAGAAATTTTTTCGCAGCTTATTAGCCACGGAGTAGCTTAAGGTTAAACCAATTCCCAACGCGCCATAAAAAAGTCCGACCCCGATATCTCCCAGCTGGTACTCATTTACGGCATACACACTGATAAGAACATTATCGATTCCGTTCATAAATGCAATGAGGATTTCACCAATAAAAAGGATTTGTACAGGCACGGAGATCCAAATTACACGCTTAAATACAAACCATAGCGTCTGCTTTTCGGGAAGCTTTATATCGATAACAGATTTCCTTTCAGGAAAGTTTATGGTCGAGAGTATGGCTGCTGCTCCTAAGAAGGAGGCGGCATTGAACCAAAACGTTACATGGGCTCCAAAAATAGATGCCACGATTCCTCCTGAAAAGGCCCCGACAATTAGTACAATCCCAATCATAACTTGTTCCAAACTATTTACTTTAACGAAATGCTCTTTGTTCACGAGCAGCGGGATTGCTGATTTTCTTGTCGGAGCATAGATTGCTTCTCCAGCTGCTAAAATGAAGGAGCTAACATAGACAATCCACAGGTCTTCTTTGCTATCAACAAGTAAGAAAGACAAGGCAAAGACAATTCGAACGAGATCGGTGGTGACCAATATCACCTTTCTTGAAAATCGGTCTGCCAACCATCCGCCAAGAGGTCCAAAAATAAGGTAGGGGATCAGACGAATCGCCAGAGTTAATCCCACGGCAAATCCCGATCCTGTAACCTTAAGCAGCATTGCGAATACGGCTACAGAACTAAAGCGGTCGCCAATTCCGTTAACAATCCCGGCAAGAAATAGTTTTTGATACTGTTTATCCATTCGACCACCTCCTTCAATATCAATCTAATTTTATAATCATCTAATTAGGTAGGTAAAAAAATTAAGGTGCCAATAGACACCCAATTAACTTAGCCACCATAACTCAACTGGATTTAACTCATATTGATTATTTTCCCGGTACATAAATTGGCACATAATTAGCTCGCGTCTTAATGTCGCATAATCCTCATGGTATTGCTTTAAGTACTCATTGACTTCTTTTTCCTGATAAACTCTCCCGAATTCCAAACCTTTGACCATATGGGAGAGGACAACAAGTTTTTTCTTTCGTTGCGCTGGATAGGTTTTCAGTTTTCCATCTTTCGTAAAGAAATTATGAATAATGGCTGCCCGTTCCGCAGGAGTTACTTCCATTTCCATACTTGAATCTCCTCCCGTTCCCACTGTTAAAATCGCCTTGGCGCTGCTCTCCAGAATTTTAGTATTAAGTGAAAAATAAATAGTATTTTTATCCCGTTGTTCCTTTATTAATCCGACTTCCCGCAGTTTTGCGATATGATGGGTAATGGTTGGAGGTTTAAGTCCGAGCTTTCCAGCAATCGACTGCCCATGCAAAGGACCTTGCTGAAGTAAAGCAACAATTCGTATTCGGGTAAGATCTCCTAAAGCTTTATGAAACTCAACGATTTTATTTAATTGCATGATCAATCCACCTACTTTAATCATTATCTAATTAGATAATAATCGAATTACAATTAGCAATCAAGAGGGAATTGTGTCTTTTAAAAATATTTCTTTTTAAAATAAAAACCTATTTGTCTGCAGGCTCGTCTAATGGGGGAAGGGAGCAAGAGGCGTGCAAGAGAATGTAATCGAACAAATCAAAATTCAAGATAGAGAAGCCCTGATTGATCAGTTAATGGAAGTTCATGGACAAAAGTTGTTGCAGCTCGTCTATTCCTATGTAGGGAACAAGGAAGTTGCTAAAGATTTGACCCAAGAGGTCTTCGTTAAATGCTATCAAAAAATTCACCAGTATAACCAGAAGTCCTCCTTGAAAACTTGGCTATGGCGAATTGCCATTAATCATTGTAAGGATTACTTGAAAAGCTGGCACAGTAAACATATCGTCGTTTCTGAAGAGAAAGCTAGAGGGGCGGCAAGTCACAAGGAAGAAGTGGAGAGCAAGGTCATTCAAAAATATGATGATGAAAGGCTTGCCCTTGCGGTGATGAAACTACCCGATCCCTACAGAGAAGTAATCTATTTGTATTATTACGAGGATTTCACAATCAAGGAGATACATGCTCTTACTAAGTTAAATCAAAATACAATCAAAACAAGGCTTAAGCGGGCAAAAGAATTATTACGAGAAAGCTTGGAGGGGTGAAAACATGGAGGAGCAGTTAAAGAACTTAAAAAAAGCCATGAAAAAGAACCTGTTCAATGATTTAGAATTTACCGATGTACAGAAAAACAATGTTAGACAGCAAATCAAGAAGTTACCTACGACTCCAGATGAGGAAATCCTTTTGGCGATTCTCCAATTATTGGTGAAAGAAAAAACCGGTTTTGAACTAAGTAGACTCGTTCGTGCTAGAGGAATTGAACGATTTGAAAAAGAAGAAGGTTTATTGTATATGCTCTTACATCGAACTGAACAAAAAGGCTACTTACAATCTTACTGGGCTGAAGGAGACATCAAATACTATCAACTGACTAATAAGGGTAAGAAGTTATTGGCGAAAGCCGAGAAGAAAGAATATAACGGAAAAACCGTTTTACATGAGTTACTAGAGGGGTGACCATCGATGAAAAATGTGAAGGAACATTTCTTACATGAAGTATTGCACAATATAAAATCAAAGGAAGCAAAGGAACTCGTTCATAAGGAACTTAGTTATCATTTGAAACAGTCCAAGTCTGAAATGTTATCTAAAGGATTATCGGAAAGCGAGGCCGAGGAAAAATCAGTCATACAAATGGGGAGCCCAACAGAGCTTGGTCAGCACTTTAATAACATTTATCGTCCGAAAATGGATTGGATCCTTCTCGTTCTCTTTTTAATTACAATTGTGATGGGCTTGCTGCCAACACTAAATGTTCAGGGGGAATATGCTGAAAATTTCTTTTTAAAACAAACGATCTATATTGTTATAGGGACAGCGGTTGCTCTAATCGTTATGTTTGTAGATTATCGCAAGTTGGAAAAGCTCACTTGGCTTTTTCTAGGCAGCGCAATCCTCATATTGCTGGTGATAAACTTTATACCAAATGTCATTCTTAACGGAGTCAAATATTTTAGAATTGGGGGTCTTACCTTTGGTGGAACGACAGCCTTACCATTGTTATTGATGTTTTGGGCTTCTTATTTCTCAAAAGAAAAACCGAAGCTGTTGACCACTTTTGGAGTTTATTTATTTACATTGTCTTTGTTTATGGGTTTGCCAGACATGGTTAATGGAGTTATTTATTGTGTTCTTGTTTTAGCTTTGTTTTATGGAAGTTCTTTTAAGAGGAAAACCATAAATACAACCATTGGCGTTTGTGCCGGTTTAGTGGTTATCTTGATATTACTCTTCTTATTTACTACTCAAGCCTATCAAAGGGTAAGACTTCTCGCCTTTCTACATCCAGAGGACTACGCTGAAAGTGCCGGATATATGTACCTTAAGGTAAAAGAGTTAATTACTGGTGGTGGATGGTTCGGTAATCCCACTCACCCGAAACATGTAGTAGAGATGCAGACCGATTTAGCTTTTGCTAATATTACCTATTACTATGGTTGGATCATAGCAGGATTTCTCGTCATTGTTCTTACTTTACTATTAGTGAGAATGGTCATAACTTCCTTACAGATTCAGGATCACTTTGGCAAACAACTTATCGTAGGTGTCTGTGCCTTATTCTCCACGCAGTTTATCTACAATATTGGAATGGTTCTTGGATTCCTGCCAATCATTTCTATATCCTTACCTTTTATCAGTTATGGTATGACTCCAACCGTCTTGAACTCTTTCCTGATTGGGACAGCATTAAGTGTTTATCGGAGAAAACACTATTTCCCTCTGTACCATTGAGGTATCATATGTAACTAATCGAGAGTGGCAGCGTGGTGTCACTCTCGGTAATCTTTATAAATTTTCAGCTACAAGAACTAAATAATACGCTAAGCCGATTTGCTGATCTTCAAGCATACCTCGATGAAAGTCATCTTGTAAGAAAAATCTTGTTTGATTCAAATAATCCTCTTCTGTAATGGGATGTCCGTTATTTTTCAGGAAGTGGAGATGTTCCTTTACAAAGGCTTGTACTTCCGTATCGTCATATTTCACTCGATTTCTTAAAAACTCAGCCATTCCATCTAAATAATTCTTAGCCTCGACCGCTAGTCTGTTCATCTCATCCACATTCACCGAGGTTGTATCAATTTCAAAATGATATTCTTCTTTTAAATGCTTATTTTGTTCCGCCAACGAATTTTTCCAATCTTCCTCTGTTTCAAATCCATTAAACATTAACTTATTATCCATTCTCTCACCTTTTTTCGTGTAGTCTAAAGACACTTTCAGGGTATAAATTAATTGCTGGTACTTCTCGATCTTCTTTTCGAACAAGGTTTGCTGTTGTTCTAAGGTACTAGTACGATTCGTACTGTCATCCAGTAGCTTTTTTATTTCTACTAATGGGAAATCTAACTCCTTGTAAAAAAGGATTTCTTGTAATCTTTTTAGTTCTTCTGGACCATAGTAGCGATATCCGGCATCACTTACTTCCTGAGGGATAAGCAATCCGATCTTATGATAATGGTGAAGCGTTTTGATGGTAATCTTTGCAATTTGAGACAATTCTTTTACCGTAAATTTCACGTGGACCTCCTTTCATTTTCAATCATGAGGTATTACCTAAGGGGAGAGTCAATAACTATATTATCTATTTTTACCTTTAAAATAACGTCCATTGGGGGAGATATTAAAGAAAAGTTTTTCATAAACAAAATGGTTGCTAAAAACTAATTAATTTTATAAAATTAAATTGTGCACAACCTAATTACAGAAAAATAAAATGGTGAAAGAGGAGATCAATGATGGCAAATGCACTATTTACTGCATCAGTAACAGCAATTGGAGGCAGAGAAGGAAAGGTTCAATCTTCAGAGGGAAATCTTGTTCTTGATATCGCTATGCCGGGTACTCCTAGAAAGAGAGAAGTACCAGAAGCTACAAATCCAGAACAATTATTTGCAGCTGGATATTCCGCCTGTTTTGATTCTGCTTTACAATTGGTAGCCAGAAAAGAACGTGTATCCTTCCAATCTGAAGTAACTGCAAACGTTAGTCTTTTAAAAGATGAAGCCGATCAAGGATTTAAATTAGGCGTTACGCTACAAGTAAGAGGAACTGGGATTGAGCGTGTGAAGTTAGAAGAACTTGTGGAAAAAGCACATCATGTTTGTCCATATTCAAAAGCAACAAGAGGAAATATTGAGGTTACATTAGAGGTCGTAGAATAAATAGATGAGGTGCCAATTTTATTGGCACCTTTTGCTTTTATAAATAGTAAACCAAATTGACATCTAAAACCTGATTTTGTATAGTAAGGGCGAAGATGAGGATTGGAGTGAATCGTTTGATTTCAAACGCTGAATTACAAAATTTAGATTTGATTGACCTATTAAGTGAGCGGCATGGATTGATGCGAAAGATCTCGGAGAAGGCATGGAATGATCAAAGTGAGATTTATATTTCCACTTCTGAATGGTATATTATGGCGAGAATTTATAAAAAGCAGCCGACCATTTCTTATGTCACAAAGAATGTAGAGATTTCCCGGCAGGCAATCCATAAGTTTATCCAAAAGCTTTCGGAAAAAGGGTTAGTCGAAATCAGCAATGTGGAAAACAATAAGAAGGAAAAATGTATTCAACTTACCGCATTAGGCGAAGAGTGTTATGAAAAGAACGAAGCTCTTAAAGCCCAACTTGAAAATAAAATTGCCCAAAAAATCGGCACTGAGCAAGTAAAGATAATCAAAGAAATTTTAAAACTAGATTGGGATATTTAAAAACCCCCGCTTAGTCTCTGACAAATTGACGAAGCAGGGGTTTTTCCTATTTCTATAGACGACGACCCAATCCCCATTGCTATTAATTTCGCCCTTAAAATTATCGTCAACTAAGTTGATAATAACCCGAGAAAAATATTTTGTCAACCTAGTTGACGTTAGAGAAAAATTTTTGATATAGTAAACAAATCGTGCATTGGAGGTATGCTGCGGGAATGGATTTATCGTTGACTTCCGAGAGCACGACATATTTTTTTAAGCAGAAAACAAGGGGAAATGGAGATTTATATGAGTACACAAATTCAAGTGAAAAGTCCAAAAACAATGGCCTTTATTTTAATGTTAGGTGCCTTTATTGGATTATTTGGGGAAACCGCCTTAAACATGGCATTGTCGAATGTAATGGTAGAATTTTCGATCACAGCAGCTACTGGGCAGTGGCTGACAACGGGGTATTTATTGGTATTGGCGATTTTAGTGCCGGTTTCAGCCCTCTTGATGAAATGGTTTACGACAAGACAGTTAGTAATTGGGGGTTTAATGATTTCCCTGATGGGAGCAGTTTTAGCAGCGTTATCTTTAAATTTCCCAATTTTATTGTTGGGGCGTATCGTACAAGCGATCGGAACAGGACTTTTATTACCGGTTATGCTAAGTGTAATGATGCTCATTTTTCCTATTGAGAAACGTGGAGTGGTTATGGGGCTGATGGGTCTGGTGATTACATTAGCACCAGCTTTAGGACCAACTCTTTCTGGGGTCATTATAAGTACGTTAAGCTGGCCTTATATTTTCTGGTTTAGCGCTATTGCTTATGTGTTATTGATCTTGGTCGCATTTGCAAAAATCACAAATGTTTCAGAAATTACGAAACCAAAAATGGATCTTGCTTCAATTCTTTTATCAACAATCGGATTTGGAGGATTAATTTATTCATTAGCAACGATGGCAGAAGTATCCTTCTCATCACCTAAAGTTTGGGCACCATTATTTGCAGGGATTATCTCTCTTATAGTATTTGGTGTTCGTCAAACGAAAATGGTGCAGCCAATGGTTAATTTACGTGTCTTTAAATATCCAATGTTCACATTAGGAACGTTAACCATGTTCCTTGGGATATCAATCATTTTATCTTCAGGAATTTTATTACCGATGTATTTAAAAGGTACTTTACTATTTAGTGCGGCGACAGCTGGTTTACTCTTACTTCCTGGTAATGCCGTTAACTTTATTCTATCACCGATTGTTGGTGGGCTATTTGATAAAATTGGAGCACGTCGTTTTGGAATTACAGGATTCATCTTTGTCTTAATTGGGAATATCGTTTTTATTTCAACCCTTTCAAGTGAAACACCTGCATGGCAAGTTGTCGTGGCGTTTATGATTTTATTCTTTGGCTTAACGATGGTAATGATGCCAGCACAAACCAATGCGATGAATCAATTACCACGTGAATTATATGGGGACGGGTCAGCAGCGATGAATACATTGAATCAAGTAGCTGGGGCAGCCGGTACGGCCATCGCGATTACACTGTTTACAAGTGGTCAAAACAGTTATGCAATGGAATTTCCTGATGCCACCCAGCAAGAAGTATTAGCTGCAGGAATAAAATATGCGTTCTACTTTACTACAACGGTTTCAGTAATTGGCTTACTCTCTTCTTTCTTTGTTAAAAATTCAAGCCCAGTTAAGGAAAAATCTCCAGCTGTGGTGAAAGCAGCAGAAGCTGTACGCAGTTAGTAGAATATTTAGTGATACGAAAAGGAAATTTCGCTGTTTTTTTACTAATGTAGAAGTTATCTAGTATTTCTCTTTTTTCTATCTGAACAGTATAATCAGGAATGGGAGTTGATACGAATGAATAAAAATGACATTGCGAATATACGAAAGCAATTTAAATTAGACAATCACAATATGCAAATCCGTGAAATCTTCAATGTTTATGTGAAGAGGGAAACTGGTGAGATCTATCATCATGTCTGTCAACCATTCCAAATGCTAGAGCAGGAAACACAGGAGTTATTTTTGATCAACTTCAAAAAGGTGTTAACTGGTCAACTCGATAGCAAGCTTTTTGAATTGAAATTCAGACGCGATGTTCCGGAGAGTACGCAAACGATCCTCTTTGAAGGGATACAACAGGAGGATACTGAAGATTGGATTGAATCAATGCTGGAGATTGTTGGGAAGATGTTTGCACAAACAGTCTATGAATTTGATACGATGGTGACGTTCATCCGCGGGGAGTACCAAAAGCCTACAAGAAAACGTGATGCTGATTCGGAAGAGGGCGGGGATGATGAGGTTTATTCTAGCCAGTTAATCCTTTGCAGTGTGAATAAAATGGATCAGCCAAAAAAGGCGTTGCTATTTGATTATATCCAAAAAGAATTCAAACCGAATACGGTTTTTGATCCGATTATTAATTTAACTTCTCCATTATCCGGCTTTTTGTTTCCGGCCTTTAATGATAATGCAGCAGATGTGAACCATATCCTTTATTGTGCAGGGAAAGCGAATCAGCCAAATTATTCATTTATCGAAGAGGTTCTCACATGTGAAAGCATTATTACCTCCGAGGAAGATAAGGAAATCTTTGGGTTGATTTTAAATAAGGTCATGGGAGACGAAGTGGATACCCAGGTCATTGCCAATGTTTATGAGGAAATCGATAAGATTGTCCAGGTGAACGAGGAAGAGGAAGAAAGTGAAATTCCGACATTAGATTCTCAGGACATCGAACGGATCTTAACGGTAAGCGGAGTCGAAAATGTCGATACCGCGAAAGTCGAACATGCACTTAAATCAATTATCGATGATGAAAAACATGAATTCAAAGCTAGCAGTTTAGTTCCTAAATCAATTAAAATTGATACGAAGATTGCAGAAGTGAAAATCAATCCGAAAGACCTGAAAAATGTAAAATATATAACCTACCAAGGAAAACGTTGCCTCTTGTTGGAGGTCGATGAGGAAGTGGTAGTAGAAGGATTCCGACTAGAATCAGCAACACTCTAAATTGTAAAAATCCGGCTCAATGAATGGGCCGGATTTTTTTGTTAACAGGAGAATATATATCAATTATGCCTGTTTTAATTCTAACCTTCGTGCAACAAGTGATAACGCATAATTAACAATAAAGTACATCAACGCTACAATAACAAATACTGGTATTACATAAGATCCTTTTTGTGCGTAAATAATTTGTCCATTGTGCAATAAATCAGGAAGTGCGATTACAACAGCTAACGATGTATCTTTAAGCAATGAAATAAATTGACTGACGATTGGAGGAACCATTCTTCTCAGTGCCTGTGGTAAGATGATATAACGTAATGTCTGGATATAATTCAGGCCAGACGCTCGTCCTGCTTCAATTTGACCTTTTTCAATGGAATTTAAGCCGCTTCGGATTATTTCTGCAAGCATTGCTGATTCAAAAACCGTCAATGCTGCAATGGCTGCTGTCGTTATTTCCATTCGAGCGGGCAGCTTCCATTTGCCCTCTAGGTACAGAGAGAATTCCGGCCCTGATGGCTTCGGCAATAAAAGCCGCTGTATAGATGGTTAAGCCGATGGTACCTGCAAACATCCCGCCAAAGTTACCTGCCAAGTAAACAAAGAACACAATAACCAGCACAGGAATATTACGAATAAATTCAACATATGCCGTCCCTAACCAGTTAAGAGGTTTAAATGGGGCAATGCGCATGATCGCAAGGAGTGTCCCTAAAATAAAGCTGCAAAATAAAGCTATTAAACTAGCAATGATTGTTATCTTTAATCCTTCCAAAAATGAGTCCATATTCGTTGTTAGTATCGAGAAATCCAGCAAAATCTTCTCCTCCTAAATAATCAGGATGAGCAGTTCCGAAAATCTTGCATACGGATTACAACCCATCCTGATGAGAAACCTGATATTAAAAATTATTTTTTAATCCATTTATCCTTAATCTCATCGTATTTTCCTGAATCCTTTAGGCTTTTTAATGCTTTATTTAATTCATCTACAAGCTCTTGGTTGCCTTTTTTCACAGCGATTCCGTAAGGCTCTTCCGTGAAGGTTCCACCAACTAGTTCAAAGGAAGAATCTTCTTCTGCCATACCATAAAGGATAGAATCATCTGTAGTAAGGGCGTCACCCTTGCCAGCCTTTAAGGCTGTAAAGGCTTCTGCATAGTTTTCAAATTCAAGTACGGTTGTTTCTGGAGCTTTCTCACGAATATTGATCGAAGATGTGGAGCCCTTAACCGCAAGCACTGTAGTGCCTTTTGTCAGGTCATCAATGCTCTGGATTTTGCTGCCTTTTTTCACAAGCAAGGATTGCCCAGCATCAAAATATACATCGGTAAAATCTACTTCTTTTTTGCGTTCTTCCGTGATAGTCATGGTTGCGACAACCGCATCCACTTTACCATTGTTTAAGAGTCCTACTCTCGTTTTTGAAGTAACCTCTACGTACTCAGGCTTAACATCCTCACCAAACATTTCTTCTGCCAGCGCAGCGGAAAGATCGATATCAAATCCTTCCACTTCACCTGTTGATGGATTTTTTAATCCAAATAAACGAGTGTCATGTTTTACACCAAATACGATTTTTTTATCTTCCTTGATCTGGGCAAGTACATCTTTGCTGCTCTCATTAGAAGTCTTATCCCCGCCACACCCAGCAAGAATTAGGGCAGCCATGGCAGATACAATTGCCATTTTTGCGAAATTTTTAGTTTTGAACATTTCTTTTTTCCCCCTTGTTTAATGATTTAATATACGGCTGAGAAATAAACGAGCCCGTTCTTCACGCGGATTCTCATAAAATTCAGCCGGAACTGCTTCTTCTAAAATACGACCACCATCCATAAATACAATTCGGTCAGCAACCTCTCTGGCAAAGCCCATTTCATGGGTTACGACCACCATTGTCATGCCTTCCTTGGCGAGGGTCTTCATAACATCTAGGACCTCTCCGATCATTTCGGGATCAAGAGCTGAGGTTGGTTCATCAAAAAGCATGATCTCCGGTTTCATGGCAAGACCACGGGCGATCGCAACCCGCTGCTGCTGCCCCCCAGAAAGCTGGGAAGGATAGGAATCAGCCTTATCTAAAATCCCTACTTTTTCAAGATAGTGTCGGGCTGTATCCTTTGCTTCTTTTTCGGATTGGCCCAGTACTTTCATTGGTGCAAGTGTGATATTTTCAAGCACGGTTTTGTGAGGATATAAATAAAAATGCTGAAAAACCATCCCAATATTGCGTCTTAGCTTATTGATATCTGTTTTTTTATCCCCTACGGATGTACCACTTACAGTGAGAGTCCCGTCGGAGATGGTTTCTAGATGATTGATACAGCGCAGTAAGGTACTTTTTCCTGAACCTGATGGTCCTATTACCACAACTACTTCACCTTGATTGATTGTGAGATTAATATCTTTTAAAACTTGAAAATCCCCATAAAACTTATTTACATGATCAAATACAATCATTCTTGACCTCCTGATCTAAAACCTATAAATATGTAGATGTACTTTTAAAAATTTTCAGAATTAAGTAAATTATAGTCATATTTTGTCATAATAGTCAATTAGTGACAAAATACCCTCTTTCAATGTGGGTATTTTATCGTGATTTGTAGAATGGAGTAAGATTATTGGACTAGGGGGTTTATAAGTTGTCCTCACAGTTGGATATCCTGGTTCAGCATGAATCATACAGATAGAATAGATCGAAAGCTTGTAACGAAAACAAAATTTCCATCGACTAATTTAGTATGTGGAATAAATTAGGAGGTGGATTTCGTGTTGAAAATAAGGAAAGTTGCTTTAATGGTTGTTTGTAGCTTGTTCCTATCCATCTTAGCTGCGTGCGGGGGTACGAAGGAATTGAAAGTAGAAACAGAGGGAGGAGTATCGGATGGTGCAAGTGGAATTGTACTCGCGGGACAAAAAGCTCCTGAAATCGTTGGGATAATAGAGAATATTGAAGCAGACGAAGTTATGGTCACAGTGGACGGTCAAGATGTCCAATACCGTCTGTCTGATAAGGCGAAAGAGCAGTTGGATGCAAAAGAAGTGGAGATTGGAAGTACGGTC
This sequence comes from Neobacillus sp. K501, assembly GCF_053749995.1. Classification (NCBI taxonomy): domain Bacteria; kingdom Bacillati; phylum Bacillota; class Bacilli; order Caryophanales; family Bacillaceae; genus Neobacillus; species Neobacillus sp. K501. Next base: position 49,908 of record NZ_JBSLYA010000011.1, on the reverse strand, counting down.
ACTTTTACAACCTTTTCCATCGGAGATAATAAAGAAACAATTGATGAATTTGTCATTAATTAAATTTGTTCAGTAAGAAAAGCTGCCAATCGAGGCAGCTTTTCTTACGATTTCCCTAGCAAATAATCAATGATCTCTTGATTCGTCGTTTTGAGCGAGGCTGGAAGATCATCACGGGTTGAATCCAAAGTAAAGTAACATGTAGCAGGGTCATCTTCTAACAGTTGATATTTTAGCAGGTTATTGGTGCTGCCGAGTTGGGTCAAAATGATCTCATAAAATTCAGCTTGCGTCATATGGTCAACAGAGCCAAGGTGGAAGATGCCGGTTAACTTATTCTCAATGATGTGTCGCAACTGACGGGCTAGCTGAACATCTAATAGATGGTTACAAACTAAATTGCTGTAAACTTCGTTGACTTTATTCTCTCGAATACTTTCATTAACAGCGTTCCATCGTGGTGAATCCTTTCCCCATATCGCCGGGATTCGAATCATCATCGCTTGCTCGCCAAGAATTTCGGTTAGCATATGCTCACATTCAATTTTGAATTTCCCATAATCCGTTTCAGAAATTGGCAGATCGGATTCGATATGAGGCTTTGAGAAATCACCATCAAATACGTTCGTGGTTGAAAAATAGTACAAACGACCATTGGTATTACGTAATTCCAATGCCAATTCCCGATGAAATTGGAGCTGTTGTGGATAATCCCCTCGCAGGCAGGAAATCACAATATCCGGTTTAATTAGCTGCATTTTTTCCTTTAGTTTATCAATTTGACCAACAGCTAATGGAAACTGCTTATCATCAGGGAGTGTGGTTTTCCTCGAAAAATATGTTCCATAAACGTCAAAGTGATTTCTTAATTCCTCCACTAGAGGTTTGCCTACAAGACCGCTTGCGCCAAGTATAAGTACTTTTTCCATAAAAATTCCCCCAATCACTCATCTCTTTCTATAAACGAATGACCACTTCAAAAAGATACGGGTGAAAAAAATAAAGGCTCTTTTCTAAAAGAATGTTGTTTTCAATTATTTCTCGAGGATTCACCGGATAAATACAAAAAAGCACGTTCTTGTAGATTTTCCAGAGTGATTCCAGTGGAACTCAAAATTTCCTTTGATGGGCAACAGAGAAGACATCAGATTCCCGTTTTACAAGAAAAAGTACATGGGCGGGCAACAGAGAAGACGTCTGATTCCCGTTTTACAAGGAAAAGTATGTGAATGGGCATCAGTGGTCCCACATGATTCCCAATTAAACCTGATAAATCAGTTCTACTAAGTGCAGAAACGATAATGTAGATGGTAGATAGGAAAAACAACAAAATTTGTGAAGACAGCCAAAATAAATAAGTGCGATGCATCATGATCCCGCATCGCACTTATTAAAGTGTAGTTGTTCTTTTTTGAAATAAGGTTTGAAATATAACAAGTTGAATACTTTGAACAAATAAGTAGATGGGAATGGAGTAGAGCAGTCTATATCCATGTTTATAATGGAAGATGCCAGCCTCTTTTGATACCCATTCAATGCCAATACCAATAGCTGTCCATAAGATGATATAGAAGACAATCTTGAAGCCAGTAACATTTAGTTTTAAATAGAGAAAAATGAAAATGTATCCAAAAGGAGCATACATCAGGTAACTAAAGATGTCAAAGTATTGATAATCCGATAAATCACCAACATCATAATAATCAAAGGGGGGAACGGCAATCGTATGATCAAACATTAAACCGGTGGTAACACCAAACATAAGACAAAATAATGCTGCTGCTGACGAAAAGATTTTAGGAAGTAAGAGGACTACGGCAAATCCTACGACAATAAACCCAATTACTAACCATTCATTTAAATTAAAACCGGTATCATAGATAATGTTTTTCATTCTGCGTGTCCTTTTTCTTATAAATTTTTCGAAAAAGAGATCCTAAACCTAGAGTAATAAAAATCATCGCTAATAGTAGAAGGAGTTCGTTATAGGTGTTCCATTTTAAAAAGGTAATAACCTTAAAATTTCTTAACAATTGAATGGAAGTAAATATCATGATATAGGAAATAAGTAGTATTCCGAACTTCATGATTCGATTCTTTACATTAAAAAAAAGATTGACCATTATTAGAAGAATAAATGAAAAAACAATATCACGATGTAGAATATAAGAAAGGAATGCTGCTTTATTTGTACTTAGTTGAAAAAAGTGATATTTCGAATATAATAATGTCCATTTATTAATATCGATAATCGATAGTCCCATATAGGTTAGGAAATTTACGATTGGTGGCATTTTGTTTGGCAATAAATAAAATACCAATAATACCAGCCAGGATAGAATGGTGAAGATAACTAATACCATAGAAATCACCTATCACTTTTTTCATAGTATTTCGCTGGGTTTTGATGTTATACATATGTAAAAATAAAAAACATGAGCGACATAAATTGCGCTCATGCTTAATTTTTCTTAGGTTATCTGTACAGATATACTCTTGTTTCATAAGGTTTTAAGGTGAATTCTTTTCTTAATTTCTGATCCTCCACATCATAATTGCTAAGAACTAGGTTAGATGCTGTGTAGGATACACTGGATGGAACCTTAAAACGAGTTGGCTTCTGGCTAAAATTATTGATAACGATGGCTTTTTTACTGCCCATCTTTCGTGTGTAAACAAAGAGTTTGGGATGATTTGCCAATAACAATTCATAGGTACCATACACAAACAAAGGGTTTTCTTTTCGCAGGCGAATTAACTTTTTATAAAAAGATAAAATGGAATCAGAGTCGTTTAATTGCGCCTCGACGTTAATCTCCCGATAATTAGGGTTCACTCCCAGCCAAGTATGGTCGGCTGTTGTGAAACCTGCCATCTTACTGGCATCCCACTGCATTGGAGTACGAGAATTGTCGCGACCTGTTTCCCAAATCACTTTCATTACTTCTTCGTGAGGACGGCCTTTAGCAGTTTCGATGTTATAGTAATTAACCATACCGACATCATCGTAATCTTCAATGGAAGCGAACTGGACATTGGTCATTCCGATTTCTTGGCCCTGATAGATAAATGGCGTTCCTTTCATCAGGAAGTAAAGGGCACCAAGCATTTTGCCACTTTCTTTCCAGAACTCTTTATCATTTCCCCAACTAGAAACCCGGCGTGTCTGGTCATGGTTCTCAATAAATAGGGCATTCCAGCCTGAACCCTCTAAGGCAAGCTGCCACTTTGTTAAATTCTTTTTAAGTGCCGGTACATCCACTTTTTCTTCGGTATTTTTTTTCCAAAGGCCAAGGAACTCAAATTGGAAAATCATATTAAAATAGCCATTTTCTTCTCCAACCCATTTTTCGGCGCCATCAATTCCCACACCATTCGCTTCACCGACGGTCATCACATCATAATTTTTGATTGTTTTATTGGAGAGCTCCGTAAGGAATTCATCAATTCCATCAACATTCATCATGTAAGGATAGCAAGGAACATAATCTAGGCCTTCTGGGTTCGGCATATTTGGGAAACCTGGCTCTTTTTTAATATGAGAGATGGCGTCGACTCGGAAACCGTCGATCCCTTTATCCAGCCACCAATTGACCATTGTGTGTAAAGCATTTCTTACTTCTGGATTTTCCCAATTCAAATCGGGCTGGCGCTCAGAAAAAATATGCATGAAATATTGCTTGGTTTCTTCATCATATTTCCAAGCAGGTCCATTAAAAATGGATTCCCAGTTATTCGGTTCTTTCCCATCTTTGCCGTCCCGCCAAATATACCAGTCACGCATTGGATTGTCCTTTGAAGAACGCGACTCGATAAACCAGGGATGCTCATCACTGGTATGATTGATTACTAGATCGAGGATCAATTTCATCCCGCGTTGATGTACTTCTTGTAGGAGTTCATCGAAATCAGCCATTGTGCCGAACTCATCCATAATATCTTGATAATCTGAAATATCGTAACCATTATCATCATTAGGGGATTTATACATAGGAGACAACCAGATGACGTCAATTCCTAAGTCTTTTAAGTAATCTAATTTGCTGGTAACTCCTTTTAAATCTCCAATCCCATCGCCGTTACTATCCATAAAACTACGTGGATACACTTGATAGGCAACACTTTCTTTCCACCATTTTTTTGTCATAATGCACCTCTAAGTACTATATTCATTATCTCTACTCTATTAAAAAGCCGGAAATACATGTTCCTAGCTGAACTCCTGTATTTCCGGCTTTTCATTTCCTTTGTGATCTTAATTATTTGATTGATCCCTGCATAACACCTTTGATAATTTGTTTCTGACCAAGCATGTACATAATTAAGATTGGAATGACTGTAAGAAGAATCGCTGGAATAAGCAATTCCCAGTTGTTCATATATGTCCCGTTGAAAACTTTCATTTGCACAGGCATTGTATAGACATTTTCATTATTTAAGACTAGGGAAGGAAGGAGGTAATCATTCCAGATCCATAGTACATTTAAAATCGCAATGGTTACTGTAATAGGCTTAAGCATTGGTAAAACAATCAGGAAAAATGTTTGGAGTGTGTTACATCCATCAATTTTTGCTGCTTCCTCAATCTCAAGCGGAATAGATTTTATAAAGCCATGATACATAAAGATCGACAGTGCACTGCCGAAGCCAATATAAAAAGCAATTAACAACGGAATCGGGATCACATCAATGATTTGAAGCTTTGCCCCATAAATATGCATAAGCGGAATCATCAACGATTGAAACGGAATAACCATGGAAGCTACTATTATAGTAAAAAACAGTTTATTGAATTTCGATGGTTTTCTCACAAGATGATAGGCCGCCATTGCTGAAAAGAATACAATCAAAAGCGTACTAATGGTTGTAATCAGAAACGTATTTTTAAAGGTGACTAAAAAATTCATTTTCTCGATTACATCTGCAAACTGAGAAAAATCCCAGCTTGTTGGTAAGGAGAAAGGATTTACCAAGATTTCTCCATTATCTTTAAATGAATTGATAATGAGTAGATAGAATGGAAAGATAAAGCAAATTAATGCAATAATCGCTACAATATAAGTGAAGGTAGATGAGAGTATTTTTCGTTTAGCCATTATGCCTCAACCTCCATTTTCTTACTAGAAAAAACCTGAATACCTGTAACTACCGCAACAATCACGAAAAGAATAATCGCCTCTGCTTGTCCGGTTCCATAATTGGATTCAACAAAGGCTTTGTTTACCACGTGCATAGAGACCATCTTCGTGCTGTCGAACGGACCGCCTTTCGTGAGGGCAAAGTTCAAGTCATATACCATGAAGGCATTTTTTAGTGACAAGAATATGGTGATGACAAAAGATGGAACCATTAACGGCAGTGTCACATTACGCAGTCTTCTAAACGGACCAGCACCATCGATGGTTGCTGCTTCCATCAAATCCTTTGGAATACTAATTAACCCAGCAATAAAAATAATCATCATATAACCGGATGTTTGCCAAATGGTTACAATGACAAGCGACCAAAATGCTAGGTCTGGATCGCCAAGCCAGCCAAGTTCTAACCAGCTAATTCCTAACTTTTCACCAATTGCAGGTAAAGTTTGGACAAATACAAACTGCCAAATATATCCTAGTAATAATCCACCAATTAGATTAGGAGTGAAATAGGCGGTTCTCAAGGAGTTTTGAATTTTCATTCCGGAGGTAACCAGATAAGCCAATCCAAAACCAACAATATTTACAAGTAAGACAGTCGCTAAAACAAATTTAAGTGTTAGCCAGAGTGACACCCAAAAATCAGTATCCTGCATCGCACTTACATAATTCTCCAGACCAGAAAATACCATCGGGTCAATTGGGCTATCCATTTTGAAGAATGTCAGGTAAATTCCATACAGGAATGGAATGATCACGGTAATCGCAAAAAACAATGTTGTTGGTCCCAAGAATAACAGCGAATTGCCCCAGTTAGCAAATTTGCTTCCACGCTTCATTTCTTTCACATCCTAAATTTAAATTAATAAGTGGGCGAGATATCACTACTCGCCCACTTTAGTGGTTTACTAATGTAACATCAGATCAAAAATTATTTTTGGTTTTTGAAGTTCTCTTCAAGGTATTTTGCCAAATCTGCTCTTGTTGTTTCCTTTGCAATATACTTTTGAACTTCAGGTCCCACTGTTGTAGACCACTCGGAAGCATTAATATAGTTGGTGCTAAATGGTACTGTCTTACCTTGTTCAATAGCGTTACCAATTGCAATACCAAGTGGGTTGGTTACTTTATTTGAATTGTTCTTGAATGCAGAAATAATTTGCGCTTCATTTACGACAAAATCTTGACCAGCTTCATCATATACAAGCCATTCAAGGAATTTCTTTGCTGCATCTTGCTGTTCTTTTGAAGCCTTTTTGTTAATAACAAATACTTGTGTAGGACCAGCAGCGATCTTATTGTTTAATTCATTGTCAGGATTGTTGTCGACTGGTACCGGCATAAATCCGAAATTAGAACCTTCAAGCGCCTTTAAAGAATCAAATGCCCAGTTTCCGTTGAAAAGAATAGCCGATTCACCGTTACCTACAGCAACGTGTGCTGCATCATAGTATTGTCCAACTGGACGGTCACCGTACTTGTTATAATCTTTTGAGGCTAATAGATCCATAGTATCATAGTAGCCATTCCAAACATCATTCTTAGCAAGGTCCTCTTTGCCAGCTTTTAATTCATCTACATAACTATTAAGATTTTCAGCCTGGTTTAAGAATAATGAGCTGTAGTGGTTACCGACAGACCATGCTTCTGACTGATAAGCTACTGGAAACTTAACACCAGATTCTTTAATTTTATCTAAAAGGTCTTTAAATTTATCTCTTGTATTAATGGAGAACGGGTCAAATTCTCCACCAACTGCTTTTTCTACTACTTTCTCGTTATAAACTAATCCCATACCTTCAACGGCAAATGGGAAGCCTACAACTTTACCATCAGCATCTTTGAGTGCAACATCTGTATCTGCATTCCATTTCTCGTCTGAAAGGTCAATGCCAACATCTTTGTATTTATTTTGAGCAGCATATGGCTCAAACATTGCTAATGTAACTGTTTTACCAGAAGATGTTAGTTTATCAAATACATTTAATGTATCCCCAACAGCAGTTGAATTTACTTGAAGATTAATTTCTGGATTCGCTTTCATAAAATCCTTTGCTGCTTGTTTGAACTGGGCGTCAATTTCACCTTTAGCATTTGTTACGATAATATTAACCTTGCCATCTTTGGAACCATTTGCTTCGTCAGTTGATTTTCCGCTGCAAGCTGCTAATGATAGTGTTAAGGCAGCAGCAGCTCCAATAACTGCAGACTTTTTCATAAGACCTTTGATATTCATTAAATCATCTCCTTTTTTAAGAAAAAAGTTTCCTGTTCAGGAAAATTTCTTGCCTATATTCAGATTATATGAAAAAATATTTCCTAGGTCAATAGTAATATTTTTTATTTAGAAATATAATAAGTTTAGTGATATCTTTAGATTAACAGGATGTGATCATATGAAAGTAACACTCAAAGAAATTGCCGCTATGGCAGGTGTTTCAACTTCAACTGTCTCGAGGGTCATAAACAATAGTAAGCATGTAAATGAGGACCTTCGCAAACGCGTTTTGAATGTGTTAAAGGAAACAAATTATCTTCCTTATGTTGCACAAAACATTCCAGTACAGCAAAACCTTCAATTAATAGGAGTTATATGCCCGCAGTACAGCAATACGGTTCTGGACGACCTAATGGTGGGCATTAATAAAGTCTGTAAATTGTATGGATATGATACGGTAATTGGTTTATCAGATGATACAGTCGAGAATGAACTGCATTATCTGAATTTATTTAGTAATTTGTCTGTCCAAGGGATCATCTTTATGGGAAATAAGTGGAATGAACAACACTTAGAAATCACCAGGAAAAATTTTATCCCGGTTGTCCTGGTTGGGCAAGTCTCGTTCTCTCCATCCACCCCATCTGTACATGTTGATAATATTACTGCCTCTTATGAAGCAGTCACTTATCTCATTCAAAATGGTCACCGGAAAATAGCGATGATTCGTGGAGATACAGGTGAAACCATAAAGGAAGATCGCTATAGAGGGTACCAAAACGCTCTTACCGATGCTGGTATCTCAATGGACGAAAGTTTAGTTGTAGAAAGCGATTTATCCATTGAAGGTGGAAGAAGCGCAATGGCGGCCATCCTTGAAGGAGGTACCCTTCCAACGGCTGTTTTTTGCTTCACGGATGCAATGGCCATTGGTGCTATCAATTATCTCACCGAACAAGGTTATCAAGTTCCAGATGATATATCCGTTTTTGGTTTTGATGGTATAGAGTTATCAAAACTTATACGACCAAGGTTATCTACAATCGAATACTCCGCGGTGGAAATTGGGATGACTGCTACACGAAATTTGATAAAACTTAGCAAAGGTGAACAGGATCAAATTGCGAACCATACCAATGTGCTACATCATCTGGTTACACGCGAAAGCACCCGGGCTATCAAACCTAATTAGATTGAATGGCAGTGTTGGCCGTTTTTCATTCAGGACCTAATCCGTTGTAAGATTAGGTCTTTTATATGGTTAAATAATATATTGAACTGTTTCCCCAACTTCATTGATATAGCTTATAACTGACTTGTATGTATTTAAGTCAATAAATAATGTACAGTTGCTATTCTCTTTTTGCCATGAAAGTTGAATTCTATCCTCAGCAGAATCCAGAACGCTAAACTCCCCATTAAAAGCATCATATTCATTTCTAAATCTAATCAGAGTTAATAAGCGCTGTACGACTTCTTTCTTTAGCGATTGTTCAATTTCTTCCATATCATAATTGTGACGGTTGAGTTCACGCCCATCTCCCGTTACTTCAGCCCGATCGTAGTCATTTTCTCCTGCGAGCAGACCTACATAGTAGACTTGCGGTATTCCTGGTGCAAAAAATTGAATAGCCCTAGCAGCTAGATAGGCATCATCATCATGATTAAGGATGGAATAGAAAGTCCCTCTAATTTGGTGAACATCAAAACCATCATCTGCCTTGTGCTCCTCAGATAGAATCAAACTAAGGTTTGATCCTCTTTCTAGGCAGGTATCGACTATTTTTCTTGCTTCCTTCTCGTCAATCAAGTCATCGAGATCAGGTTTTACTGGAATACCATCATGACAATCCAACATCGTAAATTGCTTGTGTGGGCGATTCTTTAAATAAGAAACTAGATGCCTACTATTCTTGTTAAATAAGGTTTCAAGAACACGATAGGGAAGAATAAAGTCATAAATCCAGCAACCATAATCAGCTAACTTATATTGAAGGGTGTAATGGCTATGGACTTCAGGGAGTAATTCGATATCTACTGATTTGGCTAGCTTTATGATCCAATCTAGAAACTGATAAATTTCAGGCTCGACAAAGAAGCAGCTCGTCCCCAGTTTCTTGATCACATACCCGACCGCATCTAGTCTTACGATTTTTACATTTTGCTTTTTAAAATTGATAAAGAAATCCGTGAGCAGCTGTTTTACCCTTTCTGAATGAATATCCAAATCAATTTGTTCAGAAGGGTCGGTTTTACCAAAGGTAGTCCAAACTTTTTCTGTTTCTCCTGTTTCCTCAATAGTAAAGGTAGAATATGGCACAGCTCTTCGTAGAAACATTTTATCAATATCGTTTTGAAGAGGTTTCCCATCCTCCCAAAGCTTATCTAAGGTGATAAAAAGATCAGCATATTCGGATGTTCTGCCTTTTTTAAGAAAGTCCTGAAAATATACAGACTGCTGGGAAATATGATTGACCATTAAGTCTACTAGAACATCGAAGTTGGCACCAATGTTTCGAATATCATCCCAAGTACCAAAGGTGGGCTCAATATCTAAGTAAGTCTTTGGTGCAAAACCCCGATCCCCAGAGGAAGGGAAGGGAGGTAATATATGAACTCCGCCTTTAAAGATATCAGAAAAATATTGTAATAGAATTTGATTGAGTGCCTTTAAATCCCCACCTAGAGAGTCTGGATAGGTAATTAACTGAACTTGATTCTTCACTGCCATTTTATTGCCTCCTACAGTCCATACAAGTCTTTAATTGTTTCAAGCTTTGGAAGATCGACAACTGCACCAAAAAATTTTAATTTATAGGCACTGACTGCCATTCCTAAGTTTAAGGCATCTTTAATGGTATAGCCTTTTATGACGGCTGTATAAAAGCCGGACCAAAATGCATCTCCTGCACCTGTCGTATCCACTACTTCTGTTGCTAATGAGTCAAATCTGAGTGTTTCGGCACCATTGGAAACGATAGAGCCATCTTTACCAACTGTCATGATCACAAGCTTTGCTCCAAGCTGTAGGAACTTTTGAATTTGCTTTTCATGCGTATCTTTTCCAAATAATCTCTCAGCATCATCTTCAGAGGGCTTAACAATATCCACTTTTCGTATGATGGATTTCACATATTCAACACCATCTTCGCCTTTTTTCCAAATCATAGGGTGATAATTTGGGTCGAAACAAATCAAGGAATGACTTTTTCTTGCCTCTACCAAGAGTCTTTCAATCGTATGACGAATCGGCAGCCTTGAAATCGGCCAGCAGGAAAGATGTAGAATTTTGGAATGATGTATAGCTTCTTCAAGCTTAGGTGTATAGGATAAATGATAATCTGCCCCACGATAAAAAATAGGGACCGGGGTTGCTTTGCTTTTTGATACGACTACCATACTTGTTGGTTCATCTACTCGCTGGACTAATTTTGTATCAATGCCTTCATTTTGTAATTGGTTGAGTAAAAAAGTTCCGAAACCATCATTCCCCACAGCCGAGGCAACAAGAGGTTTGATTCCCAATTTTTTAACGTTCATCGCAATATTGGAGGGTGATCCCCCGAAAAATCGATGAAACGTATTACATTGGATGTGATCATCATAATCAGCTGAAATCATGTCAATAAGAATTTCCCCAACTGTTAAGATGTCGTAATTTTTTATCGGAATATCTAGCTGCTGATTAAACTTCAACTTCTTTTTCCTCCACAGTCTATGTTTCTACTAATTCACAGTTGTTTTGATGCGTTGTTAATTACATGGATATTAGAAAGTATTTACAATCAGATTTTACTCCTTACCTGAATGATATGTCAAACGTTTTCATATTGAAAAATTCAAATTTTTTGTTACATTTAGTTATCAAATCCTAATTTTTTCATGTTTTAACTCCTCTATTTGGTAAAGAGTAGAGAGTATACATTCGTTTTTTTATAAAATGCACTAATTTTTGTGTTAACGTTTTCCTATATGAGTGGAGAAATAATAATAAATCACTTTCTTCTTAAAGCGATTTGCAATAAACTTATATTGACATTTGTAGTTCAGAAGGAGTAAAACAATGGCAAATATTAAGGATGTTGCAAAAAAAGCAGGTGTTTCAGTAACAACTGTTTCACGAGTTTTTAATGATAGAGGTTATATAAGCAAAGAAACTCGCGATAAGGTCCTTAAGGCAATGGCTGAAATCGATTACCAGCCCAATCAGCTTGCCCGAGCACTACAAAAAAATCAGTCCTATCTTCTTGGGGTTATCGTACCGGATTCTAATCATCCTTTTTTTTCTGACTTAATTAAATATATTGAGACGTATGCAAATGAACTTGATTATAAAATCCTGCTATGCAACTCTTTAGGAGATGCAGAAAAAGAGGAGAAATACTTGAATATGCTTAGGCAAAACAGAGTAGATGGGATTATCATGGGCAGTCATACTCTGGATGTTGAGGTTTATAAAAATATTTCCTTACCCATTGTTTCATTTGATCGAGTCATTTCTAATGATCATCCATATGTGGGGTCGGACAATTTTCGCGGTGGTGAAATAGCTGCTAAGCATTTAATTGAGCGGGGATGTAAGAGATTACTTCATATATCCGGTCCATTGGAGCTTGATGTTCTGTCAAATAGACGCGCGGATGGTTTCAGGCATACTTGTATGAAATATGACGTCCCTTACCAAATGATAGAGGGAGCCCTGAATGGTTTAACGTTCGATTATTATTGGGATTTTATTAATAAAGATGTCAAAAGATATTTAAACGATTTTGACGGAGTATTTTGTAGTAATGATATTGTAGCCTATGCTCTTTATATTTACGCAACTCAGAATGGAATGAAAGTACCCGATCAATTGCAAATCGTAGGTTATGACAATCATACTTTTACGAAAATGTTACAAATTCCTCGATTAACAACCGTTGCGCAACCTATTCAAAGAATGGCGAAAGTCCTAATGAACACATTATTGGGCTTGATTGAAAAAAAGGATAAAGAGGAAATCAATAACACTATCGTGGATGTGGAGTTAATCCAGGGTGACACCACCAAAAGAATATAAGGAATGTTAAAATGGTAAAAACATGAGCGAAATCGTTGGCTCATGTTTTATTTTTCTTTCAATGTTAATCGATCGTCCCATATAGGATAGGATAGGGTTTTTGCAATTTTTGGTATTAGTTCGGAATGGTGATTTCAAATACAACATGATGAAGTTCACATATGCCATATATTATTCTTTCTTATACGACATTGTTTTCGTTTATTTTAATTAGTTTCTTAAACCTTTTGGGCTTTAGGGGATGTTAAAGGAAGATTAATTGAAATTTGCGTCGAAATATATCTTGAATAGTCGGAATTTTGTGTTTTATCGATTTGTAATAGTTTGCTAAAATGAAGGCTGGAATGACCATACATAGAAATGAAAAGATAGTCTCGCAAAAGTTAGTAATTTTATATCTATGAAAAGGTGGGGGAAAAGATGAAAAAGAATAAGGTTGCTGGTCTTTTGGTATTTGGATTATTAACCTCTGTTCCTTTGACTGCTGGTTTTGCTGAGTCGCCAAAGTGGACAAACGTCAATGTCTACGAGGAACAGGACGGAAGCTTGTTTAATAGTGAAAACTATGACTTTGTCAAATTCTCGCAAATCAATGCAAAATTGAAAGAGATAGAGAAACAATCTAACCGTGTGAAAGTGGAAGTGCGAGGCACGTCCGCCGATGGTCATCCGCTGTATGTTGTTACGATTGCGGATCCAACCACACAAGGGAAATTTGGAAAAATCCAGTCTTTAAGAAAACAAATGTTTAAAAATCCGGGCAAAGCCCAGGATTGGATTGCCAGCAATTCGGACTTTAAAGTACCAATCATGATCAATGGTTCGATTCATGGAACGGAGTTCGTAGGAAGCGATGCCATTCTTCAACTGATTGAACGTTTTGCGACCCAAAATGATGAAGTAACAAAAAACATTTTAGCCAATAACATTTTAATTTTTAACGTCGTGCAAAATCCTGACGGGCGTGTTGATGCAACCCGTTTTAATGGTGAGGGAATCGACTTGAATCGTGATTTTATCACGCAGTCACAGCCGGAAACGAAAGAAACCGTTGAATTGATTAAAGAATGGAACCCGATGGTGTTTCTTGATACACACGGATATGTTAAAAATTATGCACCGAATATGCAGGGATTGATTGAGCCATGTACTCCGCCGCATAATCCAAATTATGAGTACGATCTTTACAATAAGTGGGCTTATGGCCAAGCTGAAGCGATGGAAGCAGAAATCATGGGAGATAAGGCAAGCTATACAGGCAGCCTCTATAAAGATATGGTCGGTGCCTATGTTCCACAGCGCGATGATGCTGAAGGCTGGGACGATTATCCGCCAATTTTCACCCCAATGTATGCGATGTATCATGGTGCCTACGGTCATACACTTGAAGCACCAACCAATGATTGGGATGGAGTTCGCTGGCAGTATAATGCCATAATGGGTGCATTGAAGTTTGCCACAGAAAACAAGCAGGAAATGATTGCCGACCAAATTGAAATGTTTAAACGCGGAATCAACTTTGATCATCCATACCATGAAGAGGGCTTCTTCCCGAATGCCTATATCCTGCCAGTAGATGAGAAAGACCCAACTGTTACACACAAGGCAGTTAATCATTTACTAAACAATGATATTGAAGTCGTTCAGGCTGCAAAAGCTTTTGAAGCCGAAGGGAAAACCTATCCGAAAGGTACTTATCTTGTAAAAATGGACCAAGCAAAGGCAGGGTTAGCCAATACGATGCTATGGGATGGAGAAGACATCTCGAACGACACAACTTCAATGTACGATATTTCCGCATGGAGCCTGCCAGAGCTTTGGGGCTTTGAGGCGGTAGCTGTAGAAAGTTCGGTTAAAGTTACAGCGACAAAGGTAAACCAAATTAGCGAGCAGGGATCGATTTCTGGAAAGGGTCCATTCTTGATCCAAAACAGTTCTGTTAAAGCAGTCAACCTAGTCAATACTTTGCTTAAGCAAGGAGTAACTGTCAAGAGGGACACGAATGGCGATTTCTTAGTTGAAGCTGCAGCCAACAACATTTCAGCGGCAGTGAAAGCATCTGGCTTGAAGGTCGAGTCCGTAGCGAATGCAGCTTCAGATGCGGTAGAACTTACTACATTAAAGGTAGCCATTTTGAAGGATGGAGGCATGGGGAAAGTCCAATCTCACAGCGGCACAAAGCTTGCACTAAAAAGACTTGGTTATGACGTGACAGAGCTGACACCGGTTGAAGTTGCTCAAAACGGTCTTGCTGGTTTTGATGTGTTTGTCTATAGTGGAACCGAAAGTCTTATTTCCACAAATTTACCTGCAGCCAATAAAGAATTTGGTTTCCAAAATGCCGCTCAACTCAATGATTTCAAAGCCAATGTTACCAGCTTTGTGAGCAGTGGCGGTAAATATATTGCAGTTGGTGCTGGAGCATCCAGAGCCACGAAAACACTTGGGCTGACGGATGACATCATTAATACTGGCGGCTCTAACAGTAACGGCATTGTTAAGGTCAACTATCAGGAATCTGGCTTAACAGCTGGTTATCATCAGAATGACCTAGGTTTTGTCTACCGCCCAGTCTGGTATACAGGTACAAGTAATGATGAAGTAGTCGCCAATATCGCAAACGCAGATGATTTCTTTGTTGCCGGTCATTGGAGAAATAACAGTAATGCCAAGGGCCAGGCTGTCATCGTGAAAGAAAAGGATAAAGACGTTACCTTGATTGGACTAGAAGCAGGCTTCCGTGATCATACGGATTATCTATTCCGCCTCCTATCCAATGCGATTTTTGAAAAATAAATAGGAAGAATAATAGCCTGGTTCCGCGATGGAATCAGGCTTTTTATCTTCATATCGAAAAGAGTTCATAATAGGACAATTTAACCTAACGTGCTTTTGCTATTCCTGAAGAGAGGTTTCTAAAAATGTAGTCAAATTGGATACGTCTGTTATCCGTTTATTGCATTCCTCGCTGTCGAAGCAAATGTAATTTCCAATTGCCTTATAGTAATCGGGATTTTTCTTCTTTTTGGCTTTCGTAACTGTTGAAATAAAAGCTACCTTTCCGAAACGATTGCAAAACGAACAGATATTGTCTTTGTTTAACAACGAGTATTTGCACTCAATACCCACCATTTTTTCATGGAGTTCATATACGATAAACTTCTTATTCGTACTTATATCGGTCCAACTCAAGTAGGTGGACGGTATATCCTGAAATGAGGATAAATCTGGCACCTTCAATTTCTTTACCTTTGGAAAAAGCTTTTTCACTTGCTGTTCTGTGATTTTACCGAATGGTATCAGAAGATGAGAAAGTTGTTGAAGGTATTGATCGAGCTCACCATCCGTTTTCGATTTAGAAAGGTCGAGCAGCTCGGTTTGTTCCGCGGTTAAAGTGGGAAAAAGTTCATAGATCTTGGCAATCGCTAATTCTCTTACTGCCTTAATCACCGTGGGGTCGGAATTTTTCTTTTGGCTATCCTTGATTAAAGCGACTTGGTTTTTTATAAAATTATATTGATCATTTTTAATGAATTTTTCAGTCATTAGAAATTCCTCCTTACACAACAATATTTTATCGAAATATCTTAGCATTTTATAGGTAGAGAATAGGTGAGAAACAATTTCTACATAAAAAGCACGGATGATTTAACTCATCCGTGCTTCTGCTTATTCGAATAGACAATTTTCTTAATCGTTTCGATGGAGAGGAAATGTTCATCCGCTAATTCTGATATCCTTTTGCCCGTTTTAAAAGCACGTCGAATCGAGGCGTTACGCTCGTCAATGAATTTCCTGCCTCCAGAACAGCTTCCCCATTTGCGATAGGTAGTCTCAGGCTTGGGGATATAGATGGTCTCTCCTTGAATATATTTTTGAATTTCTTCAATTAGTTTCTCAGGTAGAATGTTATTTGCATTTACATATTTCATGCTTGCCAGCTCCTTATTTTTAAAATAGAGAAAATAAGGTGCAAAGCCGCATATTAGAAATGTATGAAAAACTTACCTGGGCGATTGATTAATAAAAAGTTCGCCCCATGCAAAGTATCGCCTTTCCAATACTTGGCTTTGCATGAGTGGCTGAAGTATCCAGAAATCTAGACTGATTTCTCAATTTGCAGCACCTCCTTAAAAGGCTGTTTCTATTTTAATTATAAGGCTTTGATGCCAATTACGCGAATTCGCTTATAATCCGCCAGCCAAGTTCCATTTTTATATAAAAGAGGCTTTAAGTTGTTTACGACTGTTGTGAGGACAAATTCCTTCTTGGCCTCTGACACGCTTTCAAAGAACCCACTGGCAAACATCTCAATCCAATTTCGCAGCCCGCGATCTCCTTCTAATGGTGTTGGCCGATCAAAGTGGTGGGCAAAGGTAACATGAAAACCAGCCTGCTCCATCAAAGAGGTATATTCACCGATGCTCGGATAATACCATGGAAACGGTGGTGTATGACCATGATTTTTCAATTGCAGAATAAGCTCATCCGTGATGTTTTGGACATTGCCCTTCCCGCCGAATTCCGCCACAAATCTTCCGCCAGGCTTTAAACTACGATAAATTCCCGCTAAAGCTTGGCTTGGAGGCTTCACCCAATGTAGAGTAGCATTAGAAAAAACAGCATCAAATTCTTCGTTGAAATTTAGTTCCAGTGCATTAGCAACGCGAAAGTTCACGCTAGGGTATTTCTGCTGTGCTTGGTGAACCATATTTGCGGAGTTATCGACCCCAAGGACGTTTACTCCGAGTGCCGCCAGTTTATTGGCAAGGTCTCCTGTACCGCAGCCAAGGTCAAGGATGTGCTCACCATTCTGAGGAGATAGTAACTCTACTAAATCGTTCCCAAACTTTGAAACAAATGAATGCTTCAAATCATATAAACCTGGATTCCATTGGTCTGGTGTGTTCATCACTTAACCCCTCCTTTATATTGTGTTTGATTTTACCCTTTTTTTCCATTTTTTGAAAGTGGAAAATGAAAGACAGTATAAAAAAAAGGCCAGATCTGTCTGGCCCTTTCGTTCTTAGTATTCTTAAATCGACGCTCTAATCTGCTTCGTATAGAAAAAGCGTACAATAAAGAAGTAAACAATCTGGATGGCTAAGAAAACACTTAGAACCATAACGGATTCTTTAAATAGGTTGAAATAGAACAGGTTAGACAGCGCAGTTAGGGCTACAGCTCCATGAATGAGAGCAACGAGTATTGGTGCGAAAAACAGAATCATGGTTTGTCTGTTTAATACTTTTTTCAGCTCCTTATTGGTAAGCCCCATTTTGGCTATCGACTTGAATTTTTGTTTATCCTCATCCAAGTCCATGTAAAGTCGGAAGTATAGGAAGCTGCCAGCAGATACAAAAAAGACAATCCCGATAAATAATCCAACAAATAAAATAGGGCCATAGACTTTCATAATTTCATATATTTCATAGTCTACTGAGGTAATTTCATATCTAGGTAATTTCTTATATAACTTTTCAGAGGCAGACATTAACCTTTCTTTTCCATCAATTATATCCCAAGCATAATAGCTTTGTTGATCCTCTGGTTCAGGAAGCTTTTTAAAGTCTTCATCGGACACAATAAAATACGAACTTGATGCTGGTAAGGCTTTTGAATGAATGACTTCTTTTGGTTTTAATGGTGAACCTGAAGTAAGTGGAATCGTTTCATTCAGTAAGTCCTTTTGCTGCCCGAAGTTAGTCCCTTCGAATTCCACTACCATTGCTTGCCCAGCTTTTAAATCAATGGGATCTTCGCCAATGAGTGCGGCAAAGCGATTAAAATCGGTTTGATTACTAATAAGAATGGTGTCCCCGCCAAATTTATAGTAGCGGAGCACAGTATGCTCTGAAGCCGTTTCAATCTTTTCTTCTTTTAATGTCTGATTGATAAACGCAACATTCTGTTTTTCATTTTCTATTTCATAGGTTTTATAGGAAAGTGCAGTAGCATTCACATTTTTTATGCCTGAAGTCAGGACGGTTTGAAATCCGAATAAGGAACCAATCGCACAAAAGGCGACAGTGGAAACCATCGCGACCATGAAAAAAGTCCGCGCATTATCCTTCATCCGAAAGGCTAAATCAGAAAACAGCAGCATATTGGTTTTAAACCAAAAAACACTTTCGTTCTTCTTTAACCTTCTAATAATAAACACGCTTAATTGCGTAAATAACAGGTAGGTTCCGATACAAACAACGATGATCACTGGTACCATTGCCACTACAACCAATGTTCCTTTGACGAGAAAGGATACGGTATATCCCCCTGCTAATAAGAGGACGGCTGCTACGGTTAGGAAAAGATTTGCTTTTGGCTCACCCTTAGACATTTTATTCCCTTTAATTAATTCAATCAGCTTTTTACTACGCAAGATATACGTAACGAATAAGGAAATAAAGAAAAATAAGATAATAAAGGAAACAAAGGTGATCAGGATGGCTTTCATTGGAAAATAAAATGGAAGCGCACTTTCTATAATCAATACAGTCTCAGCTAATAGTAAGATTGCCTTTGCAAACACAACTCCGAGGAGAATTCCTCCTAATGTGGCGAAAAAACCAATGAACATATTTTCTAAAAACACCATTAACCTGATTTGTTTCATTGACATTCCTTGCATCATTAATAAGCCAAATTCTTTTTTTCGAGATTGTAAAAATGAACTCATCGAATATAGGACAAAGAAGAACGAAAATACATAAATGATTCCCGCTGCCGCATTCATTCCTTTCGTTACACTTAAGTTCATACCTTCACCACTTAGAACCGGATGATGGGCAAAAATAGAAAAAGTAAAAAAGACCATGACTGTAAATAAACTGCTAAGAAAGTAAGCGGCATATAATCGTTTATTACGGATGACGTTATTAAACGCGAACTGTCGAAAGGTCACGTGCATCGCCTCCCAGTAATGAAAGTGTATCAATGATCCTTTGGAAAAAGGCTTGGCGATTATCACCAAGGTGAATCTCGGAATAGAACTTTCCATCACGAATAAAGATCACACGATTACAATAGCTCGCAGCTTGGGCATCATGGGTGACGAGCATCATCGTTGCCTTCTCATTTTTATTGATGGATTCAAGCATTTCCATTACATCTTTGGAGGATTTGGAATCAAGATTTCCTGTTGGTTCATCCGCTAATAATAGCTTAGGTGTATGGATCATCGCCCTTGCCACAGCAGCTCTTTGCGCTTGACCACCCGATATTTCGTATATCCGTTTTTTTAGGATTCCTGTTATCCCTAATTTTTCAGCTATTGCATACGCTTTTTCCTTCATTTCTCTTACTTTTTTCCCGTCTAATGTTAATGGCAAGACAATATTTTCTTCCACTGTTAAGGTATGAAGTAAATTGAAGTCCTGAAAGACAAAACCTAATTCGCGTCGTCGAAATTTTGCCAATTCCTCTTTTTTTAATGTATGTGGATTGCTGCCGTTGATCAGGATTTCTCCTGTGGTCGGTTCATCAATGGTTGCAATCATATTCAGCAACGTGGTTTTCCCGCTTCCCGATGGGCCCATGATTCCAACAAATTCACCGGCTTCAATCGTTAAATCTATGTCCGTTAACGCCCGGTAGGCGATCTTTCCTTCATAAATCTTACTTACTTGTTTCACTGTTAGCATTACAAGTACTCCTTTCGATTCCTTTGACTTGTGACTAGTATATCCTCTAATTCATCTCCAAAAAATCGAGTTTTCTTTCACTTTCCTTACAGTGTTGTAAGGTTTTGCGTTGTTCCGAAAATTAATCGAAAGGTGTTTCCTTCAACCCGTTAGATATTGTTAGTTATTTAACAATTTCTTACATCGTATAATACGATAGTTTATTTTTTAAATTGATCACAAGACTGGAGAGTAGGAAAATGGAACTACTTTTATCTATGGTTCTAAAGTTTGTCCAGAATAATAGTTTGATAGACTATCTAGGTCTTTAATTGTGTTTTGAGCATTATTGTTGAAATATATATTAGATTAATATATTGTTTGTTCGAGATACTTTAATTAAAGATAAAGGAGATTTATATATAATGAATGTATTAGTAGTAAAAGCAAACAACCGACCAGCTTCTGATGCTGTATCAAGTAAAATGTATGAGACTTTTATGGAGCATATTGAAGGTACGAATGTAACAACATTTGATGTTTTCGCTGAGGACATGCCTTATTTTGGCCAAGATTTATTCAACGCCTTTGCTAAAGCTCAATCTGGTGAAGAAATGATAGATTTAGAAAAAAGAATTCTTGCTGCCAAACAAAAAGCAATGGATGCTCTAAAGGCCGCTGACTTAGTTGTTTTTGCATTCCCTCTATGGAACTTAACGATTCCTGCACCATTACAAACCTTTATTGATTATGTTTACCAAGCTGGATTCAGCTTCAAATATAATGAGCAGGGTCAGCTTGTACAATTAATGACAGACAAAAAGGCGATCATCCTTAGTGCACGAGGCGGAGTTTACTCAACGCCAGAAACAGCACCAATGGAAATGGCAGCCACTTATATTAAAAACGTTGTTGGCGGAGTATTCGGTATGGAAATCGTAGACGAAGTTATTATTGAAGGTCATAATGCTATGCCGGATCAAGCAGAAAAGATTATTGCAGAAGGTCTAGAAAAAGTAAAAGAAGCTGCAAAGAAAGTATCATCAGTCGCTGTTTAATAAGAAAAGAAGCTTGGATTCCAAGCTTCTTTTTTGATTTGTTCCGTTTTCCCAATGGAATTGGCCCGCATGGAGTACAAACATACAATCTTAATCAACAATCCTGCCTATCAAACTTAAACTAACTACCACAAAGGTCTGACTTTTCCGCTGAGGACATATGTCCTTTCCAAGGGAACTAAAGATATCTTTTAATAAAAGAAAGATATTTTCAGTTGAGGTGGAAGGTATGAAGGGGAGTTTCTTTGCATTAGTTGCAGGAGTTTTTATTACGCTCCAAGGTGTAGTAAATGCTCGAATTAGTGCAGACATTGGTACTTGGCAAGCGACAACAATTACCCAGTTGGCTGGATTCCTCCTGGCTATGGTTATATTACTGATTGCCCGTGATGGTAACTGGCAAAGTATGAAGCAGGTGAAGCCATTATATTTGAGTGGCGGCGCCTATGCAGCAATTGTTATTGTTGGGAATATCATCGCCATTCAAAAGATTGGTGTCACGCTAACTGTTTCTGTGATTTTGATTTCCCAGCTATGTCTGACCTTTATCATCGATAGTAAAGGATGGTTTGGACTAGAGAAGCAGAAAATGAAGCTGCCTCAAATCATTGGTATCGGAATGATGATTGCGGGTGTGGTCATTTTAAGGTATTAATAGGTTGAAGATGTTCAACCGGAGGTGTCAAAGAATAATGAAAGAAATAAAAGATCGGGAGAAATTAAATCATTATTTGCACACACATCAAATTGGATCTATTTTTAATGAACAACTATTACCGTATCTATCCCTTTATAGCTTTGAACCAGGAGAATTTGTTTGTTCCCAGGGAGATTGTCCTGAGATTTTGTATGTGCTCGTGAAGGGGAAGGTTAAGATTTACACGACCTCGGAGGAAGGAAGGACGATCATTCTCTCGTTCAAGACACCGCTTGAGGTGATTGGAGATATAGAATACGTCCAAGATATCAACATTATTAACACCGTTGAAGCAATATCGTCTATCCAGATGATTGGGATCGAATATCGGTGGTTGCACCTATATGGACGTGATCATGCACCACTGCTGCAATTTTTATTGGACATCATCACGAGGAAGTTATCGGCTAAATCTAATTCGTTAAGCTTCCATTTGTTCTATCCGGTAGAAGTCCGCTTGGCCAGTTATCTAGTAGCCATGTCCTATGATGAAGAGGATTCTCTTTTTAAAGGGCAACTCAACACAAATAGTTTAATGGATACAGCCAATTTAATTGGAACCAGTTACCGGCATTTGAATCGTGTGATTAAACAATTCTGTTATGAGGGCCTACTTGAGCGGAATAAAGGAATGATCCTTGTTAAGGACCCGGAAGGATTAAGGATGCGTGCCCGTGAGAATATTTATGAATAAAATTTTGTCCGAATGGGAGAGTTATGCATATGATGATTGGCTTCATGTTTGCCCTTGCTGCAGGCTCGCTGGTAGGTTTGCAAAATATTTTTAATAGTAAAGTGAATGAGCGAGTAGGTTCGTGGACCACGACGACCTTGGTATTAGGGTTAGGATTCCTGGCTTCTTTAATGATGGGACTCCTGTTTGAAGGGAAGCAACTTTTTATTCTTGAAAAAATACAGCCATGGTACTGGATTAGCGGTTTTATCGGGGTCGGAATCGTTACTTGTTTCGTCAAGGGGATCAGGCTGTTAGGTCCGACGTATGCCGTATCGATTGCGATGACATCCCAGTTAGGATTAGCTTTATTATTGGACTCATTTGGCTGGCTCGGTTTAGACAAGATCCCTTTTACGTTGAACGGGCTGGCAGGGGTGTTGGTATTTGTTGCAGGCATCATCGTCTTTAAATTAGGCGGTAGTAGGGAAAAAGAGAAAGTGCCAACGGATATTGTGAAACTAGCAAAATGACGTCTATAAGCATGAACTGGTTACCCCAAAACTTGTATTTTATAAAAAAATTTCCCATTAAACTCCGAATTTTCTGGTATAATTTCATTTTAATACTATCATTATTAGTTAGGGGAGTTTAATTTGGAAAGTTTTTTTGGACTGGCTTTAAATATTATCATCACTGTTTATTTAGTGATTGATTCTCGCAAACATGGAAAAAGCCCCATCCTATGGGGAATTCTTGGCTTCTTTTTTGGGGCGATTGCGATGGGGATTTATTTAATCAGAACAGACCGCAAACTGATCGGATGGATTGTTACGATTATTAGCATAATTGGCTATATCATTCTTTTCATCTTAATCGCATTGGCAGTGGCTCTTTTTGTTGGAGGGTTTTCTTAATAGAATTTGAAGTGGGTGTCCTTACTTGAGGGGCATCCACTTTTTTTATCTATTACAGACAATCATTCTTTTAAATTACTAGCAATAATAGGATAAAATAAGTAAATAGGGAAAAGCGAATATGGATGCCGGGGGTTTTCGCGTGTACAATACGAGGTTCAAGTTTAAATTAAGTACTGTGATCATATTCTTCGTTTGTTTAGTAGTACTTGCTTCGCTCATTTTTACCGACTATTTAATCAGCAGGGATGTCAGTGAAAATATTCGAGCTAACCAAGAGGAGAAGGCGAAGATTGTATCAAGAACGGTTGCAAAGTCTCATATTGTCATTAATGCGTTCGAGAACACTCACCAAGCAGAAGAACTACAAGAATATACCATGGATATTCAAACTTCTACCAATATGATGTTTATAGTAGTGATGGATATGGATGGAATACGGAAGACTCATCCCGATCCTGAAAAGATAGGTGAGCATTTTGTTGGTGGAGACGAAAAAGAGGCACTTAAGGGAAAAGTGTACATTTCAGCCTCTCGCGGAACATTAGGTGAATCGATCCGTGCCTTTACCCCAATCTACAATGATACAGGTGAACAAATAGGTGTTGCCGCTGTTGGGATTTCACTCGAAAGTGTTGAAAAAGCGCTTGGGCGGAGTAATCAAAGCATTCTCGTCGTAACGGCATTTGGGTTGCTGATTGGCATCATCGGTGCGATTATTCTTGCAAGGTATATAAAAAGAATATTGCTTGGGCTCGAACCGTTTGCGATTGCCAAGATTCTCGAGGAGCGGAGTACGATGCTTCAGTCTGTTCATGAGGGAATCATCGCTGTGGATCAACATTCAACGATTACCTTAGTTAATAAATCAGCCTTACAAATTCTCCAAAAGGCTGGTCTTACTCAGGAGCCGGTTGGAATGAATATTCATGATTATTTGCCATCAACCCGGTTGGATCAAGTCATACAAACAGGTAATCCTGAACTGGATGAAGAACAGAATATAAATGGGATTTCCATCCTCGTCAATCGAGTACCACTTGTCGTTAATGGCCAGGTGGTCGGCGCGATCTCCACCTTCCGAGATAAAACCGAGGTTAATCAATTGGCAGAACAATTAACAGGGGTAAGAACTTATGCTGAGGCGCTTCGTACACAATCTCATGAGTTTTTGAACCGGCTTCATGTTATCCTGGGGATGGTACAAATGAAGGTGTATGATGAACTATCAGATTATATTCGTACGTTGGTAAACTATCGAAATCAAGAGCTCGGCACGATTACACAGTCGATTAAAGACCCGGCACTGGCAGGGTTTCTGATGGGAAAACTAAGCTATGCGAGGGAAGAACAGGTTGAGCTTTCGATTGATAGTGAAACGATCATTCCAGAGCCGGCGGATTCTCAGGTCACTCATGAATTAATTACCATTCTCGGTAATTTAATCGACAACGCGATGGAAGCAATGGTTGACACAGAGGAAAAAACGCTGGATGTGAATCTTCACTATACAGATGAATGGTTAACAATCGAGGTCCTAGATTCTGGACCTGGTATTTCTCCGGAATTACAAACGCAAATTTTTGAAAAAGGTTATTCAACAAAAGGGGAAAATCGCGGCTTTGGACTCTATTTGGTTTCGAAAAGTATTGATAGGCTTGGCGGCGAGTTCGAGGTTGATTCGAAAATTTTACTAGGAACAGAATTTCATATACGAATACCTTATGAGGCGAAGGGGTGGAAAAGATGATTCGGGTGCTGATTGTGGAAGATGATCCAATGGTAGCTGAGTTTAATAAGCGTTTTCTTCAAGAAGTAAAGGAATTCCGTTTAGCCGGTCTTGTTCATACCGTAAAGGATGCAATGGAGTATCTTAAACGAGAGCAAGTTGAACTCATATTACTAGATGTCTATATGCCGGGGGCGAATGGGCTGGAATTGCTTCGATTTATTAGAGAACAAAATCTCAACACCGATGTCATTCTGATAACCGCTGCTTCAGATAAAGATAAAATCCAAACGGCATTAAGGTTTGGTGCAGTTGACTATTTAATCAAACCATTTGAGTTTGAAAGGTTTAATCAAGCGTTAATGCAGTATCAAAAGAAATATCACTTTTTTACCCAAAGTGCGGTTGTCACTCAAGAGGGTCTTGATGAAAGAATTCTTAGCACGGATTCAAAACAGATAGGTGAAAACTTGAGTGCATTGCCGAAAGGATTAACGAGCAGCACTTTGCAGGTCGTTATGAACGTGATTCAAGCGAAAGGAAGTAATCCATTTTCGACGGATGATATTGCCGAGAGTACGTATATATCAAGAGTTTCCGTCCGGAAGTATTTGAAATTCTTAACAGATTTGGGTGTCCTTGAAGAATCCTTAACCTATGGGATTGGAAGACCTGTCTATTTCTATCAATTGAAGGAAGCCAAACTCAACCTAGTAAATAGTTTCCTATAAAAAAATGTGAGCCAAATTTAAGTCTGGCTCACATTTCTTTTATGCAGTAATTTTATTCTTAGTAACTTCATGAACAGGATTGAATTCTCCCTCGGTCTTTGAAATGACTACCGTTGCGACACCGTTACCGATGAGGTTTGTGATTGCACGGGCTTCGGACATGAAGCGGTCGACACCTAAGATCAGCGCCATTCCTTCTACCGGAATCGAAGGGAAAACGGCAAGAGTGGCGGCTAAGGTAACAAATCCTGATCCCGTTACGCCGGCAGCACCCTTTGATGTTAGCATCAATACAGCAAGCAGGGTAATTTGCTGCGCTATACTAAGGTCAACACCGTAAGCCTGAGCAATGAACAAGGCTGCCATCGAAAGGTAGATCGAAGTTCCATCAAGATTAAAGGAATATCCAGTTGGAAGCACTAATCCTACCACAGGCTTCGAACAGCCGTATTTTTCAAGCTTTTCCATCATCTTTGGCAAGGCTGCTTCAGAGGAAGAAGTACCAACTACCAAGAGGATTTCTTCTTTAATATAAGCAATGAATTTGAAAATGCTGAATCCAAACATTTTGGCAATTCCACCAAGAACTAAGACAATAAACAATGCCATTGTAATATAAACAGAGCCCATTAATTTACCTAGATAGAATAATGACTCTAGTCCGAACTCACCGATTGTATAAGCCATGGCACCAAATGCCGCAAAAGGAGAAACTTTCATAATAATATTGACGATGCCGAAGAATACATCAGCGACCTTTTCAAAAAATTCGATAACGGGTTTGCCCTTTTTCCCTAAGTGAGCGAGCGAAACTCCGAATAAGATAGCCAACAAGAGAACTGGAAGGAGTTCACCTTTCGCAAAAGCACCGATAAAGCTGTCGGGAATAATGGATAGGACAAAGTCCATAAAACCATGGCTGGTTTCAGCTGCTTTCTCTGTATACTGTGAGATATCGCCTTTGCCTGCTTCCGCATCAATCCCTTTCCCAGCCTTGATGACGTTGGCAACAATAATTCCGATGGCTAACGCGATTGTGGAGACAATCTCAAAATAGAGCAACGCTTTCCCACCGATTTTCCCTACCTTCTTCAAGTCTCCCATTCCCGCGATCCCAATGACAATCGTCAGGAAAATAATCGGAGCAATCACCATTTTTACTAGTTTAATAAAAATATCTGCAATTACCTTTAGCTGAGAGCCAATCTCCGGAAACACAAAGCCGACCAAAATACCAAGAAAGATTCCGAGAATGACCTGAGTTGTAAGACTTTTAATATTAAACTTCATTTCGCCTTCCTCCCATTCTACTTTTGAAAACGATTTCATTTTTGAATTATTTACATGTTACAATTTTTTGAACATTGAAAATAGTTAATGAAACTTTATAAATCGTTTTGTAATTAAAGTAAGTGAGAAGGCATTTAATAAAATACGCCACAAAGGGAAATGCCCTTGTGGCGTATTTGCTAATTATTTGTTTTAGGAACAATGGAAGACCCTTTTCCCATCCCAATTAAATATCCAACCAGTAAGCCGATCAGTGCTGGAAGAATCCATCCTAGCCCTTCGGTATAAAAAGGAAGGATTTCAAAGACCCCGCGCATGCTATTTCCAAAGAATGATTTGTTCACTGTATCCACGATACTAAAAATAGCGACAATACCGATTACTGTACGATATATATAGCGATTTTGTTTGATTAAATCATCAAATAGTCCTAAGAAGATGACAACGATGGCAATTGGATAAATCATCCCAAGAATCGGAACTGAAATTTGCAAGATTTGTGTTAATCCTAAGTTAGCGATGGCTGTACTCACGACCGCTAAGATGATAACCCACATTTTATAGGGGATTTTAGGTATCATATTGTTGAAAAATTGGCTGCAGGATGTCACTAAACCAATCGACACACAGAAGCAGGCAAGCGTAAAGACAACACCTAATATCACTGTTCCGCTTTTTCCAAACAAGTAAGTCATAACGTTGGACAAAATAATTGCCCCGTTTTCAGCTTGTCCTAAGGAAGAACTAGAAGCTCCTAAATAGCCTAAAATAAGATAAATCACGGTTAGTAATAATCCTGCACCTAGACCGGCATACATCATATATAACGATCTTTTTTTACCATCGTCTACTCCTTGTGAGGTCAAGGTATTGGCAATGACAATTCCAAATGCCAGAGCGGCCAAAGCATCCATTGTTAAATAACCCTCTAACACACCCTGGAATAATGGGTTTGCTTCATAGTTCCCAGTGGCTGATTTAAAGGAACCAATAGGATCGATTAAGCTTTTTACAAAAATAATCGCAATCAAAGCCAATAGAATCGGAGTCAATAATTTTCCAAAAAGGTCAATCAGCTTGGAAGGGTACATACATAACCATGTAACAAGTCCAAAAAAGACGATACTATAAACGAACAAAGTAAAAGGTGATGTTACCAGAGTTTCTGGTAGGAATGGAGCTGCGCCCATTTCAAAAGCTAGACTTCCTGCCCGTGGAATGGCAAGTCCAGGACCGATTGCGATATAAATCAAAAACGGGAAAATAACGGCGAAAATGGGATGAACTCGTAGGTTTAGCTGATGAAAACTTCCCGCCTTCGCAACAGCAATGACACCTAAAATCGGGAGACCAACGGCAGAAATAATAAATCCAGCTAGTGCCGGCCATAGATTTTCCCCGGCTGACAGCCCGAGAAATGGCGGAAAGATAAGGTTCCCTGCCCCGAAAAACATCGAAAATAACATTAAACTAATGAAGACAATCTGTTTGGCAGAAAAATTCATGAAAAAACTCCTTAGTTGTAAAAAATATTAGTCTATTATAACAAAACAAAATAACTTATCAAAAGGGTGAAATTGACATTTCATAAGGGGGCGGTGGTACTGTGCGTGCCCGTTTTTGAAAAAATAACTAGGTAGGGGTCACGTAGAGGAGTTATACGTGCCCGTTTTTGAAGAAATAACTAGGTAGGGGTCACGTAGAGGAGTTGAACGTGCCCGTTTTATAGAAATATATCTAGGTAAGGTCACGTAGAGGAGTTGTACGCGCCCGTTTTATAAAAATATATCTAGTAAGGGTCACGTAGACGCCTTTACCATGTACTGCTCGTCTT
The DNA here is from genome assembly GCF_053749995.1 of Neobacillus sp. K501. Classification (NCBI taxonomy): domain Bacteria; kingdom Bacillati; phylum Bacillota; class Bacilli; order Caryophanales; family Bacillaceae; genus Neobacillus; species Neobacillus sp. K501. The sequence continues at coordinate 20,942 of NZ_JBSLYA010000011.1, read as the reverse complement.
ATATGTATTTTTCAAAGTGCCAGTTTCCTGTGTATTCTGCGATACGATCCATGAGCATTTTAAATTATATGAGGAAATTTTGATAATTGCCCAGGAAGTTTAAGAAGGAGATGCCATTCTTATGAAGAAGTGTTATGGGAAGTCATCTCACCAAGGTAAGAAAAAGGGGGACCTATGGATAAGTATTGTCAAAGCGTCTTGCATCAAATAAAATTCGCCTTAACTACAACCATTCAGATGATCGATACCTTAGAAGAAGCCGATTTACAAGTCAGACCTACCGTCAATAAACACTCAGTTGGGGAGTTGTTAGCCCATATTGCGGTTATTTGTAAGGCAGATTTACTGATTTCAAACGGGGGAACAGAAACGGAAATGCAAGATTTCTATTCGACAGTATCTTTAAAAAGTAGAACAGAGATCAAGGCTGTGATGCTAGAAAATTTTCAGGCCCTAGAAACCCATTATTTGAAATTAAATGAAACGGAACTGAACCAACCGTTTCCTTCTTATTGGGGTACGACCTATACAAAATTGGAATGGCTGCTAGAAATATTATCTCATGTCTATCATCATAGAGGACAGTTGCATGCTATGCTTGTTCATAGTATGAGGAAAGATCCAAATATAGTATTATTTGAATAGACAGATAAAGGGGGAAACTTGGTTGAACCGGTTAAATGAAATATTTGATTTGGATTTTGCTTATTTGGAAACATTCACGACGCGAACAGACATGGGATGGGGAAGCTTATTTTGCAATGAAAACCAACCTGATTATTATGATGCCAATCATGCTCATATTCGAAATTTTTATCCAGAGCCACAGGTTGTGATTGATGAAGTGGTTCATTTTTATCAAACCGAAGGCCTTATTCCAAGATTTTATCTCTATAACCTAGATGAACAGCGTGAATTGATTGCCCAATTAAAAGCTAATCATTTTGGTTTCGAAGAGCTCGTTAGCCCCATTCAAATGTGGGACCACAAGGTGATTGAAAAGGGACATAATGAGGATGTAACGATTGAAATGGTTGTGGAAAAAAACTATACTGAGGCGCTGGAAATCGAATGCAGCATCAAGGAGTTTGGTGGAAGAGTGGTCAGGGAGAAAGCTTTTGACCATGAATTTCATCATCCGAGCTTTATCCATTATCTCCTGCGCTATAAGGGAGTCGCTTGTGCCACTGCCTGTATTTTTGCCAATGGCAAGCAGGCGCGAATGGAAAGTGTCGCCACCTTGGAGGAATTTCGGGGAAAAGGGTTAATTGGAGAGCTGATTCGTCATATACAAATAGAGGCGGTCGCGAAAGGTTATGAAAACCTTTGGGTGTTCCCGATTAACGAAAAAATTGAGAAAGTTTATCAAAAATATGGATTCCAAACAATAGAAACGCTAAGAACGGGGCATGCCTACTTAGGAGGAAGAGGTATTTTAGAAATTCGGGAGTCATGAATTCAGAAAAGGGGTAATGATTAATGACCATTGCTGTTCTATACGGGGGGACCCGTCCAAATGGTAATACGGAAACGCTAGCAGATCACGTCATCCAAGGAATGGACGCTGAAAGAATTTACTTGAAAGATCATACGATCCTGCCGATTATCGATATGCGCCACTCACCAGAGGGATTTCAGGATCGAAACGATGATTATAACTCCATCATTGATCGGATTTTGCCACATGACATTTTACTATTTGCTACGCCTATCTATTGGTACACAATGTCTGGGTCGATGAAAAACTTTATTGATCGCTGGTCGCAGTCATTGAGGGATGCCAACTACCCTGATTTCAAAGCAACGATGGCTGCGAAAAAAGCCTATGTCATTGCAGTGGGGGGTGACCAGCCGTATTTGAAAGGACTGCCGATGATTCAGCAATTTAAGCATATCTTTGATTTTATGGGGATGGAATATGGCGGCTACCTTATTGGTAAAGGCAGCAAACCAGGTGACATTCTTCAGGATAAACAAGCACTGTTCGCTGCAGAGCAACTTCACCAACAACTTAAAGACCAAATATAAGAGGGGGCTGAGTCCCTCTTTTTTATTTTTTGATCCCGTTGAACCTGACACTCCAAATCATATGGTCAAACCCTTCGCCCCAATAATCTTTTAGAAGGTAATCAGGTTCACCGAACTTCTTTTTCCAGATGGTTTGTGCTCTGGGATAGCCGCTATCCAGACAAAATTCACCCATGCCTATATTTTGTAACCTAGCATACATGGCCTTCAATAGTTGATTCCCGACTCCTTTTTTCTGGAAATCGGGGTGGACAAATACGGTACCAATTTCCGGCAGCTCCATTAAAGCATTATTTGTACAAGTATTAATCAGCTCGCTTGCCGGTCCGTATTCAATGGAACCAATAATTTGCTCGTCAGTTAAGGCAATTAGGAAATATCGCTTCTCTCCATTACTCGCGAAATCCGTTTCTAGGTAATGATTCTTTATGTTAATTTCAGCCTCAATATCATCGAGTTTCTCACCAATTCCTTCTCTTGTGAACGTATCTATAATAACCGCTCTAAAAAAGACATTTAACGCAATCTTGTCCTCGATTTGTGGCCTTCTTATTTCAAAATTGAGCACACCTGACACCCTTTCATAACAGGTTATTTATCTTCAACAAGTGTATCAAAATTAAGTTGAAATGAAATCTTTATAAGTCAGTTTAGATAAGATCCTGAGAGCTATTGAATTTTTGAGTAAAATAATTGTATAAGTGGTCCCATCCCGAAGGTGAATAATATCGTAATATTCCTATCTTCAAAGTATCAAACTCCCTTTCAAAGGACCTGATCTTTCATTAGCTGAACTATAAACAACTTACTCTGCTTCACCAACAACAGTAAAACGTTCGTTTAAGTGCTGTGGATTTTCTATTTCGTCAATTACTGCAATAGCATAATCTGCATAGCTTATATAGCTTTGAGATTTTGAGTTGAAGATTAAATGGTCCGAACCTTTTCGATAAGCTCCAGTACGTTTACCTTCAGCATCGAAAAATGCTGCTGGACTTATATACGTCCATTGGATTCCACTCGTAGTTTGTAGTTCTTCAAGGTTTTTACCCATATTTTTTGCAGTTGGCAGAAATACTTCAGGGAATTCAGGAGTATCGAATTTTCGTACTGTCTTTGTATCATCGATAAATAAACTTCCTGCACCACCTACAACAATTAATCTTGTTTCCTCAGCACCTTTAAGAGCTTCTATTAAAACTTTCCCTGCTTCAACATGAAGATGTTCTTCACCAAATGGAGCATTAAAAGCATTTATAATAACATCAAACTTTTTAATATCTAGTGATAGTAAATCAAAAATGTTCTTTTCTAATACGGCAACGTTTTGACTTTCAACCTTTGACGCATCTCTTACAATAGCTGTCACTTCATGGCCTCGACTAACAGCCTCCTTCAAAATTAAGCTTCCTGCTTTCCCACTTGCACCAATGATTCCAATTTTCATTTCTATTCCTCCTCTTGTTTTGTAACTAACTCAGTTACATGTAATCATTATAGTTACAGGTAACTGAGTTGTCAACAGATTGGGTGCTATTTAATTTTTCATTAGTGTTTTGGTATAATTAACTTGTAATCAAACTAATTACATGATAAAAAATAAAAAATATATAACAATTTGTTAATAGTGGGGTGACCAACATGTCCATCAGTAGCCGATTTGCTGTCGGAATCCATATTCTGACTCTAATTGAGGAAAATAAAAATGGAGTAACATCTTCTGAGCTCTTAGCTTCAAGTATAAATACAAACCCAGCTGTTGTTAGAAAACTAATGGGAATGTTAAAAAAAGCGGGCCTGATTGAGGTACATCCAGGTATAGCAGGGGCTAAACTCGCAAAGAGCTTAACTGAAATTACAATGTACGACATTTATAAGGCAGTGGATGTTGTGCAAGAGAAAGAATTGTTTAGCATACATGAAAATCCAAATCCTGATTGTAAAGTAGGAAGGAACATCCAGAAAACAGTAGAACAAGTATTCACTTCGGCGCAATTCGCAATGGAGAAGGTTTTAAAAAATGTTACATTAGAAGATGTTGTGAAGGATATTGCTACTAAAGAAAATATCTGTTGAATGAGACACTCTAAAACATTATGAGTTACCAAAAAGTAAAGCCTGAAACCCAGATTACCAAGTAATCATGGATTCAGGCTTTAAAATTATTTTTATTTATCTTGCAATATGATTTGCTTTATTTAATAAATCTTTAGACATGGATATGATATCTATGCCTAGGGTTCTTTTAAATCGGATAATGGTAAAAATAAATAGAAAAGAAATAATTGACCGTGTGGTGCACCCCACGGTTTATGATAAAGGCGGAGGGGAGAAAATGTACAAGATTAGTGAATTTGCTGAGATGACGGGATTAAGTAAAGAAACTTTAAGATATTACGCAGAGGTAGGACTACTTGAACCAGCGTACATTCATCCACAGAACAATTACCGCTATTATGATGATGGAAGTTATTTTCTCGCTATCCTCTTAGTGAAACTGCGAAGATTCGGCTTTACGATACAGGAAATGGTTTCTGTCATGGAGGATGAATCCTTCGCGAATTTAGAAGCTTTACTGATCCAAAAACGAGAGAAAATACAGATGCAAATAGAAGAACTTCACCAGAAAACGGAGGAGATCGATGAATTTCTTGCATCAGGGAAGGAGGAATCTGAATGATTCAATGGAAAGAAGAAACGACGATAAAAGCAAATATTGAAACGGTGTGGAGTTTGTTTTTAGATGAAAATATTAAGAAAATAATGCCGAAAGTGGAGGAACATATCTTAATTGAAAAGACGGAAGCAGAAGTCGGAGCCAAGCATCAACAAAAATATCGTGAAGGTAAGCGCGTGGAAACCTACATTGTTGAAACATTAGCATATGAGAATTTACCAAACAAAAAGCTAAAGACCATTCAATTTGTATTGGGAAGAGCTTTTGAAATCAGCTTAACATTTACCTTACTTAAAATTGATGAGACACAGACAAGGTTTATTTATCAAGGGCAGAACAAAGGGGTTAATTTTGTCGGGAGAGCGATGTTGAAGCTTGGCAGTGAAAAGAGTAATAATGTGGTTGTGAAAGAATTTATGCAAAAAGTGGAAGAGGAAGCCTTGCATCTTTAAAAGTGGTCTCCTCTTGACAATGAAAACCCCTTTTACTAATATACTAATATAGCAAGTAAATAAATATAGCATTTTTCGTATAACTCCAATGATATGGTTTGGAGGTCTCTACCAGGAACCAATAATTCCTGATTACGAAGAAGATACAAGATTGTATTTTCTTCGTAATCAGGAATTTTTTTTATGGAAAATTTAGGAGGAATCATAAGATGAATTTTACTCAATTACCAAAAATAGAACTTCACTGCCACTTAGATGGGAGTCTTAGACCGGAAACGATTATAGATATTGCGAAGAGAGCGGGCATTGAACTTCCTTCGTTTGATAAGGAAGAGATTAAAAAGGATCTGATCGCTCCACTGGAATGTGAATCTCTTGATGAGTATTTGAAAAGATTCGCGTTACCGAATGTAGTCATGCAGTCAGAAGAAAATTTAAAAAGAATTACGTTTGAACTTTTTGAAGATGCGGCCAAGGAAAATGTGAAATATATGGAGGTGCGATTTGCTCCATTACTTCATACGGCAAAGGGTTTAACGGTCGAAGAAATCATTCAAAGTGTAATTGATGGGATGAGAGAAGCCGAAGCGCAATTTGATATAAAAGGAAATATCATTCTTTCATGTATGCGAACTATGTCAGCGGAAGATGCATTTGAAGTCGTGGAAAAGGGGAGAGCCTTCCTTGGAAAAGGAGTCGTCGCCATCGATTTATGTGCTTCTGAAGTAGAGGGATTCTGCCATGATTTTGTAGAACCTATCGCTTTAGCGAGAGAGTATGGATACAGAGTTACCATTCATGCAGGAGAAACCGGAATCGGTAAAAATGTTTTAGAAGCGGTTGAGTTGTTAGGGGCAGAAAGAATTGGTCATGGTGTGTTTATCAGGGATTGTGAGGAAGCCTACGACATCGTGAAGGAAAACGGAATTGTCCTTGAAATGTGCCCAACAAGTAATGTTCAAACAAAGGCCGTAAATCAATTAAGTGATCATCCAATCAATGCGTTCCACCAGGATGGAATAAAAGTAACCGTAAATACTGACAATCGAACAGTATCGGATACAACGATGGCGAAGGAATGCGGTTTAGTAAGTGACGAATTCCAAATGAGTGCTGAGGATTATAAGCAAATTTACTTAAATAGCGTGGAAGCAACCTTTGCAGATGAAGCCACGAAAGAGATATTGAAGAGATATATTTTTTAAATAAAAAAATGCACCGCATCATTTGCGGTGCATTTTGAATTGTAGGAATAACTCGTTATAATAGGCAAGATTCTTTTTGCCGAGATTATCGTAGACTTCCAGTTTTTCAGTTAGTTCCGGTGATGGATAGAATCGCTCATCCTCAACGATTTCCTCTGGCAGATAGCTGAGGGCTTCCTTATTAGGTGTCGAGTAGCCAACGTATTCTGTGTTTTGCGCAGCCACCTCAGGATCGAGCATAAAGTTGATAAACTGATGGGCCGCATCAATATTCTTCGCTGTTTTCGGGATGACCATATTATCGAACCAAAGATTCGAGCCTTCCTTTGGGACGACATAATCTAAACTCTCATTCTCCGACATGATTTCCGAAGCATCTCCTGACCATACAAGTCCGACTGAGGCCTCTTGGTTGGCGAGCAACATTTTAATTTCATCGCCGACAATTGCTTTCACATTCGGTGTCAGGGTATCGAGATGCTCCTTTGCCGCTTGTAAATGCTCTTTGTTGGTGTCATTTAGAGAATAACCTAAGCTATTCAGGCCCATGCCAATAACTTCACGGGCACCATCAATTAATAAAATTTCATTTTTCAATGAAGGGTCCCATAAATCATTCCAGCTGGTGATTTTTTTCCCGTCTAGCATTTCAGGATTGTAGACAACCCCGACCGTTCCCCAAAAATAAGGAACAGAATAAAGATTCTTCGGATCAAAGGAAAGATCCATAAATCGTTCATCGATATATTGCAAGTTAGGAAGCTTGGAATGATCCAAAGGAATAAGCAATTTCTCTTTACGCATTTTATCAATCATATATTCAGACGGGACGGCGATATCATAATTGGTGCCGCCTTGTTGGATTTTGGTCATCATCGCTTCATTGGAATCAAATGTTTCATAGATGACTTTAATTCCTGTTTCTTTTTCAAAACGATCGATTAAATCGGTATCAATATAATCGCCCCAGTTATACACGGTTAACGTATTGCCGCCAGAATAGCCTTGAGAGGCGTTCAGCCGCGAAATTGCGAATAATAGAACCGCTGAGGCAACGGCAATCATGATGAAAAGCCGAACTAGTTTGTTCATTTGCGAACCCCCATTCCATTAGGCTTGTTGCGCTGGGTAATGAAGTAGTAAATGACAACAAGCATCATTGTGAATAGGAAAAGCAAGGCAGACAAGGCATTAATATTGAGGGCAATTCCCCGACGGGCTAAGGAATAGATTTCAACGGAAAGGGTTGAAAATCCATTGCCCGTTACGAAAAACGTAACAGCGAAATCATCGAATGAGTACGTTAACGCCATAAAGAAACCAGCAAAAATTCCCGGAGTGATATACGGGAGAATAACCTTGGTCAGCACATCTAAGGAGCTTGCGCCAAGGTCACGGGCCGCATCAATTAATGTTGGACTCATTTCCGATAGTTTTGGCAGTACCATTAGAACAACAATCGGAATACTAAAGGCGATATGGGATAATAACACGGAATAGAAGCCCAGCTTAATTCCAGCCATCGTGAACAAAATTAAGAACGAAGCACCGATGATGACATCAGGACTAACGATCAAGACATTGTTTAATGAAAGCAGCGTGTTTTTCGTTTGTCTTTTTTTAGCATTATGAATCGCCAAAGCTCCAAGGACGCCGATCACTGTTGAGATGAGTGCAGATAATAACGCAACCACCAGCGTATTCAGGACGATAATTAATAGCCGAGTATCTTGGAATAGCTCTCGATACCAATCAAGGGAAAATCCTTCAAAGTCATACATCGTGTCCCCACTATTAAAGGAGTAAAAAACTAGAAAGAATATCGGTGCATAAAGGATAAAAAAGATCAGCAGCAAAAACAACTTTGATATTGGCGTTATTTTTCGATCCATCTTACACACCTCGCTTTCTAGTATTGGTTACAAACATGATCAACACCATAATAATGATTAAAAAGACGGCAATCGTTGCTCCCATGCCCCAGTCTTGTGTGACCAAGAAGTGCTGTTCTATGGCGGTACCCAGAGTGATAACACGGTTTCCTGCAATTAATCGTGTCAGCATGAACAAGGAAAGTGCCGGAATGAACACGACTTGGCAACCAGATTTCACCCCATCTAGCGTCAAGGGAAAAATAACCCGGCGGAACGTCATCAAGCGCGTTGCCCCAAGATCATTAGCTGCATCGATCAATGTTGGATTTAGTTCATTTAACGCATTAAAGATTGGTAGAATCATAAACGGGATAAAAATATAAACCGATACAAAGATAAAGCTGAAATCAGTAAACAAAATCTGTTTGGAGCCAATTCCGATGACCTCTAAAAAGCTGTTCGCAATTCCATAGGTACCAAAGATACCAAGAAAGGCGTAGGCTTTTAACAATAAATTAATCCATGAAGGAACAATAATTAATAAGAGCCAAAGCTGTTTATGACGAGTTTTCGTTAATAAATAGGCAGTCGGATAGGAGACCAGTAAGGAAATCGCGGTAATTAAAAAAGCATACCAAAACGAGCTTAAGGTCATTTTTAAATAAACGGGTGTGAAAAACTTTTGATAGTTTTCAAACGAGAAATTTCCTTCAATTGAAAAGAAGGAATAATAGAGTACAAGGGCAATAGGCGCAATAACAAATAGTAGAATCCAAACGAGATAGGGGATTCGATATAGGTTTTGGGTCCATTTATTCTCCATCTTTATTTCCATCCGTATACGTTTCTAAGCGGCGGTCAAATTCTTCTTCTGTTTCCCCAATGCGCATGACATGAATCGCTTCTTGGTCAAAATAAAGCCCGATTTCAGCGCCGACAGTTGCCTTTTTCGTTGAATGGACAAGCCACTCATTCCCGTCTTTATCATAGCAGCAGATTTCATAGTGCACACCGCGGAATAATTGTGAATCAACCCGCACCTGGAGCTTGCCGCGCTCTAAGGTTGTGATTTCTAAATCCTCCGGACGAATGACAATCTCAACCGGTTCATTCGGGTGAAAGCCTTTGTCGACACACTCAAACTGTCTGCCCACAAATTCAACGTGATAGTCGTTCAGCATTTTTCCGTTGACAATATTCGATTCGCCAATAAAATCCGCGACAAAGCGGTTAATCGGCTCGTCATAAATATCGATTGGTGTGCCGCTCTGCTGAATTTTTCCTTTATTAAGGACAAAAATTTCATCAGACATCGCGAGTGCTTCTTCTTGATCATGGGTGACGAAAATAAAGGTAATCCCAAGTCGACGCTGGAGTTCACGTAATTCATACTGCATTTCGGTCCGCAGCTTTAAATCGAGTGCTGACAATGGTTCATCGAGGAGAATGACCTCGGGTTCGTTGACAATCGCCCGGGCAATTGCGACTCGCTGTCTTTGACCGCCAGACATATCTCTGATTTCGCGGTTTTCATAGCCTTCAAGGTTAACGAAGCTGAGTGCTTCTTTCACCATCGCCTTGATGTCGGCATTCTTCATCTTTTTGATTCGAAGTCCAAAGGCAACATTTTCAAATACATTTAAATGAGGGAAAAGGGCATAATCTTGGAAAACGGTATTTACCTGGCGTTTATTGGCAGGGACCTCATTGATTTTCTTTCCATTAAAATAGATTTCTCCAGAAGTTGCTTCTGTAAATCCTGCGATCAAACGTAGAATCGTCGTTTTTCCGCAGCCTGAAGGGCCAAGAAGGGTATAAAATTTTCCCCGTTCAATTTCTAGGCTGACGTCGTCAAGAACAACGGGATCGTTGTCATATTGTTTGGTTACATTTTTAAAATGTATGATTGTGGCATTTGTCATTATGTTGCCTCCTTTTCTCTTCATTTAACTTGCTTTATCGAAGGAAATCCTCGTGATTTAAGGTAGATTCGGAACAATTATACATGAATCGAGGTAAAATTCAATCATCTCTGCGATAACGGTCAAATTTTGTAATAAAAAAGCCCAATTCCCCAAACATATCGGGAAATTGGGCTTACATCATACCTATTTCTTTTTTCTAATAAATAGTACGATGAACACAACAGCAAGCGCTGCTAAACCTATATACACAACATTGGAGTAAACATCCATATAACCAACAATGGTTTCCCAAGAGTCTCCAACGGCGGCACCAATACTTACAAGAACCGCATTCCAAATGAACGTCCCTAACGTCGATAATAATAGAAATACACCAAAGTTCATTTTGGCCATTCCTGCAGGCAGAGAAATTAAACTTCTAATTAATGGGATAAAGCGGCAAAAGAAGACGGTCCATACTCCAAATTTCGCAAACCAATCGTTTGCTTTATGAACATCATTTTTCGTTAGTCTGAGGATCCGACCATATTTCTCAACGATATTTTCAATTCGCTTTAAATCTATGAGATATCCAATTCCATAAAGAATGATCGCCCCAAGCACAGATCCAATTGTGGAAGTAATGATGACCCCAATAACTGTCAAATTTGTATGTGTCGTCATATACCCGCCAAACGTTAAAATAACCTCTGAAGGAATCGGAGGAAATAAATTCTCCACCATAATCAATAAGAAAATCCCGAGATACCCAAATTGCTCCATTACATTAATAATCAAATTTTCCATTACAATTTCTCCATACTGAATTCTATTTCTATTAAATAATTATTTTACCTAATTTCATTACTTTTATCCAATCATCTACCATGCTAACTATGTTGAGTAGTCAACTTACTTTCTCGCTATCTCAAAAATATAACAATGAATAACCATTCATTTTGTGTTAATATTTAACAAAGGTGGTTAAGTGGAGGGGAACGCGGATGAGGGCTAAGAAGAAGTTTATCCAGCAGACAATTAATGGAGTTCAAATTGGGGAAGGGTCTGTAGCATTACCTGGGGTTAGTTTAAATGTTCGTTGCTTTGTCGTGGATGGGGTATTAATTGATACCGGAGCAAAATCAATCGAAACAGAATTTATCCCATTTTTTAAACAACAGGATCTCGATCAAGTAGTGATTACCCATTTTCATGAAGATCATACAGGCTGTGCGGCTTTTTTACAAAAAGAACGGCAGCTGCCGATTTATATGAGTGAAATTATGTTAGAGTATTGTCAGAAAAAGCCTGATTATCCCCTGTATCGAAAGTTGTTCTGGGGTAAGCGGAGCCCGTTCCATGCGAAGCCAATTGGCAAAACCTTTCAATCTCGTAAGGCAATTTGGGACGTAATTGAAACCCCTGGTCATGCGATTGATCATTTAGCATTTTTAAATCGAGAAACTGGCCAGCTTTTTACAGGAGATTTGTATTGTCAGGAAAAGACGAAGGTGGTTTTACGTGAAGAAAGCATGCCATCGATGATTGCATCGTTAAAGAGAGTCTTAACCTATGATTTTGGGGATGTGTTTTGCTGCCATGCTGGCTATTTAGAGGATGGACGTGCAGCTTTACAAAGAAAGCTAGATTACTTGTCAGATCTCCAAGGAAAAATCATCAAGCTTCACGAAGAGGGACAATCACCAAGTCAAATTACCACAACACTTTTTCCAAAAAAATATCCCATCACCTTTCTTTCCTCGAGGGAATGGGACTCCTCGCATATCATCCATTCGATTATTCAAGAGCATCAGAGAAATTCAAACGTGGTATAAAATAAGCCCAATTCCTTCGAGGAAGGAAATTGGGCTTTTCTACTTATTCTGTTACTGGCTTTTTCAATACACCCATTAATAATGCAGAGATAATCGCACCGATGACAACGGCTAACAGATAAAGCAACCAGCTGCCGTCCACGAGCGGGATGACGAATACTCCGCCGTGTGGAGCACGAAGACCAATACTGAACATCATCGATAAGGCACCGGCAACGGCAGAACCAACCATAATGGAAGGGATGACGCGAAGTGGATCTGCTGCTGCAAATGGAATCGCTCCTTCTGTAATAAAGGATAATCCCATAATATAGTTTACTTTACCTGCTTCTTGATCCTGTTTGCTGAATTTTTTCTTGAATAACGTAGTAGCAAGGGCAATTCCTAGTGGAGGAACCATTCCAGCTGCCATAATCGCCGCCATTGGTTCGAAAACACCATTGGCCAAAAGCCCAGTTCCGAATACATAAGCGGCCTTGTTGACTGGCCCACCCATGTCAAAAGCCATCATTAATCCCAAAATAATCCCAAGTAGAATGGCATTTCCTGTTCCAAGGCCTGATAACCATTCAGAAATCGCTGTATTTAATGCGCCAACTGGCTTATTAATAACAAATAGCATGATAAATCCGGTTATTGCAATACCTAATAATGGATATAATAAGATCGTTTTAATTCCTTCTAAAGATGAAGGCATTCCCGCAAATACTTTCTTTAATCCAACTACGATATAGCCTGCTAAGAAACCTGCAACAAGTCCACCTAAGAAACCAGCGCCACCGCTAGTAGCTAGCATACCTCCTACCATACCTGCTGCAAAACCAGGACGGTCAGCAATACTCATCGCAATAAATCCTGCTAATACTGGAACCATTAATGCAAAGGCATTTCCACCGCCAATTGTCATTAACGCTTCAGCGATAGGGTGATAGGTAGGATCATCAGGCTTGAAGGCATTAAAGCCGAACATGAAGCAGATAGCGATTAAAATACCACCTCCGACAACGAACGGAAGCATGTTGGAAACACCGCTCATTAAGTGCTTATAAATTGTAGCTCCGACACCTCTGCCAGATTGTTCGCTTTGATTACTAGATCCAGTTCCACGATAGATTGGCGCATCTTGCTTTAATGCTCTTTCAATGAGCTGCTGTGGTTTGCGAATTCCATCTGCAACCGCTGCTTCAATGACATGCTTGCCATTAAAACGATTCATTTCAACCTTTGTATCTGCAGCAACAATGACAGCGACAGCGTTTTCAATTTCTGAAGCAGTCAGCACGTTTTTAGCGCCACCGGATCCGTTAGTCTCTACCTTGATTTCGACACCCATTTCTGCTGCTTTTGCTTTTAAAGAGTCAGCAGACATGTACGTATGAGCAATTCCTGTTGGACAGGCAGTGACTGCAACGATAAATTGTTTCTTCCCTGACATGGACTGAGTTTCTTCTTTTTCATCATTGTCATAGCTGTCGATAATCTTTAATACTTCGTTTGCAGAAGCTGCCGCTAAAAGTTGGTTACGAACTTCTTCTTTTAAAAGAATCGTAGATAGACGAGATAGTGCTTCTAAATGAGTATTGTTTGCCCCTTCGGGAGCGGCAATCATAAAGAATAAATGGGATGGTTGACCATCAAGTGATTCATAGTTTACTCCTGCCTTAGATCGACCAAAGGCAATCGCTGCTTGCTTTACTGCAGATGTTTTGGCGTGAGGGATTGCAATCCCTTCGCCAATACCGGTTGTACTTTGTTCTTCTCTCTTTAAAATCGCTTTTTTAAATTCCGAGCGATTTGTTAATTTTCCTGCAGCATCTAATACCGATACTAATTCTTCAATGGCATCTGCTTTTTGAGTACTTTTTAATGAAAGATTGATCGTAGCTTTCGTTAATAACTCAGTAATTCTCATCTTGATTCCCCCTTAATTTCTAATGTTACTTGTGGTAATAAACTTTCCATTTTTTCACGAGAGCATAAGCCGATCGAGAAAGCAGTAGCACTTCCAGCTGCAACACTGAATCGAAATGCTTCTTCAATGGATTTTGTTTTTTTATAAGTTGCAATAAAACCTGCTACCATGGAATCTCCTGCCCCAACGGAGCTTTTCACTTCTCCCTTAGGAACAGTGGCAATGATGGCGATGTCCTTATTAATGAGGACAGCTCCATTTCCAGCCAGAGAAACAATCACATTTTGAGCTCCTTGTTTAATAAGCTCTTGACCATACGGGATGACTTCTTCACAGGTATTGATTTCTGTGTCAAATAAATCTCCAAGCTCATGGTGATTTGGTTTGATGAGGAATGGCCTTAATGGGAGTACCTTCTTTAATAATTCTCCTTCAGCATCCACAACAAACTTTGTTCCATTTTCATTGCATATTTTTACAAGCTCTTCATACGTACTTGCCGGCATTGTAGAAGGAATGCTTCCAGCTAATACAAGAATGTCTTCGCTTGTCAGTGCACGGATTTTTGTCTTTAATGTTTCGAAATTCTCTTTTGTAATGTTAGGACCTTTTGCATTAATTTCTGTTTCATTTTCAGACTTTAGCTTTACGTTAATTCTAGTATCCTCGTTCACTCTGACAAAATCTGTTTGGATTTCAAGTGAATGTAAGAAACTTTCTATATAATCACCGGTAAATCCACCTATGAAACCAAGTGCTTTACTGTCAACGTCTAATCGTTTGAGTACTTGGGAGACGTTGATTCCTTTTCCGCCAGGAAATTTAGATTCATTCTTTGTTCGGTTTAATTCGCCAAGCGAGACTTGATCAAGTTCAACGATGTAATCAAGTGATGGATTTAAAGTTAATGTATAGATCATGAGGTAACCACCTTAATTTTTGTCTTACTATGGAATTGCTCCTTCATATCAGTGTCTAACTCACTGGTAATAATGGTTGCCAGATGAAGATCTGCTATCTTGGCAAAAGCAATTTCCGAAAATTTGGATTCGTCTGCTACTATAAAGGCCTCACGCGTTAATGAGATGGCCAGTTGTTTAATCATCGCTTCTTCGGGATCCGGTGTTGTATAGCCAAACTGGGGATGAATCCCGTTTACTCCCAAAAAGCATTTATCAAAGCGATAATGCTCCAGACTGTCTAATGCCCCGCGGCCGATCATGGCTTTGGTTGTCGGCTTTGCATAGCCACCGATTAAAAAGGTTTTAATGTTTTTTTCTAGCAACTCGTTTACATGTGTAAGACCATTAGTAACTACTACGATATTTTCAGGAAGAAATGGAATGATTTCATAAACCGTTGATCCTGCGTCTAAATAGATACAATCGCCTTCTTCCACTAAACCTCCAGCATATTGAGCGATTTGACGTTTTACTTGAAGGTTTTTGGAAGATTTCTCAGTCATGCTTGGTTCTTGAAGTTTCCCCTGGAGCCTTGCAGCACCGCCATGCACTCTTTTTAAAAATTTCCCTTGTTCTAATTGTATGAGATCACGGCGAATCGTCGATTCAGACGAATCGGTTAATTCAACGAGTTCCTGAAGTTTAACTGAATTCTTTACCTTCAGTGCTTCTAAAATTATTTGATGGCGTTCGGGCTCTAACAAACGATCACCTCCTAAAACGCTTTCATTTCTATTGATTGATTTCATTTTACAGCCAAAAGACCTAAAAATCAATCATAAAATTTCAAAAACATTCAATTACATTCAATTACATTCACAAAACTTCACGATATTGACTAATTTTTTGTGAAAGTAATGAAAGAAGCAACGCCGCAAAGCGTTGCTCTTGTTAATAGGATTATTTTTTTCTATTTGCTTGCTGAATAGCCACATGTTTCGGTCTATTCGGGTAGGAAGTCTTACCTGAATCGTCTGGCCCAGTAAGGGTATTCCTTTGATCTAGAACATTGCCGTTATACTCAATCGGATTTTTATTTGCCATTGTGTCACCTCCATCTATTAGTTTGGATGAAAAAAAAAAGCTAATTCTCGATTTTAGTCATTTCGCAAATTGGAAAAGAATTTTTATGTTTCTTCACTAGCGTTTATGGTATCTTTATTGAGGATGAATTCTTAACAGGGGGTATCTGCTGTTTTATGTTAGCTACTAATTTCATTTATTTATATATTTTCCTATTTGTCTGTGGCATTATTTATTTTCAATATAGGAATAATCAGGATTTATCTCCAATGGACATAGACATCCAATTGGATAAAATTCTCGCCTTTTTAATTGCCAATGGCGGTAATCATATTTCGCATTTAATCCTATTGCAAGATAAAGATGTGTACTGGGCTCAAGAAGAAAAAGTTTTGATTGTTTATAAAAAAATAGGCAACAAACTGATTGTGCTCGGTGACCCAATTGGTGAAGAAAAATGGATTCATGCCGCGATTAAAGAATTTAATGAATATAGTGAAACAAGAGGGTTAAAACCGGTATTTTATCAAATAAGTCCTCAAAACATGCATTACTATCACGAAACAGGTTTTCGCTTTCTAAAGTTAGGGGAAGAGGGTACTGTTAATTTGTCCAACTTTACGTTAGAAGGTAAACAAGGTGCCAAATTACGGACAAGGCTAAATAAATTTACTCGGAACAATTTCACATTCTCAGTTATTCAACCGCCTTATTCTCAGGATCTTCTTAAAGAGCTACGGGAAATTTCTGATTCATGGCTTGGAAACCAGAAGGAGAAAGGTTTCTCGGTCGTTTCTTTCAGTGAGGAATATGTATCCAACTTTCCGATTGCACTTTTATCAGATCAGAACGGACAGATCATGGCCTTTGCATCCTTAGCGACAGATTACAAAGCATCGATTGCAATTGATTTGATGAGGAAAATTGCTAATGCTCCTCATGGAACGATGGATGTGTTATTTATCCACATTTTTAAATGGGCAAAAGAAAGAGGTTATCATAGCTGCAGTTTAGGTATGGCACCACTGTCCAATGTAGGAGAATGCAAACATTCTTTCATGAGTGAAAAATTAATTCGCATGGCCTATCAACATGGTAATTCACTCTATAATTTCAAAGGTCTAAAAGAATTTAAGAGCAAATTTGCCTGCGGCTGGGAACCAAAGTATTTAGCCTATAAAAAAACGTTGCTTCCAGTTGTTTTACTTCAATTAGTATTACTCATCAACAGTCAGCCGCATCCGAAATATGTGGTGAAAAAAATCAAATATTTATTTAGTAAGGCAGGTTAAGGATTGCTATTTTTCACCAGTCCTTTTCTCCTTTATATCGGAATAGTTAGTGAACTACAGAGCATTCTAAGGATAGCTACGGTTAAGATGTTTCTTAACCGGTAGCTATTATCATGATGAATACATAAAAAGGAGCCGAGGCAATGACAAACCGTAATGACAACCGAAACCAGCCCCATACTGGAGGAAGTAAAGCAGATACGGAGTTTGGAGCAGAGACAGGGCTTAGCAAGAAAGCAAGAAAACAAGCAGCAAGGGAAAGCAGGAAGAATAAGTAGAAAAAGCATGGCCATGTCGAGAGGACATGGCTATTTGTTTGTGAAATAAAGAGGACGAAATCACGGGTGATTTCGTCCTCTACTTATTAAAATGGTTCTCGAATATTGTAGGCTCGAAGTATCGTTTCAATCCTCATCGCTGTACTGAGATTCCCTAATACTCGAACTTTACCGGTCAGTAATGCCATCGTGCCGCTTTGTTTTCCTAAAACAAATTTTTTGAAGTTGTCATACGACAATTGCATTGTACAGTGGGGAGTGGTTGTTACCCCTTCTTTAATCGTCAACGTTCCATCTTTAAAAAAATGTTGGTATGTTCCGTTTTCTTCCCCGAGAACATCATACTGAACAACCGCGTTAAAGCCTTGAATTGGTCTTGGGTTTGCATTGAAAATCTCTTCAATTCGATTCATCAAATCTGCTAAAGCATACTCTTTTATTGCTTTGCTCATGAACATAACCCCCTTAGTATGAAAATATTTCCTATAATTTAATAATACTAGCAGCTACGAAAATAAGAGAGTGAAATCTTTTTGAACTTTTTCGATTGTTCATTGTTTTAGGAAAATTACTCAAATTTGATATAATAAAATTAATAGTCTGGGAGGGGAATAAGATGGACTTTTTATTAAAAGAAGTTTTTACTGGTTTGCCGAAAACGGTTGGTACAAAGACGGCGGCAAATCCAATGGAACGGGAATGGACGAGTGGAATATTTAAAGAGCCAGTGGAAGGACACGTCTGGCTTAGCAAAACCAAATTAGCAGGTGATGGCCAAGCGGATCTGGAGAATCATGGCGGGCTTGAAAAAGCCGTTTTTGCTTATCCACTTGAACACTATCGCTACTGGCAACAGGAACATGGGATATCTGAGATTGCTTCAGGCGGTATGGGTGAAAACTTTGTTATTGACCATATAAATGAAGGAATGATTTCGATTGGTGACACCTTTCAAATTGGCGAGGCGGTGGTCCAAGTATCCCAGCCAAGACAACCCTGTTGGAAGCCAGCGCGTCGTTTCCAAACCAAAAACCTAGCGCTGTTAATCCAAAATACTGGTCGAACCGGTTGGTATTTTCGTGTTTTAAAAGAGGGGAATGTTGAAGCAGGCATGCCGCTGTTGCTGGTGGATCGTCCATACCCGCAATGGACCATCGAAAAATGCAATGAAGTTTTACATACGAAAACGCCGAATCTTGAGGAAATGCGTGAGCTTGCCGCCTGTGAATTCTTGGCACCAAAATTAAGAGATACGTTAGAAAAACGGATAAAGACGAGAGAAACTCCGAATATAAAAAAACGAGTTTATGGACCTAATGAATAAGGGGTGAACACGATGTATCAAATTTTTGAAAAGGAATTGGTACGAAATGAATTTTCAACCATTCCTTATCAGTTATTCAGAGGCGGAAATCCTAATAAAACCCTTTGTATCATGCTTCCAGGGCTTGGTTATACCACTCAGCGCCCGCTTTTTCATTATGCAACTGGAGTGTGCATGAAACATGAAGTTGATATTCTCCATGTGAATTATCAGTTTGTGAAAAATGAACATTTTTCCAAGCTTAGCGAACTAGAACAAGAACGGTGGATGTATGAGGATGTAAAGGCAGTTTTGGATGATGTTTTAGAAGAAAACGTTTATGAACAATGTTTTCTTCTAAGTAAGTCGATTGGTACAATCCCAATGGCGATGGAATGGAAAGCGGGACATATTAATCAAATCGCTTTTGGGATTTGGCTGACACCATTGATCAAAGATGACAACGTTTACGAGGCACTTTTGAATACGGAAATACCATCCCTTTGTGTCATCGGAGACCATGATCATCATTTCTTGGAAGAACGAATTTCTTCTTTGAAAAATAATCCACTGATCAGCACGATCCTGATCCCAAATGCCGATCATGGTTTAGAAGTTAAAGGTGATCTAGCTGATACATTGGAAGCTATTATGGTGGTTATGAAAAGTATTGAGGATTTTATGGGTTTACATGAACTCTAACCACTGAATTGGATGGGAAGGGGAGTTGGACAGATGTTATCTTTTGAGGATAAGAAGGCTATTTTTCGATCATTTAATTTAGTAGAAAAGCAAATTAGTAATGGAAGAGTTAGTTATGTTTATCCGGAAAGTAAACAAAGGGGACAGGTTCTGGCAACGCAATTACATCCAAGTGGGAACGGCTACGTGATCGGAAAGTATATGTTGGAAGAAACAATTAGAGAAAATGAGTATAAGGTTGATGCTCGGGGCTGGATTTCAATCAGAGAGTTTTCAGAGGATGCACTTGTGAAAGTGATTTCTCAGGCGAAACAGTCGATGTCAGGACTTGAGGATGAGGGGCCAACGTTATCTGAGGAGAAAATACTTCAGGATGAGGCTGCAAAGTTTTCTGAGAAAAAGATAGAAATAAGCTGTTTCCAAGACTGGGTTAATCTTAACAATGCTTTGTTAGAACTCGGATTATTGATTTGGAAACTTACGTTGAGGAGAGGGAGATTACGATGATAAAAGGCGAAAATATTTACATAAGACCATTTACGACGGAAGATGCTGCAAGTTTACTAGAATTGCAGTTGAAAAACCGTGATTTTTTTCAAAAATTTGCGATGGACCGTACCGAAGAGTTTTATACACTCGATACCCAGTTGAAGCGGATTAAGCAGTCGGAAGCTGATCGAAAAAACGATGAGGGCTATAACTTTGGCATTTTTAAACATGATGGCACTTTAATTGGGACGATTAATCTCTTTCAAGTATTACGCGGCGCCATTCAAGGTGCGTTCATCGGGTATTTTTTAGATCAAGAACATAACGGAAAAGGCTACACAACCGAAGCGGCGAAGCTATTGGTCAACTATGCGTTTCATGATTTAAAGCTGCATCGAATCGAAGCGGGGGTCATGCCGCATAATATCGGATCGATTCGCGTGCTTGAAAAAGCAGGTTTTCATAAAGAAGGAATCTCCGTTAAGAATGTGAAGATTAACGGAAAGTGGGAAGACCATCAGATGTTAGCGATTATTAATCCGAATGACTAATTGAAGTTATGCAGAAGGGGTCTACTACGTGCCCGAGGATTGGCGAAAATGGATTTCACGGTCACGTAAAGAGGGGATAGGTGACCGAGGATTGGTAAAAATGATTTTGCTGGTCACGTAAAGGGCCCCTACGTGCCCAAGGATAGAAATAATTCGTATAACCGGTCACGTAAAATGATTCATAATGCCCGAACCCCGAAAGACAAAGATGAACCGGTCATTATGAGAGGTGCATAATGCCCGAACCCCGAAAGGCAAAGATGAACCGGTCATTATGAGAGGTCCATAATGCCCGAACCCCGAAAGGCAAAGATGAACCGGTCATTATGAGAGGTCCATAATGCCCGAATCAAGAAAGACAAAGATGAACCGGTCATTATGAGAGGTCCATAATGCCCGAAACCCGAAAGACAAAGATGAACCGGTCATTATGAGAGGTCCATAATGCCCGAACC
>NZ_JBSLYA010000010.1:0-195592 GCF_053749995.1 Neobacillus sp. K501 | reverse complement strand
CATACAATTTTATAATCATGAACGATTACAAAAAAGACTAAACGGCCTTAGTCCCTTAGAATACAGGGCTAATGCCGCTTAGTGTGTTTTATTTATTTCCGCTGTCTACTTGACGGGGGGCACTTCATTTCATGTTTTCTGGTATCCCGGCTTTCCTTTGGTTTAATTATTAGAAAGATGATATTTTTAGCATCTAGATACACTTCAATAATCGAAAAACTACGAGGAGTGACAGGCACCCATATTAAGGTGAAAACATGTTAATTCATTGTATTTAATATCCTATTTCCATTCTAGAAAAAAAACGGTATCCACTTCCCTATTTCTTTTCCTCACTTCTATTTACAAGGCAGGCAGAAAGAATCCAGAACAACAAATCAAAAAAGGACTCCCACAGGAATCCCTTCAAAAAGTTTTACTTACTGATTGAAAGCGGCTTCATTTTTAATATGCTTCTCCTGTAGTTCGTCCCCTCTTTTCGCGGCGATCATCAGACTCATGATCATGAGCGAAGCGAATGAACCGACAAATAAACCTGTTAATAGTAACAGCATAGGTTCCCCTCCTATTGGTTCATTCATAATTCGTAGGAAGGTGATCATATTCGGCATCTGGCTGGCATAGTAAAAACCTTAGCCCCTATAGCTTTGCGCCACCATCTTTCAATGGATTTGCCCTTTCGTACGAACTATGTGTTCATATTATACCATAAATTACTAATATAAATAGCGCTATTAACCTATTTACGGTTATTTCATATAAATACTTATATCATTCGACAAATCACTATAAACTCATGTCATATTTCTATTACAAAAAGAAAATTTTGTCGAATTATGTATTATTTTCTGTATACAGTTAATGCATTTTATTGTAAAATCATTTCTATAGTTTGGATTATTTAGAAAATGATGTTAGGTTAGTCATACTACCATTCTCCTAATAAGCATGATTTTCTAGAAATAAAAGGAAAAATAAGTAATTTAACTTATTGTGATCGGAAACGCTTTCATTTATATTTATATAAATCTAGTTGAAACTGCATCTTTAACAAAGGGAGTGAATGGGATGGACGAACAGGGAAATTTTTTAGCTGGTTTAATGTGGGGTACTTCTCTTAGTGTTCCTTTGTGGATGGCAGTTTTTGGGTGGATCAAAATATTCATTAAAGTATTACATATATTTTTATAATCTTATAAACTTAAAAGAGTAAATGGCCAATTTCGATCATGACCATTTACTCTTTTTTACAATTTATACTTCTTGAACGCAAAAACAGTAAATAGGAGTAAACCCCATAAGATGACAGACAGGAAAATTCCCCATAAACAGCCTTTAGCGAACTTCCCATAATCATCATTTAGCTGCATAAAGACTGAATTCCTTCTACTTAACTTCTATGCGCTTATTCTCGTACCATTCAACAATTTTCCGTTCTTTCGCCGTCAGGTATCCCTCTTTACTCCTGAGTGCATTTTTCCGCCTATTTTTTCTGCTCATTTTTTCCTCCTGTTGCGTTTCACAATTTAATAAATGCAGTTACTAGTAGTATCTTTTATTAATGTAAAAGAAATCCAATATCCGCAAGTAATAACAGAATAAATTGGATATTTTAGGATTTTTAATTTTACTCTAAAATGTGTTAATACCCTCGCTAGTGCAATGGTATTACGTCAAAATTGGTTCCGAATATTACATTTATGATGCTACGGTCTCCTTGGTTTTAATAGGTTTATTTTTATTTCCGTTTCTTTTCATGATATTTTGAATCGGCTTTTCAACATAAAAAGTGATCAAAGACGCAAAACCAATTGATATCGCAATCGGGATTATTATGAAAATCTCATTTGTTAGTCCAAAACTCCCTAAAACATCTAAGATAATGTACCCGATATTTTGATGAACTAAATATAAGCTGTAAGAAATTGTTCCAAGGAAAATAAGGGGTTTAAAGTTTATAAATTTCAACTTTCCATTAATTAATGCATAAAAAACAACTAAGAAAACTAATACTGCTGATCCAGTAATTAAACCATTGAAGACAAAGTCGTATAATACACAAGCAACAATTATCAAGTGATACTGTATTTTGTTATGTCTGGTAAGTTTATAAAACATAATTCCTGCTATAAATAAGTTACAATAGCTCATTAAACCGTAAAATTGAACGATGTTAATTAAGGGAATATCAAAATTCATCGCCAGTGCTCTCACGATAGCAGAAATAATTAACCATAAAACAAGGGGTATTTCAATTATTTCAGTAAAACGAACTACAAATAAAAACCCCATTATCAAATAAAAAATCAATTCAACTGTTAAGCTCCAGTAAACCCCATCAACAGCAGGTACAACTCCTGGAATTATTCCTTGTAGCATCGTGAGATTTATTATCGCATTGGAAACACTCACTTCACGACCATCTAATCCGTACAAACTAACCAAAATAAAGGTTAAAATCACCCCGGTAATATATGCCGGGTACAACCTTATCGCTCTCTTGAATGCAAAATCCTTAACATTCTTACTTCTTTCCAAAGTCATAATTATGACGAACCCGCTTATAATAAAAAACAACTGCACTCCCAAAAAACCAAACTTGAAATCAAAGTTATTGGCTTCCCTAACGGATGGAAAAAGCTCATTAAATCTAGTTGTATAATGATACAATACCACTGCTAGGGCTGCCAGACCACGAAGAACATCAAGCTCAGTCAACCTTGATTTTGTGTTAATCACGTATTTTCCCCTTTTCCATACATGTAATCTTGTAACAACATTATTATTCTACTATATTTTAAAGTGCAAAACTATAGCAATATGGAAATTATTAGGTGTGGGAAAAAGGTTATTGTGCCACTATAACTAATTGCCCGCTGTCAATTACGGTAACATTATATATGTTGACATTCGGAGTTTTTAACAATATCTTAGTTGAGGATATCATGAAGTTATAAAATAAGTATTTGTTTGACTCCTCATTTTACCGAAGGTTCTCCGAATTCAAGCTATATTCCGTATAGAATATTTGATTGAAAAAACTCGATAACAGCCCCGAATAATCGGTGTCCGTCCACTCAATCTCGGAAACCTCCACAGCGATTTCTTTTATCTTTGAAATAAGCAAAAGCAAATTCTGTTTCACATACAGATTCTAATAGAGAATTTTGCTTAACTTTATTTGTATATATTTGAAAGTGTCGTGAGAATTTTGTCGAATTGTGTATTTTTTCTATATACAGCTTTATTAATATAATTCTTATTATTTCGATAATAGTTATAGGTTAGCCATAGACCAAATTCCAAACTGAACCAAACTCTACCAATAACTAGATAATTAAGTAATTTAACTTATTGCAATAGAAATCGCTTTCAATTATATATATAAATCTATTTACAACTGCATCTAAATCAAAGGAGTGGATTTAGATGGACGAACAGGGGAATTTTTTAGCAGGTCTAATGTGAGGTACTTCTCTTAGTGTTCCTTTGTGGAAGGCAGTTTTCGGGTGGATAAAAATCATCATTAAAGTATATAATTTCAATAAGCATAAATCGAGTAACTAGTCGTATTTGGAATATGGCCAGTTACTCGTTTTTCACCTCAAGTAAACTCTTTATTACAGCAATTATAGTAAATAGGTATACTCCCCAAAGCGCTATCCTCATTCCATTCAACGATTCACCGTTCTTCGGTCGTTATGTATCCACCTTTACTACTAGGTGTTAGATATTCCCACCATTTTTCTATTGAAACCTCTATCCAATAATAGTAAAATAGCACCATTGTTAAATCCCTTGAAAATTAACTGGAGGAAGAAATGCAGAAAAAAAAGAAGAAATGGAAAGTCTTTGGATTTAGTGTATTAGGAATTATACTTATTTTAACTGCTTTTATTGGATATGAATACTACCAATTACAGCCGAAAAATCATTTTAAAACAGTTCCTATAATAAGCTCAGGTAAAAATAACAGTAGCGAATCTAAACTTGAGGAAAAAGCGATAGAAGTGAAGGAACCTGTATTTAATCTATTATTAATTGGTTCCGATCAAAGAAAAGGGCAAAAAGCCGGACATTCTGACTCAATGATCCTTGTTCATGTTGATATGAATAAGAATCAATATCATGCTGTAAGCATTCCACGCGATACCCGTGTTCATTTAGACGGCTATGGATATACGAAACTAACGAGTGTCCAATATATCACGCAAGCGAAAAAAGGGTCAAAAGAAGGAATAGAGTCAGCTGTAAAAGCCGTCGGGGAGTTGATGGGTGTCCCGATAAATTATTATGTGGAAACCAATTACACAGGCTTTCAATCATTAGTTGATGCCGTTGATGGGATCGAAATGAATGTCCCATTTGATGTCAAAATCACTCATCCATGGTACCCTGCAAATAAGGATAAAACCATCACGGCCGGTACCCATTCCTTTGATGGAAAAATGGTTACGGAGATTGTCCATGAACGTTATTCTCTATCTAGTGGTGAATATGGCCGTCAGCAGTTGCAGGTAGAGGCGTTAAAAGGAATTGCGAAAAAAGCTCTCTCTCCTAAAAATATCAGCAGTTTACCAGATTTAATCAACTCAATTCCTGAGTTTATCGTGGCTACAAATATGTCTACTTCTGATATGCTGAGTTTCGGCCTTACTGGGAAAGATTTCAATCCTGATAAACAATTAACCTATCATCAATTACTCGGAAAAGGTCAGTCGCTCTATGATGACATTCTAAAGGCTAACAATTCTCAAATTATTTTAGATGAACAGCAAATTCAAGAATTGGCGGATACTTATTTTACATTAAAGGCAATAACAAACTAATCCCCATGGAGGGTTCCATGGGGATTTTAAATATAAATTGTTTTGCTTTCCTTATCTTATGAATGAATAACATGATTAACAAACCGGTATGACTCCAAAGGAATCAAGCATGACATCACAAAAAGCGGCAACTCTTCCGAACACAATCCATCGATGATGGCATAAACGATGGAGACTCCAGGACATTAGATAGAAATAGCAGCCTTTTAATCACTTACGCCGTGTTTTCTCCTGTGATATAAGGTAGTTGGGCAAAATAAAGATTGCCATTCCACACAGTCTAAGCAATCGGAGAGTGACGGGCACCAGATTTTTGATTTTTACCCATGACTGTATATAATAGCCCTGATTCAATTATTATTATCAAAATACAAACACTATGTATCAATAGTGCAATTTATCTTTAGCTAATATTTCATTTACCTTAAGCATGACAGCATTTTGGAGTACAGAAAGCTTTTCTTGACTATCGTCCATTGATACTCCCTTCACGCCAAAGTAAAATTTAGCTTTTGGTTCTGTACCTGATGGACGGAGACAAAACCAAGAACCATCCGCCAAATGATATTTCAATACATTAGATTTTGGTAAATCTATAAGACTTTCAAAATCATTTTCATAACGAGTTGAATTTTGATAATCTTCGATTGCAGTTACCTTGATACCAGACAATTCTTTTAATCTTTCACCTCTAAATACCTCCATTAAACCTGCAATTTGTCCTGCCCCATCTTTACCCTTTAGTGTAATTGACTGTAGGGACTCTTGATAAAAACCGTACTTTTCAAAAATAGATAATAATCCATCATACATGGTCATACCATTTGTTTTATAATAAGCAGCCACTTCAGCAGCAAATATCGCTGATTGAACAGCATCCTTATCACGAACAAAGTCTCCAATTAAATAACCATAACTTTCTTCGTAACCAAATAAGAAGGTGTTCTCACCAGTCTTCTCAAATTCCTTTATTTTTTCCCCGATGAATTTAAATCCAGTTAATGTATCTAATGCATTAACTCCATACTGCCTAGCAATTACTCTTCCAATTTCTGAAGTAACAATAGTTTTAATTACTACCCCATTATAAGGAAGAATTCCTTTTGCTTGTTTTTGAAATAATAAATACTCAAGCATTAAAGCACCCATTTGATTACCCGTTAAAACAACATATTCTCCATCCGAATTTTTCACGGCAACACCTAAGCGATCAGCATCAGGATCAGTTGCCATTAAGAGATCAGCATCTACCTTTTCTCCATATTTAATAGCAATTTCAAAGGCAGCATGCTCTTCTGGATTCGGTGATTTTACAGTAGAAAAGTTGGTATCAGGCATCTCTTGCTCTTTTACCACAATGACATTCTCAAAGCCAAATGCCTTGAGACCTTCACGTACAGGTTTGTTACCAGTACCATGTAATGGAGAGAAGACAATCTTTAACTCATTAGCAACAGCCATCACCGATTTAGGATTTAATTGAAGTGTTT
Organism: Neobacillus sp. K501; assembly: GCF_053749995.1. Taxonomy (NCBI): domain Bacteria; kingdom Bacillati; phylum Bacillota; class Bacilli; order Caryophanales; family Bacillaceae; genus Neobacillus; species Neobacillus sp. K501. The sequence continues at coordinate 189,273 of NZ_JBSLYA010000010.1, read as the reverse complement.
TTAGTTGTTCTATATAAGCCTTATCAATCTCAGTACCAACATAAGTTAGTAGTCCATTTGAAATTAATTCCTATTCATCTGTTACATCCACAGTTAGCTCGTTTTTCACAGCATTAACATAATATATAATGTTGTCTGCAGCTTCAGGAGGAATCTGACCGCCATCTTCACCATACACTTTAAAGCCATTGTATTCAGGGGGATTATGACTGGCAGTAATAGCAACTCCGGAATATGCTTGTAAATAGCGCACTGTAAAAGATAACACTGGTGTTGGCCGTAGCTCATCAAATACGTAAGATTTAATTCCATGCTTGCCAACCGTTTTTGCAACCTCTAATGCAAACTATGGAGATTTATGACGGGAATCATAGGCTATAACAACACCTCGTTGTTTTGCCTCTTCACCTTGATCTAAAATGTACCATGCAAGTCCCTCAGCGGCCCTCCTGATGGTATAAATATTAAGTCGATTAATACCAAGGACCTATCTCTCCGCGAATACCACCTGTACCAAATTCAAGGTGTTTATAGAAATAGTCCTCTAATAATTTATTGTCTTTCTCTGCCTGAATCAATTTTACCTTTAACTCAAAATCTAATGATTCATAAGAAAGCCACTTTGTTACTACTTTGTGCCATGTCAATTTTACCTTCTCCTCTTCTAGTTGCTAACATTATGTTTATTAAAATTTTTTAAAAAATAAAAAAGGACTACTTGAATTAGTAGCCCAAAACTTCTATTTACTCAAAGCGTAAGCAGATTCTTCAATTTCATCCCATGCTAATTGAAGCCTATGATTATCCTCTTCAACTAACTGAGTACCAGTCTGCACTTCTATAAATTCTAAATCTGTTACTGCTTTAACAGCGTGCTTCGTTCCAACAGGGATTTCTACCACATCTCCATGTCTAATCACCCTAAACTCATCATTTAAAAGAAGGACACCTTCACCTTTGACAATGCTCCAAACTTCTCGACGATGATTATGATAGTGATAACTTAAATTCTTACCTGCAGAAACATTGATACGTTTTGTTAAAACCTCATAATCCTCATCATATTTAGTATGCTCGAGAACCCTATACCAACCCCAACGTCTGTCCTCATACATTGGTCGTTGATCTATGTCCCCAATTATTTCTTTTACTCGAGGACTTGCATCCTTGTCTGTTACTAAGATTCCATCAGGACTAGCAGCTACTAGAACATTAGATAAACCAAGAACTGCAATAGGTATATCTAATTCATTCACTATATGAGTATTCTCTGAATCATAACTAGCTTTTGCTTTCCCAATTATATTCGTTCCCATTTCTTCGGTTAGGGTATTCCATGTACCTAGGTCTTTCCAACTACCCCCATACGGAATTGCGACAATATCCTTTGTTTTCTCTACAACTTCATAATCAAAACTAATTTTAGGTAGAAGTGAATAATTTGCTAATAGTTCATCATAATTTGTTGGTAATCCTTTTTCCTCAAGTAAAGTAATTATCCTATCTAATTTAAACGCAAATACTCCACAGTTCCAAAGCGCTTTTTGGTTTAACAGCTCCCGTGCTTCTTCCATTTTAGGTTTCTCTTTGAAGTGGCTTACTTTTACCACTTCAACAGTTGATTGATCAACATTTGGCACAATATATCCATACTTTTCTGAAGGAAATGTTGGTTTAACACCCATTAATGCCAAGTCTGCATTATTAGATTTTAATACTTCCTCTAAATCAAGTAATCTAGCAAAGAAGGAATCCTCAACAAATGGATCTACAGGTAATACTCCAATAACCTCATCACGAGCGGTATTTTCATGAGAAAAAAGATATGTTGCTGCTAATGCAATAGCTGGGAAAGTATCTCGTCTTTCCGGTTCAATTATAATTGAGACATCTTTTCCAACTTGACTTTGTATCATTTCTACTTGTGTTTTGCTTGTAGCAATAACAGCTGACTCTGCTAAGCCTAATTTATCTAATTGACTCCATACTCTCTGGACCATAGATTGTAATTCATTTTTTTCATTACGCAATACTTTCAAAAACTGCTTAGATCTAGCGTCATTTGATAATGGCCAAAGCCTTTTCCCTGAACCTCCGGATAGTAAAACTAATTTCATCTTGGGCCTCCTCTTAATGCAAATATAATTAGATTAGATTGTACAATAATAGTATATTAATTGATTAATAAGAAATATAAACATATCAATTAGATATTCAAACTTCAAAGTTTTATAAATTTAAGAGAAAAGTTGTAATAGCTAAAGTGTTAAAAAGGTTATGGGGGGTGATAAGTAATCATCCCCATAACCTTTTTACTTCTTTTTATAATAATCTACATACCAATCGGCAAACTTTTGTAAACCTTCCTTAATAGGTGTTTTTGGTTTAAATCCTATGGCTTGTTCTAAAAGTTCTGTCGAAGCAAAGGTGGCAGGTACATCACCCGGCTTGATTGGCTCAAATAATTTTTCGAACTGTATTTCTTTACCTAGAGAATTGCTTAATGCCTTCTCAAGTGCGTCGATAAATACCATCAATTTCTCAGGACTGTTATTTCCTATGTTATATACTCTATGAGGAACTTTGTTTTCACCAACTAATGGATTGGAAAGGAGACGTTCTATTCCTTCAATAATGTCATCAATATAAGTAAAATCCCGATATAGGTCGTTTTCAAAATCACCATTGTTGAAAATCCTAATCGGCTCACGGGAAAAATACTTATCGGTAAATCCAAAATAGGCCATATCTGGGCGTCCCATTGGTCCGTAGACTGTGAAGAAACGTAATCCAGTAGCTGGTATTTTATATAAATGACTGTAGGTATAAGCCATAAGTTCATTTGATTTCTTCGTGGCAGCATAAAGTGAAACAGGCGTATCCACAGAATCGGTTTCTTCAAATGGCACTTTTTTGTTTGCACCATACACGGAACTGGATGAAGCATAAACAAGATGATCAACTGGATTATGACGGCATGCTTCCAAGATATTATAAAAACCAATCACATTGCTTTGAATATAAACATCTGGATTCTCAATAGAATAACGTACGCCTGCTTGTGCAGCTAAATTTACAACCACATTAGGCTTAAACTCTTCAAAGGTCTTCGAAACCATTTCCTTGTCAGAAATATCGCCCTTGATAAAGGTGAACTTCTCATATGGTTTCAGCTTTTCCAAACGGGCATATTTAAGATTCACATCATAGTAGTTATTCATATTATCAATGCCAATTACCTTACAGCCCTGCTCCAGTAATTTTTTAGATAAATAAAATCCAATAAATCCTGCCGACCCGGTAACAAGATATGTTTTTCCAGTATCAATTAGTTTGTAGTTCAAGACTTCTCGACTCCTTTGATCCTTCTCTAGTGATGGATTTTCTCCCAATTGAATGATACTCCACACCAGCCAATCCCATATCATCTAGCCTGTAAATGTTTCTTCCGTCATATACTAAAGGAGTTCTCATTAACTTCTTATAAGATTCTGGCGCTATTGCTTTAATTTCTCCCCATTCAGTAAAAATAAAACAAACATTTGCGCCTTCTAAAGCCTCTTCAGCATTGTTTGCGTAGGTAATTGAGCCTTTTCCATTCTTTCCCTCCGGATAAACTTTGGCAAAGTTAAAAGCTCCTACCGGATCATAGGCATAGATATCTGCACCTTGCTCTAGTAATAGCGGTACATTCTCAAGGGAGGCAGCTTCCCTTAAATCATCCGTACCTGGTTTAAATGTCAATCCTAAAATGGCAACTTTAAGTCCATTAAGAGTGATAAGCCTTTTGCTAGCCTTCTTATATAACATAGTTTTTTGTTCTGTATTCACATCTATAGCAGCTTTAACTGTTTTTAGATCGTAACCATTCTGTCTAGCAATATATTCAAGTGCTTTTGTATCCTTAGGAAAGCATGAACCACCAAAACCGATTCCTGCATTTAAAAACTTTTCTCCAATACGTTTGTCAAAACTCATCCCTTTTGCGACATCTTGGATATCTGCTCCAACCAATTCGCAAAGATTGGCTATATCATTCATATAGGAAATTTTAAGTGCAAGAAAATCATTTGAAGCATATTTAATCATTTCAGCTGATCTTCTATTGACAGAAACAATAGGTAAATGAAATGGCTCATAAATATCTTTCAAAAGTTGCTCTGCCCATTTACTTTCCGAACCAATAATGATTCTTTCCGCATGAAGTGTATCATGCACAGCAGAACCTTGTGCTAAAAATTCCGGGTTGGATGCTACTTCTACTTTAACGTCCTTTACCAAAAAGTCATTGATAAACTGTTCAACCTTATCATTTGTCCCTACTGGAACGGTAGATTTTACAACTACAAGGCAATCCTTTTCAATTGATTCGGCAATTTGCCTTGCAACAGTAGCTATATAGGTAAGGTTGGCAGAACCATCTGGCTGCTCAGGTGTACCGACACCTATAAATATTACGTCTGCATCCTTGTAAGCTGAATGGTAGTCAGTTGTATAATCAAGTCTTCCTGCTGCATTATTCTTCTGCATTAATTCCTCAAGACCTTCTTCATATATTGGAGATAAACCTTGACTCATCATAATCACTTTGCTTTCATCAATATCAACACAGGTAACTTGATGCCCAACTTCAGCAAAACAAACACCCGCTACTAAGCCGACATAGCCCGTACCAGCTACCGCTATTTTATACATAAAAATGCCCCCAAATATAATTAAATTAGATTATTATAAAATATAATTCTTGAGGAGTATAAGAGAAAAAAAGAAAAAAAACTCCTCTATAAATAAGTGTTCGAGGAAATTTTAAGAAATATATAATATTCTGTTCAACATCCCAAATCACCGCTGCTGCATTTATCCCGAGTCAATTCTTTTCTATTCAAAGATGTTCTTTAACATTTTCAAGACCTATTAAAGATGCAACGAACTCAAATGAGTTTAACCAAGACACCCCCTGAAAAAGGTGAAAATTTTAGCCTTATGCACAAATTTCGCTGCATTAATTATTTTCACCCAAAACAATATTCAAATTTACTCACCTAGTTTTAATATTTAACACTTCAAGTAATTTTTGTAAGGATAAATCCCAAGTGTATTTATTGGAGTGATCCAAACCTCTTCGTTTTAAATCACTATGCAAATTTTCATTTGAAAGCAATTGAATCATCTTATCGGCTAGATCGCTAGGGTCTTTAGGGTCGAAATATATTGCAGCCTCGCCGCAAACCTCTGGTATTGAAGCATAAGTGGATGCAATAACTGGGCACCCTGAATCCATAGCTTCTATAGGGGGTAATCCAAAACCTTCATAAATTGATGGAAAAATAAAGGCAAATGCATTTTTATAAAGCCCCTTTAAATCCTCATCACTTACATAGCCTAAATATTTCACCTTATCTTGGTCCATATTAATGCTATTATGAAAGATTTTAGGATTCGCCCCACCGGCAATTACAATTTCAAAGGTATCAATATCTAATAATTCAATTGCTTGTAAAATTACTTTAAAATTCTTATTAGGGTGGAGACTGCTTACCGCAAAAAAATATGGCTGAATAAGATTATATTTTGAAACAACTTCATTATTTGCATTTAATTGGCTAAAATGATCCTTGCCTAAAGATATAATGGATATTTTCTCATCTTCCACTTTCAAATGCTTAACTAGCTCTCTTTTCGAAAAATGAGAGTCTGTAATGATTATCTTCAATTTACGGAATAAGATGGAAAACAGGAATTTATACCATATTCTAAAAGTAATTGAATAAGCATTTGGAACCGAAAAAACTGCAGCATCATGAATAATTACAGTTTGCATTTTCTTTAAGATAGGTGCAGTATTACAAAAGTTTAATAAGAATCCGTCTGTACAATAAAAAGGCAACTCAATTTGCTCCCATAAGTGCCCTTTTAAGAATCCAACTTTTTTTATTTTAATATTTTTGAAGTTTCCAATACTTATTTCAGCATTTTTAGGTAGTAAAATTGTGACATTTAAGCCATTAATTAAATCTAATTGTTTTGTTAGTTCAATAGCAACTCGTTGGACTCCAGTTAATTTTTGAGAAAGAAAGCGGCCATTAATATATATCTTTTTAATTTTTGACATTCAACATTTTCCTTACCAGATTCATTATTTAGTAATAGTATTGAAATAATTAATTAAACCTTAGTTATTTAAATACTTTGAATTTTCTAACATTGGAATAAATACCTTTCTCAGAGTTAAAGATTGTAGAAAGGTTTTAACATTTTGAAATTTAATAAAATGCTCGCGGTTTATATAATTTATATTCAACTATAATTTCCTCAACCTTAAGAGTTTTAAAATTATAGTTTCTTTTAACACATGAGGGATTTCCTACTATCAGACTACCTTCTTCGCACTTAGATTTTGATGTCACCACCAAGTATAATTACCCACTAAGTATTACATAGTGGGTAATTATATATTCCGGATGACAATCTTTCCCTTTATTAACTTTAGGAAAAACGGTATTGAATTTACACAATGCCCGTAATCACCAAGAAATATTAATTCAGCCTTTTTTGTAGCCAACAGAAAAATATAGAGCAGGTCTTTCTCCCATTGGATAGTTCACAAATGAATATTGTCTAACAACTATGGGGGTGCCTAAAGAACTTTGTGATCTTTAAGGTATTTTTTCCTTTGATACATTTTGGAAAAAACAAATCTAGACTTCTCAACACTAAAGTTTAGACCTTCTTCTTTAATATGAAAGTTTTTGTAAATAGGGAATAAAAATATTTAAATTCATCTGTTTTAAATGTAAAAATAATGATAGCTATCAACGAAAAAGTAAAAGCTATAACTCCTTGTAAAAAGAAATTCAATAAATAATTTCCGGTTTCAATTCTGGAAGCTAAAATATAGGAAACAGATGAAATCAAAAGGAATCCAGTAAAATGTCCAAACCAATACTGCAAAAATGGTATATAACTTCTGGCAAACCCAAACTTAAAAATCAGTAATATTTTCAGGCATAACTGTATAATGTACGTACAGGTGGTTCCAAGGAAAATCCCAAATACTCCATAGCGCCATCCCATGATAACTGATACTATCAAGTTAACAATTGTACCGAGAATAGCAATATATTTATCCTGTTTGAATAATCCTGAAACAGAAATTACCTGCCATACTGGACCCCTAACTGCATGAAAATAGAGATTCACCGCAGTTAATAATAATACAGGCATAGTGAGTTGATAAGTATCTCCAAATATTGCACTAACAAATGATGTGCCTGAACTGATATAGCTTGTGCAAAATACCGTCGCAAGTACAAAATAAATATAAGTAAGCTTTTTTAGTACATTTATTGTTTGATCTGTATTTCCTTCCGCATATAAGTTTCCAACGCTTCCTTGTAAAGCAATATCAAATTGTACCAATGCTTGTTTAAAGGCATTAATAATTAACGCATAATTAGAATAAATACCAACCTCGATTGTATTTACAAACACAGAAATCAAAACATTATCCGTTGAGTTAGTAACTGTTCCAGAAACTCTACTTATAAATAGGTCTTTTACGTTTTGAAAAACCTTCCTTTTTTCTTTTCTAGGTAGAATTTCTTTATTTCCTTTCAAGTAAGGATATAATGTATTAGTTTTCCGTGCAACCCAGATATTATTTAAAAGTGACCAGAAAATTAAAGAATATAGAAAAGCATCGAAACGATTAGAAAGCCAGAGTATACTTATACTCGAGACAACACTAATTAGTTTAAATGCAGCATCTACTGTTGCAGAAATATAGGTTCGTTGATCTGCAATTAATAAGGAACGTTTATAGGCAAAGCAGTATGATATAGCAGATTGAGCAACAAATAAAATAAATATATACTTAATGTAATTATCATTATACCCCGTCTCTTTTACAATCAAATGAATAAATGGAACCAAAGAGAGCCCGATAATTATTACAATCCCAGCAATAGTCAAATAGGCCTTACGAAATAAGTTCATAAGCTCTTTTACTTTTTGTTGATTGTTTTCAGCCAAAGGCTTATATAAACTATAAATAATTGCTGTTCCAACGCCCATCTCGGCCAAGGATAACATCATAATAACTTCATTAAAAAGGCTATTCAAACCTACGCCTTGTATCCCGATAGTTATTATTAGCACTTTACGAATAACAAAAGTACTAATGACGTTAACAAAGTAATAGATCAACGAAAACATAATATTTTTTATACTTTTTTTTAATCGCATATTATCTCCGTTTTAAACCAACAGGAACTGAAACTACATTTCGGTTAATTTTTTTTGTGATATTATTATAACTATATACAATGAACAATAAATATTGATATTGAATGAAATAGTAGGTTACATTTCCATATTCCAAAACAATTAAAAAAACTAATATTAACACTGTATAAAGATTAATATTGTTCTTTTTTTCAGATTCCTTAGAAATGGGCTTTATTAATCTACATACACCCGTAAAAAGCATTTTTAAATATAAAGAATAATAAATTAAAAAACCAACAATTCCAACATCACTGAGCAATTCAATAAAATTATTATGTGCGTAAACCGCATTTGCATATCCTATATTTAGGAGGTATACTTTAAAATTATTTATTCCAACCCCAATTATTGGATGACTTTCAAATATTTTTAAACCGGTATCTATAAAAAACAAACGTTCAGTTGCACTTGTATCCTTCTGTATAGATGAATCAAAAATTGAGAATACAATATACAATCTACTTCCTATTAGTTCATACAAAGAATCATTTGTCATAATTAAATGATATGAAAAAATAAATAATAAAAAAGCGCCCCCTATCATAAGTAGCTTTTTTAGAGTTTGCCCTTTCATAAGAAAAATAAATAATAGGGATCCAATTACTAAAATTAAAATTGCTTTTCGTGATCCAGAAAAGGCTATTGTCATTACCATAGGAATAGCCATCATAATATAAAGCAATTTGGCTTCTTTTATAAATAGAAATATTAATCCAATTACTGCAAATGCTAGGCTTTGAGCAATATTATTAAAATAAAACCCTGTACTAATGCCAAAGTCCTGTGTTCCATAATTACTTGTGGGGTTTGTTACCAGTACATAAATTGCGACGATAAACTGAACCAAGAGATAAATCTTTAAAAAACGAAACCATTTATCTAATGAATCAATATAAAGACTAAAGCAAAAAAGGCTTATTAATAATGGAATTAAAATATGGATCACCTGTAAGCTATAAAATTTATCTATCGCCCATGTGGATGATAATAGAGAAATAGCTACGAACGTTGCATACCAAACAACATTTCCTTTAAGTACAACTTTCACTCTATTACTTAATACACCAATCATTACACCTATTATTAATAAACACAAAGAAATCCTATTAATATTGGTATTAGTTGAAAACAAGAAGCTTACAATTAAATAAAACAAAATCGTAAATTCCATAATTAATCGAACTAATGAGCTTTTTTTAATTTTGAAATCATATCCTGATGACATTTATATTCCCCTTAACCGAATCCGTCCGATATATCTAAACTTCTTTTAAAATCTGATCAAACTGGTATATAATTCGATTATAGTAAATTTCTAATGAATTCTGCTTGGTTACTCTTAAATAATTTTCCATGGTTACTCTCTCGTATTCTTCCTGACTTAAGGAATAAGTGTTTTCAAAGGCACTAATTATTTCATTTATATCTAGTACATTAAAAACAAATCGATCATCCGCAATCAATTCGGGGATGCCACCACGATTTGCACCTATCACTAAACATTGGGTAGCTAACCCTTCTAATGCTGTATTCGGATAGTTCTCTAGCCACAATGAAGGTACAACTACAGAATAGACCTTTTCTAAATGCTTGATTATATCAGCATATTTCATTACGCCAAGATATTTAATACTGTCAGAATTAATAATTTTATTTTTAAACTGATCTTCAAATCCTTGTTCGATCTTACCTATTATCTGAAGCTCAACATCTTTTCCTTCTGAGAATTTTTTAAATGCCTCTATTAGCTGCATTACACCTTTATGTTTGGCAACAAGTCCATAGTAAAGATAAATTTTGTGTGAACTGTACTCTTCTTTTTTAAAATTATTTAATAAAGAAAAATCAAATGAATTATTTAAGCATTCCGTCGGTATTCCATTAGCGGTACAGAAATTTGTTAAAGACTGGCTTGGAGAGATGAAGCGATTTATCGACTTTTTCCTAACATTATTTTGTCTTATTAGGTACTGCTTATCCATCCAGAAGTACATTCTTTGTCGTTTACCTTTTGGTGCACACTCTTTAATACAATTACAATGAAGATATCCTTTACACGGCTGATAACTCTTGTTCACACCTAATCCATTAGGACAAATAGCTCCAAAATCCCGAATAGTCTGTAACGCAGGATATGGTTCTATTGCTTTATATACAGTTATTGGCTCGTAATGAATATTATTGAGATGTATTGCTTCAGGAGAAATCCGTCGAATTAATGTATTCACAACATTTAATAAGTTCTTGTTAATAAAAAATCTCTTTATCCTTTTGACATGCCAGTTCTGATATTTATTATCTTTAGGTACTATATTATAATGTTGAGGATCTTCAGTAGCATTACCATCCGGAAGAGTTGCATCAAAAGTAATGTGGTATACATCATGGCCGTGAGCACGAAGTACTTCAATTTCTCTTAAGGTCTGTACTTCGGACCCACCCATTTTATACAATTGATTTATTACAAGTATTTTCATATATTATTTTCCCCTTTGTTTCTATGCCAAAAAGGATAGCTTTTCTATATAAGATTAATTTTCTAAGTTTCCATGTTCAAAAATGCACATTAACTCTCTGGCGTTCTTCTTCCAAGAGAATTTTTTAAGTTGCCTTTGCATAAGATTAATGCATTCTATTCTTTCTTCTCCCAACGACATTACTTCATTCATTCTGTTCGCAAGTGAAACATAGTCTAATGGATTATCAATATAAAACGCACCATCTCCACCGACTTCTGGCATTGAAGAAATTTTAGTTGTTATAACTGGTACATTGTATTCCATCGCCTCTAAAATTGGTATTCCGAATCCCTCATATAACGATGGATATAAAAACACGCTTGCATTTGACAGCAGATAGGACTTTTCAATATCTGTTATAAATCCAGGCAAAACAATTCTGTTTTTATATTTGCAGTTTTCAATTGTTTGAAACGTTTCTTCACATTTCCATCCTATTCTCCCTGCAATAACCAACTTCATATCCGAATTAGTATCATCTATATATTTTTCAAATGCCTTAATAATTGTAGGAATGTTTTTTCTCGGTTCAATAGTGCTAACAAATAGAAAATATTTCTCCGGAAACACTATCATAGGGTTCACGCTATCTATATCAACAGTACACTTTGCAAAATCAGATGGCATACCTCCACAATAACTCACACAAATCTTTTTAGGAGAAATATTAAATAAACTAACAATATCGTTTGCAGTTGCTTCTGAAATTGCAATAATCTTATCGGCTTTTTTGCATGCAGATTTCGTAAAAAGCTTCTGCCGTATTGTATTGCTTGTAGCACTTATACCTTTAAACTTAAACAGTGCCAAATCATATATAGTGACAAAGTATTTTGTTCTATTATTTTTACGTGGTAGGACATAGTTTGTTCCCCAAAAGACATCTAGATCTAATTTGTCTATTAACTCGGGGAGTTTAAAAAGTGACCACAATTTTCCCTTGTCTATAATCCAAGGATCATTAACTATATGCCAATTAGGTGGTAGATCAAAATCTAAATTAATTGGATATCTCGAAAATAAATAATAATCATGCTGCGGATACTCTTTAATCCATACTTTGATAACTTCATATACACTTCTGGAAACTCCAGTAAAATGCTTTCCAGTAAAAACTCTTGCGTCTATACCTATCTTCATAGAATTACTCCTATTTAACTAAATTCTAAATGATTTAAATGTTATTTCAAGGATACTTTTAAAATTCATAATTATAGTCCGATCTCTAAAGTGACTTCATAATAAACATAATACAGTTATTTTCATAAAAAATATAATCGTCTGTGACAGTCAAAAAACATTTCATATTATTTCCTCGCAATACTTCGATTATTGCGAAAGAAAGTAAACTCAGAATAATGTTATTATTCCATCCGTCTTACGTCCTTGGAATAGCTCATACTGTTCTTCCACAAATTCTTTTATTGTTTTCTTGAAAATACTCTGGTCAAATTTATGCGCATGCTCCCGGAGATCCTCTTTGATAAAATCAATCGTCTCAAATTTTCGAATGGCATCAATAAGCGATTCAACATTCTGTTCAGGGAAAAAAATCCCTGTTTCCCCATCAATTACTGTTTCAAGGGCTCCTCCTTTAGCAAATGCGATAACAGGTCTTCCACTTGCCTGTGCCTCTAGTGGCGTGATGCCGTAATCTTCCTCTCCAGGGAATAGAAAGGCCCTACATTTCGAGTAATGTTCCCTAATGACCTCATCAGATACTCTTCCAAGGAATTTAACTGTTGGACCAGCTATTTTTTCTAGCATCTTCCTTTGCGGTCCGTCACCGATTACAACTAAAGGTAGATTAAGCTTTGTGCATGCTTCAACTGCAATATCAATTCGCTTATACTCTTGCAATCTGGATACGCATAGAAAATAATCCTCATCTGTTGTTGATAGATTAAACATATCGCATCTAACTGGCGGATGAATAACATAAGAATCTCTACGATAATGTTTTTTTATCCTCTTTGCAACATTGACTGAATTTGCAACGTAAACATCAACGCGAGCGGAGTTAGAATAATCCCAGACCCGCATAAATGTCATTAGATATGCCATAATCTTGTGCTTAAATGCACCTTTTCCTGTAAGGGGCCCAATATAATCGTGCATAAACTCCCATCCGTAGCGCATTGGTGTATTACAATAACAGATATGAAGGGTATCTGGATTTGTAATTACAGATTTTCCAACCGCAGAGCTACTGCTAATAACAATATCAAAATCATTTAAATTGAAATGTTCCAATGCTGTAGGCATAAACGGAAATAGAAGCCTATGATTTTTTATCTCTTTTCCTCTCTTTTGAAGATGAGAGGTAATTATCCTTGCTTCTTTCAGTGGCCCATCAATCTTATTTTTATTACATATACTGGTGTATATAGGTGCATCTGGGAAAACCTCATGAAGATTTCCTAAAACGTTTTCCGCGCCACCCATAAATGGCAACCAATCATGTACAATCGCTACTTTCATTATGCATCTCCTACACAAGTTCCAAATAATATTCATATATTTCTCTTACAGTATCAAAAATGCTATTCTGTGGTACCCATCCAATTTCTGCTTTAATAAAGCTGTTATCACAACAAATAACCGGGTTATCAGTGGGCCTGAATCTATCTTTGTCAATCTCAACAGAGACATGCTGATGACTTAAAGAAATAATATAGTTCAACATTTCTTTCAATGATACTGCATTACCTGTACCAACGTTATAGATATTCTCATAATTATTACTTTCGATCACCATCCGATAGGCACGAACAACATCTTTCACATTTCCGAAATCACGCTCGACAGATAAGTTTCCTACATATATAGTACCCGGCTTGCCGCTCTTCTCTATTTCTGCTATCTGTTTGCACCAACTTGGAATAACAAATGTATCAGACTGTCCCACGCCGGTGTGGTTGAATGGTCGAACATGATAAATTTTCATGCCATAACGCAATTGATATATTTTTGAAAACTTTTCTTGCATCATTTTAGATAATCCATATGGATTATTTGCATTTAACTCATAACTTTCATCGATTGGTTTGTTGGAAATAGCATACTCCTCACTTGAGCCAATTAAAAGAATTTTTGGTAAAACTTCACATTGTCTGGCAGCCTCCAGAATATTTAAGGTTCCATTAACATTTACCGAAACTGTCAGTTGTGGATTTTCCCAAGATAATCCTACATTACTGATTGCTGCAAGATTTACTATATGAGTTGGTTGAATACTCAGGATTTGCCTTTTTACGGTCTCTGCATCTAATATGTCAACTTCCTCAAATTCTATATCCTTAGGAAGGGAGTCAGTTTTTCTCGGACTACTACCATATACCTTGTAACCATTTGAGGCAAATTCTTTTACTAAATATGAACCAACAAACCCACTAACACCATATATCAATACTTTTTTCACTCATAAACACCCCCTCTATAATATTATTGCATTGAATAAATCTAGGGAAAGTTATTTATTTAATAGTTCCAAGTCATTTTTAACCATTCTTGTAACAAGTTCTTCGTAACTGACATTTCTAACCCAACCAAGTTTCTCCTGTGCTTTGCTGCAATCTCCAATCAATATTTCTACTTCAGCAGGTCTAAAAAATTGTGGATTTACTTTAACAACAACTTTTCCTGAATCTTTGAGAACGGCTACTTCTTCAATACCCTCGCCCTTCCACTCAATTTCCATTTCTGCAGCTTTAAAAGCAAGAGTGACAAAATCTCTAACTTCATGGGTTTCACCTGTAGAAATAACATAATCATCTGGAGTATCCTGCTGAAGCATTAACCACATTGCGTTAACATAGTCCATTGCATGTCCCCAGTCCCGCTTTGCAGACATATTTCCAAGTTCTAAACAATCCTGAAGGCCCTTCTTAATCTTTGCAACACCCATAGTGATCTTTCTTGTTACAAATTCTTCCCCACGCCTCTCAGACTCGTGGTTAAAAAGGATACCCGAACACGCATACATATCATAACTTTCACGATAATTCTTTGTAATCCAGTGGCCATATAGCTTAGCCACTCCATAAGGGCTTCTTGGATAGAATGGCGTGGTTTCTTTCTGAGGAATCGCCTGAACAAGTCCAAACATTTCACTTGTTGATGCTTGATAGAAACGTGCTTCCGGTTTAACGATTCGAATTGCTTCCAGTATATTAGTTACACCTATAGCATCGATCTCCGCAGTACCAACAGGTGTATCCCAAGAAGTCCCAACAAACGACTGTGCAGCTAGATTGTAAACTTCATCAGCTTGAGAAATCTTCATAGCTGAAACCAAGGATACAATGTCAGTCATATCTGCGTAAAGCAAAGTAACTTTATCTTTCAAATGCTCAATATTTCCATAATCCACAGTACTTTTTCTTCTCATAATACCATAGACTTCATAGCCCTTATCCAAAAGTAGTTCGGCTAAGTATGATCCATCCTGTCCTGTAATTCCAGTTATTAATGCCTTTTTCATAGTATTTTCTCTCCTTAATTTTTAATATCTATTATAAATAAATGTTACAAACTTATTAATTTAACCCTTAGTGTTTACAAATTTGGGTCTACCATATTCTACAGTTTTTGTTTTAAATTTATATTATTCCAATATTATCACCAAATTGTTGTTTGGAATGGTCCCCTCAAAATGAGTAGAGGAATATCTTAAATTGAATCTTACCTTTACAAAAAATACTCCTGTAATCTCAAATACAATTTTTATAATGTTTAAAAAATCAACATTTTACCTCAAAGTTTCTTTAAAATGCATCTTTTGAACCGAATAATACAAGAACCGTTTTAATAATAATCTTAAAATCATATCTTATTGACCTTATTTGAATATATTTAAGATCTAGTTCCACCATATCTTCAAAACTAAGGCTATTCCTTCCACTCACCTGCCATAATCCAGTGCATCCTGGTGTTACTATTAGTCTTTGTTTGTCATACAAAGTGTAAAGTTCAACTTCTCTTGGAAGAGGTGGACGTGGTCCCACCAAACTCATATCTCCTTTTAAGACATTAAATAGTTGTGGTAGTTCGTCAATGCTTGTTTTCCGGATAAACTTCCCAACCTTTGTAATTCGCGGATCTTCTTTCATTTTAAACATAGCACCATTTATTTCATTGTACTTCAATAATTCTGCCAACTTTTCTTCTGCATTCGATATCATCGATCGGAATTTGTACATTTTAAATTCCTTTCCATATAACCCGACACGTTTTTGTGAGAAGAAAACGGAGCCTTTTGGATCTTCGAATTTGATAAAAACGGCAACGATTATAAACAGAATACCTAATAGGATAATTCCACATGATGCACCAATAATATCAATCATTCTTTTCGTTAGTAGATAGGCTTTTCCATCGTTGACTTGAATTTGTACATTCTGCTTTTCTAAATAAGCCACTTCTTGATTCGCTAACTCAGACACGTAGACCCCTTCCTTCTTTCTATAACATTACCTGTTCTTTTTCGAATGTTGAAACTAGATTTTGTAAGTAATCTAGCATTTCATCGTGAAGGTCTTCGTGCTGTAGAGCAAATTCAATTGTTGTCTTAACAAAACCAAATTTTTCCCCGACATCATAACGTTTGCCTTCAAAATCATACGCGAACACTCTTTGAATCTGATTCAACTTTTGAATCGCATCTGTTAACTGAATTTCACCACCAGCGCCTTTTTCTTGACTCTCAAGGAACATGAAGATTTCTGGTGTTAACACATAACGTCCCATTATCGCTAAATTTGATGGAGCTGTTCCTTGTTTTGGTTTTTCAACAAAATTATTTACTTGATAGCGACGCCCTTCCTGTGTCGAAGGATCGATAATACCATATCGGTGAGTTTCTGATTCCGAAACCGTTTGTACTCCAATGACAGAGGAGTGCGTATCTTCATATTGATTAATCAACTGTTTTAAACAAGGAGTGTCACTTTGAACAATATCATCACCTAATAGAACCGCGAACGGTTCATTTCCAATAAAATTACGCGCACACCAAATCGCATGGCCTAATCCTTTTGGCTCTTTCTGCCGAATATAATGAATATCTGCTAGATTCGTTGCGTATTGAACACGATTTAATAAATCAAATTTCTCTTTTTCTACTAAATTTTGTTCAAGCTCTGGTGCAAAATCAAAGTGATCTTCAATTGCACGTTTGCCTTTACCTGTTACTATGATTATGTCTTCGATACCCGAGGCTACTGCTTCTTCAACTATGTATTGAATAGTTGGTTTGTCTACGATTGGT
This sequence comes from Neobacillus sp. K501, assembly GCF_053749995.1. NCBI lineage: Bacteria > Bacillati > Bacillota > Bacilli > Caryophanales > Bacillaceae > Neobacillus > Neobacillus sp. K501. The sequence continues at coordinate 172,200 of NZ_JBSLYA010000010.1, read as the reverse complement.
AGCATTTCTTTTGGCATTGCCTTTGTTGCAGGCAAGAATCTTGTTCCTAATCCCGCAGCCGGTATAATGGCTTTTCTTACTAGTTTCACAGTTCTGCCCCCTGAATATTTCGTTTGTCTAAGTAATCATGCAAAAATAAATATCTAATGGAATTGCAAGTGTTTTCACACTTATTCTTTCATTAGATATTTATTATTATTATTAAACGGGCATCTAACCCATCCTCACACCATGCTATTGACGACTCGGCGTCTAAGGTCTTTTAATAGACCCACAGCAAGATCGAGTGCCACCATGGATAACGGACAGGTTAGCCTCGCCGTTCAAGCCTCTTCGGCTTGAAACTGATATCATCTTCCCGTTATTTCTTATCTCTTTACTTGGTTAAAAGAATAAAAATTTCTTTTTCTTTTTGATTGGTTCGGGTATTTCTTTGATAATATTTTTTCCTTCCACTAACAACTCTGCATTCTCTTTGAATAGATAGACATAATCGATACCATAATTTTTATCGATTGTTTCAAATGCTTCACTCATTTTGAATGAGCGATTACCAACATTATGAGCATCGGAAGCGATGAAATGAGTAAGGTTCGCTTCAATAAGCTGTTCCGAGAAGGTTTTAATTTTTTTACCAAAATAGCCGCATAGACTTGATGCTGTAACTTGCGTTAAGGCACCCTTTTGCACGAGCTGGTACAACTTTTCCGGACGTTCCATAAGCTCGGCATTTCTTTCCGGGTGAACAATAATCGGGGTTAGCCCCTTCATTTGAATATCGAATAAAAGCTTTTCGCTATAACCCGGTACTTGGCTTGATGGGAATTCAATAAACAGATATTGACTATTGTTCAATGTCTGAATCTCGTTTTTTTCATAGTCTGCTAAGATTTCACCGTAAATTCTCGGTTCTTGTCCAACTAGGATCTCGACGTCAATCTTTTCTTGTTTGAGTGCTTTGTTTAACTCTAAAACCTTTGCTTCAATCAAAGGCTTGCGATTATCATAACTATGATTCAAGTGAGGGGTGGCAATGATCGTATGAATCCCCTCACTTGCTGCATGTCTCGCCATGATTAGACTGTCTTTAATATCTTTCGCGCCGTCATCAATTCCCGGCAAAATGTGACAATGGATATCAATCATACTTCCAACCTCCTCCTATTTTTATAAGTTACTAGCTTCACATATAAGCAAAAAGAACTATTTCGTGGCGTAATAATAGTAATAATCGGTGTTTTCAAGCTTCTTGTTGTTGAGCACGACACCTAGTAATTTACTTTGTGCAGAGTCTAAGATTTCTTTGGCTTTTACCATTTGTTCTCTTTCGGTACGGCCGCTTGAGACTACAAGCATCGCCGCATCACATTTATTTGCTAAAATTTGCGAATCAGCAACCGTTAATAATGGCGGTGTATCAAAAAGGATAATATCAAATAGTGATTTCCCGTCTTCAAGGAACTGTTCCATTGCTTGGGAACCAAGTAACTCTGCTGGGTTCGGTGGAATCGGCCCACTTGTTAAGATAAAGAGATTTTCAGCATCTGTTTCTCTTACTGCTTTATCCAGTGTCATTTCTTTTGTTAATACACTGGTTAAACCATAGGTGTTCACCTGATTAAATGTGTAATGAGCCGTTGGTTTCCTCATATCAGAATCCACCAGTAGAACTTTTTTTCCTTGCTGCGCAAATACGACAGCTAAGTTTGCTGTTGTGGTCGATTTTCCTTCCCCAGGACCAGAGGAGGATACCATTAAAGTTTTGATTTCTTTATCAATGGAAGAAAATTGGATATTAGTTCGAATCGTCCGGTATTGCTCGGAAATTGGTGATTTTGGATCAGACAACGCCACCAATGTTCTACGATTTGTCGGTTTCTTCTTGTCATTTTTAAGAGCCAACTGTCTCACCTCTTTGTCTAACTTTCCGTTCCGTTCTGCGCTTATTATTCTCCGTAATTTTCGCTTCATCCATAATCGCTATGACACCGAGTACTGGTACGCCAAGAAGTTTTTCAATTTCTTGTTCATTCTTGACCGTATTATCGAAGTATTCTAATAAGAAAGATGCTCCGACCCCCGCCATTAATCCTACTACCATCGCAATGGCAATATTAATTAGAGGCTGTGGCTTAATTGGCGATAGGTTTTCAGCTACCTCTGCCTTGGCAATAACACTTACGTTATCCACATTCATAATTTTGACGATTTCTTTTTTAAATACATCAGCAGTTTTATTGGCAATTTTAGCCGCTAATCCTGCATCCGGGTCTTGAACCGATAAATTCACAACCTGTGAGTCTTTTTCATTTTGCACTGTAATTTTTTCATTAAGCTCACCTACAGTCATATCTAGCTTTAACTCTTCGATAACTTTATTAAGGATAGCCGGGCTTTTTATGATTACATTATAGGTGTTAATTAATTGAAGATTTGTTTGTACTTCATTGTATTGATACGTAGTCTGATCACTTTTTGTCTGATTGACAAGTAGCTGTGTCGAAGCTTGGTAGATAGGTGTGATGAAAAAATAACTAATGATACCACTAACGAGTACCGCTAGAAATGTTATGCTCAAGATTAAACTTAATCGTTTGCGTAATGTTTGAAGTAACTCTTTTAAACTAATCGTTTCCTCCATGATGACCTCCTAAAAAATTTCCATGTTAAAACATAAAAAGAATTATACCATAAAACTTTGACGAAAAATGTGTTTTTTTACATTTCTTTGTAACTTTTTTACCAAATTGTTTCCTGAAAACAACGAATAACCGTAAGGCTTTTTTACTATTTCTTATTCTCTAAGAAGCTATTTTGTTTAGCACATAAACTATCATACACCGATTTGTGGATTTTTGTAGATATATATCGAAATTGGAAATAATTTAGTAAGTTTATCTGTTATAATGGATGTGGAAATCTATATGGGGGTAAACTATATAATGAAGGAAAAAGTTTTTACAGTGGTACTCGGAATTGCCTGTGTGATCGTCCTTTTTATCGGCCAGTCTTATTGGAAACAGCAAATCGCTGCCTCTGCGAAGGATAAAACGGAAATGACAGAGGAAACAACGACTGAACACGAAATGAAGGATCAAACTGATGTGGTTGCTTATGCAAAGAATTGGCCAGAAAGTGCTGTTAATCGTTTTAGCCAAGCTGTCGAAGGAGACAAACCCTTTCATATCCTTTTTGTCGGATCGCCAGTGATGGCTGACACTTACGAAAACGTAAAGAAGCAAATGACCGATACATACGGGAAGAGTATTAAATTGGATCTTCAGACCAATGATCTAACCTCGACTCAATTTATTGAAGGTGCAACGGACGAGGAAGCTGCCGCTAAGCAAGCCGATATGGTCGTGATTGAACCGTTTTTATTGATTGATAACGGTGATGTGGGTATTGAAGAATCCTTGGACAATCTAACTGCATTTGTAGAAGCGATTAAGGAAGCCAATCCTGAAGTTACCGTTTTACTTCAACCATCCCATCCGCTTTATAATGCTAAATTTTATCCGGTGCAGGTCAGCAGGCTTCAAGCTTATGCCGAAGAGAACCAGCTCACCTATCTTGATCACTGGAGTGCTTGGCCAGATCCTAAGAGTGAAGAAATCATCGAGTACCTTAATGAAGATCAAAGCCGCCCGAGTGAAAAAGGACTTCATGTTTGGTCTGAATTTTTAGAAAATTATTTTATCCATAATGAAAGTGCATCGAGCTGATGCACTTTCTTCTATATTAATTTGCTGTTAGTTTCATTAGGTCTAATTTCAAATCCTCAATCAATTCCTGGACAGTAATCCCGCCCTCGTGTAAGCCGCGTTCATAGGCTTTTTTTACTATTTCAGAGAACTCACGATGCTGTTCTTCTTCATTCTCCTTCTTTCCCATTCGACACGAATCTCCTTTCTTCTTTTCCATCAGTCTACTAAACTTCACTATTTTTGTAAATAATTTGTCAATCATTGAAATCTTACGTTTGTGTGACAGCTCGAAGGGACAACAGGTACGGATAGTTCTATAGAACTACTTTTTCTGAAATTCTTGTGTATTTTGGTTCTAGGAAGCGGTCATAGAACCACTTTTGCTCAAAACCTCTTGTGTTTTGGTTCTATAGAGCAGTTATAGAACCACTTTCTCTGATATCCTCTTGTGTTTTGGTTCTATAGAGCGGTTATAGAACCACTTTTGCTCAAAACCTCTTGTGTTTTGGTTCTATAGAGCGGTTATAGAACCACTTAATCAGAAGATCCTCTTGTATTTTGGTTCTAGGAAGCGGTCATAGAACCACTTTTGCTCAAAACCTCTTGTGTTTTGGTTCTATAGAGCAGTTATAGAACTACTTTCTCTGATATCCTCTTGTGTTTTGGTTCTATAAAGCGGTTATAGAACCACTTTTGCTCAAAACCTCTTGTGTTTTGGTTCTATGATTTCTGGTTTTCCTTGTTCTATAAAGGAAGAAATCTGCCAGCATTCGTCGATATGGATAAGAAATCTACCAATTCCGGCATGATTATCAAACATTTGCCCAATTATGAAGAAAATCATGGTAAAATATGAATAATATACTAGAAAGATAGAGGTGATGGGAAGTTGAATAAAACGATGGTCCGCGCCGTATCGACAGCCGCTGTGCTTTCGTCGGTTTATGCGGGGTCGGCTTACGCCAATACATACACTGTTCAAAAGGGAGACACTTTATCGAAAATTGCCTCCAAGCATCAAACAACTGTGAGTGCGTTGAAGAGCTTAAACGGCTTAACATCAGATCTTATTTATGCGAATCAAACTCTTAAGATTTCTGAAGCTGAAGCGCCAACTGTACCTGTGCAACCAACGACTCCAGTGACCACTGCTAGCGAATACGTCGTCGTTAGCGGCGATTACCTCGGGAAAATCGCGAAACAATTCGGGATGTCCGTAGCGGAGTTGAAATCCCTTAATGGGCTAACTTCCGATCGCATCTATGTTGGAGATCGACTCAAGGTTTCTGGACAATCGACGGTTGTTACTCCACCACCAGCGAATAACACCATTGCACCACCTCCAGTTGCAGACACAAGTGCTGAGTATGTCGTGAAGAGCGGCGATTATCTTGGCAAAATCGCGAAGCAATTCGGCATGTCTGTTGCTGAATTAAAATCACTCAATGGCCTGACTTCCGATATGATTTATGTTGGGGACAAGCTGAAGGTAAAGGGAACAGCTCCGGTGGCAACGGCACCAGTTACGCCAGCGCCAACACCGACTGCACCTGCTCCAACAACCCCAGCTCCGGTTACGGGTTCTGAATATACCGTCGTCAGCGGGGATTACCTTGCCAAAATAGCTAGTCAATTCGGGATGTCGGTTTCAGAGCTGAAATCACTTAACGGACTTAGCTCCGATTTAATTTATGTGGGGCAAAAGTTGAAGGTTACTGGAACGGCAACAGTCGCGCCTACCACTCCAACTGCACCGGCGACTTCCAGTGTGATTGATATTGCGAAGAGCTTAATGGGGATCCCATATGTATGGGGTGGATCCAGCTTGAGCGGCTTTGACTGCAGCGGCTTTATCTATTATGTTACGAATCAATCTGGACAAAAATTAGGCCGTACTTCGGCAGAAGGGTATCACGCCCGCGCTTATTACGTTGACCAGCCACAGCCAGGTGACCTTGTCTTTTTCAAAAATACATATAAACAAGGAATCTCTCATATCGGCTTTTATCTTGGCAATAACCAATTCATCCATGCCACTGATAACACTGGGGTTACGATCTCAAACCTCGGCACTAGCTACTGGCAAAAGCACTTTGATAGCTTTAAGAGATTCTATTAAAATCGTAAAACCAGGCTTTCGCAGCCTGGTTTTTATTTTTCCAAAATATGTATATTAGGGTCGTTTTATGTTGAAACTGTATTTATATGTCATACGTCCTGTGGAGTGGAAATGATTCTGTTATACGGCTCTGTCATCCTATTTAATTTATTTGCTTTTCTGAAGGTGAAAAAGTTTTCGTGGAATATCATCCTGCATATTTGGGTCTTTACCTGTGCGTTTCAACTTCTTTTTGATGTATTTATCGACTTAAAGTATCATGGCTATTGGTATGTCACACAAGGAATCGATTGGTCGGCCTTCCCTGCTTATACGATGCTAATCCCTCCGGTCAATTTACTCTTTCTCCATTGGTTTCCTTTTCACCAATCGGTGTTGCGGAAAATCATTTATATCACGGGTTGGGAGATTTGCCTGCTTCTATATGAATACTTGGCCACGATGCCTGAGCCTGTAGGTTTTTTCCACTACGGCTGGTGGACCTTGTGGCATTCTGCCCTGGTTAATCCGGTGTTGCTTATCATTTTAGTGGGCTATTATAAGCTTGCCAACACCTTAGAACTAAAGGCAACATTGAACCATTCCAACCATCGGATCACACCGTGATGCACTCAAGATTCTTGGGTGCTTTCCTTTTGTAACTGAGCAGCTCTTCTTTTTCGATAAATAGTTCTTTCAAAAGTGCAGCCAAGGATACCGAACAGCAATCCATAAAAAAGACCGTTGAACACCGGCATATCTAAAAAGAAGAACAGGCGCGAGTGTTGGAAAAACGTATAGTCGTGCCAGAATAGTCCAAGGTCCATGCCGACGACCATCCCAGCAAAGAATCCAGAGAGATAGGTTCTTCGGCTGGCTTGTCCGTGGAATTTTCTATCATTGTTGGCTCTCGCCGCGTTAAACGCCTGCCAGATGGAAAAACCGTAAAGGGACGGGTAAAACATGCCCCAGCGATAATCGATCACATCATGAGCTTGGGTAAAGTCGCCATGAAAGGAATGAACGAGAGCTAAGTTCAAGTTGGAATTTAGATTCACGAGGATTTCAAAGGCGATTAACACAACCCCAACCAAATAATCCTTGTTGTAAAATTGCCCGAAGCCTGGTAAAAGCATCGACCACAGCATTGCAGCATAGGGGGATTTGTACTCGCGCTTTTGTCTCATCTGCCTAGCCTCCCTTTTCCTATATAATACTTCGATTGTTGGCGGGTTTGGGGATATCTGCAAAAAATTCAAACATTTTGGTAGATTAGTTATATTTGTATAACAATTCAACCAGGTCGATTCTACTAGAGTTTGTCGATTTATGTCTTACGATTTCTAAAACCTCTAGCCCGTGATGTACGTCTAATTAAGTAGACAGAAAAAGATTTTGACTTGGGGGCATTCCAATGAAAAAAGTATTAATTGCCTTGTTTGTGGCGCTCGTCCTGTTTTGTGCATCCGGCGGGCTGGATCGCTTCGTATCCAAGGGTGATGACCACGTCTCTGGAGTGGTAGCGGACCAATAATTTTTTTTGCATGTATAAGAGAATGATAGTTTGGCAATGATGATGATAACAATTCATTTGGGAGGGAAGTTTCATGAATGAGAAATTATCATTGTCCGAGTTTACTAGTGAAGATGGATTTGAGCTTAGCCAATACCTCACCCAGCTTTTCGACTATGTTGCCAAACTAGGAGTCCCTCCTGAAAAGACGAACGAGGATTCCATGAAATAGTGCGCCAGGCTTTTGATGCCTGGCTTTTTTGTTGTGCGGATGCGGTATAATGGCGTTATGAGGAAGTGATTTTTATGGTACAGGCTATCGTTCTTTTTCTGATGGCAGGATTGGCGGAAATCGGCGGCGGCTATTTGATCTGGCAGTGGTTGCGCGAGGGCAGGCCGGCATATTGGGGTCTGATTGGCGGTGTGACCTTAGCGGTGTATGGCGTGATCGCGGCGTTTCAGACCTTCCCCTCCTTCGGCAGAGTGTATGCTGCCTATGGTGGAGTGTTTATCATCTTGTCGGTGTTATGGGGCTGGTTGGTCGATAAGAAAACACCTGATTTTTATGATTGGCTTGGTGCTGGGATTTGTTTAGTCGGAGCTGCGGTGATTTTGTTCGCTCCGCGTCATTAAAGGGGGGTTTTGTGTTTTTATGAAGGGGAAGATTATTTTATTAAATGGGGTATCAAGCTCAGGGAAGACGACGCTGGCCGAGGAGCTTGTTCATAGTTTGCCCGGGTATTTTCGCTTGAGCATTGATGATTTTGATGGGTTGATTGAAGGGATGGAGGACCGGGAGAGTGGTGAGCGGTTGATTCCGGTGGATACGGAGGTGTTCTTCCATCGGACAGTGGCGATGTTTTCAGATCAGGGCGTGAATTTGGTGGTGGATCAGATTTTACATAATGAAGAAACGTTGAGAGATTGTATGGAGATTTTGCGGGATTATCCGGTGCTATTTGTTGGGGTGCACTGTCCGGTTGAGGAGCTTTGTCGCCGGGAAGAGTTGCGAGGCGACCGTCGTATTGGCCAGGCTGTTGGCCAGCTTGATTTTGTTCATCAGCAAGGGGAAAATTATGATGTTGAAGTGGATACATTTCGGGATGGGCTTGAGGAGTGTGTGCGGAGGATTGTTGAGAGGGTCCAGGGGTTGGAGGAGCCTCGTGGGTTTTCTTGTGAGTTTGTAGGGTAGTTTGTTTCAGTAGGTATAAGTGGAGGATTCGGAGTTGGCATGTAAATTCTTAAAGTGGCACGTAAGGAATTATTACTGCCTGGCTACCTCCCGGCTTTTTCAGAGATAAAGATGTCGGTTCTTGAGGAATTCGCAGGTAAAACGCGATTTTCTGCTGGTAACTTGCTGAAATCCGCAGGTATCGCACTATAATCCGCAGGTACCTGCTTGTCTCACTATAAAACTACTTAATAACTCCCACTCTCGGCTATTAAAATAACCTCTGCCTGGCTACCGCCTGGCTTTTTCAAAGATAAAGATTTCAGCTCTTGAGGATTTCGCAGGTAAAACGCGATTTTCTGCTGGTAACTTGCTGAAATCCGCAGGTATCGCACTATAATCTGCAGGTACCTGCTTCTCACATTATGAATCTACCTAATAAACTCCCACTCTCGGCTATTAAAATAACCTCTGCCTGGCTACCGCCCGGCTTTTTCAAAGATAAAGATTTCAGCTCTTGAGGATTTCGCAGGTAAAACGCGATTTTCTGCTGGTAACTTGCTGAAATCCGCAGGTATCGCAATATAATCTGCAGGTACCTGCTTCTCACATTATGAATCTACCTAATAATCTCCCACTCTCGGCTATTAAAATAACCTCTGCCTGGCTACCGCCTGGCTTTTTCAGAGATAAAGATTGCAGCTCTTGAGGATTTCGCAGGTAAAACGCGATTTTCTGCTGGTAACTTGCTGAAATCCGCAGGTAGCACACCAAAAACTGCAGGTACCCCCCTCTAAATCAGAAAACACACCCTCCAAAAAACACAAAAAAACAGCGAGCCCCAATCGACTCGCTGTCCCCTAATTACGCTGCTTTTTCCAGTAAAGTCTCACTAGAAACGCTGCGTTTAAATTTGATTGTAAAGTAGCCCAATGTGACGAGCATGAATCCGACTGCGTACGCGAGCAGGATCAAGTTGTTTTGCCACATGAAGCTGAAGTCTCCGCTTGAGATGACGGCTTTGAATGCTTGGACGGTGTACGTCATTGGGAAGTAGGCATTGAACGTTTGCAACGCTTCTGGAATTAACTGCAGTGGGAACGTGCCCGCACTTGTGGTTAATTGCATGATCAAGATTAGAATCGCGACAAAGCGGCCGACATCCGCGAGCGTCGTTACAAGCATTTGGATCAAGGTGATGAACACCAAGCTGGTGATGATCGACGTGACGATAAATAACGGTAGGCTTTGTACTTCGATTTTCAACCCTACTAATAGGATGATATCCACGACTAATGCTTGGATCACACCTACCACGACGATAACACCCAATTTACCTGTGAACCATTGCCACGCCGATTTTGGCTCGGCCGCTGGTTCGCGTAATTGATAGACGATCGTTAATAGCAGGGCCCCGACAAATAATCCAAGCGAGATGAAGTATGGAGCAAATCCTGTACCATAGTTTGGCACGTGATTAATCTCAGACTTCTCGACCTTAACCGGTTCGCCCATCATATCATATGTGTCGTCATCGGCATGAACGGAATTCGCTTGTTCCGCTCCTTCCGCTAATTTGTCCTTCAGTTCAGTCGTACCGTCGGCTAATTTTTCCGTGCCGGCTTTTAGTTCGCCTGAACCATTGGCAAGCTGACCGGTACCGTCAACGATTTTTCCAGCACCGACATTAAGTTCGCCCATACCCGCTGATAATTGGTTCGCCCCACTGGTTAGGGTTGTTGACCCAACAGCAAGCTGATGCACACCTTCCTGTAACTTCGCCTGGTTGGCGTTGATTTCGGCAATACCGCCAATCAGTTGGTTGAAGACGGGATCTGTTTGCTGTTTCAATTGCGCTTCAAGTCCTGATGCTGAACCCGCTAATTGTCCATTAACCTGTGTTTTAAACTGGGTGAAGCCCTGATGCATTCCTGGTGCAAGTGCTTGTTGGACCTGTTCCTGCGTCGGAGCCGCCTGCGCCATAACCGCATTTACGATATTGGCATCGGCGCCATTCGCAATTAACGCATCCTTTAGCGCTTGTTGCTGCGCGGCCATCTGTCCGGCGATTTGTGTGGACATCGCTTGGCCAAGCTGGGCTTCGAACTGATCGATTCCCGCATTTAACTGCTTCGAGCTCGCTTTTAATTGTTGAGTGACTCCCGCCGCGATTCCCGCTGGAAGCTCACTTTTAATTTTCACTGCTCCCGCTTGTGCTTGCGCAGTGCCTGTCACCAGTTGCGGCAGCTTCGAATCGATTTCCTGCAAGCCTTGGTTGATGGCTTGTGATCCCTGCGCTAACTGAGTGGAAGCCGTTGCTGCTTTCTCAACGCCTTGCTCGAATTCAATCGATTTTCCTGCTAATAGTTCAAGGTTTTCCTTGATTTTCGCTACACCATCGTTGAGGTCTGCGGTGCCATCATTAAGCTGAGTCGCGCCGTCGCTGGCTTTTTCTAAGCCGCCGGCCATTTCGGTTACTTTTTCAAAAAGACTTTCAGAGTACGTTGCGATAATTTGCTTTGAGATTTCAGCCTTGATTTCCTTGATCGCCGTTTCCCCGATTTGCGCCGATAGGAAGTTTGCCCCTTCATTCGGCACATATTTGATTTCGAGCTTCTCTGGTTTGTCATCTAGAAGCGTCGTTGCATTTTCAGAAAAATTCTTTGGAAGCTCGACTAAAATGTAATAGTCCTGATCCTCCAACCCTTCGTACCCATCGGATTTATCTACCACGGAAAAATTAAATTTCTTACTTTCCAATAGTTTTTCCGAAAGGTCCTTACCTAAATGGAGCTGCTCCCCTTCGAGCTCAGCGCCCGCGTCCTGGTTGACAATTGCCACTGGCAGGTCTTCTAAATACGCATAGGGATCCCAAAATGCCCACAGGAACATTCCTGCATATAGCACGGGAACGAACAAAATCGCGATAATCGGAATCAACACCTTGCGATTTGAAAAAATACTTTTTAATTCTGCTTTCATGAACTACCTGCCTCCTCTTCTGACCAATTTATTCATTTGGTCATTTTTTGATAAAAATAAGATGACTCGAATGGAGTCATTGATAAGTTGACCATTTAGCCTATTTGGTCAATTCATGGTTAAGAACATCCAATTGACCAATTTACCCATTTGGTCATCTTGCTGCAAAAAAATGAATGGCTTTTCGCACTACGAAGAAAAATTATAATCCTTTTTCTCCATTAGTCAAGCATTTTGACCGTTTTGCTCATTTGGTCATTTTGTAACAAAAATAGAATGACTATCCCTAGCCATTTATTTCGCCAAACCCTTTAATAAATACAGTTCGAACAACTTCGCAATTTCTCCTTGCTCAAGCGGTGGATGACTTTTTTGCCAATCTAATGTCAGCGAAAAGTACATTTTTAGCATCACAAACGCTGTGATTTCAGGGTCACATGGTTTGATTTCCCCTTGATCGATGGATTTTTGAATGATCCCCTTCATATACTGGATGATCGAGTGCTCGACGCGCTGCATCGCCTCGATGACCGTCTGCGTTCCCATCTCCCGCTCTTCCTGAATCAGTTTAATCGTCAGCGCATGGGTGCCGCGGAATTCATGGACCTTCACGAGGACGCGGTTGACCTTCTCTTGTAGCGGAGTGGACTCATCCATGACGCTCTCTACCGCTTCCCGGATATCGGCGATCAGCGTGGTGATGATCGCATCAAATAATTCTTCCTTTGTTTTAAAAAAGGTATAGATTGTGCCTTTGCCAACATTGGCCAGCTTCGCCACCTGCTCCATCGTCGTCGCCTTATAACCAAACAAGGAAAACGACCGCGTTGCTGCTTCTAAAATTAACTTTTTGCGATCAATGACTGCCAATTCATTCACCTCTAATGGACTGACCAAAAAACCAATCTGGTCATTTCTACAAAAAGTACTATAACACGAGGGGATTTATTTTTCAAGAAGTTGTGTTAAATAGATCGCTGTGAAGACAAGAAACCAACAAATCGTGTTAGCTGTAAGCATATACTCCTTTGTTTTCCGTTCGTATTTCCATTCCATAAAGGCTCTTAAGGCGTTGTTTAGGAGGAGAAATACAAATATAAAAATACTTGCGTATCGATATTCAGCAAAGATAAGTCCCATAAAAATTATCAGGTAACTCCAAAAAAGGATTCGCTCAGCCCGCTTGTGGACCAGGTTCACCGGCACATAGATCCAGCCTTTTCTTTTCGCAATCTGATATCTTTTTCGCAGGATGGTCTCTGATATCGTCGATAAAATAAAGAATATGGCTAAAGCGATTAAAATTTCAATGCATTTCACTTCCATCACTTCTTGGAGATTTTATTCTCCAATTAAATAGAATTCTCCTTTTTCCAAGCTCCACCCTCCTCGAATGATCAGTTTTTGGGTATAATAGTGGAATATGGATTTTTTTATAAAGGGGGTCGTGGCTGTGGAGTCGACGACTGCTAATGATAATATATTGGAATTTGCCGGGGAGATTGGCGAGCTTTTGAATGCTCAATCTGCCGAGGACGCGAAGCTCGTGCAGAAGGGCTTGATGCTGTACCGGCAGGGCATGGTGACGCACTTACATATAGATGAGAAAAAGATTACGGCCACGGTTCAGGATGTTACTCCGTGCAAGGTTGAGCTGGACCTGATCTTTCAGCCATTGAGTGAGTGTTCCTGCCCCGGTGATTTTCCCTGCCGTCATCAGATGGCGGTGTTTTTCGCAGCGTATGCGAAGGTGGGCAGCGTTGGCGATTGGGTTACCGAGTGGCGCGAGCCGATGAAAGAGGTTTCGGCACTGACCCAGTTGGGCTTGCAGCGGGCCAAGGATTTGGTCAAGGCAAACGGTGTGTTGAAGCCGGATTATGACCGCTGGGTCGAGTCGTTTGAGGTCAGCTTTGATACGATTCTCAATGCGAAAAAGTACTCAAGCCCGTTTATTATTCCTGAGTTGTACGGAATTTATGAGCGTCGAATCAAAGCCAGTGCACCCGTGGAAAAAGAGTGGCGGCTGCTGTACGAGTTGGTCGGAATTATCGTTTCGTTTCGCAAGCTGGCCGTGCTGACGGAGAACTCCGAGTTTGCTGAGGATTTAGTGAAGCGCTCCTACCTCCACTTGTTTCATAATTTGATTGAAGATGCCGATGAGGTCGTTTTGAAGATCGGCGTTCAGTCGCTGCCGTTTGACTTTGATGCATTTATTTTTAAATTAAAGGATGCCGTGTTTGAGTTATTGACGGTTTGTTCAAACCTGGAATATGAACGGATTTATTTGTACCGGCTGCTGTGGACGAATCTTTTTAAAAAGAAAGAATGGCGAGAGGCAGAGCTGGAGAACATTCGGCTGGGGCTGAAGGATTTGAAAGAATGGGAGAACGACCATCCATTATCGGTCGCTGAAATCCATTTGTGTTTGTTATTACATGAAGACGAGACCGTCGCTAAGCTGCTAAGCAAGATGAATGGTCAGGGGATTGCTCCTTATATGCTACATTGGATTGAACTATTGTCACAGCAGAAAGCGTGGAAACGCGTTGGACCGGTGATTGATCTATTTTTGCAAAAGATAAAAGCGTATTTGGATGCGGTCCAAGCTTATCACACCTGTGCCGGGTTTGTCCGGACGGCTTTGAAGGCGATCTCGCCCTATTGTTCGGAAAATGGCAGGCTTGATGTTTATGAACGGGCGCTGTTGGTTTGTTTGCCCTATAGCTACACGGAATATGAGTATATGTTGTTCGACCAGAAGATGTACGACAAATGGGGTGAGCTGCAGGCGTTCATGGGCTGGAACTTCTACGACCTGCCGAAGGACCGGGTGAAAATCATTGAGAAGGAAAAGCCTGAGATTCTGCTGGGCATGCTCCACCAATCCGCCTTGCACGAAATCAACCAAAAAAACCGGTCCAGCTACAAAACCGCCGTCCGCCACCTAAAAAAGCTCCGGACCCTATACAAAAAACTCAAGCGCGTCGACGACTGGCAATACTTCCTCGACAGCCTAATGGAAAAAACCAAACGATTGCGGGCCTTTCATGAAGAATGCCGGCGGAGTAAGTTGGTGGAGGATTAGAGGTTGGGGTGCCGTTGCGGCGCTTTCGCTGCGGTGGTGCGGCTACTGCGGTACAACAACTGCGGTGCCTGTCACCGCTCGTGGACACTGTCCACCTCAGGCGGACAGTCATTGAAGATTAATTTATTTTTTTGAACAATAAGCCCAGAATTTATATATGGGATTCCCAATCCTCCCGTATTCAAGTAGAAGGAGATCGTGAACGATGCTTAAAACGAGGTTTATGAAACTGCTGACAATCAAATTGGATGAGGGGCGCTATTTGTTGGCCGCGGAGGATGAACAGGGTCATTCCCTCCCCCCGTCTGAGTGGAAGAATGTTCTCTTTAGCCTCCATGAGGAGAGCTATTTTGGCACGCTTCTCGAGCCGGAGACGGTCGATGGTGTTGAGGGGATCGTCGTCAGCGGCTGGCATCTCGTCTCTCTTTTTGCCAAGGAGTCGTTCAACCGATTTATCGATTGGGACTGGAGCGAACAATCGGAAATTGTTCTCGCCGCCGCCCACGCCCTCCAAGATGGAATTCTTGAAAAAGACTGGCTCCCGGATTTCTCGGTTTGGGAGGATGGAAATTTCCGCTGGCAGCTTCCGGTTCGCGTCAAAGACGAATTTGACCCTTCCTTTTGGGTGCAAGCGGTCGACCCAGGTGCTACGGAATCAGGCTTGGTTCACGAATTTATTTCAGACTTATACAATGATGCGCTCGATGCCTACCTGACGCGGAATTCTGCGATGAAGGACTTATTTGGCCCGAAGCTTACCTTATTGAAAAAGTCGAATATCTCCGGTGCCGAGTTGGCCCGTTATTTTGATGAAGACAGCTGGCTAGAATGGGTCGGGATTAAGGAAAGCGATACACCTTTTACGATGGGATTGCGATTGGAAGAGCCGATTGATGGTGATGGACCGTGGAGCCTTGGGGTATTTTTACGCGGAAAGAAAAATGTTGATGAAGTCTATGAATTAGGAGCCAAGCTGCCGGCTAGATGGAAGCCTTTTTTAGAAAAAGTCGACCTTGAACAAAGTCGTTGGGTGCGGTTAATGCCTTGGCTGAGTGACGATGGGTTCAGCTTGAAACCTGAGCTTACCGAGGAAGAAGCGTGGATGTTTCTGACAGAGGCAAGTGAAACCTTGGTTGCCTTGGATGTGGAGATCCTCCTTCCTTCCTGGTGGCAGGCGATGAAAAACGCCAACTTGAAGGTGAAGGCGTCGCTAAAAGGGTCATCGAGCCATCGCCCATCGTTCGTCGGACTTCAGGCAATGCTAGATTTCAACTGGCGTTTTTCGATGAATGGTGTCGACCTGTCCGAGGATGAATTCGGTCAGCTTGTTGAAGAAAAAAGGAAACTCGTATTCATTCGCGGCCGCTGGGTGAAGCTTGACCCCGAATTTATTCGGCAAATTCAAGATATGATGAAACGTGCGGAACACCAAGGTTTGTCGGTCCGTGATTTGCTGGAACAGGAGCTGGTCGAGACCCCACCTACGGAGGATGAACTGGAAAATCCGCAGGCCTTCGCTCGTATTCAAATCGAGCTAAATAACCAATGGAAAAAAATGATCAAGCAGCTATCTGAGGTCAAGGAAATCCCGTTGGAAACCGTGCCCGAGGGACTTCAAGGCGAACTCCGCCCTTACCAGCAACTCGGCATGAGCTGGCTCTGGTTCCTGCGGCATTACGGCTTCGGCGCCGTCCTCGCCGACGACATGGGCCTCGGAAAAACCGTTCAGTTGATTTCGTATTTATTGAAGGTGAAGGGCGAAATCGGCAGCATTCCTGAAATGGTGACAGGCACCACTCGCGGACACTGTCCACCTCAGGCGGACAGTAAGGTTCAAAAAGGCTCCGATGAGGAAGCCAAGGAGGAAAAGGTTCCGACGAAGGCGGCGTTGATTATTTGCCCGACTTCTGTGCTTGGGAACTGGCAGAAGGAGCTGGAGCGGTTTGCGCCTGAGATGCAGGTTTATTTGCATTACGGTTCGAATCGTTTGAAGGAAGATGTTTTTGCTGAGAAAGCTCAGGATGTGGACGTGGTGTTGACGTCCTACGGGCTGAGCCATTTGGATTCGGATGAGTTCGAGGGCATGATTTGGAGTTCAATTGCCATTGATGAGGCGCAGAATATTAAAAATGCCGGGACGAAGCAATCGCGCGCTGTTCGCCGCTTGCGTGGGCAGCACCACATCGCCCTGACCGGAACGCCAATGGAAAATCGCCTCTCTGAGCTGTGGTCGATCTTTGATTTTACCAATCACGGTTATCTTGGGAGTTTGGGACAATTTCAGAAAAAGTTTGTAATCCCGATTGAAAAAGATGAGAAAAAAGAAAAAGTTAATGAGCTTCAGTCATTGATCCGTCCATTTCTACTGCGAAGGACGAAAAAGGACGAAGAGGTTGCACTCAACCTACCAGACAAACTGGAGCAAAAGGAATATTGTCCACTTACGACCGAGCAGGCTTCCCTCTATGAACAGCTTGTTCGCGATACGTTTGCGGAGATTGAAAAGTTATCCGGCTTTGAACGGAAAGGTTTAATTTTGCAAATGCTCAGCCGCTTAAAGCAGCTGTGCAACCACCCTGCCCTCTATTTGAAGGAACAATCCGTTGATCGGGTGCTACTGGAGCGTTCCAATAAGCTAGATAAGCTTGTTGAGTTAGTGGATGCGGTGTTGGAGTCTGGCGAAAGCTGTATTATTTTTACCCAGTATATCGAAATGGGTGAAATGATCCGCTTGACGGTAAAGAAGAAATTTGGCGTAGAGGTCCCGTTCTTGAATGGCAGCGTACCGAAGGCGCAGCGTGATGAGATGATTGAAAGGTTCCAGAATCAGGAGTTTCCGGTATTCTTACTTTCATTGAAAGCCGGAGGTACAGGTCTCAATCTGACCGCCGCCAATCACGTTATCCACTATGACCGCTGGTGGAATCCGGCTGTAGAGAATCAGGCCACTGACCGTGCCTACCGGATTGGCCAATCGCGCTTTGTCCACGTGCATAAATTGATTTGTACCGGCACCTTAGAGGAAAAAATCGACGCCATGCTCGAAAAGAAACAGCATTTGAATGATCAAATCATCCAGAGTGAAAACTGGATCACCGAACTTTCTACCGATGAATTGAAGGATTTGGTGTATTTGGGTTAACAGAGAAAGGTAAGCATAATGGTGCTTGCCTTTTTCATATGGTTAAGAATCTCATGCATACCCCTTACTGAATTGACAAAGTCTATCTATGAGGTGATTATATGGTTGAGAATCAATTAAAACTCACATCTTCCGAAATCGGAACTCTTTGGGGAGAGTTTGTGAATGGTACTATGACAGATGTAGTAAATCGATATATGGTTACGATTATTGAGGATTCAAAAATAAAAGCAATTTTCGAAAGTGCGATTGATACTTTCGATAAACAAAAGAAACAAATCGTCACTTTTATCGAAAAGGAAGGATTTCCAGTTCCCATTGGATTTACTGAATCTGACCTCTTTCATGGTAAACCGAGATTGTTCACGGATATATTTTGCCTAAATTATTTACATGTCATGACCTTACATGGTTTACTGGGGCACAGCACCAGCTTAGCTGTTTCTGTTAGAAAAGACTTAAGAGAATTTTATGATCAATGTGATAATGATGCGAAAAAAATGTACCATCAAACTATTGAATTATTGCTCGAAAAAGGAAATTTTCAAAGAGACCCATTATTTTATCCTGCTGAAAACCCTGAATATGTTTCCAGCAAGGACTTTACAGATGGCTTTTTTGGTAAGGGTAGAAAACTAGCCGCGACTGAAATTATTAGCATTTCTTTCAACCTTAAGAAGAGCATTATGGCTAAAACCCTTTCGATTGCCTTCAGTCAAGTCGCGCATTCTAAAGAAGTAAGAAAGTTTCTAACCGATTCGGAGAATACCTCCGACCAACAAATCAAATCTTTCTCAAAAATTATGCAAGCAGACAATTTGCCTGTTCCAAAATCCTGGGAAACGGAAGTGACCACTTCGACCGCCTCTCCTTTTTCGGATAAATTAATGCTGTATCATATCGGTTTCCTATTTCAAGCTGCTCAAAACTATCATGGTGCCGGTCTTGCTTCCGCCATGAGAACAGACCTTGTGGCCGCTTACGAAGCAACAATTCTAAAAAATCTAATGGTCACAAAAAAGTGGTTTACTATTATGGTCCAAAATAGATGGCTTGAACAACCCCCCCTTGCTCCGAATAGACATGAAATTGCCAAAGAAGTGTAGATCTATTTTAGAGCCATACAGGAGAAGTCTCTTCGGCACTTTATGGTTGGTTGTGTTGGGAATGAGTTGTGGGTTGAGAAATAGCCATCGCCAGTTAAAGTAGGATTAAAGAAAGACCCCCGGTTTCCCGGGGATCACTGTATGGTGCCTGTCACCATTTATTCATTTCTCAGCGTTTATGCATTCAATTCTGCATACCGTTTACCCATAATTAGAAGTCAAAGTTGTCCGGATCTGGGCCTACTCGATGGTTTTGGTTTAGGTTATCGATTCGTTGCATATCTTCTGCGCTTAGAACGAAGTCAAATACTTCGGAGTTTGCGATGATTCGGTGTTCTTTTGTTGATTTCGGGATGGTGATAACTCCGTTTTGCAGGTCCCAGCGAAGGATGATTTGCGCAACGGTTTTATTGCTATTCGCAGCGATTTCTTGGAGAACCTCGTTATCGAATAATTGCCCCTGCATCAACGGCGACCATGCTTCAACCTGGATTCCTTGTTCCACGCAGAATGCTCTCAGCTCTTTTTGCGTTAAGCGCGGGTGGAATTCGACTTGGTTGACCATTGGTTTGATTTCCGCGTCCTTCATTAGTTCTTCGAGATGATGAATTTGGAAGTTGCTGACGCCGATTGCTTTCACTCTTCCCGCTTTATACAAAGTCTCTAATGCTCTCCACGCATCCTTAAATTTCCCTTCTACCGGCCAGTGAATGAGATATAAATCTAAATAATCTAAACCAAGTTTCTGTAAACTTGTTTCATACGCGGCCAATGTGGATTCGTAGCCAAGATCGGCATTCCATACCTTTGAGGTTACGAATAAATCTTCACGCGCGATTCCAGCCGCCTCAAGTCCTTCGCGGATCCCCTGGCCGACACCTGTTTCATTTTCATAAATGGCAGCCGTATCAATACTGCGATAGCCATTTTTTATCGCAGCCTTTACTGCATTCACTAACTCCGGCCCCTCCTCGACTTTAAATACACCTAGTCCGAACCAAGGCATTTTTACACCGTTTGCTAAA
This sequence comes from Neobacillus sp. K501, assembly GCF_053749995.1. Taxonomy (NCBI): domain Bacteria; kingdom Bacillati; phylum Bacillota; class Bacilli; order Caryophanales; family Bacillaceae; genus Neobacillus; species Neobacillus sp. K501. Next base: position 152,371 of record NZ_JBSLYA010000010.1, on the reverse strand, counting down.
GTTGTTGATGATTGTAAGTTTTTCATTTTTGTTATCCTCCAATATTTTATTTAACTTTTTTCTCCTGCTGGTCACTTAGAAATTTCTTGTGACCACAATGTCACTTTCTCCTTCAATTTTGGTCAACGGAGACTTCTATTGACCACTTCGCACATTTTCTCCACCAACTTTGGTCAATGAAACCTTTCTATTGACCACTTCACACAATTTCTCCACTGTTTTTGGTCAATGTAACCTTTCTATTGACCACTTTGCCGACCAGCTCCATAGCTTTTGGTCAATAGAGCTTCATAGTTCCAATTTCCTCATATATTTTAAAAAACAATTCCTAACACCTAGACTGAAAGATCATCAAATTCCTATCCAGCTTTACTTTGTAAAAAGGACCCTTTTAAATCTTTACGCTCTAGCACTCTGCTCCACCCGGTTAGGACAGCAGCCGCTAAGACCATGAGGGCTCCAATCCATGTGGTGTGGATGAGACCGATACTATCGGTGATCATCCCGCCTAGATAAGATCCGATGGCGATTCCGGCGTTGAAGGCGGCGATGTTGATGGCTGAGGCGACGTCGACGGCGCTTGGTACGAAGCGCTCTGCGAGCATGACGACGTAGACCTGTAATCCTGGGACGTTCATAAAAGCGAGCAGCCCCATGAACACAATTGTAATCAGGCCAGCCACCTTAAATGGCGCGGTGAACATTAACACAAATAGGACAACACCTTGCACGATAAACATATAAAACAATGAACCAAGCGGGTTGCGGTTTGATAGCCGACCGCCGACCATGTTCCCAATGGCAATCGCGATTCCATAGGCGAGCAAGATGATGGCAACGGTGCTTTCCCCAAAACCAGTGATGTCCTGCAACAGCGGCGCTAAATAGGTGAAGACCACGAATGTTCCACCATACCCAAGGGCAGTGATGATGAAAATAAGTAAAAGCCGGCCATTGGTCACGAGCTTGAACTGGTCGCGAAGGCTTGTCTGAGTTCCTTTTTTCAAATCACCAGGAACGAGGACCAAGTTTGCCAGCAACGCAATGATTCCAACGATGACAATGAGAATAAACGCGACCCGCCAGCCGAATTGCTGACCAATAAAGGTTCCGAACGGGACGCCCGTGACGGTTGCAATCGTTAATCCGGAGAACATGATCGATATTGCGCTTGCCCTGCGGTCAGCCGGCACTAGGTCAGCCGCAATCGTCGAGCCGATTGACATAAAGACACCATGGGCTAAAGCGGAAATCACCCGGGCCCCAAGTAAAATACCAATACTTGTGGCGCTTGCGGCAATACTATTACCGATGATGAAAATAATCATGATCCAGATTAGTAATGCTTTCCGCCCCATTCGCGCTGTTAGTGACGTTAGGACAGGCGCCCCAAAGGTAACTCCGAGTGCGTAGAGTGATACGGTCAACCCTGCGGTGGTAACGGATATATTTAAATCCTCGGAAATCAGCGGCAGCAAGCCGACACTGATAAACTCGGTCGTTCCGATCGCAAAGGCGCTGACAGCTAGTGCCAGAAGTGCCAATGTACTTCTTTTTTTATCTATAGACACGTTAGTTTCCCTCCGTTTGAAAAAATTTAGTATGATGAATTTCATCAACAAATGCTATTATGGGATATACGCAAAAAAATGAGAAGTACGCACTTTAAAGTGGGATAGATACCAGGAAGTAACATAGGAACTTTTAAGTGCCTATCAATAAGGAGGCTATAAAGCAATGGCGATACCAAAGAAGAAATACAACATTTCGGTAGAAGCAACACTAGAGGTGATCGGGGGGAAATGGAAGACGGTCATCCTTTGCCATCTTACCCATGGGAAAAAACGAACGAGCGAATTGAAGCGGCTGATGCCCAACATCACTCAAAAAATGCTCACCCAGCAACTGCGCGAGCTCGAGGAAGACGGCGTCATCAACCGCATCGTCTACAACCAAGTCCCGCCCAAAGTCGAATACGAACTTAGCGAATACGGCCGAAGCCTCGAAAGTATCCTCAGCGCCCTCTGCACCTGGGGAGAAAACCACATCACCAAAGTTTATGGTGATAAATCCAAAGTGCTTGAGGACAGTATTCTTAACCAATGATGCGGTGCCTGTCACCGCTCGTGGACACTGTCCACCTCAGGCGTACACTTCTTTATGGTTGCATACAATTGGAATGGGGTTGGATACTATCTTTATTACTTTACATTTCATTCCTAATTGAGGTTTTACTATGGACAGTGCTGAAAGAGCGAAGACGATTGAGTTGATTGATGGCAATGTGGATATGATTGAGGGGCTTGTGGACCGGAAGATAGACATTTGGTTTGAGCATGTTTTGTTTTCTGATTTATGGTGGATAGGTGTAGTCTTTTCGGTGGTTCCCTGGATTATTTGGTTTCTAATTCGGAAAAGGGATAGTACCGACCGCTTACTTTATTTAGCTTTTTATGTCATGACTGTTTCGGTGGTAGCGGACATCATGGGTGACCAAATTGGTTTATGGCATTATCGCTTTAATGTTATCCCTACCTTGCCAACTTATTTTCCATGGGATACTACGTTAATGCCAGTCTGCGTTATCACCTTAATCCAAATTAAACCTAAACTTAATCCTTGGTATAAGGCGATTTTCTTTGCCCTTATCACTTCTTATGTGGCAGAACCTTTTTTTGAATGGTTGACGGTTTATCAACCGATTCACTGGCGCTATAGTTACTCTGTCCCGATCCAAATTGCGATCTATATGAGCGCTCATTATCTCTGCCAACGGAATCGTTTTGCAAAAATAAAAGAGAGCTAGCTCAGCTCTCTTCATTTCATCTATTAATTTAATATAACAACTTTTACTGTTTTTCTACCCCATTGTATGGCGGCTGCGTTGTTTGGCATTAACACGTCGATTTTATGACCTTTGATTGCGCCACCTGTGTCGCCGGCGATGGCCACGCCGTAGCCTTCTACCCATACTTTGCTTCCTAATGGGATAACAGATGGGTCAACGGCAATTAATTTCATGTTCGGATTTTGTCTAATGTTGTAGCCCAATTTCGTCGTAGCATTAGGAGACGACTCAGGACTGTAAGCGGTTGCAGACACATACATTTCAACGCCTGCTGGTGCTGGTGCCGCTTGTGTTGGTTGATTCGCTGCTACTACCGCACGAGCTGATGCTTGTTCTTGTTGGATTCTCGCTTGAGCTTCATTTAGCTTCGCTTGAAATCCAGCCATTTCTGCATTCACTTGGTTATATTTTTGTTGCGCCAATGTTAACGCCTCTTGATGCTTTTGTAAATTTTGATCAAGCTCTGCTTGTTGCTGGGCTAACACTGCTTGTTCGTCAGCTAAAAGCTTTTCCTGACGGTCGATTTCTTTCTTATCTTCTTCAATTTGGAGAAGATCATTTTCCTGGTCATCGATAATATTTTTATCAGCATTGAACAGCGTCGTTACCGCGCTTGCACGCTGAATAAAGTCAGCAAAATCCTTCGAATCTAAGATGACACTAATAACGACATTCACACTACTATCTTTTTGCAATGCTACTAGACGGTCTTTCATCAAATTTTTACGCGCAAGGATTTTATCCTGTAATATAACAATTTCTTCTTTTTTCTGCTCAATCAGCGCCTGCATTTCAGCAATTTTCTGCTGTGTTACAGCCATAGCCGCTTGATTTTTTGTAATATAAGTATTTAATTCTTCCATTTCTTGCTCTATTTGTTTCATCTCATCATTAATAGCTTTCTGTTCAGATGCCTTCTGTTGAAGATCTTGCTGAGCATCTTGTAACATTTCTGCACTAGATTGTGCATGTGCGGCCACCGTACCAGTCCCTGCCAGCACACAAGTTAGAACCACGAGAACCATACGCCTTAAATTATGCATAGGTCAGCCTCCTTTTCTATTAATCTATTTATAACAGACAAATGTACCAGTTATGTTACAAACATATTAAAAAGGCTTCACATTTTGTCATAATTGGGTGGTAAGTGTTGGGAATGAGCGGTGCCTGTCACCATTCGTGGACATTTTGCCGTTTTTGTACACGTGGGGTGGACAGTTGGAAAATTTGAGTAGTATTTGGCAAGGTATGGCAAAAAATAGAGTTCTGATTGTTACATCGAACTCTTTTTATCCAATGAAATCTTTCAACTTGCTTATTTTGTTGTTTTAAAAAACGTCCTACAGACCATTTCTTTTATATCTTTACCTCTTCTTTCAAATGATGAAGCTCTTTCTTTTTTCTTTGTCTGATTTTCTTTTTGTCGTTTAAGAGGAGGTACGATACTTTGCGGTCTTCTACGTAGACATATTTACTAAATATTTCATATGCCTCTTCCTCCGTAAGGTTTCGGCCTTGGTCTAATAATTCAAGCTTCCTTTCGTCACTCTTAAAATTCGATATATTTTCTTTCATTTTTATGAAATAAATCGGTTGTTCAATGCGGATTGGTTGCGAATGTCCTTTCATAGCTGGAGAACATGAATAATTTTTTGATAGTAGGATAGCTTCAAAAAAACTAGGCTTAGGATTGCACAGCTTTTCATTATTTGTTGAGCGTTGTCCACATAAAATAAATGATATATTCATCCGCAAAATTCCTCCAAAAGTAGCAAATATTTACACCAACATTTATTATTCGACTATAATTTTATTTTTCCTTCTACTAACATTTTGTTCCAGCGTAGTTTTTTGTGCGATTTTTTCACACAATCAAACGTGCATATATCTCACATTTGAACAATCCGCTTTCTTTTGCCGTTAAGTTAAAAACATCAATTGTATTATGGCGGTGAAAATGGATGTCCTTATCAGAAAAATTGCGGAAGCTGCGCGACAGCCGAAACTGGTCCCAGCAGACATTGGCCGACATGATGATTATGGACCGTTCGACGGTCAGTCGATACGAAACCGGGAAAAGCCTTCCCAGATATCAAACCTTGGTACGGTTTGCAGAAATCTATCAAGTTGATAAGGAAATTTTAGTAGGGGAATTAACCGAACAGCAGCCGAAAAACGATGTACCCGGATTCATCCTAAAGGAGAACCTCGAGGATCACGATATAACCCTGATTTTGCAGTTGTTCAAGCAAGAGCCTGCCCTGAAAAAAGCGCTCTTAGAGCTCCAGTTACTCCCGCCAAAACGTCGGGCCTTTTATATCGATTTAATCACTTATCAGCTGAAAGCCCATAAAAAGAATAGATAGAAAAGCGCAGGCGCCCGATTATGGACATGCGAGGTACCACTTTCGAAGTTGCTGGACAAAAAGAGAGGCCGCTGATTCATTGATCAGCGGCCTCAAACGATAAAAACAGGGGGGGTTTTGCTATAAGTTTACCCATCCAGGAAAAATCTAAACATTCTTGTCAAAGTTTCCGATTTCTTCTGAAAAATAAAAATTCCGGCGCGGATTGGCCGGAAATGAGGGGATATTTGGGGAATTTCATTTTCTATAGCTGCGAGGAAAATTTTTCACAAATGAAAGGGAATCTTGGAATTGGTATTCGTTGGAGGGGGCATGGAGAATATCATCTGAGGCTGAGCATCTAGCTGTGCTTTCATCACCCATTCCAGTTGGCTGATTCGCAGTTGCAGGCTTTCGAGTTCTTCCTTCACTTGAACAATACTTGTTTGCAAGCTATCGTCATTTTGGTTGGCACGGCCCACCATTTTTATTAGGCTTTCTAGCAGCTGCTCTAGGCTCGACGCTTCATCGTGATTAGGCAAATGGAACTTCCTCCTTCTTGACCGTTGGCGGCGGCGCTGATGACGTTTCGGCAGGCTTTGGACTAAGGAATCGTATCGATTCTGCCACGACCTCGGTTACATAGACCCGCTTCCCCTCCTTGTTTTCATAATTCCGGGTTTGCAGCCGGCCGGTTATTCCCACCACAGAGCCCCTTCGACAATATTGCACGGTGTTATCGGCGGATTTATGCCAAAGTGCACACTGGACGAAATCCGTATCGATTTCGCCATTATGATTTCGGAAGTGCCGGCTCACCGCAAGAATGACATGCGCTACGTGCGCCCCCTCTTGGGTTACCCGCAATTCCGGGTCTTTCGTCAGTCTGCCCACTAGCGTAACTTGATTGATCATATCTATGCTCCTCTCCTTTTGATGGCTTAATCATAGCGCTTCCAAATTTTGTTGTAAAACCGCGAAAAACAGATTTTTATGCAAAAATCCTCTCGAAAACTTTCTTTTCTCCCCCACGAAAAATCAAAAATTGAATCCAATTTTGCTTAAAATGACAAAAACCCACAAACAAGCGATTAGTTTTCGACATTTTTTTCAAAATGGGTTTCAACATTGGTATCTGGGAAGCTTATGATATAATGAAAAAAAATGAACGAAACAGGGAGGTAAGAGAATGAAAACCTTTAAGTTAGTGGCGTTGGAAGTCGTGGAGGATGGAAATTCGGTTGAGGTTCCATTAGAAGATGGCCTGATTATCAACAAAGAGAATGAACGTTCATCCTGGCTGCTTGAAGCTTATTCCAACCTAACTCTCTTCGACTACTTCAAAAAAATTCATGATGAAAAGCGCGAGATCATTGTGCAAGCCGTGATCACAAAGCATGGAAATGAACCTGCGTTTTTCCAGACAAAAATTGTCTCCCTAAATAAATTTGAGCAGCATATCAGCGTTTTGTTCGAAGGCTATCTTCGCCGCAAAAAAAGCGATTATTCTGAGCTTCTGCTTGATAGCTTAATCGAAAAGGGGTTGAGTGGTCCGGCACTCCTCGCTGAATTCAAGGACAAAATGAAGCGGAAACCAAAGTTGAAAATTAAAGAAAAGTAAAAAGCCAGGCTTGGGCGGCCTGGCTTTTTCGTTTATTCATCTTTGTTGTTGGCGTCGTTGGCATCTCTATCGTCTTCGATGATTTCTTCGTTTTCCGTATTATTATCCGTAGTTGGATCTTTGTCGGTATCTGTGTTGATATCGTTATTATTGTTATTTTTTAAATCATTTACATCATTTGCATCATTACCATCTAAATTATTGTCATCATCAAGATCCACTTCATCGTTCACTGGTGGAGGTGGATTTTGATCATCATCATTGTTACAACCCGTTAACATTACCGCGGACAGCGCTGCCCCCATTAGCAGCATATACAGCTTTTTCTTCAAGATAAAAAGCCCCTTTCAACTTAAAATTATTGACCAGTCCATTGGTCTGAAGTTATTTTCCCCAAAACCATAAAAAAAATAACCGGAATTTCTTCCGATTATTTTTTGTCACCTAATGCAAATGTAATTTCAGCTTCACAAGCCACTTCACCGTCAACGGTAGCCACTGCTTTTCCTTTTCCAATTGGGCCGCGGAGGCGGATAATTTCTACCTCTAAACGCAATTGATCACCGGGCTTTACTTGTCTTTTAAAGCGGCAGCCATCAATTCCGGCAAAAAAAGCTAATCGGCCGCGATTTTCTTCTTTTTTCAAAACGGCTACAGCCCCTACCTGGGCCAATGCTTCCACGATTAATACTCCAGGCATCACCGGGTAATCCGGGAAATGACCGTTGAAAAACTCCTCGTTGGCTGTCACATTCTTAATTCCGACCGCTTTAACTCCTTCTTCTACCTCTAAAATTCTATCGACCAGTAAAAATGGATAGCGATGGGGAATGATTTCTTTAATTTGTGTCACATCTAGCATAAATTAGTACCTCCTCATAAGAACAGATAATTATATTGTACTATTAAGAGTATACAAAAAGGAAGGGCCACGGGCGCCTTCCTCGGTTATTTTTTTTCAACAAGATCAATTATATGTGTCCACGTTGACTCTTTGAAAACATCAGATGCCTTTCCATCTCCAAGCACACCATAGCCTACCATTGCTCCCCCAATAAGTGAAACAACAATCATGACGGCTAAGAGCACGATTCGTAACCAAATCGGAATAAGACGGATTCGAACACGCTTCTGGCTCGCCTGATGTTCTACCTCGTTTTTCTTCTCGGCTTCTTTACTTTTTTTAAAGTCTTCCCTCGAACTCACGTGTTGATGGTTAACTGACATCTTTTATTCCCCTCTTAGGTAATACATTTTACCTAATATTATACTCTATTTTGAAAAATTATTAGAGTATTTTTTGCAGAAAAAGTATTTCCATGGAAAAATTACGCAAATATTGCGGTTTTTCTTTTTTCGCAATGCTGAATTCCGCGAGACGCTTTGCTTTCCGCTGGTTCTTCCAAAAAAAGAAGTAGGAGTATGATGTCCTACCTCTTTCTAGTCTATTCATGAGATTTCTCTCTCTTTTAGCTAAGTTTTCTTTTTGGAAGGCGGTCGATGTTATCAAGCATGATGCCTGTTCCAATCGCGACGCAGTCCATTGGATTCTCAGCGACTAATACAGGAACCTTTAGCTCGTCCGCTAGCAGCATGTCGATGCCGTGAAGCAAGGCGCCGCCGCCGGTTAAAATAACGCCGCGGTCAATGATGTCCGCTGAAAGCTCAGGTGGTGTACGCTCAAGAACGCTTTTCGCTGCTTGAACAATGACAGCGACTGATTCTCTCAAAGCACCCTCAATCTCTTCAGAACGAACGGTGATCGTGCGTGGTAAACCGCTAACCATATCACGGCCGCGAATTTCCATTTCCTCCGAACGTGATCCTGGAAAAACGGTACCAATGTTGATTTTAATATTCTCTGCTGTGCGCTCACCGATCAATAGCTTGTACTCGCGCTTGATGTAGCTTAAGATTTCCATGTCGAACTTGTCGCCAGCCATTTTAATGGATGAAGAAGTAACGATATCACCCATTGAAAGCACGGCAACATCCGTTGTTCCGCCACCGATATCCACAACCATATTACCGCTTGGCTGGAAAATTTCCATCCCTGCTCCGATCGCTGCCACCTTTGGCTCTTCTTCTAAGTAAACCTTTTTACCGCCGCTCTTTTCCGCAGCTTCTCTGATCGCTTTTTGCTCAACGCTGGTAATATTCGTCGGGCAGCAGATCAAAATCCGCGGCTTCGATAAAAAGCCCTTCACGTTCAGCTTATTAATAAAGTGTTTTAACATCGCTTCTGTTACATCAAAGTCAGCAATTACGCCATCCTTCAGCGGGCGAATCGCGACAATGTTTCCAGGTGTACGTCCGACCATACGGCGGGCTTCTTCGCCAACGGCCAGCACACGGTTCGTATTTTTATCAATCGCAACCACAGACGGCTCATTCAATACAATTCCACGGCCTTTTACGTGAATTAACACGTTAGCCGTTCCCAAGTCAATCCCAATATCCCTAGCAAACATTCTCTCTTCTTTCCTCCTTGAAACGCTCATACTTTCCTAATTGTATATTGTACCATATTCAATAAAATTTCCAATCTTTTATAAAAAAATTTGTTGAAGACTGTCGGAAAATTTTTCTACAAAATTAAAAATGGCCCCTTTCTGCGACTTTTAAGTTAAAAGTCATGGAAAATGGCCATTTTAAACATCGTTCCTTTTCATTTGAGACAGTTCCACAGAAATTCGGCCTACTTAACGGCCTCACCCTCTTTTTCTTCCTTCTGGTACTTCATTTTTGTCGCCTCTCCGCCCCGGAGATGCCGTATGGATTTATGATAATCTAAAATTTCTTTAACCTCATTTGCTAGCTCAGGATTAATTTCAGGAAGCCTCTCCGTCAAATCTTTATGGACCGTACTTTTGGATACGCCAAACTCCTTCGCAATCACGCGAACCGTTTTCCTCGTCTCCACGATATACTTTCCAATCTTGATAGTTCTCTCTTTGATGTAATCGTGCACACCACTCGCCCTCCCTAAATTGGATGTGAGAAGTGTGAAATGAGACCCGCTTATCACTTCGACGAAATACTGCTTCTGCACAGCGGTATCCACAGGTGTCCACCTCAGAAAGACAAATGTCTTTTTGTGGTGCCTGTCACCGTTTATGCAGTTATACAATGACTAATCATGTCCCCGACTGAATGCCCATTATCTTCAAACGACTCTTCACCTCAAACACTCTCTTTGTAAAGGTTTGTAATCATTTTATTAGCTTGGATAGGGGATTATGCACGAATTAGGGAATCGGGACAAGGGGTGTGGTTAATTTTTTGAAAAATCGGACATCGCAAGGCGAGTGCTTACTTTTTTCGACAGGTTGATGAAAGGGCTGTGATCGTTGGTATATCTATTGTCCAAATGGAAATAATCGGCCCACTTAAAATATTTCCTGAGAAATTTGTCAGCGGAAGTGTCGAAAGAAAATTTTCGTGAAAATAGTTTTTTTTCGTCATTTGTGTGGATTCTGTTAGAAAATCTACGTTTGAACAATAATATTGCCTCTCAAACTACGACCAATATTTCCATTTTGGTTTCGAGTTGACCCGAAAAATTATATACTTAAGAAAGATTGTATGGAAAGGAACGCTGATTGATGCAGCCGTTTACCGCAAGAGTTGTGGAGATTATCCAAAATATTCCCGAGGGGAATGTGATGACATATGGCCAGATCGCCAAGGCTGCTGGCAGCCCGCGAGCAGCGAGACAAGTGGTCCGCGTCCTTCATTCGATGAGCCGCAAACATCGACTTCCCTGGCACCGCGTCGTCAATTCTAAAGGACAAATTGCCCTCCAGGATGATGAATCTTATCAAGAACAGCGTTTTTCACTCGAAGCCGAAGGCATTGAAATCGGCTTACAGGGAACGATCGACCTTGAAAAATATCAATACCACCCAGCCGTGGAATAGCTGGGTGGTATTATATTTTCGTTAAGCCTAGTGCGAGATGATTCCAGAGAATTTTTTCAATCATCTCCCCTTTGGACTCTTCACAGCGAACCATCAGAACAATTTCGGAGCTGATGTTTTTTGATCCTCTGCGAGTTTTTTTCATAAAAACCATTTTGAGGAAAAACCCCAATAGCAACCCAGACACTGCGCCAATGATTCCCCATATAATCGGCCCCCATTTGAGTACATATCCATAAATCGCCCCTAAAAGCATAAAACATGTCCCCAAAATCGCGGCACCGTCAAACAGACTAAACCCATCTGATTTATGAATCGTATCAAAAAGCTTCCTTGGTTCCCTTCGTTTATCCAACGGCGCGGCCAAAATCATTTCCTTCGCTATCCCTTGTTGTTCGAGCTCGGATATCGCTAACTCGATATAAATCGAATTCTCAAATGTGGCAATGACAAGCATTCTGTTCACTCACTTCTTTAGATTGGGAATTCAAACTCTTTGTTTTGATAATGATCACGTAAGTACTTCGCCATTTCTTTTTCAAATAAAATATTGTAATCAACCGTGGACGCATAGGCATCGTATAGGATAAAAAAGAAAATCGATGGGATGTAGAGCACCCATTGCATTTGTAAAACCTGCTTTGCTAGGGCAAACTCCCCGATCATCGTTAAGTGAATCCCCTGAGGTATCTTGCCAAAATACATGATGGCAACGGTATAGCCAAAAATAAAGAATCCGACGATCACTTTATGGATATACAAATGACCGAGACCAGGAAATAATGCGGACCAAGCGACGGCGACCCACGGTTTCCGTTTGTCCAGGAAGTTCATATCAAAGGGTCCTATCTTATTAGCTGGAATGACCGCATCCTCCCGATCCGCTAATAAATATTGCTTGTTCAAGTCGACTGTTGAGCGATAGCCGTCCCAAATCCCAAACATATAGATTCCGACATAGAGAATCAACCAGCGCTCGTCTATCACTTCCATGGCCTTATCAAAGTCCCCGATTAAGCTGTACAAAATCCCTAAATTCACCTTTGCCATCCCATTAATAAAGGTTTCCCAAAGGATTAAGATGAAGCCGGCCACATAGCGATGGAGGATGAGATGGCCAAAGCCTGGATAAGAAAACGAAAAAAACGCGACCACCCACGGATTTTTACTTTGGAGAATAGTCGTTGAAAATTGCGATAAATGGGCTCTTTGTCTTCGAGAAGGAGGATTTTGCATCAATATGTTACTCCTTTTTACTCTTATTTTTCCAAAGAAGTTACCATTTTAACCAAAAAAGCAGAAACCCTGTTTACGTGGTTTCTGCTTTCGGTATTATTTAATCTGGTTAATGACGTTTTTCACCTTATTAACGGGAACAGATGAGCCGCCGCGGCCGAGGACGTTTTCGACCATCATCGCGACCATCAAATCCGGCTGGTTCGAATTGTAGGCAATAAACCAGCCATTTTCGATACCCTTTTCACCCTGCTTCTGCTTGATTTCCGCTGTACCGGTTTTACCAGAAAGCGGGTAATCTCCCATCTCAGCAGCATGCGCGGTTCCGTTGGCATCACCGACGACCTTCCGCAGAATCGGTGAAATGGTTCCAGCGATATCCGAGGTTACGACCTGCTCCTGACTTTTTTCAGCACCCTCGACAAGTGTTGGCTTGACCATGTTTCCGCCATTGACAAACGGCGTATACGTCTCCAATAAATGAACGATGGTCATCTGAATTTGTCCCTGACCATAGCCGGAGTCAGCCAGTCCGATTTCTTTTCCTAAATCCCCAATCGTTGATTTTTCCAATGGGAATGGGTATTCAAGCTCAGCATCGAAGCCGAACTTTTTCAACCCAGCCGAAAAGCCATCTTTTCCGATAGCCAATGCTGCTTGGGCGAAATAAATATTATCGGAGAAAACCAGTGCCTTTTCTAGGTTGATGGGGCTTCCCTCGTGCACTCTTGTCACAAAGTAGTTACCCCAAGAAGCACTTTTTTGCCATTTCAGTCCGCTGATTTCCATTGTTTTATCCGTTGTGATCGCTCCGTTTTCCAAGCCAATCGCCGCGGTAATCGGTTTTAGCACCGATCCTGGTGCATAGGACTTGTTAAAGCGCGTCGTTAACGGCTTCAGCGGGTTTTCCTCAAGCGCCTTCCATTCGTCGCCTGAGAAGCCTAAAGTGGCCTGGTTCGGGTTAAACGAAGGGCTGCTGACCAGGGCCAGCGTTTCTCCGGTGGTCGGGTTGATCGCCGCCGAAGCACCGGCCTCGCCATTCATCTCAGTGAAAATCCGCTCCTGTAAATTAGCGTCGATCGTTAATTTGACATTTTGGCCATCCTCTACCGGTCGTTCCGCCAGCACGACAGCATTCCCATCCGGTTTTTTGATCGTGATTTTCGTTCCACTCTTGCCTTTCAGCTGCTCGTCATAAACTTCCTCGAGCCCGCGTTTGCCAATCACATCCGTGCTCGCATAGCCTTTATCCTTCAATTTCTCTAATTCCTCGGCGGTGATCGAGCCGACATAGCCGATTAGGTGTGCCGCCGATTCCTTGTACGGATAAATCCGTGCCCCGACTTTTTTCGTTTGCACCGGTTCTAAGGCGACTAACTGAGCGACCCGCTCCGTATCGTCGATCGCCACCTTCTTCAGCGGCACAAACAATTCAGGCTTCACCCAGCTCGCACCAAGCGCTTTTTCAATCGATTCTGGTGTCATTTGCAACAGGCTCGAGAGCTGTTCGATTACTAGCTCCTCTTGCCCTTCCATCTTTCCAGGAACCACACCGACTTCATACACCTGTCCGTTCACAGCCAGGCCATTATCGTTTCGGTCGACAATTTCCCCACGTTTTGGCGCCTCATAGCTCAGGCTAATCTTATCGCCATCCTTTAGCTCTGGAAAAATATAGGTCGTATTCCAGTCGACATACCAGTTATTCTCTTTGTCACGTTCTTCCTTTTTCAACTTTGCTTTGTGGGTAAACTCGATTTCCCCACCTACGCTGTTCATTTTTGCCGAAAAAGTATAACTTTTTGCCGTTTCTTCCTTGTCTCGTTCATCTTCTTTTGGCTTTTTGAAAGTAATCTTGAGGTCGGAAATTTGCAGGTCGTCGTAGATTTTTTGATAGCGATTTGTAAAGTCTTCTTTGCTGATTACCTCTTTACTTCCTTCAGTAAGGTAATCATACATTTGATCAAACTTTTGCTGATTCCAGAGCTTTATGTATGCTTCGAATCGGTCCTCAGGTGTCGGTTCCTTGCTGCAGCCGACGGCAAAAAGAACAACCAACAGCAGCAATCCTATGATTTTTTTCAAAAAACTCCCCCCTTTTTTTCTATAGTTTACCATATAGGAAAAGAAAACTCGCTGATGAGCTTTGTCCGTCAAAAAGACAAAAAAAAAGAGGAAGGTAAATTCCCCTTTCCCCTTTGTACGCGATTATGAGTTTGTGTTTTTTGTTGGTTCTGATGACTCATCTTGATCAGGAGTTTGCTCGTCAGATGGTGTTTCATCATCCGCAGGAGCTTCCTCTTCTGTTTGAGTTTCATCTTCTACCGCTGGTTTCTTTTCTTCCGCGGATTCGTCCACAAGCTTCGCTTCCTGTAAATCGCTTAATGACTTGTTAAAGTAGTCAGACGGATTCACCGCTACGCCATCTTTGCGAATTTCAAAATGCACATGTACTCCAGCTTCTTCATTAAACAAGCTTTGTCCAGCCTTGGCAAGAACTTGTCCTTGTTTCACTTGATCGCCAACCTCGACCTGCACATCTTTTACGGATTGATATTGTGTTACAATACCCTTATCGTGTTCGATTACGATGACATTCCCAAGAGTGGCATCTTCTTCGACTCTAGTAACTTTACCGCTAAGAGCTGCTGTAACATCAAAGCTTTCGCCGTCTTTCATCGCGATGTCAATTCCAGTATTCGGAACATAAGTATTGTTGTAAAATACTAATGCCGCTTCCTGATCTTTATCACTCGCTTTGAAATCATAGAATTCCATTTTGACGACAGCATCCGTTGCTTTTTCCACTGGCATCTTGAAGTTTTCTAATGGTTTGTTGACTTCAAGAGCTGGTGTATCATTTTTACCGGCAATATCGCTTGATTCATAATCGTATTTGTCGGTAGCATTGTTGCTCGATTGATACCAAAGAACGGCGCTCAGAATGATTGCTGCACTTGCAATATAGATGGCTGGAAATACCCAACGCTTCTTGAAAAAGCGTTTAAAGCTGGAACCTTGAGAAGATCGTTTGTTTTCTTCCTCTCTCATTTTCATCACCTCAGCAATCATTCTGAACAGATAAGTAGAATTATATACACTAGTAAAAAAATTTTTTTCTACTTATTTTTCGACACTGCTTCCGTTTTTATGCATGAAGGAGGAAAATTTTTATGAAAATCTTAAAATGGCTGCTGCGCCTCTTGCCCATCGCCTATATGGCGGCAATTTGGATTATGTCGAGCCTGCCCTCGAACCACTTCGTCGAGCTCCCCGACTCGCAGCTTGATCGAACCATTAAGGAATCCTTACATTTAATAGAGTTCGCGATTTTGTACGTTTTACTAGTATTGGCCTTGTTAACCTTCCGCCGGGAGTTTACTCCTGCGCTGAATATTGCCTGTACCGTCATTGCGGGACTCTACGGGGTCACTGACGAAATCCACCAATCCTTCTACGCCTACCGCTCCGCGTCGTGGTTTGACCTCGTCAAAGACTTTACTGGGATTGCAGTGTGCTTCTACTTTGTAAGAGGGGCGCTTTTTAAAAAGAAGTTTTTGGGGCTTGGGAAGGTGTTTGGATGGGTGAGGAGATTGTAGCCACTGCGAAGGAATTTGCGGTGGTTTTTTTATCATAGGTGATAGATTCGATCTTTGAATTTCCCATTATGATGTAGATCCATGGTATTTAAAAATTGGTGGACCATTTTCGGAGAGTCAATTTGTAGAAATCTGCGCGCCTCCGCGTTTGTAATCGAGGGCTGAATGAGAAGGACATAGTCTTTAATCGTTTCGATGAAGGCTGTTTTTGATTCAGTTCGACACTTTGGACATCTCCATGTGCCAGCATGATAAGTCATCGGTAGAAAGTTGCATTTCGGACAATGAACACCTGTGAGGATTTCTTTTCGAGATAGACTGTATTTTTGAAGTATATCTATATTTTCTGGAGTGTGGTTTGTTAAAAGAAGTTTGTCTATTTTTCGCAAAACCTTCTCATCAAACATTTCGATTTTAAAAAAGTTATTGGTTTGATCAATTTTCTCTAATAAATATTCACTATTGCAAGCATTCCACTTGTATTTATTGTCCTCTGATATAAAAATATTTGTTTTTTCATTTGCATTTACAAATAGATACTGGATTGGTAAACCAGTAATATTATGCCCTTTTAACCATTCCTTAAGCTTAAATGCCTGTAACTGAGCTTGAAGAATAGGATTTTTCATCCTCCCTGCTTTCCCATTTTGAGCGTAGGTTGTCTGATTGAGAACTTTATCGAAGTGCCAGTCTTTGGAGCCGTTTTTCACTTCAAGTATTAGCGCATAGTACGCACAAAGAATTAGGATATCTATTTGGAAGTAATATTTTCCGTGATGGAGACGGAGGTCATGATAAATGCGGAGGTTTGAATTTAAGATGGGGTCTAAGTGGAAATTCATAACTGATTGCTCTCCAAGAAAGCCGGTCATCCGATAGTTAAAGTCAGTCACTACATCGTATTTGACTAAATGATTATCGACTAACCTCCTGATTAATGCTTGATACTTTAAAATACTTGTTGGGATTTCGCATGGCTTAGGCACCAATTAGCAACACTCCTATCCTTTTTTCTTTATTTCTTCTTTTCTTTTTGAAAGACTCCTGCAAAAATGCTGTGACAGAATTGTGTTATTTTCGTGTACCTGCTGATTTGCTTGCCTTACCTGCATTTTGCGGTCGCTTACCTATGTTTTTCTCCTACCTGCAGTTTTGGTATCGTTACCTGCCTTTTTCCTACGCTTACCTGCCCTTTTCCCCACTTTACCTGCGGATTTGAGTTCCCACCCATCGAGATAGCCGGGCCAGAGCACAGCTTAGGTAATTTTATCGGGTCCACCGCTGATATTTAGAATTACCTCTTCTAATTTGGCTCCTTTTTTAATTACCTTTTTGGGGGAGATCCTCCCTACCTGCAGTTTTGGTATCGTTACCTGCCTTTTTACTACCCTTACCTGCCCTTTTCCCCACTTTACCTGCGGATTTGCCTACCCACCTCCCAAATAGCCGGGCCTGAGCCCGGCTTAGGTAATTTTATCGGGTCCACCGCTGATATTTAGCATTACCTCTTCTAATTTGGCTCCTTTTTTAATTACCTTTTTGGGGGAGATCCTCCCTACCTGCAGTTTTGGTATCGTTACCTGCCTTTTTCCTACGCTTACCTGCCCTTTTCTCCACATTACCTGCGGATTTCGAGTTGCCACACATAAAAAAAAACCAAGCACCCCCAATGCTTGGCTCCAACCTATCCTTATTTCTGCGCCGTAATCGTCGCAAACATGCTCTCCGCAGACGAAATTTCTACACCCTGATAATAGTGCTGCACGATGTCCTTATAGTTCTTGCCCTCAGCGGCCATGCCGTTAGCACCGTATTGGCTCATCCCAACGCCGTGCCCGGAGCCTTCCGTGCTGATCACAATATTCGAACCTTTCCGCTCCCATACGAAATCCGAGGACTTCAAATCCAACTTTTCACGGATTTCCTTACCGCTCAATACTTTTCCGTTAAAATCCACCTTCGCCACTCGCTTGCCCGCAGTCCGTTCGACAATTTTGCCAATCTCCCCGCCCGAGCCAAGCTTCACACCAAGCGCTGATTCAAATTGTCCGACCGACACCACTTTTTGGTCATTAAATTTCGGGGAGGCTTTATCCCATGGGCTTGACACGCTGCGGAGGTACGGGAGCTCGTTGGACCAGTAGTCCTCGGAATTTTCCGTGTAACCGTTACTGGTGGAGAAGAAGGAAGCATCGATCGCTTCACCGTTATAAGTTAGTATCTGACCACTGGTCTCTTGGACCGCGGCGAGAATTTTTGCCCGTTTTGCTTCGTAATCCATTCCCCAATTTTTCCGCATTTGCGCGTCATCTATATAGGCTTGATGAATGGGTAGGTCCGTGACTTCCGCTCCCTCTGGAACGCTAGTCTTGTCTTTGCTAATCAATTTTCTCACGATATAAGTCCTTGCCGTTAACGCCTGAGCTTTCAGTGCCTCTTCATGAAACTCGGCCGGCATTTCTGCGGCCACAACGCCGACAAGGTATTCATCCAGCGGAATGTTTTCAATTGATTTTGCCGAAGTCCGATAAACGGCAACTTCAACAGCAGCATCGGCTGAGGAATCCCCAGCTTCTGTTTTTGGGGCCTTGGCCAAGTCTTCACCTAACTTGCCGCTCGCCTCTCCATCGCCAAACGGCAATACTAACAAGGCGGGAATGATCAAGGTGATGGCAAATAAGAATGATGCTAGTACGATGAGTGGTTTGAATTTTTTCATGTCGAAGCCTCCAATTATGAAATGATCGATCCGACTCGAACCGAACCGGGTTACGTCTCATTCCATCTTATGGGGGCGGACAAGCATTTATGACCAGAAATTAAAAACCGAAAATTCAGAAAACAAAACACGTACAATTTCAATATCAACAACCAACACCACACATAAAAATCACATAACAACACCAAAACCACACAATACAATTCCACAATCAAACCCAAAACCCAACCCGCCAACATCAACAAAAAAAACCGAAAAATGCTTCACTCACTCAGCACTCTTCGGTCCGCTTTATATTTTATAAAAAATTACGCATTCATATCCGAAACATAACTCTCTACTTCTGTAAGGATTTCTTCCGTTTCCTTCACACGTTCAATATCCGCGCCTAGTCCAGCTAATTTGCCATGGAAATTCACATAACCACGGTCTAAATGCTTTAACTCCGTTACGCGCGTATTTCCTTCAGACACCAATCCTGTTAAAATCAGCGCTGCGGCTGCACGAAGGTCAGTTGCAGAAACTTCTGCTCCTTGAAGATTTGATGGACCGTTCAAAATCACAGAACGTCCTTCAATTTTAATATCCGCATTCATCCGGCGGAATTCCTCAACATGCATGAAGCGGTTTTCGAAAACCGTTTCTGTAATCATCGATGTACCTTGTGCACGAAGCAACAACGCCATCATTTGTGATTGCATATCCGTTGGGAAACCAGGATGCGGCATTGTTTTAATGTCAACAGCCTTCAATGTTTCAGGACCGATGACACGAACGCCATCTGCTTCCTCAATACAAGTAACACCCATTTCTTCCATTTTTGCAATTAAGGAAGATAAGTGTTCTGGAACCGCTCCTTGAACCAATACATTTCCACCCGTGATGGCTGCAGCAACCATGAAAGTTCCCGCTTCAATCCGGTCAGGAATAATATTGTGGTCAGCACCAAACAATACATCGACACCTTCAATACGAAGTGTACCCGTACCTGCGCCGCGGACATTTGCGCCCATTTTATTCAAGAAGTTGGCAAGATCCACGATTTCTGGTTCTTTTGCGACGTTTTCAATGATGGTCGTTCCTTTTGCTAAGGTTGCCGCCATCATAATGTTTTCCGTTGCCCCAACACTTGGGAAATCCAAGTAGATTTTTGCTCCCTTTAAGCGGCCTTCAACCTCCGCCTCAATAAAGCCATTTCCTACCTTTACCTTCGCACCCATCGCTTCAAACCCTTTAAGATGCTGGTCAATCGGGCGCGATCCAATCGCACAGCCGCCTGGTAAGGCAACGCGAGCACGACCGTTACGTGCTAACAATGATCCCATGACAAGGACAGACGCACGCATTTTGCGAACATATTCAAACGGCGCTTCCTCTTTCAACTCTCTAGATGCATCAACGACAACTGTATTATTTTTAAAAGCAACCTCTGCATTCAAGTTGCGTAATACTTCATTAATTGTGTATACATCGGAGAGTGTAGGTACATCACGAATTACACTTTTTCCGTCACTTGCTAATAATGTGGCAGCGAGTACAGGCAGAACGGCATTCTTTGCGCCTTCAACTTTAACCGTTCCATATAACCTATTTCCGCCGCGGACGATGATCTTTTCCAAGAGTATTCCCCTCCGCGTCCATTTTCTCTATATTAATATTCAATCGTAATGATTGGTGTGCCAACTACAACGGTAGTCTTTGCGCCCAATCCCTCGGAGCGTAAGCCAATTTGTAAATTCATGTTATTTTCAATGGTGTCTTTGAGTCTTGGCGAATTCGCCGAAACAGACATGAAATTATCCTCTTTTAACGCTTCGATTTCTTTTGCATTAAAAACATTCAGTAAATTGCTTAAAGCCGTATCAATCTTATCATTGACACTGCCTTTCATACAAGAAAAAACTGTTGGTTTACCCCGAAATATGTCGGATAGCCTAGTTTTAAATTGATCCCTTGTGAAAAAGGACTCTATCTCCTTGTTCCACTCTTCACCGCTGACCCTATAAACTATATACGCGTCGATAGGTTGTTTTGTGTGGGTTGCCATAATTTGAAGCATTTCTTTGTGGTGTTTCGAAGTCGGAGATACTGCTGTTACTTCCCATTTTTCGCTAGTCTTACTGCGAGACCAAGCCCAATCTGGAAAACGTTCCTGAAGCTCCTTCACATATTCCTCTACTTCATTCTCTGTTTTCAGGTCAACCAAATGTTTCCTTGCATAAAAAGACCATTCTTCGAGCAAAATATTTTCTGTTTGAAAAACATCGGCGATTTTTAACAAATCATTGTCGCCGCTCGCTTCCGCTGCTTGCCGAAAGCCCAGTATTGTTCCCAAACCAATAATCAACATCATGCTAATACCAATAAATAGCTTTGCTTTTCTCTTCATCTCTACTCTCCCCCTTACTACCATTGTTACCAAGGAGAGAAAGAGCATACTTGGGAAATCTCGTCACTTTTTGACAAAGTCTTTATTGCAAAAAAATACCATTCGTTGTTTCTTCGAATCGTTTCAGTTTTTATAGAAGCGTCGAACGCAAGAACGGTTCTTTATCCGCTTCTCCCAAAGATTCGTTTTAAAATGAAGGATCCCATTTGTGAAATTTTGAACTTTACAAGGCTATCTAACTTGTTTCACTTTCATTTTTCACACAAATTTGATTGTACTCAATTTCTGCGAAAATGGGAACATGTACTTTTACCTAAATTTTTACCAATTGTGTATGTATTGTAAAATCATTGGAAGCTGCCTGGACCATTGGAGATAGTCTAGGAAGAAATTGCTAACGGATGATCCAAGGAAAATGGCCAACAATATATACAGTAGGCGTGCCTGGAAAACATGATTGGGCTTCAAAACCTTATCTAAGCGCACAGCCTGCAAGGCAAACCAAGCCACACCTATAAACACTAGGTGGGAAAGAATACTCAATAGGGCAACTTGTCCAAACCCCTCCATCAGCCAAAACCTCCGTAAAAGTGCTAAAGAATATTCTATCATACTGACGGATGAAATCGTGAAAAGTTTCATTATTGTTACAGAATTTTTACATATTAACTGCCTAAACACTGTTTGCAACCGGATAATCAGTGTTTAGGCAGTTAATAAGGATTATATTTCATTCCATACCCTTTGGATATTTAACGGAACATATACTCTTTCACCGTGGATTTGTTTGTGAATAATCGGATTTCTAAAATATTGAACGAATGGATGTTTTTCCGTTTTCTTTGCTCTCGCTCGTTTACGAATCCCTTGTAATTTTTCAAAACTTTGCTCCGACATTTTCATTCTTTTCACCTCATTTGTTATATGCATTTTTGGGAACCCCTCGGGGCTCCCATTATCCAAAACCTTCAGCTGTTCTATATCACATAGGCCGATTTGGATGCGACAAGGATTACCTTTCCAAGATCCAATTCTTTTTCATACTCATCTGCTTCGGCTTCTGTCAGTCCTAATGACTCCAGCTTTGCTCGCAGCTCATTTCCTCTTGAACGAAACACATTGGCAAGCGATCCGAAGATTCCTTGCTCCTCTAACCCGACTTCACTCGTGCCTAATGCTTCGGTTAAATCATCGGTTCGTTTTTCATCATGTGCTAATAAATAAATTTCTTCTGTTGTATATCCCTGCGTCATAAATAGTTGTATTCCTTCTCTTGCCTGCACACCATTTTCCACAATCTTTACTACTGCCATTTCCATTCCTCCTAAAAGTTATTGGTCAGCCAGCAGCTTGACCTTGTACTTTGTATATAACCGCCCTTTCTACGTTTGAAACCTGTTTTTTATCATGTTTAGAAAAACATCCTTTGGGGTAATAAACCTACAAATTTGGAGGTGTTTATATGAAAGAAAACGGTTGTAAAGTCTGTGGAAGTTCCGAATTTTTTGTCATGGGTTCGGGTGAGAAGCGGTGCAAATGCGGAAGAACATTAAATGAGAATAAAAGACCTTTCTTGACCGAGGCGGAGTTAATTACAAAAATCAGTCTCCTGAAGCGTGAAATCGATCGTTGCCTTGATGAACGTGACCAGCAAGGGTTCCATCAATATGTTCTGAAATTAAAAGTGAATCAGCGTCGGTTAAAGAAACGAATGCAAGATTCTCGTTCTAAAAGAAGATTCGAAAATCAATTTTTAAGTCAATAGGTTTCATCCCTCGGGATTCGGGTATGTAATAAGCATCACTCATTGAAAAATAGAAAGGAGAGATTTTCATGGGATTTATTTGGTCATTAATTATTGGAGGCGTGATTGGTTGGTTAGCCGGACTTATTCTTGGACGTGATGTACCTGGTGGAATCATCGGAAATATCATTGCCGGATTTGTCGGGGCATGGCTTGGTTCTTTATTATTAGGAGGCTGGGGACCTGTCATTGGAGGTTTTTACATTTTACCCGCCCTTATTGGTGCTATCGCCCTCGTCTTTGTCGTAAGCCTTATCCTTGGAAAGGTCAGACGTAGAGCCTAAGAGACTGCCTCGTGCAGTCTTTTTTTCTTCTACAAAAAAAGCTCTGGTATTATTCATTGTTGATTTTCCAGTAGGTAGGAGAATTCATAAGCGGAGAATTTCCGGCTAATGTTTATAAAGGAAACTTAAGAAGCGATATAAGCGGAGAATTTCCGGCTAACTGCTCTAAATAAGCCAAAATCCAAAGATTTTTATAATATAAACGGAAAAACTCCCCTTATTTTGAAGGAAATATGAGTAATTCCCAATTTAAACGGAATTTTTCCGTTTATTTTTCAAACACAGGAAAATCAACATTCAGTTATAACATAGCCTAAAAAAAAGAGATGCCCAATCAAGTCAGGCATCCCCTTTTTTCCGATAGATCTTTTCCCCAGCGTTAAATTCTTCATATTCCATTCCTCGTGGCATCGCCAAAATCGATTCTTTGCTTCCCAGTCCGATAAACCCGCCGTCCGATAAACTGTCATAGAACAGGCGATGGACTTTTTGCTGGAGGGTACTATCAAAATAAATCATGACATTGCGGCAGAGGATCACATGGAACTCATTGAACGAACTGTCGGTCACCAAATTGTGCTGGGCGAATGTTAAATTTTCATTTAAGTCCGGAGAAAAATAGGCAAATTGATGATCGGTTGTATAGTACTCGGAAAAGGCCATACTACCGCCGGCTTTCAAGTAATTTTTCGTATATTGCTGCATTTTTTTCAGCGGAAAGGCTCCCTTTTGTGCGGCTTTCAGCGCCTTTTCGTTCATATCGGTGGCGTAGATTTTGGTTTTATCGCCAAGTCCCTCTTCCTTCATGAGAATCGCCATCGAATACACTTCTTCCCCCGTTGCACAGCCGGCATGCCAGATTCGGATTTCGGGGAGATCGCGAAGCATTGGCACGACCTCCTTGCGAAAAGCAGCAAAGAAACTTGGATCACGATACATTTCTGTCATTCGGATCGAAAAGTCATTCAATAGCCGCTCCAAATATCCTTCTTCATGTAGTACTTTTTCCAATAACGCCGTAATCGTCGGAAGTCTCTCTGCTTTCATCCGATTTAAGATTCTTCTCGTAATCGATCCTCGGACATAACTTCGAAAATCATATCCGTACATTTGGTACACGCCCTCAAGCAGCAAGGTTATCTCGATTTCCTGAAGCTCGGTTGGGACGACTGGGTCCGTCTCTGTCAATAACTCCATCTGTGTGCCATTCATGCTGGATTCACCTGCTCCGTCAGCCATACCCGCATCAGCGAGAATAACTGATTAATATTTAATGGCTTCATGATGTAATCAGACGCTCCTGCCTCCATACACTTGTCTCGTTCCCCTTTCATCGTTTTAGCAGTCAGGGCAATGATCGGCAGATGTTCCATTTCTAATTTGTGGCGAATGATTTCCATTGCCTCATACCCCCCCATTACCGGCATCATGATATCCATGAACACAAGGTCAAAATCGGCTTGTTCTTGTAAAATCCCAATCGCTTCCTTACCATTTTCCGCCACTCGCACCTTCACCCCTTTTGCTTCTAGAGCGGTAACAAGGGCAAAGACATTACGGCCGTCATCCTCTACCAACAACACTTTCTTCCCTTTAAATAACTGATCATCGGAAATTTCTTCTTCGGTGGTTTCAACATCTACCGCTATCAATCGTTCTTGCACTTCCACGGTTTCGCTAACACTAACCGCTACTTCATCAAGAGCGGATGGTTCTAGCTGATATTCTGCCGCCTCTAATTTACTCGGAATATACAAAGTAAACGTGCTTCCCTTCTGTGGCTCACTCTGAACCGTAAGCGCACCGCCGAGCATCCGCGTAAATTCGCGGCATATCGATAACCCTAACCCCGTGCCGCCAAATTGACGGTTCGTGGTACCGTCGACCTGTTGAAACGCATCAAAAATGATTTGCTGTTTATCCTTGGGAATTCCGATACCTGTATCCGTTACCGAGATGGCGATGATCGTTTCTCCGTCCGGAGTCCCAAGTAATTCCTGTCCTACAGACGGTTCAGCCTGTTCGATTCTAACTGTTACAGATCCATGTTCCGTAAATTTAAAGGCATTGCTCAATAGATTTTTCCAGATTTGCTGCAGTCTTTGGCCGTCTGTTGTGATTACCTGAGGCAGATTTGAATCTGTCAGGACTTCAAATGCCAAATTCTTTTTCGCTGCAACTGGGTCAAACATACTTCGCATCATAAGTGGTATTTCCGTGATATTGACTTCATCAGATAGGATTTCAATTTTTCCTGCTTCGATTTTTGACAGATCTAAAATATCATCAATCAGCCGCAGCAAGTCGCTTCCGGCCGTGTAAACGACCCGTGAGGATTCTCGCACTTCGGCCAGATCCATTTCGTCTTCGTTTTCCATCAGCATTTGCGACAGAATCAGAATACTATTCAATGGCGTCCGCAGCTCATGGGACATATTTGCCAAGAAATCTGTTTTGTACTGCGAACTCATTTGCAGCTTGCGGGAATAGTCTTCCAGTTCATCCTTCGCCTTTTTCAGCTCGAAAGCCCGTTGCTCGGCGAATTGCTTCTGCTCTTCTAAAAATTCATTGGTAATCCGCAGTTGTTCTTGCTGCATTTGTAATTCTTCCGATTGGGCCTGTAGTTCCTCTGATTGGGCTTGTAGCTCTTCGGTCATTACCTGCGATTCGCCAAGGAGCCTTTCCACTTCCATCCGACCAGCTACATTGATAATCGCTGAACCAAACTTTTCTTGAAGTGAATCCACTAAGTTTAAGTGCTGTGATTGAAAAGACTGGTAGGCAGCGAATTCCACCACCGCTTCCACACGGCCATCCACCAAAATCGGGGCAATTAATAAGTTTCGTGGCCTAGAATTCCCTAGTCCGGAAGTGATTTTCACATGATCCTCCGGAAGCATATCGATCAGAAATAGCCTTTTATCAAGAGCCGCTTGTCCAACCAGTCCTTCTCCAAGAGCAAAGCATTGCGCGGAACCATCCTCCCCGGTGCTGGCATAGCCGGCCTCTTTCACAAATTGAATTTTGCCTCCATCACTTTTACGGAGGTAGACAACTCCATAAACGGCATCCAGCTTAGGGGCAAGATTGGTGATAAAAGCCTGCGCCAATTCGGTGATATCCGTTATTCCCTGATACATCGTCGAAATTTCCGCAATACTATTTTGAACCCAGCTTTGTTTTTCAAGACTGCTGAGCAGTTCGTTCATCGCCTCGGCTAGTTCATGCGTTTCATCATGCGTATTGACCTCAATTCGAGTCGTGAGGTCAAACTCGGTTTCTTTTGAATCGGTAATGTTACGAATCGTACGCCCCACCTGTTTAATCGTTTTCACAATCGAATTTGACAGGAACATGGCTGTTGCAATTGTAACCACGGTAACCAATACAATTAAGGCGTACAGTGCCATTTTTAGATTGTTATTATCCTGACTCAGTTTTCCTACCCGTTCGGTCGTGAGATTCCGTTCCTTTTCGAGAAAGGAATCAAAGTGAGAGCGGAGCTCATCCGTCAGCTTTTTTCCTTTATTTTTTGAAAAATGATCATCCAACGCCGCTTGGTTATTGGCTTTTTTTTGATTGATGACATATTCACCCGAATTGGCAATCCAGTTGATAATCAGCGGCCTAATTTCTTCTAAGTTCCGCTGCTGCCTCCCATTATCCGCCAACAGAGAGTGAAGTTTGTTGTAGTCGTCAAGCCAACTTCTGTTTGCCTCATGATACGGCTCGAGGTACGCTTCATCTCCCGTAATCGCATATCCCCTCATTCCCGTTTCCATGTCCAATACGTTTTTTTGAATCTGATTCGCCAAATCCTGGACTTCAATGTCATGCTTTGAAACGAAATCCACTTCCGTCTGCAAAGCTGACATCCGATTCATGACAATCAACAGAGAGACAATCAAGCAAACTAATATAAACAGGTAGCCGGTCATAATTTTCGCGTGTATGTTGAAATGAAATCCCTTCATTCTGCTCCTCCTTTGTGGATACTCGGTAACTTTATCATATCGTTTCGGAACCGACTCTCCCAATGGGAATTAGGTCCTAAGTGGCTTGGTCCATCCTTCAAGAATCTCAAAAAACCGTTTCAATTCTGCCCCACCCGGGTATTAAACTATTATCACAAAAAATGGAGGTAGGTAATATGTCAACGACTTCTACAAAATCGAAAACACAAACGAAATCATTAACAGATAGGATGAATCAGCAGGTGGCGAACTTCTCCGTCCTTTATATGAAGCTGCACCATTACCACTGGTATGTAAAAGGGGCGAATTTTTTCACCCTGCACATGAAATTTGAAGAATTATATAAAGAGGCAGCGTTACATCTTGATACGATTGCCGAAAGAATGCTCGTCTTAAGAGCGACACCGGCATCGACACTTCAAGAAGCCCTTGAGCTTTCCGTGATCAAAGAAGCCTCTGAGGAGGAAGATGCAGAAACCATGATGTCCACTTTAGCAGAGGATCTGGATACCCTTTGCAAGGAACTAACCGAAACCATTACCCTTGCCGAGGAGCAAGAGGATGAGCCGACGGCAGATATGTTTGTCCACATCCGAACCTCTTTAGAAAAACACCGGTGGATGGTCGAAGCTTATCTAACAGAATGACTTACACATGAAACGGGGGTGTCAGCCAAAGCGCTGACACCCTTCAATCATGGAGCAGTAGTTGAAACCATGACGAGACACATATCGTCCTTAGCCGAATTCACCAGCTCTGAATTCGGCTGCAGCTGTTCCATGAAGCTCACCGGATTATCGATTCCTGGCTCCTGTAGACAGTGGATTAATCTCGCTTCCGCATCGTCATGCTCTTCCTCCAGCCATTCCGACAGTCCGTCCGTATATAGCAAAATTCGGGCTTCTTCCTGATAGGAAATGACCCCTTTCGTGACCTCTACCTCATCAAAAAAGCCGAGTGCACACGAGCCTTCGCTCAAAAGCTTCACTTCCCCATCGACAATCGCAATCCCTGCTGGGTGGCCGGCATTCACATATTCTATTTGCTGCTTTTTTGTATCGAGCACAAAATAAATCGCGGTAAAATAGTAATTTAGTAAACTATCAAGAGTATGTAACTGATTCATTCGATCATTCAGTTCCTTCATTACCGCTTCCGGATCAGACACACCGGTAATCGTATCCTTTAAGGCGGAATAGATATACATCCCCACCAACGAGGAGGAAATCCCGTGCCCCATCATATCGAGAAGGATGACGCCATAACGATTCTGACTAATCGGATACCAAGCGTAAAAGTCACCAGCAAGCTCAAAAGTGGGCTTGTACACTGCCGAAATCGTCACATCTTCCTCCTGTAGGGGGGCGCTGAGCATGCTTCTCTGGACATGCTTGGCCAAATCCAATTCATATTGAATCCGCTGGTCCCGTTCTTTCCGCAAATCCTTTTCATACTTGATCCGCAAAACGGACCGGATCCTGGCCAATAGCTCGACGGTATTAATCGGCTTCATCACGTAGTCCAGGGCACCAGCATCCATTGCCTCAGCCATCTTATTCGAATCCCCCATTGCTGTGACAAAAATAATCGGCAAATCGAGATATCGTTCATCCGCGAGGACGGTGCGGCAGGCCTCGATCCCATCAATTTCTGGCATCATCAGATCCATTAAAACCAAATCAGCGGAAACCTCCGGTGAATTCGGATGATCCAGCTGCAAATAATCATAAAGCGCTCCTGCAGAGGTCAGTTTCACCAACCTTTTGTAACCTGCTTTTTTCAGAATTTTTTCGATGATCATCAGATTGGTATTGTTATCGTCGACGACGACAATTTTCATTGGCATAGTATCACCTCTTTATCCACAGATAGCCTGACCGGTTTGGGTCAGGCTTTTTTATTCTAGCTGGAACTTTCTTTCGTAACTCTACGAGCAAGCACTTTTCTCAATTTCACTAACGCCCTTCGTTGCAAACGCGAAACATGCATTTGCGATATTCCGAGAGACTCTCCTGTTTCTTTTTGACTTTTACAATCAATAAAGAGCGCCTGGATGATCTGCTTCTCCCTTTCATCCAGCACATGAAGGGCACTTTCAAGAAACAGTTTTTGGTCGACTTTTTCAAAGCCTTCGTCTTCGGAGCCCATTACATCCAAGGTTGTCAACGTGCTTCCGTCTGAACCGGTCTCAACCGATTGATCCACTGATGCGGTTTGATAGCTCTTTCCCATTTCCATTGTTTCTAGTACTTCCTCTTCGGAAATCTCCAAATGCTCGGCGATTTCGTGGATCTTTGGTGACCGTTCTAAGCGGGTAGTCAGCTCTTCTACTGCCGAATTCAATTTCGGCCACATGTCTTTCACCCGTCTCGGCACATGGACATCCCAGGTCTTGTCCCGTAAAAACCGTTTGATTTCGCCAATCACATTCGGAATTAAATACGCTTCAAACGGAGTCCCCGCGCTTGGGTCAAATCGTCGGATGGTCGATAATAATCCAATCATCCCCACTTGCATGATATCCTCATGCAAATCTCTTCCTTTAGAATATTTTCGCACGATGCTCCCGACCAGTGCTGTATAATTTTCCACTAAGGCTTCTTGCGCTGTTTCACTCTCGGTCTCTTGGAATTGTAAGACCAAACGATGGACTTCTTCCTTAGATAGTCTCGCGGTCTGAGATCGTTTCATCATGAAAATCACGCTCCCCACCTAGTTGCTTCACCATGAAGACCTTAACTCCAGAATGATTAACTACGCGGACTTCATCCATGAGCGTTCTGATCAGATATAGACCTAACCCTCCCTCTGTTAGTTCTTCAACCGTACTTGATTCAGTATAAGGGCCAAGTGCGTCTTTCATTTGAAAAAAATCAAAGCTTTGTCCAGAGTCCGCAACCATTGTTTCTAGCTTGTCTTCATAAATCCCAAAGCCAACGATTACTTCCCCTTTTTCACCATTCGGATAAGCATGCTGAACAGCATTTGTGCACGCTTCACTGACAGCAATTTTAATATCCTCAATTTCTTCATATGTAAAACCGATGCGGCTGGCAATTCCCGAAATGGTTAATCTAATAACACCTACATACTCTGCTTTTGCTGGAATCTTCATTTCAACATAATCCATCACGTGTTTCATCGTCCCCCATCCTCTACCTTAACAGAAATCTTCATTATGTTACTCAATCCCGTAATTTCAAAAAGCCGCTTTAATCGATCGGATAACTCCACCAGCTCTAGTTCCCCTTCATTTTTGTTCAGCTGCTTGAACAAGCCTACGAACACTCCGAGCCCGGTACTATCTAGATAGGACACATCCTTCAGATTGACCGTTATCTTTTTATTTTTCCCTTCCGCAAGCGGCAGTAATTCCTCTCTTAGCTTTGGTGCTGTATATGCATCAATTTCTCCCGCAACATTGACGAATATTTCCTTCTCATTCTGATGTTTTGCGATGTTCAAATTCATTCCATCATCACCTCTGAAATATTTACTGTTTAAATACCCTCTATATTAAAAACCTAAACCTATTTTTTTAAAAAAATTATATTTTCTAGCATTATATCAAAAAACTGGTTTTGTCTTTACGATTACGGGTATATCTTCAAAAAGGAGTGAAGTTGAATGAATGAAAAACTAAAAGATAAGTTCCCTGTTTCCAACAATGGCTCAATGGCCCAGAATTTTGAAGAAATGAAAAAGCTCGGCAAGGAAATGGAAAACGCCAAAACCAATAAAGAATTAAAAGAAGAAGAAAAGCTTACACCCGATCCGAAGCAATAAAATGACCCTTGTTTGAGGGTCATTTTTTTATCCCGTCATTAACGGGCAGTAAGACCCCCACCTCAAAAACTTTAGTAAAAGCGAAGAAGTTTAGGTAGGGGATAACTGCGCGTAAAAGCCCGATAGGTTCAACTAACAATCAGTGGGGATGAAGAAAGCCCCACTGATTGAAGTTTCACTTTATATGGAAAGAGGCTTGCACCCCTTGTGCAAGCCTCCTATATATAAATGGTAGATTATTTTTTTTCATTTACTTGATAGGCTCGGCCATTATTCCAATCCGATCTGGATTCATCCTCTTTTTGACATTCCTTATCTGTGTTCTTGGAAATCGAATATCCAGACCGAGGAGTTCCCTCTTCTTGTCCACCTAGGAAGGCAGGATTTCCTTCCTCTAGCGCTTGCTCATTTGGGGTTTCATGGATATCGTTTATGAATTGATCGCCTGAACGTTCCTTGTCCTGATAGCCGTTCTCAAAGCCTTGTTGCTGCTCATTCATTAAGCGATCCTCGCCAGGAAATTGCCTCTCGTGTTGATACTTCGTTTCTTCCTCTTTGTACTCCATACCTTTACGATCCTCTAAATTTTTAGCCATGATTATCTTCCTCCTCGAATTTTTTGGGATTGCTGTTTTTCATTCCTTTCGGTTTACCGAACAGGCAACCACATACTTCAACCACCCTCTTTCTACTTCTTGCTGGATTCTGATATCAGGTTAGCTAGTTTCTAACCTTAGTAGTGTAGTACCACGAATCGAACGGCTTCAAACCTTTTATTGAAAAAATGATTTTCTCTTTTTTCCTTTTAATAGATCTCCTGTCCAACCCTTTTTTCGTAAATAAACATAGAGAATGAGGGTCGACATTGCAATGAGGATGATCGAACCAAGATAACCAAACTTCCACTCGAGTTCAGGCATATGTTTGAAATTCATTCCCCATAAGGCCCCTAACGCCATGATCGGAGTAAAAACGGTTGTTAGAACGGTTAAGGTTTTCATTATTTCATTCCCGCGATGCGAAGAAATGACTTCTTCTAAATGAATAATCGAATCGATTTCCTGTTCATACTCCTGGAGCAGCACCCTTGCCCGGTCAATCCGTTTACAGGTACGTGTGAAATATTCGCCGTCATTCACTCCAGGAAAATCGATTTCCTCCACTGCCATTTTCAGCTCCTGAATTGGAATGAATAGATTCTTACAAACTAACAGCTCGTGCCGCTGTTGAAACACATCTTCCAATATCCGCGTTTCGTTTCTCTCCTTCACCCCCCAAATTAATTTATGGAGGGATTCCTCAAACTGGTCAATATCGACGAGCAGATCATTCATCAGCTCCCCAAGCAAAAATAAAAAGCCATCCACCGCATGCGCTGTCTTATTTAACTGCGGCAACAAAACTTCAGGCTCCAGCTGTTTTAACAAGGAAAACTCAAAATCTACCGTAACCAGTCGCTTACAGGTTAAATGGAAATGAAAGAGTTGCCGATCCTCTTCCTTCTCGACATCCTGCCGAAATAGGAGTGAACCTTGGATCATCTTTTCCTGATTATTCAAACCATACACACGCAAGCAATTTGTTTTCCTTTTTCGAATCGAATGCAGCCAGTCTGAAGGAATGCTCTCGTTTTCTAAAACAAGATCACTCCTGTTCAACTGAATCCATTGCCACTTGTCAAAATGAATCTCTCTCTTCACGGACCTCAACCTCCTTCTTTTCCTTTCATTCCCCTCAATAAAGGAATCGAAACAATGTTTACTAGTTAAGGATACCGGGTATGTAATAGAACAAGTTCAAATCTTAAGGAGGGTGTTCATTATGAAAAAAGTCTTAAGTATGGGCTCATTATTGGCAGTAGGAATCGGGGCATCCGCGGTGTGGCTGTCGAATAAACCAAACCGCATTAAAGCAGAGAGTATGTTACGAGATTGGAAGCGCAAGGTGAAACCAACCGTCTTTGCGAAAGCCGAACAGCTTCCCATTGAAAAAGGAGGAAATCCGCACCCGAAGGATTTTGCCGATAACGAGATGGTTAGTGAGGGTGCCCAGTATTCCGTACAATTTTATAACGAGAAAATTCAGTAATGGTTGGGGTCTTTGGGCCCCAACTATTTTTGATAGAGGGGAGATTTCGCGATGTTATTCTTTTTATTCTTTTACATTGTGATCATTCTGCTAGTCATTGAGATCTTTGTCATCTTATTTCGTCTTACAGGGTTGAAGTTAGAAGTATCAAGGTTTCAGGTCATTTCAATGATGACGGGAACCGGCTTCACAACAGGAGAATCTGAGCTCATCCTCGGTCACCCCATCCGCCGCAAGCTCGCCACCTTCCTGATTCTGTTCGGCGCCTTCTCCCTTGCGGTCATCATCTCGTCGATTAGCCAGTTTCTGTCGGAGGATCTCCGCCACACTGAAATCATCACGACCACTGGTATCGTCATTTCGGTTTTTATTATCTTAAAAATGTCTGGCATTCAGCGGCTGCTCTCCAAGCGATTTAACAAAGAATTAAAGGAGAATGTTGAACTGGCTGACCTGCCCATTCGGGATATTTTTTTGAAAAATAAACAGGATACTCTCGTTGAGATTCATCTCTATCAAGAATCACGGCTTGTGGGTTCGAGCTTAAATGCAGCGATTAAGAATCATAATAAGCTTGATTTCGTGGTTCTGTTTCTGAGACGAGGTGATTTGATTATCAGGAAGAATATTGACTCGACCACGCTCCATGAGGGAGATCAAATTTTGCTGTTTGGTCGGAAAGGCTTACTACACCAAATATTCCAGAACGATTTACGGTTGATGGAAAATGAACAACCAAACGAAAAGCATGACTTCACTGACAAATGAGTCATACTAAATGTTAATTCCATTAGCATACCAAAAAGCCAGGCCAAGGCCTGACTTTTTCTTTTGTCACCCAATCTTTCGAACATCCAAATACTTAATATGATAGCCCTCGGCTTCATGAACCTTAAAGACACAGCCTTCCTCTTCCACCGCTGTTTTAATATCTGCTTTCTGAGCTAGGAACCAGCCGCCGATCGTTTCCACTTTCTCCGCCTTAAGATCAATCCCCAGTAGCTTATTCACCTCACGAATGGATACTTTAGCATCAATAATATATTGCTTTCGCTTCCGTTTACGGATCTTTGCTACTTCATCGTGATCAAACTCATCCCTAACCTCGCCGATAATTTCCTCAATCAAATCTTCAAGTGTCACCAGACCTGCCGTTCCGCCATATTCATCCACTAAGATCGCCATATGGGAACCCTCCGTCTGCATGCGGATTAACAGGTCATGAATCGGGATCGTTTCAAACACCCTTATCACCGGGCGGATCATCGCTCTTACGTTGACCTGTTTATCGTTCGATAGGGCTGTTAGCAACATTTTTACATTCAAAACCCCTAAAATATAATCCTTATCTCCATCAAGTACCGGGTAACGAGTATACCTTTCCATCCTGATTTTTTGAACCACTTCCTCAAGAGGAGCGTCAATCGGAATACAGCTCATTTCCGTTCGCGGTATCATGATTTCTTTTGCCAGTCGCTCATCAAATTCAAAAATATTGTTTACGTATCTCCATTCATTTTGATTAATCTCCCCATTTTTAAAACTTTCCGATAATAAGATCCGCAGCTCTTCCTCGGAATGGGCTATTTCATGTTCGGACGCCGACCTTAATCCAAAGATTCCAACTAACAAACGCGCGGATTGGTTGAGAGACCAGATGAATGGAAACATGAGTTTGTAAAACAAGATAATCGGCTTCGCAAACAGCACCGTAATCTGCTCGGCCTTTTGAATGGCCACCGTTTTCGGTGCTAATTCCCCAATTACGACATGAATAAACGTGACAAACATAAAAGCTAGAACAATAGATACTAGGTGGGTGATGGCGGCATTCACCGGAAGCAAGGCCAATATTGGCTGAAACAGCCGCTCTACCGTCGGTTCTCCAAGCCACCCAAGCCCCAGCGCGGTCACTGTAATTCCGAGCTGACATGCCGATAGATATTCATCTAAATTGGAAACGACCTTTTTGGCCGCTGCTGCATTTTTCCGCCCTTCCGCCACTAACTGATCAATCCGCGACACCCTCACTTTTACAATCGCAAATTCAACCGCCACAAAGAAAGCCGTCAAGGCAATTAACACCACGAATGCTGCTAAATTCACTACTAGCATCGAATCACGGCACCTCCTTCTTTTTAAAAAACAATCCGAAATCGACTAGTGATTTCGGATTGTCTGTGATTATTTATAAACCTGGTTTATTTCCACCTTCTAATTTCTCATCCAACTTCCCTAAATATTTCTTAGCGAACTCTTTTCCTCCAAGGCCGAATGCCAGTCCGAACGCCAGGGATAACCCGCCTAAGACGAGGATGAAGGCAGCATTTACGATTGAATGGGCCACACCCAGCTGGTCTAGCGCCATGAACACGGTTATGGAAAAGATGGTGTATTTCGCGATCTTCGCAAGGGTGCGCGAATTGTTGTGCTTCACTAGATTTTGCAGCACCCGCTCCATTAACTGTCCAACGTACAATCCAATACCAAGGATAATCACGGCTGTTAAAATCATTGGCAGATACGCAATTACCCCTGTTGCTAATGTCACTAAGAAGTCTAAATGCACAATTTGTAAGGCTTCCACCGTGAATAACAGAATTACAATGATCTTCGTCAGAACACCGACCATTTGCGATAAGGTGTATTTTGGCTTCTCGGGTGTTAATGAGCCAATCCCTATTTGGTGAAACACTTGGTCGAACCTTAAACGCCATAGCATTTGGCTAACCAGTATCTCCACCCATTTTCCCAGCCAAATTCCCGCCATAATCAGAACCACTGCAATAACTATATTTGGAATTAACGCCAGTACCTCCTCCAGCATTCTTACTGCTGGTTGTGAAATTCCCTTTAGTTCTAGTTTTTCTAAAGCGGTAATGATCGTAGGAATTAAGATTAAGATAAACGCTATATTCCCTGCCAATGAGGACAAGTGGAATTCTCTATCATTTTTCATTATGCCAAACCGCTGGCCAAGCTTGTCTGTACCTATCGTTTTTAAAAAATTGATTAAAATATCGCGGACAATTTTAGCGATCAACCAGCCAATTAGCACAATTAATGCGGCCGCAAATAGTTTCGGAATAAAAGCAAGGATGATCGACAAAGCGTGGGAGAACGGCTCGGCTATGCCTTCCAGCTCCAAGGCGCCCAGCACCGCTGGTAAAAATAACAGAAGAACTAAATAGAAGATGGTCATCGCGATACGATTTAATCGGTGTGAAGCTTCCCGCACCGTGTCCGCCATTTTCCATTTAACAAGCTTATGTTCTAACTGCAGCCATTCCGTTCCTTTTTTAAAAAGAAAGCGCAGTCCAAGAGCCACTACCCAGGCAAATAATAGAATTAGAGCTGCTTTCAATAGATGTGGCACAGCTGCCGTCAAGGTTGATACCATGATGACAAGCGGTTCTGCAATCAAACCTAGCTGCAGCATATTGAAAAAGATAATCCAGACGACAACAAGTAACGTATAATAGACAATTTTTCCAATAATAACTTCCGATGAGTATTTTCGATTTTTCACATTTGCAAACAGTTTATCGTCCAAACTGGTTTTCTCGAGACCTGCTTCAACTGCCCTGCCAATTGCTTTTGCGACCAGCCAACCTATTAATAAGACAAGAAGTGCTAATAATAGTTGGGGGATTCGATCGGTATATGTATACCAACCAGCCATCATATTTTCTACGTTCATCCTCATCTCTCCTTTTCTAAAAATCTATTGGTTTGGTAACTGTAATACCCCATAGGTATGTTTCCAAACATCAAAAAATAAATGTTTCACTCCCTCACCGGAGGGGAATATAACTCGCAAGTTCATTTAAACAAAGGAGGAAAAACAATGAGAAAAAATTCAGTCTTAACGGTTGGAATGGCTATGTTACTGACTTTTGGAGGTTTAGCCGCCTGCGGAGATGGAGTCGATCAGGATAACGGGATTAATGATGGTAAGCAAAAGGACGCAATAGATCAGAATACCACGAAGGAGGTCAAGGAAAGTTACCATGAGGTGAAAGATCGTTTAGCCGATACGGGAAAGGAACTGAAAGAAACATTGAATGAAAATGGTGTCGGAGATGGTGTGGACCAGGATAATGGTGTCTCTGATGGGGAGAAAAAAGATGCACCTGATTCTACTAACCCTTAAGGAGGAGATTAATATGAATAAAGACAATGTAAAAGGGAGTCTAAATCAAGTCAAAGGGGAAGTGAAAAAGCAGTGGGGGAAATTAACCGATAACCCTTCAACAAAAACGGAAGGTCAGATGGATAAGGCAAAAGGAAAGCTCCAAGAAGGCTTTGGTAAGCTGAAAAATAAATTAAGTGAATAGTGATAGACCTAGGCATTCACCCATTTTCAAGCCGGATTCCCTAGCTGTTAGCCAAAAAAAGAAGAGGCCCCCATGCCTCTTCTTTTTGAATCTTATATATTTTACCCCTAAAGTTGACCGTAAGCTGGTTCCTTCCCCCAAAGTCCCCAGCCCTTGTTTATTGCAAGAAATCCATGAAATCATTGAAGTTGTTGCTGATGAAGTCTGTGGCGATGTCTGGCATGATTCCGAACAAGACAGATGCCAGGACGGTCACAATCAGGACAACCAAGATTCCAACTGGAACACTCAATTTGCTGTCGTCCGCTGCTGGACGGAAGAACATTTGTGTCATCACACCGAAGTAGTAGAAGTAGGACACGACGGTTGTAGCGATCATCACGGATGCGAGAACGTAATGCGGTTCCCCACCGACAAACGCGCCAACAAAAATGTTCAATTTCCCGATGAACCCTGCCGTTCCTGGGAACCCTGCTAAGGCCACTAGTAAAATCCCCATCGTCACCGCTAACACCGGCGAGCGGCGGTACAGGCCGGCGAAATCGGCAATACGCGTTGCCCCTGTCTTCGCCTCCACTACCTGAATGACGGCAAATGCTCCTAAATTCATGAACAGATATGCCAATAAATAGAACCATATGGCGTAGAACAAGTTTGAACTCATTGTCGTCAACGCCACTAAAATGTAGCCGGCGTGAGCGATACTGGAGTATGCAAACATTCTCTTAATATTCGCTTGCTTCAAGGCAACCACGTTTCCGATAATCATTGTTGCCCCAGCAACGAAGGCGATGTAATCCTGCATATTATACAGGATCGGGATCGACCCCGGCCCTTCCGTCGCCGCTAAGCCGAAAACCGATAACAGTATCCGCACAACAATCACGAAACCAGCCGTTTTCGAAACAACGCTCAAAAACGCGGTAACCGGTGTTGGTGCTCCTTGGTAAACATCCGGTGCCCACATATGGAAAGGAGCAGCCGCAAGTTTAAAGCTCAAGCCAACGAATATCATTAAGAACGAAAGACCAAGCAGATAAGCATGCTGCGCATCCGCTAAGCCCTGCAGGCGTCCGGCAATTGTTAACAGATTTGTTGTCCCCGTTAAACCGTACACATAGCTCATCCCAAACAAAGTAATCGCTGTGGCAATACTGCCGTTCACCACGTATTTCATCGCCGATTCGTTCGATTGTAAATTGTGCTTGCGGATCCCCGCTAAAATATAAGAAGAAATCGATAACAGCTCTAACCCGATAAATAAGGTGATTAAGTCGCCGCTGGATGTCATCACCATCGCACCGAGCAGACCTGTTAAGAACAAGTAATAGAACTCGCCGTGATACTCTTCGAGACCGTCCTTAGGCTCGTAGCTGATCGCTAACAACATAACAAGCGCTGCCCCTGCCAGAAGCAAGAACTTGAATGCTTTTCCAAAAGAATCCAGCCTAAAGGTATCATCTAAAATTGATTCGACTGGCGTGCCAATCAGTCCGGCAAGCGAGACCATTGCGGCCACGATCGCCATGATCGAAATCCAGCCTAAAATGCGGCGGTCTTGTTTTTTCGGCATAAATAAATCGAGCAATGTTAGAAGCGCTGCAACACCAACGATGATGAACTCTGGTGTCATGATGCTCCATTTAAACGCTAGCAATTCGTCAAGACTCATCCTTCATCACCCTCCTATCCCGAGCATAATCGTTTCTAGTGTGGCTTGAAGTGGTGAGCTGAGAACGCTTGGTAACACTCCGATTAAGACGATTAAGCCAATTAACACAAGCACCGGTACTAATTCGACACCCTTGAGGTCAAGAACGCCGCTGAAGTCGCGGTGTGATTTTCCGTACGTAATGCCAAGTGTGGCACGCAATAAGTAAACAGCGGTCATGATAATCCCGATGCACCCAACCGCTGCGATCCATGGCATTTCTTCAAACAGGCCAAGGAAGGCCATAAACTCGCTGACGAACCCGGACATCCCTGGAAGTCCAAGTGACGCCATTGCCCCTCCTAATAAGAAACCTGCGGCAATCGGCATCCCCTTTGCCATACCGCCAAGATTTTCGATCAGTGAGGTATCGGTGCGCTCATAGAATGCTCCGACCAAGAAGAACAATAAAGCTGAGATTAATCCGTGAGAGACAACTTGGAAAATCGCCCCTTGAATCCCCGCCTCGTTCATCGCCGCTAATCCGATTAACACAATCCCCATATGTGAAATCGAAGAATAGGCCAAAACCATTTTAAAGTCTGATTGAATGAACGCTAGAAACGCACCATAGAGGAGGTTCACGACCCCTAGGATGGCCAGCAATACCGATAAGTCCTCAAACTGCGCCGGAAAAATTCCCATTCCAAAACGAATTAAGCCGTACGCCCCGATTTTTAGTAGAATCCCAGAGTGAATCATCACAATCGACGGCGGTGCTTGAACGTGGACGCGAAGCATCCAGCTGTGCAATGGAAAAATCGGTAATTTCACACCAAACGCAATCAATAAAGCAATAAATAGTCCCAGCTTCAAATCCCCAGAAATTGGGATATTTGGATCGTTCATGATCTGTGTCAGCGTTTCAATATTCGTCGTTCCTGTTTGCCCAAATAAGATCATAATCACGATTAACAGAACGGCTGAGCCCAAACCATTATAGATTAAGAAACTGTAAGCTGCTTTTTCTTTTTCAAAATAGCCCCATTTTCCGATTAAGAAGAACGTCGGAATTAAGGTAATTTCAAAGAAGATGAAGAAAAGAATTAAGTTTTCCGCGGTAAACACGCCAAGCATTCCTGTTTCAAGCAGCAGGAATAGCATGAAGTAGCCCTTCCATTCTTTTTTAATATAAATGGAGGCAATCGCTGCTAGTGTCGCAACAACCGCTGTTAGGACAACTAAAAGCATCGTAAAGCCACTGACGGCAAGCTCATAGTTGACGGAAAAGATTCCTGATTCCGCTCCTTGAAGACCGCCGAATTGAATCCATTCTTTGTTGACCGCAAAGTCACTCAAGCTTTTTCCGACAAGATAATGAAGATAAATGGCAATCGCTATGAACAAGGCTGGCAATGTCGCTAAAAAGCCGACAAACTTAATGGTTTTTTCCTGGTTTGCAGGCATAAAAGCAAGAACCGCAATCCCTAATAACGGGGAGAATACTAATAGTGATAGAACGAAAGATAGATCCATTTAAAAGTACCCCCCTGTTATGGCAAAGATGACGGCTAACAACGCAAGCCCGACAAAGGCAACCGCTGCATAAGTTTGAATTTGTCCGCTTTGGAACTTTGAGCCTGCCGCGCCTAGACCTTGTACGATCCCAACTACCCCTTTGACAAGACCTTCGACGATGAAGACATCGATGAAGCGCAAGAAGTAGCTAATCGTTTTGGTCACCGCGACAACGGACATTTGATAGAATTCGTCGATGTAATATTTGTTGTAAAGAATGCTGTGAAGCGTATCGCCGCTTCCGGACAGCCAGTTGCGCGCGAGTGAGCGCTTGTAATACATCAGATAAGCCACGTAGATTCCCGTTAAGGAAACGACGGTAGCGGCAATCATAATCCAGATTGGACCTTCGACATGTCCGTGACCGAGAGCTTCATTGCCTTCAACAAGCCATTCCCCAAGATTATGGTTGAATGGTGTTTGCACGTAACCAGCGACGATTGCCAGGACACCAAGAACGATCATCGGGAACGTCATAACCGATGGTGATTCGTGAACATTTTTCGTGTGGCTGCGGGATTCTCCGGTAAATACCATGAAGAACAAGCGGAACATGTAAAATGCCGTCATGAACGCCGCGATCAGTGCTAGTAGGAATAGAACCGGATGGCCGCCTTCCCATGCTGCGATTAAAATTTCATCCTTACTGAAGAACCCTGAGAACAACGGTACACCGCTGATCGCGAGCGTCCCGATTAAGAATAAGGGACCGGTAAACTTAAGCTTTTTCCAAAGTCCGCCCATTTCCTCAATGTTTTGCGTGTGCACAGCGTGAATCACACTTCCGGCTGCCAAGAACAGCAAGGCTTTGAAGAAGGCGTGCGTCATTAAGTGGAACACACCAGCCACATAGCCGGCAGAGCCGAGCGCCAGCATCATGTAGCCAAGCTGGCTGACCGTTGAAAACGCGAGAACGCGTTTAATATCGGTTTGCACGAGACCGATGCTCGCCGCAAAGATCGCGGTGAATGCACCAATGATGGCGATGGTTAGAAGTGCCGTTTCACTTGCTGCGAACAATGGAAACAAGGAAGCGACAAGATAAACCCCAGCTGCAACCATCGTTGCGGCGTGGATTAACGCGGAAACCGGTGTCGGGCCTTCCATTGCATCCGGCAGCCATGTATGTAGCGGGAACTGACCTGATTTACCAACTGCCCCGACGAAAATCAGGATCGCAGTTAAGGTAATCATTGTTTGCGAGACCGCGCCAGATTCTACTGCGCTGAAAATCTCACTGTATTCAAAGCTTTTGGTTTCCCAGAATAATAGGATCATGCCGATTAGCAGTCCAACATCCCCGATACGGG
Organism: Neobacillus sp. K501; assembly: GCF_053749995.1. Taxonomy (NCBI): domain Bacteria; kingdom Bacillati; phylum Bacillota; class Bacilli; order Caryophanales; family Bacillaceae; genus Neobacillus; species Neobacillus sp. K501. The sequence continues at coordinate 110,882 of NZ_JBSLYA010000010.1, read as the reverse complement.
TCATGATGAACGCTTTTTTCGCGGCCGTCTTCGCTTCTGCTTTGTAAAAATAGAAACCAATTAAGAGGAAGGAACCAACCCCGACAAGCTCCCAGAAAATATAAGTTTGCAGAAGGTTGGGCGAGATTACGAGACCAAGCATTGCAAACGTAAATAGTCCTAAATAGGCATAGAATACTGGAAACCGCTCATCCCCATGCATATATCCCTTTGAATAGGTATGAACAAGGAAGCTGACGAGCGAGACAATTACTAGCATTAATGCATTTAATTGATTCACTTCAAAGCCCGCTGTTAAAGAAATATCCCCTATAGTAAGCCACTCTGCTGCCGTCTTAAATGTTGGTTCGGAAAAACGCTCGAACAACACAAGCAACGAATAAACCAGCGAAGCAAGCGTAGCCAAAATCCCCACATACGCACTCGCCTCTTTCAGACGCTTACCAAACAGAAGAAGAATCAAAAACGATAAAAGCGGGAAAAGCGGTATGATCCATGCATTTTCCATCATTATCACTATCCCCTTTATAACTTTTGGTGCCTGTCACCACTCGTGGACAAAAGCACCCATTTGTCCACCACACAAAGACACATTTATTTCCAATTTATCCACCTGAGATGGACAGTGTCTTTTTGTGGTGCCTGTCACCGAAGGTTTTAAAAAAATTTTAGTTTTTCATTGTGTCCATTTCGTCAATGTTTACGGTTTTGCGGTTGCGGTATAGCGCGATTAGGATCGCTAAGCCGACGGCTGCTTCGGCAGCAGCGACGGTGATGGTGAACAACGCAAAGATTTGTCCGGTAATCGATGGTGACATTCCGTATTTACTGAAGGTCACGAGATTGATATTGACGGCGTTTAGCATTAATTCAATCGAGATGAGGACGATGACGGTGTTTTTCTTTGTCAAAGCCCCATATAGTCCGATACAAAATAGGATTAGTGCTAGTGCTAGGAAAGCTGAAGCAGGAACTGAACTCATTCCTTATCCGCCTCCTTATCCTCTTTCTTTGCCAGAATTATCGATCCGACAAGAGCCACTAATAATAAAACAGATGTTAATTCAAATGGAATCACCCATTTAGAGTAAAGGGCTTCCCCTATTTTCATCGTATTGTCCACATGTAAGTCGGTTGGAACTTGTTCAATATTGAAGTCATAAATACCAATATAAACGGCAATCGCAAAGCCGACGATCCCTAAGAACAAGAAAACCTTTCTCCACTTGCCCGTTGTCGTCTCACCATTGTCATCATGCTTCGTTAACATAATGCCAAACAGCATAATAATTGTAATCGCACCGGAATAAATCAAGATTTGCACGGCAGCGACAAATTCAGCTGAAAGCAATACGTAAATCCCAGCAATGCTGACAAATGTGAAAATCAAGGCAACCACCATATGCACGACCTTGGTCAGGTTTAATAACAGCACACCGCCAATAATCGCCACAAGCGCGAGGCCCATAAACGCGATAAACTCGCCTGTTATTGTCATGCTTTATTCACCTGCCGTACGTTTTCATCATTTTCATCTAACCATTCAAGATTTTTAAATAACATATCACGGCTGTATTCCGCTAACTCAAAGTTATTCGTCATCACAATCGCCTCAGTCGGGCAAACCTCCGTACATAGGTCACAAAGGATGCAAATCTCAAAGTTAATATCGTAAGTGTCAATGATCTTCCCTTTTTTCGTCGGATCCGGATGCTTCTTCCCGGTTAAATTAATACACTCCGTTGGGCAAATATTCATACATTGATTACAGACAATACACTTCTCCGGATAAAACTTCTGAATCCCGCGGAAGCGGTCCGGAAGCGGAAGCGGCTCATCAGGATAATTATAGGTAACCTTTTCTTTCGTCAATTGCTTAAGGGTATACTTCAAGCCTTTCGTAAATCCAAGCACGTTTTTCACCCCTTTTTCAGGTTAAAATCATTCTAATCTGGTGTCTTTCACCATTACTTTTAAAAAAATAAAGTCTTAATTAACGCGGTTAAGAAAATGTTTGCCAAGGCGATTGGGAAAAGCACTTTCCAAGCAAATTCCATGAGTCTGTCGACACGGAACCGCGGTAGTGTCGCCCGTAACCACATATAAACAAAGACAACCACGCTAAATTTGAGCGCAAACCATACGGCGCCAGGGATAAATCCTAAGAACTCAAACGGTGGCAGCCAGCCACCTAAGAAAATCGTCGTGATTAAGGCGGACATTGCAAACATGTAAACGTATTCTGTAAGCATAAAGAAGGCCCAACGGAATCCTGAGTACTCGACAAAGTATCCGGCAACCAGTTCGTTCTCTGATTCAGGTAGGTCAAATGGTGTCCGGTTTAATTCCGCAATCGAAGCGATGAAAAATACGATAAATGCCACTGGCTGCAAGAGAATGAACCAAGCTGTGTCATCCTGCTGTGCCACGATATCATTTAAATTCAAGCTTCCCGTTAAAAGGATGACACCCAAAACGGACATAACCAACGGAATTTCGTACGAGATCATCTGTGCACCCGCACGCATGCCCCCTAAGAGCGCATATTTATTGTTCGACGCCCAGCCGCCCAGCACCATTCCAAATACAGTCATTCCCGAAACAGCGATATAATAGAGCAATCCTACCCCGATATCGGCAAATTGGAATTTATCCGTAAACGGAATCGTCGCAAGGACCATAAACGCTGGCGTAAAGGCGATGATTGGCGCTAGGATAAATAACGGCTTATCTGCTGCCTTTGGAATAACGTCTTCTTTTATTAAAAGCTTCAAAACGTCGGCCACCGTCTGCAATAATCCCCACTTACCGCCAAGCTGGTTCGGGCCGTGACGGGCCTGCATGTATCCTAATACCTTTCGTTCTGCTAATATCGCATAGGTTACGAAACCTAAAACTACTAATAGTAAGACAACGGCGAGTAAAAAGAAGATTCCAAAGTTCATCCAGCCAGGACTGGACTCTAGCAACTCTTCGATCATTAGCCGTCCACCTCCCCAAGGACAATGTCCACTGCCCCTAAAATCGCAATCAAGTTTGCAATATTTTCACCTACTAATAATTTCGGGAGAATTTGCAGATTATAGAATGAAGGTCTTCTAAACTTTAAACGATACGGCTCTTTTTTACCGTCACTGGCAATATAACAGCCGATTTCCCCACGCGGTGATTCAATTCTGACAAAAGCTTCCCCTTTTGGTGCCTTAATAATTTTCGGTACTTTTGCTAAAATTTCACCCTCAGCCGGGAATTGCTCACATGCCTGCTCAAGAATTTTCAAGGACTCCGAGATTTCCTCCAAGCGCACATGATAGCGAGCTAAACAATCTCCCTCTTCTCGAGTGACAACATCAAAGTCAAAACGATCATAAATTGAATACGGTTCATCTTTACGAAGATCCCATTTCACGCCGGTACTACGCAGATTCGGACCACTTAGGGAATAATTGATGGCATCCTCTTTTGAATAAACGCCAACCCCTTTGACCCGGTCTAAAAAGATTTCATTCCCGGAAACAAGGTCATGATATCCCTTCAGCTGCTCCCGTAAATAAGGAACAAACTCTCTTACACCGTCAACCCAGCCTTCAGGCGCATCCCACTTCACACCGCCAACCCTCATATAGTTAAAAGTTAAGCGCGCACCTGATAATTCATTGAGCATATTGATAATCATTTCGCGATCACGGAAGGCATAAATGAACGGGCTCGTTGCTCCGAGATCGAGGATATACGTACCCCATGCCACAAGATGGCTGGCAATCCGGCCCAATTCCATCGCCATCACCCGCAGGTATTCGGCACGTTCTGGAACTTGAATGCCCATCATCGTTTCGACTGCATGACAAATGACATAGTTATTCGTCATCGCGGACAAATAATCCATCCGGTCGGTATAAGGGATGATTTGGGTATATTGCAAGTTCTCGGCTAATTTTTCCGTTCCCCGGTGTAAATAACCGATGACCGGTTTCGCTTCGATAATGATTTCCCCATCAATTTTAACAACAAGCCGGAAAACTCCATGCGTACTTGGATGCTGTGGTCCGACGTTTAATAACATTTCTTCTGTTCTGATCATGGCCATGGCTATACCTCCACATCATACGGTTCATAATCTTTACGCAGTGGATGGCCAACCCAATCTTCGCCAAGCATAATCCGGTGCAGTTCCGGATGTCCGGTAAATTTGATTCCAAGTAAATCATACGCTTCGCATTCCGGCCAGTTTGCTCCGGCCCAAAGCGGCTGCAAGGACTCGATTGTTGGTTCATCGCGGTCGATCTTCACTTTCAACGCAACCGTTTGACGGTTTTTGTATGAGTACAAGTGAACATACACTTCCATATGTGTTTGAAAATCTGTTCCATGCAGCTCAGATAGATAATCGAACCCGAGAAGCTCATTATATTTTAAAAATTGAGCCACTTTGAAATATGTATCTTTCTTTGCCACAAGTGTCGGAACATCTTTGGACAGTTTATTAATATAAGAATCTTCTAAAACATCAGGCCCTAAGTGATCCTCAATGACCTTTCTGTACTTATCTAAGTATTGCTGGTTCGGTGATGGCGCTGCCTCCGCTTCTGCTGCCGGTGCCCCGTCCCCTTTTGCCGCTCCAGCTGCTTTCGCTTTGGCTGCTGCTGCCGCTTTCGCTTTTGCTACTGCCGCTGCTTTTGCCTTCGCTTTTTCATCATCACTCGCATCAGCGCCGTCAGTTCCAGATGCCTTGGCCTTCGCCGCTGCTGCTGCCTTTGCTTTGGCTGCCGCTGCTGCTTTCGCTTTTGCCGCCGCTGCCGCTTTTGCCTTCGCATCATCCGAAGCTGGTTCTTCTGCTGGTTCTGCTCCTCCAGTAAGCTCCATCGCCTTTCGCTTCGCCGCTGCCGCCGCTTTCGCCTTCGCTACTGCCGCTGCCTTTTTCTTCGCGAGATCATCATCGCCTGCATCGGCTGGCGTTTCTGCTACTGGCTCTTCCACCGGTTCTGCTCCTCCGGTAAGCTCCATCGCCTTTCGCTTCGCCGCTGCCGCCGCTTTCGCCTTCGCTACTGCCGCTGCCTTTTTCTTCGCGAGATCATCATCGTCTGCATCAGCTGGCGTTTCTGCTGCTGGCTCTTCCACCGGTTCTGCTCCTCCGGCAAGTTCCATCGCCTTCCGCTTCGCCGCTGCTGCCGCTTTCGCCTTCGCTACTGCCGCTGCCTTTTTCTTCGCAAGATCATCCGCATCGTTACTAGCTTCAGCCACCTGAGGTTCTTCCACCCTGGCTGCTGGCTCGTCTTGGACAGCTGGCTCCACCGCTGCAGGAGCATCCTCATCGGCGATTCCTTCACGCTTCTTCTTCGCCAGTGCCGCCGCCTTCGCTTTCGCTGCCGCCGCTGCCTTCTTCTTCGCAAGATCCGCGTCATCCGCTGGTGCTTCCGCTTTTGCAGGTGCCTCTGGCTCTGATTTCTGAGCCGATTCCTCAGGCTTTGGCGCCGCTTCTCCAGCTGCCTTCGCCTGGCGTCTCGCTAACGCTGCCGCCTTCGCCTTCTCAGCAGCTTCCTTTTTCAATTGCTCGAGATCCTTCTCCCCGCTCATCGGTTAGATCACCTTCTTCCCAGTCTTCGCTTCGTAACGAATCTTTTCCTTTAATTTATTAATTCCATAAATTAATGCAGCCGGGTTTGGCGGGCATCCAGGAATATATACATCTACAGGAACGATTTGATCGACACCCTTCACAACCGAGTACGACTTCACATATGGACCCCCTGCCGTCGCACAAGAACCCATCGCAATCACCCACTTAGGCTCAGGCATTTGATCATATAAACGGCGGACAATCGGTGCCATTTTCTTCGTCACCGTACCAGACACAATCATGCAATCCGATTGCCTTGGCGACGTCCGAAAAATCGTTCCAAATCGGTCAAGGTCATAGTTTGCTCCACCCGTTCCCATCATCTCAATCGCACAACAAGCCAGACCAAATGTCATCGGCCACAACGAATTACTCCGTGCCCATGCCTTAATTTGCTCCAGCGTCGCGAAAAATACATTTCTTTCTAACTCTTTCATTTCCTGTGGTGATAGGTTTTCTAGTTTTAAATCCATTGTAGCACCTTCTTTTTCCAGGCGTAGATTAAGCCGATTAATAGCATAACCACGAAAATCAACATTTCAATTAACGCAAAAACTCCTAACTTATCATAAGCAACCGCCCATGGATATAAAAACACCGTTTCTACATCAAAAATAACAAACATCAGGGCAAAAATATAATAGCGGACATTGAACTGTACACGGGAATCGTGAAATGGATCAATACCGCTCTCATACGTGGTATACTTTGCTTCACTCGGCTTATGAGGACGCAAAAGCTTACCTAAATATAACGCCACAATTGGTAGCAAAACCCCAAGACATAGGAACACAAAAACTATCAGATAATTATTCTGATATAAATTCAAAAGTTCCATGTCCATCCCCTCCAATGTTGTAAATTTTCATAACAATGAAATTTGTAACCGATAACATTATAGCATTGTTACAAACCTGTGTCGACACGACCAACTACTTTAATTGGAAATTCCACCGCCGCAAAACTTTTCACTTCAAGCGTTTGAGAGCTCGCTCTCAAGAACGCCTTGAAGTGAAAAGTTTTGCAAGCTTCAGCGGTAGCAGAAGCGCAAGTTGCGTTAGCAACTGGCGGTTGAATTTCCAATTCACCCCACACCGGTCGGAGACACAAGGTCCCCCCTCCCCTGAGTGTTTGCGTGATCTCGCAGAGCAACCTCCCCGAAATCACCCCAGAGATGACGCAAGAGCGAATTTCCACTCTATTAAAAAACCGATTTCTCCGTGCACGTGATCTGCAGCGAAGCGAAAGATGACGTGCACATAGAATCAGGCTCGCAAGAGCCCAAATCGACAACTACCCCTATTAAATAACAAAATATTTAATCAGTCAGTGAGAATTGTCATAAAACGTTCATTTTTTTCCCTACTTATTTTACAAGACAACCCCTTCACTACCCCATCATATTCCGATCTTTCCATTTCATTCGAAAAATCCACGCAAATGATAGGAAAGTATCATGCTAATTTTGAAAATCAAACTTTGAATCCTATTAAAATGAATCATTTTTTCAAAATATGTTTTTGTCCATATCATTTCAAACATATGAAGCATTTACTATAGAGACGTCATAATAGAAAAGAGGTGAAGACTATAATGGGTGAAAAAATCAAATCTTCAGGTGCCCTAAATAACATTTCGGGTGCCACACTACTGGGACACATTGAACTGCTCAACGTCGACCCAGATGATTCTCGTGATGTATCACTTCTAGTCCTAGACTGGGGTTCAGCGCTAATCCAAACTGGTCCAGTCGCAGCATTACTAACTTTCACTGGAACGATTCCACCAAACACAAGAAGAAGCTTTACTTTTAATGTTCCTATCGGCTCTAACTACGAAGTTCGTATTTCCTACGAGGGTGACGATTTTTCAATCAACACATTTGCATCCGCAGTTGGAGGAACAGCATGGTTAGAAGGTCACACTGTCCTTAACGACGAATTCTTTAAAATTGAACTAGACTGATCCCTACAATACATGGACAAGCCCAAAAGGATGAACCCTTGATACTCCCTTGGGATCATCCTTTTTACATAAAATAGATGGACGCAAGACTGGCCTATGTAAAATTTTCCACCAAACTTATGTCATAAACTTAACATCCCCTTTTTCGAAACGTTCCAACATGCAGATCCACATCCCTTACCTGCATATTTCAACCACTTACCTGCCTTTTTCATCATTTTACCTGCCAAATTGTCACTTTACCCCCAAAAACTCCATTCCTCAACCCAATCAATCACCAAAAATGCCGGTCGCAAGACCGGCTCACACCATTTCTTTTTAATTTTTCCACCAAACATACCTTACCCTTCTCATCAAAAATCCACCCACCTGCAGATTCACACCCCTTACCTGCATTTTTCACCCACTTACCTGCCTTTTTCATCTTTTTACCTGCCTAATCGTCACCTTTTCCCTAAACTCCATTCCTCAACCCAATCAATCACCAAAAATGCCGGTCGCAAGACCGGCTCACACCATTTCTTTTTAATTTTTCCACCAAACATACCTTACCTCTCTTATCTAAAATCCTCCTACCTGCAGATTCAGACCCCTTACCTGCAGATTTTACACACTTACCTGCCTTTTTCATCTTTTTACCTGCCTAATCGTCACCTTTTCCCTAAACTCCATTCCTCAACCCAATCAATCACCAAAAATACCGGTCGTAAGACCGGCTCACACCATTTCTTTTTAATTTTTCCACCAAACATACCTTACCCTTCTCATCAAAAATCCACCTTCCTGCAGATTCACATCCCTTACCTGCATTTTTCACCCACTTACCTGCCTTTTTCATCTTTTTACCTGCCAAATCATCACTTTACCCCCCAAACTCCATTCCTCAACCCAATCAATCACCAAAAATGCCGGTCGCAAGACCGGCTCACACCATTTCCTGTTAATTTTTCCACCAAACATACCTTACCTTTCTCATCAAAAATCCACCTTCCTGCAGATTCACATCCCTTACCTGCATTTTTCACACACTTACCTGCCTTTTTCATCATTTTTCCTGCCAAATCCACCAACATACGTGCCACCCTAACCAACCCCTACCCAACACCAACAACAACAACAAAACCACAAAAAAACCCGCCGGGTCCGAAAACCTGACGGGTTTGAAATAACATCTATTATTATCTTCCTTTAACCGTAAGACGGTTGATGGCACGTTGCAAGGCAAGCTCTGCACGTTTGAAGTCGGTGTCTTCCATTTTTTGATTACGAAGGCGCTGCTCGGCGCGCTCTTTCGCTCTCTCTGCACGTTCAACATCGATATCCTCTGCTCGCTCTGCTGCTTGAGCTAAGATTGTTACCTTTTCTGGGCGGACTTCTAGGAAGCCACCACTAACTGTAACAAGATCCTCTTCTTTGCCATTCTTTTTCATACGAACGACACCAACAGCTAGAGGAGCTACCATCGGAATATGTCCAGGTAAAATACCTAATTCACCACTAAGAGCCTTTGTACTAACCATTTCCACATCTGATTCATACACCGGGCCATCGGGAGTAACAACACTGACTTTAATCGTCTTCATTTTTTACCCTCCTGACCGTTTTTAGGCCTCTACACCCATGCGTTTTGCGGCTTCAACCACTTCTTCAATGCGGCCGACAAGACGGAATGCATCCTCTGGAAGATGGTCATACTTACCATCAAGGATTTCCTTGAAGCCTTTAACTGTTTCCTTAACAGGTACATAAGAACCTGGCTGACCAGTGAACTGTTCAGCAACGTGGAAGTTTTGTGACAAGAAGAACTGGATACGACGCGCACGAGCTACGATTAACTTATCTTCATCAGAAAGTTCGTCCATACCAAGGATCGCGATGATATCCTGTAATTCACGGTAACGTTGTAATGTTTGTTGTACTTGACGAGCAATACTGTAGTGCTCTTCGCCAACGATTTCCGGTGACAATCCACGAGAAGTCGAAGCAAGAGGATCCACCGCAGGGTAAATACCCATCTCAGTAAGTTTACGCTCAAGGTTTGTTGTTGCATCTAAGTGAGCGAAAGTCGTCGCTGGAGCCGGATCCGTATAGTCATCGGCAGGAACGTAAATCGCTTGGATAGATGTAACAGAACCTGTTGCAGTTGAAGTAATACGCTCTTGTAATTTACCCATTTCAGTTGCAAGAGTCGGCTGGTAACCTACGGCAGATGGCATACGGCCAAGTAGAGCGGAAACCTCAGAACCTGCTTGCGTGAAACGGAAGATGTTATCCATGAAGAAAAGAACGTCTTGTCCTTGCTCATCACGGAAATACTCAGCCATTGTCAAACCAGTCAAGGCAACACGCATACGTGCTCCTGGCGGCTCGTTCATTTGTCCGAATACCATCGCTGTTTGCTTGATAACGCCTGAATCCGTCATTTCATGGAAAAGGTCATTACCTTCACGTGTACGCTCACCAACACCCGCGAATACCGAAATACCGCTGTGCTCTTGAGCGATGTTGTTGATTAATTCCTGGATTAATACAGTTTTACCTACACCGGCACCACCGAATAGACCGATCTTACCACCCTTAATATATGGAGCAAGAAGGTCTACTACCTTAATTCCAGTTTCAAGAATTTCAACCTTAGTCGAAAGATTTTCAAACGTTGGTGCTTCGCGGTGAATCGAATCACGGCGGGCACTTGCTGGAATCTCTTCTGCAAGGTCAATTACTTCACCTAATACGTTAAATACACGGCCAAGAGTTACATCTCCAACCGGTACAGAAATTGGACCACCAGAATCCGTAACTTCCATGCCACGCATTACACCATCAGTAGAAGCCATCGCAATCGTACGAACAGTATCATCACCTAAATGAAGGGCTACTTCAAGGGTTAAGTTGATGTCAACTTCCGATGCATTACGCGCTTTAAAATCTAGTCTTAATGCGTTATAAATCTCAGGTAATTGACCATTTTCGAACTTAACGTCAATAACCGGACCCATAACCTGAAGAACGCGTCCTTTGTTCATCATTTTCCCTCCTAACTTAATCTTTCGGGATCCTTTGGAAAAAAGAACCTTGAAACCGACTCTCATCCCGGAACCGTCTAAAACGGAGTTGGGAACACAAAAACAGGTTCCCTCCCGCTAAAATTTATCAAGAACCCTACACAAGGTTCATTTTTATAAAAAAGGTTTTGCACCGTGAGGACGGCCTCACGAGCATTTCATCAAAATTCTACTTGTCTAGCTCCAGCGCCTAGGGGATCGGGTCATAAGCCAATCCGTCAAGAAGGTTAAAGAACAACCTTCTCACCGGCTCGCCTTATGCCTGTCGCCCCTGGGCAAGGCGCTTCCGCTTTTCTACTCAAGCGCTGCTGCACCGCCGACGATTTCCGCGATTTCTTGTGTGATCGCTGCTTGTCGGGCACGGTTGTATTGCAGGGAGTAATTTTTGATCATTTCTTTTGCATTATCGGTTGCGTTTCTCATTGCGGTCATCCGGGCAGCGTGCTCTGAGGCTTTGCTGTCTAGAAGTGCACCATAAATTAAGCTTTCAGCATATTGCGGCAGGAGAACTTCTAAGATTTCTTCTGCAGATGGCTCGTATTCATAGGAAGTAAGTTTGCCTGAAGCTTGGATATCCGTAAGCGGAAGCAGCTTCTTCTCCGTTACTTCTTGAGAAATTGCACTGATATAATGGCTATAGTAAAGATAAAGTTCATCAAATGTACCATCTGCAAACATGCCAACTGTGCTGCTGGCGATGGCTTTAATGTCATCAAAGCTAGGTTGATCCGAAACACCGCTGATTTCAAGTGCTACATTTATGCCTCGCTTAGCAAAAAAGTCACGGCCTACACGGCCGATTGCGATGATGGCGTACTCATCTGACGATTTATGACGGTCTTGGATTGTCTGATAGACACGACGGATGACGTTACTGTTAAAAGCACCAGCAAGTCCGCGATCACTTGTCATGACAATATAACCCGTTTTCTTAACAGGACGGGCTTGTAGCATCGGATGGTTCACACCTTTACTGCCTACTGCAATCGCCGCCGTTACTTCCTGGATTTTTTCCATATAAGGAACAAATGCTTTCGCATTCATAACGCCGCGGTTCCATTTAGCAGCAGATGTCATTTCCATCGCTTTTGTAATTTGACTCGTCTTTTTTGTCGAGTTAATTCTATTTTTTATATCGCGTAATGATGCCATAGGTTCTCACCACCCTCATTCAAAGAATGTTTGGGGTTTTTCCGGGGTGGTTTTAATGGTAACAAGCACTACAAAACCGTGCCAGCCACCATTAAACCAAAACCCCTTCCAAAACCCCGTTACCAATGTCAGACCCTACTTATTCGGAAACTGCGAACGTCTTTTTGAAGGCGTTGATTGCAGCAGCCATATCTTCATCAGAAGGAAGTACCTTCGTCTTTGTAATATGGTCTAACAAGTCTTTGCGATTGTGGTCTAACCAGTTAAGGAAATCTGATTCAAAACGACGGATATCCTGAACAGGAATATCATCAAGGAAGCCGCGTGTTAATGCATATAGGATTGCTACTTGTTTTTCTACGGAAAGTGGCTTGTTAAGGTCTTGTTTAAGAACCTCAACTGTACGAGCACCACGGTTAAGTTTAGCTTGTGTTGCCTTATCAAGGTCAGAACCGAACTGAGCAAATGCTTCTAATTCACGGTATGAAGCAAGGTCAAGACGCAGTGTACCTGCAACCTGCTTCATCGCCTTGATTTGCGCTGATCCACCTACACGAGATACGGATAGACCTGCGTTGATCGCTGGACGTACACCGGAGAAGAATAGGTCAGATTGTAAGAAAATTTGTCCATCTGTGATGGAAATAACGTTAGTTGGGATATAAGCAGAAACGTCACCTGCTTGTGTTTCAATGAACGGCAGGGCAGTAATTGAACCAGCACCAAGGGCATCGCTCAATTTCGCTGCGCGCTCGAGTAAACGGCTGTGCAAGTAGAATACATCCCCTGGATAAGCTTCACGACCTGGAGGACGACGAAGTAATAGGGAAAGTTCACGGTATGCAGCCGCTTGCTTTGAAAGATCATCGTATACGATTAATACATGCTTGCCAGCGTACATAAATTCTTCCGCCATCGCAACACCTGCGTATGGAGCTAAGAATAAAAGTGGAGCTGGTTGTGAAGCAGATGCTGTTACAACGATTGAGTAGTCTAACGCACCATGCTTACGAAGGGTTTCAACCGCGTTACGTACCGTTGATTCCTTTTGTCCGATCGCAACATAGATACAGATCATGTCTTGACCTTTTTGGTTCAAGATTGTATCGATTGCAACAGATGTTTTACCAGTTTGACGGTCACCGATGATTAACTCACGTTGACCACGGCCGATTGGTACAAGCGCGTCAATCGCTTTGATACCTGTTTGTAATGGCTCATGAACGGATTTACGAGCCATAACGCCTGAAGCAACTGCTTCAACCGGTCGAGTTTTAGTTGTATTGATTGGACCCATGCCATCCACTGGCTGTCCTAAAGAGTTTACAACACGACCAATTAGTTCCTCACCAACCGGAACCTCCATGATGCGTCCTGTACGTTTAACCTCGTCACCTTCTTTAATGTCAGTGAAAGGTCCTAAGATGATAATACCGACGTTATTTTCTTCAAGGTTTTGTGCCATACCTAAAACGCCGTTTGAAAATTCAACAAGTTCCCCAGCCATGACATTGTCAAGACCGTGAACGCGAGCGATACCGTCACCTACGGAGATAACTGTACCAACATCACTCACTTGAATTTCTGCCTGATAGTTTTCAATTTGCTTTTTTATCAGGGCACTGATTTCTTCAGCTTTGATGCTCATGAGTTTCACCCCTATCTAGCTTAGTAATTTACGTTCTAAACGATCGAGTTTGCCACGCAAACTGCCGTCATATATACGATTTCCGATACGGAGCTTGACGCCGCCGAGCAATTCGGAATCTACGATATTTTCAATTCTTAATGATTGTTTGCCAACCTTTGCGGCAAATACAGCGGAAATCGCTTCACGTTCTGCCTCTGACAGCTCACGTGTGCTGTAAACTTGCGCTTCAGCAACGCCTGCTGCTTCATTTGCCAGCATCAAGTATTGGTTCGCCACTTCGACGATTTCATCCTCGCGGTGACGGTCAATTAAAATCAATAATGTATTTAGTACATATCCATTCACAGTGGCAAAAGCTGCTTTTAAAATCTCTTTCTTCTTATCAATCGATAGCTTTGAAGATTTTAGAACGGCTTTTAAATCTGTGTTGTAGAGCATAACTTCTTTCACTACACGAAGTTCTTCTTCTACTACTCCAAGAAGCTGCTGTTCTTTTGCAATTTGAAAAAGAGCCAACGCGTAGCGCTTTGCTACCATGGAGTTGCTCATCGCTTTTCTCCTGCCTCTTGAATATATTCGCTAATCAATTTATCTTGATCGGCTGCATTCAATTCTTTTTCAATCACTTTAGAGGCAACCAATACAGAAAGGTGGGCAACTTGCTCACGAATAGCGGCAACTGCTTTTTCCTTCTGTTGATCAATTTCAAGCTTAGCTGCTTCTTTAATGCGCTCAGCTTCTGTACGAGCGATAGCGATAATTTCTTCACGCTGTACATCGCCTTGCTTTTTCGCGTTTTCAATTAAGTTCTGAGCTTCAGAACGCGCTTCTTTTAAAAGCGATCTTTGCTCTTCTAATAATTTCTTTGCTTCTTGACGGCTATTTTCAGCTGCGGTAATTTCACCGGCAACATGCTCTTCACGTTGCTTCATGATGCCCATTAATGGACCCCACGCGAACTTTTTCAACAATGCCATTAAGATGACAAACATAGCAAGCTGGAAAAGAATATCTCCCCAGTTTACACCAGAGTGTGCTGCTGCAGCACCTAATACTAAACTATTTGTTAACACCCGCGATTCACTCCTTTCAAGGTCTTTCCTTAAAACAACCTATATATCAGTCGAAATAATTGTCGGAATCAATGGTTTATCCCCAAGTAATGGGCATAAACGAATGGCGAAGGTTCTCACGAATGACTTCGCCATTGTATTTGAACTTTAAAGTTCGATTATTGACCTTGAACCATGAACGCGATAACAACCGCGATGATAGGAATCGCCTCAACTAACGCAACCCCGATGAACATTGTAGTTTGAAGCATACCACGAGCTTCTGGCTGACGAGCGATACCTTCTACTGTTTTTGAAACGATAAGACCGTTACCGATACCTGCACCTAGTGCCGCTAAACCAATTGCAATTGCTGCTGCTAAAAGACCCATTTGAAAATTTCCTCCTTTAATGTATGAAAAAATAAATTATTATTTTTGTTCTTTATGAAAGAACGGTATATCTTAATGGTCTGAGCTCACTTTGTGAGACAAGTAAACCATTGTTAACATTGCAAAAATAAATGATTGGATGGCGCCGACAAAGACTGAGAAGCCTTGCCAAACGAGCATTGGTAGTGCAGCGGCAATAGTTCCGCCGACACCGGTTGCTAAACCAGCTGCGAGTAAGCTTAATAAAATTTCCCCCGCATAAATGTTTCCGTAAAGACGGAGACCGAGAGTCAGAGTATTTGCAAACTCTTCAATAATTTTGATTGGGAACATAAACCAGAACGGTTTAAAGAATTCCTTCCCATATGCTGCTGATCCTCTCATCTTTACACCATAGTAATGAGATAATCCCACGACTAATGTGGCTAAAGTCAGTGTGACAGCCGGATCTGCGGTTGGTGATTTCCACCAAAGTTCACCGTCTACAACAACTGAGAAAGGCAGCCCTAGCATATTTGCTACAAAGACATACATGATGATGGTAATCCCAAGGACATGGAACCGTCCGCCATCTTTCCAATCCATCGTACTGTTAATGATGTTTTTCACAAAATCCATTACCCATTCCATGAAGTTCTGGATACCTGTTGGTTTCATCGCCAGCTTCCGAGTAGACAGGACAGCAATCAAAAAGACAATTAACGTTGCAATGGTAATCATCAAGATGTTCGCCAAGTTAAATTGGAGCCCAAGAAACGTTACTATTGGAGCTTCATGATGCAACAGTATTCACCTCGCTTCCCCCGTTATTTATCTAAAAAGAAATATTGATAAAAAAAATCTATCATAATGACAATGTAGGATGTCATTAATCCTATTACTACACTAATGAGGTGCAGATGGTCTGGATACCTCATGGCGATCACTACTGCTAATGCTCCGGTAGCCAACCGTGAAAATGATCCAAGCGAGCGAATTTTCCTGCCTTCCGCTGCTGCCTGTCCAAAATTGTCGATTTTCCTCGCCATCAACCACAAATTAAAGAGGCTCAAACTTGTCCCAAGAACCAACCCTAGAAAGATTGATTGCTGTGATGTGAACCCCCAACCAAGCACATAAAAAGACAATAAAAAAAACATCCATTTTCGCTGTCGTGCAAACATTGTTTGAAATTCTGGCATGGTTGGTTTAATCTCCTGAGTTGAAATGACGAATAGAGTATAACATTGAATAAATACCGGCCGCTAAACCAAGGAACAATCCGATTATTAAGAAAATTGGCTCTGTACCCCACTGTTTATCCAGCCATCTACCTGCAAATAGACCGATTAGAATGGATCCGACAAGGGAGGCAAGAATGGTGGACATTAAGGCATATGCTTTTAGTGGATTGCGGTTTTCTTTACGCATTTTATCGCATCCTCACCATAAGAGAATGGCATCAAAACGAGGTTTATGTACAAAAAGGATGTATCGAGAAAACTCTAAAAAGTTTGTCGAAATTATGAAAACCCTCTCATTTTACATCCTTTGTTAGCATACAATAGCACCCTGTCAATGTCAATGGATTTACGTGAAAATATCCACAATCTATTCTCGATAAATTCTTCCATCTTTGTGTGATGTATGTCACTTATATTTTAGTTGAAATCAGGTATGAGTTTTGACAAAAATGTGTCCATTTTGTGAACTTTTAATTCACAACTTTTTTAACATCCCCTGCACTCCCTACCCTGGTTCCTTCTCCGATGATCAGCATCCTTTCAATAAAATCCTCCTTGCCTGCCTTTTTCGCAAACACTTTGGCAAGATAAGCCCCCGATGAAGGAATATTTTCTGGCGGTACGTCCTTACTAATCAATCCCTTTTTCATATTCTGTTCGCTATCCAAAAATCCCACAAAGCGGTAGTCATCGGGATTAAACAATGCGATGCCAAATTCCTCTGCTCCCCCTGGAAGGTACACCTCGTATCGGTAGCTTCCCGGCTGGTCGCCTTCCTTAAAATCAAAGCCCATCACCCTCGGATAGTTCGGCTCTTCCAAAACATACATATAAGGGATGTTGATTTTTGTCTCGCCAGCATCAATCGACAGGTAGCCATCGTGAATTTTCCCCTTCAATTGGTCCGGCTCCACTGTCAATTCAATTTTTGTTTCCTGGGATTCGCCAGGTTCAAGAGTAAAGGATAGGGGAAACCGCCACTCTAAGCCCTCGACATGTTTTGGAATTTCAAAGGAATAATGCAGCTTATGGTCCGATACATTCTTTATTGTTAAAAAGGCTTTATGAACATCTTCCTCCCCTTCAAATTTGCCAAAACGGATACTGCTTGGCGAGACGAGTGACTTTGCCTTCACCGCTTCCGCAACTTGGATCCTCCCCGCTCCCTGCTCATACGTCCGATAAGGAGTAGATGATTCACTTTTTACTAACGGTTTTGCGGTATTCATCAGGGCTGCCTTAATCTGCTCCGGTGTCCAATCCGGATGGGCTTGTTTAATTAACGCAGCCGCTCCAGCGACATGCGGCGCCGCCATGCTCGTTCCCTGCAGCGACAGATAACCACCCGGAATCGTCGAGTTGATCGCTACCCCTGGGGCAACAATGTCCGGCTTCACCTCCCAGGTGCCAGTCACCGGGCCGCGCGAACTAAAGTCAGCGAGCTGATCTTTTTCGTGACTCACGGAAATTCTTACTGTTGTATTTACTCGTTTTTTCAGGACTTCCCCATCCTTTTTCGATAGGGACCCTACCGGTATCGAGAGCGGATGCTCAAGATTGCCCATAAAATTTCCGCTCAGATTATTGTAGATAATCACCGCACTCGCTCCTGCTTCAAGCGCGTTTTGTGCCTTTTCCGTAAACGTAAGCTTCCCCCGTTTTAGCAGTACGATTTTCCCAGCTGCATCTTTGAGCTCGTCTTTCGAGCCGAGTCCACCATAGACGAGGGGCAGGGAGCGGTCGATCGTCCATTTCCCCGACCCTTCCAGCGGTTGTACCGTCAGTCTATTCCGCGTTCCTTCTATTAATATAGAAGGAACCTCCATTGTTGGTGTCGAGGCGCCAACGGAGATTGCCTTTGACGCTGTCCCGGGTGAACCGACAGTCCAAATATTCGGTCCAGAATTCCCATTTGCCGCAATCGCAACAATCCCTTTTTCAACAGCACGATTGAGCGCAAGGCTGATTGGCAAATCGGGACCATTGACATCATTTCCGAGTGATAAATTCATAATATCCACCTTGTCCTTTATTGCCTGTTCGATTGCGGCAATCACTTGCTCCGTCGTCCCGCCGCCACCTGGACCAAGCGCCCGGTAAGCAAGAATTTTTGCCTCTGGAGCCACCCCTTGGATTCGACCATTCGCGGCAATAATCCCAGCAACATGGGTTCCGTGGACAGTCGCTCTCCCCAAGGTTTTTGTCTCCATTGGGTCCGTATCATTATCCACAAGGTCGCGGCCGCCGCCGTAATTACGTCTGAGGTCGGGGTGCGTATAGTCAACACCGGTATCGATGACCCCGACGGTCACTCCCCTTCCTGTCAGCCGCTGGTTTTTGTCATCAAACAGGCCGCGGACTTCCTCACCGCCAATCATCTTCCGGCTCTCCTCTGTTTGTACCTGATACTTGGCTACGGGAGAAACGGAAATGATTTTTTTGTTCTGTTCCTGAGCCAGCATTTCTAGCGTTTCCGGGTTTCCTTCTACAGAAAATCCATAGATCGCCTCTTGAAAAACATGGCGCAGTTTAAGATCCTTGTAGGGTTTTAGGAATTGTTCGATTTCAAGTGGAGTTTGCCGTTTTTCGAGGACGACAATCGCAATCCGTTCCTTTGGAATCGGAGGAGTTTCAAGCATTCGTGCTGAGGCCAGCGTTTGGATGGAAAAAATAAGTACAAGCAGAAGCGTCCATTTTTTCATGCAAATATTTCCCCTTTTTTTCATATCGTTTTCTTTAAAAGGGGAAAATATGCGGATTTTTATCTTGATCACTGTTTTTTGTCGGCCGGAACCATGCTTATGACTGCGTTTTAGTCATTTATGACCGGATTTTTTCTATTTATGACCACATTTTTTCTTCTTGTGACCAGATCCGAACTGATTATGACCACCACTTACAAAAAAACAAAAAAACTGAACAGACCGCACAAGTCTGCTCAGTTTTCCAAATATTATTTCGTTCCAAACAACCGGTCGCCAGCGTCGCCTAGTCCAGGTACGATGTAGCCATGGTCGTTCAACTTTTCGTCCAAAGCGGCGATATAGATGTCCACGTCCGGATGGGCTTCCTTCAACGCTTCTAATCCTTCTGGTGCCGCGATCAGACACATAAATTTGATATGTTTGCCGCCGCGCTTTTTCAACGAGTTAATCGCTTCAATTGCGGAACCGCCGGTCGCCAACATTGGATCCACAACGATGAAGTCGCGCTCTTCGACATCGCTCGGCAATTTCACGTAGTACTCGACTGGCATTAATGTTTCTGGGTCACGATATAAGCCGATATGGCCGACCTTCGCCGCGGGAATCAATTTCAAAATCCCGTCAACCATACCAATTCCAGCGCGCAAAATAGGTACTAGGCCGAGCTTTTTCCCAGATAGAACCTTTGATTTTGACGGGCAGACTGGTGTTTCGATTTCAATTTCCTCAAGTGACATATCCCTTGTGATTTCAAAAGCCATGAGTGTTGCGACTTCGTCTACCAATTCGCGGAATTCTTTTGTTCCTGTGTTTTTATCACGGATGTATGTAAGCTTGTGCTGAATAAGTGGATGGTCGAAGACGTAAACCTTTGCCACAATGATCGCCCCTTTTTAATAAAATTGTTTTACACACTGCGTTTAATTCTACAGAAAAATATATCACGAGGCAACTTTCAACAAAAAGAAATCGACCAAAAAATAGGGTCGATTTCTAGGATGTTTAATATTCTGGATAAAGCGTGAATTTGCTTGTCAGCGCATCAACACGAGCGGCTGCTTCCTGCAACTTCGCTTCATCTTCATGATTTTTCAACGTAAAGGCGATGATAGAAGCAATCTCATCCATATCCTCTAATCCAAAGCCGCGGCTTGTGACAGCTGCTGTACCGATACGGATACCGCTTGTCACGAATGGGCTTTGCGGATCGAATGGGATGGTGTTTTTATTAACGGTAATTCCTATTTCATCCAACACCTTTTCTGCTACTTTACCCGTTAAACCAAGTGTCTGCATATCTAATAGCAGTAAATGGTTGTCCGTACCGCCAGAAACAAGCTTGATGCCTTCCTTTTCCAAGCTTTCCGCTAAGCGTTTTGCATTGGAGATGATGTTCCCAGCATATTCTTTAAAGCTATCCTCAAGTGCTTCGCCAAATGCCACTGCCTTCGCCGCAATCACGTGCATTAACGGACCACCTTGAATTCCAGGGAAGATCGATTTGTCGATTTTCTTGCCAAATTCCTCTTTGCAAAGAATCATCCCGCCACGAGGACCGCGCAGCGTCTTATGCGTAGTCGTTGTGACAAAATCAGCATATGGTACTGGATTTGGATGTAAACCTGCCGCAACTAAACCAGCAATATGCGCCATATCTACCATCAAGTATGCGCCGACTTCATCGGCAATTTCACGGAATTTCGCAAAATCAATTTCGCGCGGGTAGGCACTAGCACCAGCAACAATTAACTTTGGCTTATGCTCGCGCGCTTTTTCTAATACATCCTCATAATTGATGCGGTGCGTCACTTCATCCACACCATATTCAACAAACTTATATTGAATACCACTGAAGTTTACCGGGCTGCCGTGTGTTAAGTGGCCTCCATGAGAAAGGTTCATTCCAAGTACTGTGTCCCCGTGCTCTAAGATCGTAAAGTAAACCGCCATATTCGCTTGGGCACCAGAGTGCGGCTGAACATTGACGTACTCCGCACCGAAAATCTCCTTGGCACGGTCGCGAGCGAGGTCTTCGACGACATCCACATATTCACAACCGCCATAATAGCGGCGTCCAGGATAACCTTCTGCGTACTTGTTCGTTAACACGGAGCCTTGTGCTTCCATTACTGCTTCACTGACAAAGTTTTCTGAGGCAATTAATTCAATTTTCCCACGTTGACGTCCCAATTCTTGCTGAATTGCTTCAAATACCTGCTTGTCCTGATTTGACAAATGCTTCATCGTCATCCCCCTTAAGTTTGTAGGCCGCGATAGACTTGATGTTGCTTCGCACCAAACAACTTGGTCCGAAATTCACCTTTACACTGCCTATATGTATAAACATTTTTTTCGAAAATTCCCTCTATATAATAGCACGTTTCTTGTAAAAAAAGAACTGGGGATTTACGAAAAATCCCCTTTTTACGAAAAATATTCGTTGGTATGGAGTTGAATCTGAGGTATTTCCGAATAATAACGCGAATTAACCTTAAATTGTACGGTTTTTACCTAAAACTACTCAGCTGCAGCTTGAGTTTTCCTGCTTCCGCTCGTAAACGGCCCGGGCGCCGCCAATCAATTTTGGCCGGGTTTTTGCCAACGTCACATGGGCATGCCCAACGGTTTTTTGACTGACCCTTACTGGCACCGCCACCGGCTTTAAGTGCATCCCGATTAACGTGTTGCCGATATCCATTCCCGCTTCTGCTTTAATCGACTCGACGACAACGGCATCGGCAAGCTGTTCAAACGCATATGTAGCCATCGCGCCGCCAGCGGTACGGACAGGAATCACCGTCACCTCATCCAAGCCTCGTCCCCCCGCCACTTTCCGCTCCACCACGAGCGCTCGGTTTAAGTGCTCACAGCATTGGAACGCCAAAGAAACGCCTGTTTCCGCAGCAAACCTCTTCAACCCGCGAAAAATCATTTCTGCCACCTCGAAGGTCCCGGCCGTCCCAATTTTCTCACCAATCACTTCACTTGTGCTGCAGCCAATGACGAGCAGCTGGCCAGCGCGCCAGTCTGCCTGCTTGTGAAAATCTGCTAATATCGTTTCAAGCTCTTTTTCCCATTGCTCGATCATCGCAGTCATCCTACTTATTTTCGTATTCCGTGATTTTTCCAATGCGGTTGGCATGACGGCCGCCTTCAAACTCAGCTGTTAACCAGATCTGCGCGATATCTCGGGCAAGCCCTGGACCAATCACACGCTCCCCCATCGCCAGCATATTGGTGTCATTATGCGCACGGGTCGCTTTCGCACTAAAGGTATCATGAACAAGGGCACAACGGATTCCCTTTACCTTGTTGGCCGCAATGCTCATGCCAATTCCAGTTCCACAGATTAAAATCCCGCGGTCAAACTCGCCGCTCGCCACCTTTTCCGCAACCGGAAGTCCATAATCCGGGTAATCAACGGATGTTTCACAATCACAGCCGAAGTCCTGATACTCAATGCCCATTTCATCCATTAAACTAGCGATTTCTCTCCGAAGATTCACTCCGCCATGATCTGAAGCTAATGCCACTTTCATAAAAAACTCCTCCAGTTTCGATTACAATTTTTCAAGTGCTTTATCAATTAATTTTTCCAGCTCACGATAGGTTTGTTGATAGATCGCCAAGCTGCCGCCAAACGGATCGACGACATCGGAATCCACTTCCTCTCCGGTAAATTCCTTTAAGGTGTAGACTTTGCCAGGACCGTATTGCTGAACTATCGCCGCCTTATGCGAAGCCGTCATCGTCAAAATGAGATCGGCCCATGCGACTGCCGCTGGATCAAGCTGGCTCGATCGATGCTGGTGCGGAATCTGGTTCAACTCGAGCACCTTTTGTGCATGATCAGAAGCCTCACTGCCCGTTGCTGCATAAATTCCCGCTGATCTTACCTCGATTCCGTCGATGTTTTTCTGTTTTAAAATCGCTGCCGCCATTGGACTTCTGCACGTATTTCCAGTACAAACAAACAAAATCCGCCGCAAACCATCTGCCCCCTCTCATCTATTTCTTATTTTATCAAAACCTCCTGCAATTAAAAAACCTTTCCGATTATCAGAAAGGTTTTTTACAGGAAAGGATATAGAAGCTTTATGCCAAATGCCAACAGAATGCTGCCGCCGAGTGCTTCACTGTACGAGCCGATCCAATTCTGTGCCTTTTTCCCGAGCAGCAGACCGGCCCAGGTTTGCAAGGTTGCCACCACCCCAAAGCAAATAATGACGAGCAGCGTTTTGGCCCCATAGATTCCTAAGGTGAGCCCAAGCGAAAAACTATCGAGACTGACACTTAAGGCAAAGATGAAGAGCCCGAGGCCCATTGGTGTGATAGCCTTTTCCTCACCTTTTCTAAGGCTTGACCAAATCATTTGCACCCCGAGTATAATCAGGAGCAAGCCGCCAATTAGCGACGCAAATGTCCCAAATTTCTCTGATAAAAACTTCCCAGCCACCATGCCAGCAAGCGGCATCAATACATGGAAAATCCCAATTGTGATTCCGATGTTAAAAATCTGCCGCAGCCTCAATTTATACATGCCCATTCCGAGGCCCACGGAAAAAGCATCCATTCCTAACGCAAACGCCATCAACAACAGCGTGACAATCTCCCCAACCATGCCTGTCATCCTTGTACCCGCTCCCCTCGGACTTGCCTACTTCAACATATGCACGTCCAAGCGGAAATAGAAGTCTGGATTGGGGGTTGGGTTATTCTCCTTTTTCTATTTGGTAGTTATACAATTTTCAGGGCAGGTTTTACAAATTCGAGGGCACCTTTTACAATTTACACGCCGCCTTTTACAATTCAACCGCTACCTTTTACAATTCCAGTTTCCTTCAACAATTTTCTGCTGAACTTTTACAATTTACACGCCCGCTTTTACAATTTCCCACTAACCTTTTACAATTCCACCGCTACCTTCAACAATTCCCCACCCAACTTCAACAATTAAAAAACCGGGACCCTCTGCACCACAGGTCCCGGCCATCCAAATTATTCACTAATCACTTTATTCCCTGCCGCTTTCTGCAATCGGTTCATGATCGCATGGCCGACGCCCGTATTCGGGAACATTTCACTAAAAATAATATCCACATCACTTTGATTAAACTTGCGCAAAGTATCATAAAGACCCGCCGCAACCGTTTCTAATTCCGCTCTCCGTCCACAGGCGAGCACAACATCCGCTCCCACAAACTCAGCAGCACTCTCTTCCGTCGCCAGCACACCGACCTTCAGCCCTTCCCGCTGCTTTTCCTCTATTAACTCGCGCAAAAATCCTTTGGTGCCTGTCACCAAATAAAGCGGAGCATTTGGTGCGTAATGCTTATACTTCATGCCCGGTGATATCGGCTTTGACACCTCGTCGACCAATGCCGGGTCTACGCCAACCTCACCAATCACCTCTTCTAGCTGTTCCTTCGTCACACCACCAGGACGTAAGATCACCGGAACAGCCAGAGTGCAATCAACGACCGTCGATTCAACGCCGACACCTGTGGCACCGCCATCAAGCACACCGGCAATTTTTCCATTTAAATCATCCAACACATGCTCAGCCGTTGTCGGACTGGGCTTGCCTGAGCTATTCGCACTCGGAGCGGCGATTGGCAAGCCACATTTTTTCAGCAAGGCAAGCGCCAATGGATGATCCGGCATCCTTACTGCCACCGTCGCTAATCCAGCCGTTGCTATTTCTGAGAGAACGCCAGCCTTCTTTTTAAAAATAATCGTCAACGGCCCCGGCCAGAACTTGTCCATCAAACGGACCGCCTTCTCCGGAATTTCCGTGACAAACCGATTTAACTGTCCCCTGTCAGCAATGTGGATAATCAGTGGATTATCACTCGGTCTGCCCTTGGCCGCAAAAATTTTCTCCACCGCCACATCACTTTCGGCATTTCCACCTAAGCCGTAAACCGTTTCCGTTGGTAGGGCGACGACCTCATTTTCCCGTAAAAAATGAGCGGCATCCACAACTTGTGGATTATTTTCGAGGTTATCCACATTTTTATCCACTTTCCACACTTTTGTACCCATTGTTATCCACCTTTATCTCAAACAAATGAAAACTCGAAATTTGCCGAATCTAGGCATCTAGACTCATATTTTATCATCAACATGTTTGCAAGTATAAAAGAAGGTGGGGACAAATACAAGATACTATCCACAATTTGTGTATAACTTTACGGAAATAGTGGATAACTTTGTGGATATATCCACAATTATAATGAAAATTTTAAAAATAACGAGTTATCCACATTGAAAACGTGTCGAATATGATCTGACCCATAAAACTCAGCAGGTATATCTGTCTTTTCCACCCTCCGAAAACCTAGTAATTCAAAAAACGTTAAGGCACCACCTTTATTCGTTGCTAAAAACACGCTCTTCAGTCCCTTTTCCTTCGCCAATTGCATCATTTGATTGATCAAAATATAAATATCCTTATCCGCCATTCCCGGCGAAACAACGAGTGAACGCAGCAGCCCGAACTCCGCGAATGCTTCAATTCCTAGTGTCCCCTTAATCGCTCCAACTTCATCCTCTAGCAAAAGAAAGTATTCGACCGTTTCCTCTGTTAATCCATCTGTCCCCAGGTTCGCTCTTGAAAGAAACTCTCGTAAATTCCCTAAATCCCCCTGATTCGCCGAGCGTATTAGTGCTTGCATCCCTTCCACCTCAACTTTTTAGATTCTACTCTATCAATATGGGATTCATAGAAGAAATAGAACTAACTCTAGCAAAGAAATTTCCCCCACTATCAAAGGTGGCAGATTTGCACTTATTCACAAAAAAACCAGC
The DNA here is from genome assembly GCF_053749995.1 of Neobacillus sp. K501. NCBI lineage: Bacteria > Bacillati > Bacillota > Bacilli > Caryophanales > Bacillaceae > Neobacillus > Neobacillus sp. K501. The sequence continues at coordinate 85,250 of NZ_JBSLYA010000010.1, read as the reverse complement.
CCTAGTAACAGGACTGGATTGGGCTGGCAGGATTAAAAGAGAGTATCCCACATTTCCACAACGAAGAATTTCACTTTCACTGGCTCTTCATCTTCCTCTGTATACACCGGTGCGGTTTTCTCCTTTTTTGACGGTTTCTCCTTCTCTGAGTCTGCTTCCTTCTCTACCTTTTCGAAATCTTTGTCCTCATCTTTTGCAGATTCCATCTCGACCCTAGCTTTCTTCGACTCCACTTTCTTTTCGATCTCTTTCGTTACCTTCTCAACCTGCTTTTTCACCGTTGCTTTTACTGGAGTTTCTTCCTCGACCTCAGCCTCTTCCACCACTTTCTTAACTTCCTCAACTTCTATCTCCACGTTGTTAACAGGCTCTTCTTTCTCAGCCGCCACCGCTGTTTTGCTTTCATCAAAGCCATCACTGACCGCTACCCCGTTCGAAAAATCCAAGAAACATAACGGTGGATAAAGTACGCACCACCAATTGGCACCTCCGCCTTCACCTAACGTAATCAAGATCGCTTCATACTCACCAGCTGGATATAAAAATTCCCCATATAATTTCGTCGGAAACTGAACCTTATCAAATTCTACCTTCACACTCTGATCGGAACCCTGCCCAGCAACAACCTCTTCGGCAATCCCTTGAATCTCAGGTAGCTTCGCTTGCAGCACCGCTTTCGCCTTCTCTTTAGAGGTCAACTCCTGCACCCACAAAGTAATTTGAGCATTGACCGCATCGCGAACCATCCGCTTAATCTCTTGATCTTTTCCTGAATCACTATTTGCTAGAATTCTAAGTCGAATCGCATCCGCCGGAATAATCACCGAATCCTTCGCGACCGCTTCATTTTTTGGTATATATAAATTAATAATAGTAGCAAACGATAAAACCACTAAGTACGCCCATACTAATACTTTATTGTTCATCTCTCGCACCGCCCCTTCGATATCTTCATTGTGGACAGAACGAAAGAATCTTAAACTAGTAAATTTTAAAAAAACTAGATTGAATTACGAAAATCGGAAGCAACTTATGATCCGTGCCCCAGGCGTTGGAACTGAATTCAGATAACTCCACATTTGTATTTTTTATGGTTGATTAGCGTTTGATAGGAGAATTCATAAGAGAAGAATTTTCCGTTAATGTCAAAAAGGAAGCCTATGAAGCTAATATAAGGGGAGAAATTCCGCTTAAATGCTCTTAATAAGTCAAAATCCAAGGATTTAGATCATATAGGGAAAAAAACTTCCCTTATTTTGAAGGAAATATAGGTATTTTCCAAAATAAGCGAAAATTTTCCGTTTATTTTTAAAACACTGCATTCCGTTATAACAGAGCCATAAATTTAAAAAACTCCAGAGCATTAACCTCTGGAGTTGATCTCGGCAAAAACCATCCGGTCCTTGCCATTTATATCATTGACGACTTCCACTTTGACATTCTTAAAGGCTTTTCGAAAAAGGTCGGCTACCGCCTCCCCCTGACCGGCCCCAATTTCAAATCCAACGAGCGCGACCGGCGCTAGCACCTCGGGGAGCTCGGACATAAAACGGCGGTAAAAATCAAGTCCATCTTCTCCGGCAAACAACGCCCGGTGCGGCTCATGCTCGGTTACCACCACTGACATCGTTTCGATATCGCTAACCGGAATATAAGGCGGGTTCGAAATGACCACATCAAAGCTTCCGCCGCGAAAAGGCTGTAGTAAATCCCCTTGGACAAATTCAACCTCCGCCCCGAGACGGCGGGCATTTTCTTTTGCAACCTCTAGTGATTCTGCGGCAATATCGGAGGCAAACACGGTGAGTGTTGGCTCTTCAAGTTTTAAGCTAATTGCAATTGCCCCGCTGCCGGTGCCAATATCGACCAGCTTTAGCGGTCGCTTATCGATTCGCTTCAACGTTTCATAAACGAGCTCTTCCGTTTCCGGCCGAGGGATCAGCACCTCTTCGTTCACGACGAAACAACGTCCGTAAAATTCCTCGATGCCGATAATATATTGAACTGGGGTCCCTTTGGCATGTTCGTGAACAGCCTCCTCAAATCGGTTAATGTCGGTAGGTGACAGGCACTCCCTCATGTTCGCAAACAACTGAGACCGCGACATCCCCGTTACATGACGGAGAAGCAGCTCCCCGGCATGTTCTTCACGACCTGTTTCTTTTAAAAAAGAAGAAGCCCATTGGAGAGCTTCGAATACTTTTTTACTCATCGTTCGCATTTTCAAGCTTGCTTGTTTGATCCTCTAAAATAAGCGCATCAATAATTTCATCAAGCTTGCCTTCAACGATTTGATCGAGCTTTTGCAGCGTTAACCCGATACGGTGGTCTGTCACGCGATTTTGCGGGTAGTTGTAGGTACGGATCCGTTCGGAACGGTCACCAGTACCAACAGCAGACTTACGAACCTGGTCAAATTCCGCCTGTGCTTCCTGTTGGAATTTATCATAGATACGGGCACGCAATACCTTCATCGCTTTGTCTTTGTTTTTGTGCTGTGATTTTTCATCCTGAATCGATACAACAATTCCAGTCGGAATATGGGTTAATCGGACGGCAGACATCGTCGTATTAACGGACTGACCGCCGGCGCCACTCGATGCGAACGCATCAAAACGGATATCTTTATCATTAATTTCTACTTCTACCTCTTCCGCTTCCGGCAAGCAGACAACCGTAGCAGTTGAAGTATGAATTCGGCCCCCAGATTCTGTTTCTGGCACACGCTGTACGCGGTGGGCGCCACTTTCAAATTTTAATTTAGAGTAGGCACCTTGCCCATTAATCATGAAGCTGATTTCTTTGTAACCGCCTAGGCCAGTCGGGTTGGCATCGATAAGTTCTGTCTTCCATCCCTGTGCCTCTGCATAGCGGCTGTACATGCGGTAAAGGGTTCCAGCAAATAAGGCCGCTTCTTCCCCGCCTGCCGCACCACGGATTTCGAAGATAACGTTTTTGTCATCATTCGGATCCTTTGGAATCATCAAGAGCTTCATTTTCTCTTCTAACTCCCCGATTTGGGCTTCTAGCTCATTGACTTCCTCTTTCACCATTTCACGCATCTCAGCGTCAAGCTTCTCCTCAAGCATAGCCTTAGCTTCCTGGAGCTGCTCGCGCGCCTCTTTATATTCACGATACGTTTGTACAGTCTCTTGTATATCAGATTGTTCTTTTGAATATTCACGAAGTTTTTTTGAATCATTAATAATTTGTGGATCACTTAGGAGTTCATTTAATCTCTCATAGCGATCTTCAACAGATTGAAGACGATCAAACACAGTTATTCACCTCAAGTTTTAGTCCATAACATTATAATTATAGTATAGGTAAAAGTACGCGTCAAAACCAAATTAATCGAGGAAAATTTTTATTCTGTTTTCAAATGGTCATGAAGTACTCTTTACGTTACCGTTTTCCCCTCCTTTTCACCTTTTCGGGCACGTATACACCCTTTACGTGGACTTTAGCTCTTTCTAAGTATGCCATCTCGATCACAACATCAAAAAGGGCGCCCCAAACTAAGGGGCACCCACGCTTATAGTTCCTCACCATTTGTCGCAATAACCTGTTTATACCAATCAAAGCTTTTCTTCTTAATTCGCTTATTCGAGCCTTTTCCTTCGCTATCACGGTCCACGTAGATAAAACCATATCGTTTCTTCAGTTCCGCGGTTGAGGCACTGACAAGGTCAATTGGACCCCAAGAGGTGTAGCCGATGATCTCCACGCCATCTGCAACCGCATTTTTCATTTCAGCAATATGCGCACGTAAATAGTCGATGCGATAGTCATCCTGAATCGATCCATCTTCTTCTACCTTATCCAGCGCACCGAGGCCATTTTCCACAATAAACAATGGTTTTTGGTAACGGTCATATAACTGATTGCAAACGATCCTTAGCCCAACCGGGTCAATCTGCCAGCCCCAATCAGAAGCTTTTAAATAAGGATTTTTCACACCAGCGAATAGGTTTCCAGCAGCCATTTCTTGATGTTCTGGAGCCGTGCTGGCAACAAAGGACATGTAATAACTGAAACCAATATAATCGACAGTATTCTCTTGAAGCAGCTGTAAATCTCCATCAGCGATTTCAATCTCAATTCCCTGTTCGATAAAGTAATTTTTCAAATAGCTTGGATAATAGCCCCGTGATTGGACATCGGCAAACATCAATGTCTTACGGTCCTGCGTTAATGCCGCAAACATGTCCTCTGGCTTCGAGCTATAAGGATAGGTCACCATGGAAGCAATCATACAGCCAATTTGTGAATCTGGGATAATTTCATGTCCCACTTTCACCGCAAGGGCGCTGGCAACAAATTGATGATGGGCAGCCTGATAAATCACCTGTTCATCCTTTTGACCATCCTCAAATAACAAGCCCCCGCCCGTAAACGGCGCATGCAGCAGCACGTTAATTTCATTAAACGTCATCCAGTATTTCACTTTACCCTTGTAGCGTTCGAATAACGTCCGCGCATAACGCTCATAAAATTCAACGACCTGACGATTTTTCCAGCCACCGTAATTTTTCACAAGACCAACAGGCATTTCATAATGTGAAATCGTAACAACTGGTTCAATCTTGTACTTCCGTAATTCATCAATCACATTGTCGTAAAACTGCAAGCCTTTTTCATTTGGCACCAGTTCATCACCATTTGGAAAAATTCGCGTCCAGGCAATGGAAAAACGAAAAGCCTTAAAGCCCATTTCCGCAAACAACGCAATATCTTCTTTATATTTATGGTAAAAATCAATACCTTCATGATATAAATTAAATTTTGTCAGCGAAAAATCAGGTGGATACATAATTCCACTTGGTGACACATCAGCCGTCGACAACCCTTTTCCATCTTCTTGGTATGCACCCTCCAATTGATTGGCAGCCACTGCTCCGCCCCATAAAAAGCCTTCTGGGAATCTCCTCATTAAATATCCACCTCTTCCCCGTTGGATTCAATTACTTTCTTATACCAATAAAAGCTTTTCTTTTTCAGCCGCTTAAGCGAGCCATTGCCTTGATTATCTTTATCCACATAAATATAGCCATAACGTTTTTTCATCTCACCGGTTGAGGCACTGATGATATCAATCGGTCCCCAGCTGGTATATCCAAGGATTTCGACTCCATCCTGAATCGCCTCACCCATTTCAGCAAGGTGTTTTCTTAAATACTCAATACGGTAGTCGTCAAGGATCTCCCCTTCAGAAGTGACTTCATCCACAGCACCAAGTCCGTTTTCAACCACAAATAATGGTTTTTGGTAGCGGTCGTATAATTGATTGCACGTAATCCGGAAGCCCTTCGCGTCAATCGGCCAGCCCCATTCCGATTTTTCTAAGTATGGGTTTTCTACAGAAGCAAACACATTGCCGCTCGAGATTTGTTTTAAAATCTCAGGATCAGTGCTTGTTGCCCGGCTTCCGTAATAACTGAACCCGATATAATCCACGGTACCCGTTTTCAATAATTCCTCGTCGCCCGCTTCCATCTCAATCGTTAGCTTGTATTCTCTAAAGAAACGCTTTGCATAGCCTGGATATTCGCCGCGTGACTGCACATCAATGAAGAAGAAGGATTCCCGGTCTTTCTCCATTGATTTCAAAATATCATCCGGGTTACAGGTATATGGATAGGTTGCGCCGCCGGCTAGCATACAGCCGATCCTCGCATCTGGGATGATTTCGTGGCACGCCTTTACTGCTAGTGCACTAGCGACCAGTTGATGGTGTGCTGCCTGATATTGAATCTGAAGCTTGTTATCTCCTTCTTTAAAAATGAGACCGGCACCGACAAACGGTAAGTGCAGCAGCATGTTGATCTCATTAAACGTCATCCAGTATTTCACTTTGTCCTTGTAACGATTAAACAAGGTTGTAGCATATTTTTCAAAAAATGAAACAAGCTTACGGTTTCTCCAGCTGCCATATTCTTCAACTAGGTGAACAGGTACATCAAAGTGAGCAATCGTGACTACCGGTTGAATGCCGTGTTTTAATAGTTCATCAAAGACATCATCATAAAACTTTAATCCTGCTTCATTCGGCACGGCATCATCCCCATTTGGAAAAATCCTCGCCCAAGAAATCGAAAGACGGAGCGCTTTAAAGCCCATTTCCGCAAACAACGAAATATCTTCTTTAAAGCGGTGGTAAAAATCAATCGCTTCATGAGAAGGATAGCTTTCTCCCTCCTTAGGGGTAAAAGAATCAAGCTTCCCTACTAAAACATCCCAGCGCTTTTTGCCTGCAGGCATGAGGTCAACCGTTGTTAAGCCCTTACCGCCTTCTAAATAACCACCTTCCGCTTGGTTGGCAGCAATTGCACCGCCCCATAAAAATCCATTAGGAAATACTGTCATGGTAAAACCCCTTTTCTTGTAAATATGAAGAGGGGAAAAATGTCTTTCCCCTTTTAATCTATTAAGCAAATACCTCGATTAATTGTTCACCGGCTTTGATTTGTTTTTTATCCTTTGTACTAACCTTGTATTGATCAAAATTGGTTATTACTACTGGAGTCGTTAATTCGTAGCCAGCGGCTTTAATTCCAGCCATATCAAATTCAATTAAAAGCTGTCCTTTTTCAACACGTGATCCTTGACCAATACGGGCGGTGAAAAACTTCCCATCGAGCTGTACCGTATCCAATCCAATATGAATTAAGATTTCTGCACCTTGATCGGTAGTGATACCAATTGCATGATTCGTTGGGAATAATGCAGAGACGGTCCCAGATGCAGGTGAGAATAACTTCCCTTCTGACGGCTCAATGGCAACACCTTTTCCAAGTGCACCTGACGCAAAAGCAGCATCTCTAATATCTGATAATGGTTTTACTTCACCTTGGAATGGGCTTGAAATCACTTCCGTTTCCACTTTCACTCCAGCTGCTACTTGATTAACTGCTTTTTTTCCAGGAGCTGACGTTTTAGCTGCCTTCTCTTCTTTCCCTAATCCACCAAATAAATAAGTGAGTACAAAACCAAGGATGAACGCTACGATTACGGCGATGACTGAGCCCCAAAGCCCTGAACCAATTCCTTCTTGCGGATGAATAAATCCTGGGAAGCCAAAAACTCCAAGTCCACCCATAATAAATACTTTCGAATTAAAGACCGCTAAGATTGCTCCACCGACGGCAGCGGCAATACAGCTGATAATGAACGGCTTTTTCCTAGGAAGCGTAATCCCGTAAATTGCCGGTTCGGTCACACCGAAAATACCGGAAATAAACGCTGGAATACTTAATGACTTTAACTTCTTGTCTTTAGTCTTAAGCCAAACTCCAAGTACAGCCCCTGTTTGCGCAAATGATGCTGCAAAAATCAAAGCTAAGATTGGATCTTCCCCCATAACCATCATGTTATTAATCGCAATCGGCACGAGACCCCAGTGTAATCCGAAAATAACAAATACTTGCCACAAAGCACCAAGGAAGATACCTGCGATAATTGGGCTTAAATTGATTAAGAAAAGTGTTAATTGACCTAAAAGCTGTCCTGCCCATGTAGCAACTGGCCCAATCACCATAAATGTTAACGGAACAACAATCAGCAATGTAAAGAATGGAACTAAGAAAGTTTTAACAACATCAGGTATCACTTTTGTCAGCCATTTTTCTACCTTAACACCCACAAGTGCCGCAATAATGATGGGAATAACCGATGATGCATAGCTCATTAATATAACCGGAATTCCTAGGAATTCAATATAGACGGGTGATTGAAACATCGTTCCTTCAAAAAGCGTATAGAGCGGATCACCCGTGGTTAACGTCCCTAGAGTTGGGTATACGAGCGCAGCACCGATCGCCATTCCGATAAATTTATTTCCACCGAATTTAATAGCAGCTGTATAACCAAGGAAGATCGGGAAGAAATAGAATAAAGCATCACCAACGGCGTTTAGGATTTGATAGGTTCCAGAAGTATTCGCGTATAAGCCTAACGCTATAAATAATGCGTTAAACCCCTTGATCATCCCAGTTGCTGCTAGTACACCCAATGTCGGGGTAAAAATTCCAGAAATGATATCAATAAATTTATTAAAAACACCTTGCTTTTTGTCATCATTCGCATCCACAGGCGCAGTTGTTTGAAACCCTCCAGCTTCCACAACTGCCTTATACACATCCGGAACATGGTTGCCAATTACCACTTGATACTGGCCGCCGCTTTTCATAACGGTAACGACACCTTCCATATTTTTCAACACTTCGGTATTCGCCTTACCCTCATCCTTTAACTTAAAGCGTAAACGAGTAATACAATGAACAACACTGTTAACGTTTTCTTTTCCGCCGACATTTTCAATGATGTCTTTAGCTAATTGTTGGTATTTCATTCTAAACCCTTCTTTCGTTTTTAGATTTTTTTCAAATAAAAAACCTGAATCGATTCACACACACATAAAAAGGTGGTGTGGCAAATCGATTCAGGTTATGCCCAAAATTGGTAACATTCCTTCGAAGGTTATTAAATTTGTGACTCAAAAACACTACGACTTTTATTCTATGTCAACGGTTTCATTTTTACCGTCTACACCTTTAGTCCTTCTGCCCGGAATAATGAATGATATGACGGTTTGTCACCCGATGAATATGCACGGTTAAATAAATTTCTTCATCGTTGGATAAATGCCAGTTAAAGTTGGTGTCTAAATATGTGGCTATCTTTTGCGTACACCTATTGGCCTCTGTATACTTATGTTTGATCTGTTCATAAAAAAATTCATCGGTACTATCTTCCCTTTTTTCTTTTCGAATAAAACGGATAGCAAAGAAACGAAGATGCGTTAAAAAACGTTCATAATTGAGCGATTCTTCATCAAGCTCCACTTTGAAATGATACTTCACGATGTTTAGGATATTATTTACCATTTCCGTTATTTGTACGGCGGCAGCCATATTTTCCCCCGATAGCTGGCTGTTGACTAAATGCAGGGCAATCGAAGCAGCCTCATCCTCTCCCAGCCGGATGCCTGTCTCCTTTTCAATGATATCAAGGGCTTTTAAGGCAATTTGAAACTCTTGCTTATAATATTTCCGAATTTCCCATAGGAGTTGATTTTTCAGATGAATTCCCTGTTTATGCCTGCTGATCGCAAAACTTAAATGGTCGGTTAAGGCAACATATAAATATTCATCCAATTTGTATGGAAGCAAGGTCTGTGCAAAATCCAGGATTTTAGATGAAATATTTAAGTAAAGTTCCGAAGTATCCTTCAGTAATTTTGCCAGCTTTTCAGAGATTCCTCGGTTCTCCAAGACAAAGGTTTTCTCTATTTTGGAAGTATCAATGGTTTCTCCAACCTTCTTTTGAAAAGCCAGTCCCCTGCCCATTACAACGATTTCCTGCTTCAATTTATTATTCGTTACGACGACATTATTGTTTAATATCTTCTTAATCTCCATTTATCCTCGCCCTTGACTCAAGATTTTGAAAATTTAACAAACATATAATAAAAAAACCCAAATTTGTATAAGTGAATATCAAGGAGATACTCAAAACACAAACTTAGGTTTTGCCTGCCGAACAGTAACAATCCTGTTTTCAATTGTAAACGTTTTATTTATTTTTGCATGTTTAATGGGGCTTGTCAACTGTTTTTTTGTAAAAAAACATGCCCTGAACTCAGAGCATGTTATCGTTCGCGAATATCAAAGGTATAGCGTGGTAGTGCCTGGGTTAATTTCTCCTGGAGGCGCCCCACTTCGTAGTTTCTTTCTTTATTGGTCAGCGTCCCTTTTTGATTTACCGTTACAGTCATCCGGTCCCCTGCGTTGCTGATCCAGATCGAATCTGCTCGGAAGTCCTCTGAACGATTAATAATATCTCTTGCGACATCAATATCGTTCCCTAAATTGTTCCTTGGTGAGTGATCACCCTGGGTTGTGCCCTTCAGGTTAAGGAAATTTGGGTTTTTATCGGTAATATCCCGAACCTCGTCATAATTGTTAGGACTTGTCCGATTAGACATGTAATTCGGATTCGTCCGGTCATTGCGTAAATCGTAGGCGGTATCGTCATTCCCGCCCCCCTGGCAGGCCGATAACACCAGCACCGTAAACAACGAAAACAACATTCCCTTCCTCAAAAGCTTCCACCTCCTACTACTATCATGCCCGCGCACCAACCAAGCCACCAAGACAAATCCTGCCAAAACAAAAAAGCCAAAGAGGACAAACCTCTCCGGCTTTCATGCAAAAATCATTGTATAAATGGTGCTATTCTGTATAAACGGTGACAGGCACCCGAGCCGCTGTTTTTGGTACTTCATGGTGATGGCGGCAGCGCGGTTCGTAGGCTTCTGAGGCTCCGACCAAAATGACTGGGTCATGGTAGGATGCCGGTGAGCCGTCGATGAGGCGCTGGGTTCTGCTAGATGGTGAGCCGCAGACGGTGCAGACGGCTTGGAGTTTGGTGACGGTTTCGGCGATGGCCATTAATGCTGGCATTTGTCCGAATGGTTCGCCACGAAAGTCCATATCAAGACCGGCGCAGACGACGCGATGGCCGCTGTCCGCTAGCTGCTGGACCACACGAACGATGCCTTCATCAAAGAATTGAACCTCATCAATCGCGATGATATCGATATCTGCTTCCACATGGTGGAGAATTTCAACGGAGTGTGAAATGGGCTTGGCCTGAAATGAAGAGCCGTTATGAGAAACGACAGATTGGTCGCTATAGCGGTTATCAATTTTCGGTTTGAATACAGCAATTTTCTGTTTGGCAAATTGAGCACGTCTGACGCGACGAATGAGTTCCTCAGATTTTCCTGAAAACATACTGCCGCAAATCACTTCAACCCATCCTTGTTGTTTCATTAAATACATAAATCGGCGTCTCCTTCCTAAGCACGAAACCTTTAACGTAATCCATATTTTATATGTAAATCATTGTTTTTATTCAAATAAAAAACAGGCAAGTAAGTTTCAGCTTGCCTGTTCTTGAGCAGCAATTATCCCGCATTAACGGGCAGTAAGCCTCCTAACGGGGAGGCAAATGCCCGTAAAAGCCCGATATGTTTAACTAACCAAGAGCAGGGGATGGAAAGATTCCCCTACTGTTGGAAGTTTCACATTATTGTTGTTGTTGTGACTTAATGCCGTATTTTTTGTTGAAACGGTCAACACGTCCGCCAGCTTCAGCGAATTTTTGACGACCAGTATAGAATGGATGACATTCTGAACATGTTTCAACACGAATTTCATTTTTAACAGATCCAGTTTCGAATGTGTTACCACATGCGCAAGTCACCTTTACTGTTTTATAATTTGGATGAATTCCTGTTTTCATTCTTTTCATCTCCTTCCGCCCTGAATCTTTCGAAACAGAGTTATAAAATGCCTGTCTTATAAACAAGCACAAATTAGTAAAAACACACTGCACCCATTATAACAAGGAGTACCTGTTTTGGCAAGTTGGGATTATGTGGATTTTTACGAGCGTCTTGATTTTAGTTCTTCCCCAATTTGCGCGAAAAACTCTTCGTTTGACTTTGTTTGGCGCAGCTTTTTCAAGAAACGCTCAGCAAAATCTGGTGAGTCTGACATTGATTTTCGGATTGCCCATAATTTATCAAGATGATCCTTCGGAATAAGCAATTCTTCTTTACGAGTACCAGAGCGGCGGATATCAAGAGCCGGGAAGATTCGGCGCTCAGCAAGCTGACGATCAAGATGCAGCTCCATATTGCCTGTCCCTTTAAATTCCTCGTAAATAACATCATCCATACGAGAACCAGTGTCGACCAAGGCTGTTGCTAAAATCGTTAAGCTTCCGCCCTCTTCAATGTTTCGGGCAGCCCCGAAGAAACGTTTCGGACGGTGGAACGCAGCTGGGTCGATACCACCAGATAATGTACGGCCGCTAGGCGGAATCACCAAGTTGTAGGCACGTGCTAAACGTGTAATACTGTCCATCAAAATCACGACATCGCGTTTGTGTTCAACCAGACGCATTGCCCGATCTAGTACCAATTCTGCTACCTTAATATGGTTTTCTGGCACTTCATCAAATGTCGAGCTGACGACATCACCGGCAACAGAACGTTCGATATCGGTAACCTCTTCTGGACGCTCGTCTATTAATAGTACGATCAGTTCAACTTCTGGATGGTTTGTCGTAATACTGTTAGCGATTTCTTTTAACAGCATCGTTTTACCAGCCTTTGGCGGCGCGACAATTAAGCCCCTTTGTCCGAATCCTACGGGAGCAACCAAATCCATAATTCTTGTTGAAAGATGTTTTGGAGTAGTTTCAAGTTTCATCTGTCTATTTGGATAGAGAGGAGTTAGTGCTGGGAAGTGAACGCGTTCTTTCGCTGATTCTGGGTCTTCTCCGTTAACTGCTTCTACGTGTAACAGTCCATAATATCGTTCATTTTCTTTTGGTGGACGAACCTTTCCAGAGACCTTGTCCCCATTTCGAAGGTCAAAACGGCGAATTTGTGAAGCGGAAATGTAAATATCTTCGGAGCTTGGTGAATAGTTAATCGGTCGTAGGAAGCCAAAGCCTTCAGATTGGATGATTTCCAATACGCCTTCCATGAAGAAATATCCCTGCTGCTCGGCACGTGATTTTAAGATTGCAAAAATAAGTTCCTTTTTTGATAATTTACTGTAGTAGGTCACTTTAAATTCGCGGGCAAGCTCATAAAGCTCCTTCAGCTTCATGTTTTCTAAACTTGAAATTGTTAATTCCATTTGTACACCTGCTTTAAAAAATTTTCTCTATTTAAAAAAAGGAGTCATTTCCAAAATAATAGAGGGTTTTTTTTTCAAAAAAACTTCAAAAAATAGAGGAATATTGAAAGAAATGAATAGAATAGCAGAAAAATTGCATAGTAAAACAATTCTATTGTACCCTTTGTGTAAAAAAATAATCAACTGGAATTTTCTATCATGGAGTATGGAAAATAGGGAGAAAGAGACTAGACTTAAATCTAGTCTCACATTTAGATTATTTAATCACTAGATGAGGTTTCTTTTTCAGGCTATGGCGTCCTTCGACGAAACGAACCGTTCCTGATTTAGCACGCATAACAATTGAATGTGTTGAGCCGTAAGAGCCTTTAAACTGAACGCCGCGAAGCAATTCTCCGTCCGTGACACCTGTTGCGGCAAAAATCGCGTCATCGCCCTTCACAAGGTCTTCCATTCGCAATACCTTATTCAAATCGAGGCCCATGTTCTTACAGCGCTCAACTTCCGCATCATTTTGTGGCACTAATTTCCCGATGATTTCACCGCCTAAGCATTTTAGGGCAACCGCTGAAATCACGCCCTCAGGAGCACCTCCAGAGCCGAATAAAATATCGACACCTGTGTTATCGAAAGCAGTATTAATCGCCCCGGCAACATCACCGTCATTAATCAATTTAATTCTCGCCCCTGCTTCTCGCAGCTGCGAAATAATATGCGCATGACGCGGGCGGTTTAACACCGTCGCGACCACATCCTCGATATCTTTATTTTTCGCTTTAGCAACCGCTTTAAGATTATCGAGAACGGAAGCATTAATATCGATCAGCCCAACCGCTTCAGGACCAACAGCGATTTTCTCCATATACATATCCGGTGCATGAAGAAGATTACCATGATCGGCAACAGCAAGGACAGCAAGAGCATTCCATCCGCCAGAGGCTAAAATATTCGTACCTTCAAGCGGGTCAACAGCTACATCGACGCGCGGTCCGTAGCCATTTCCTAGCTTTTCACCGATGTAAAGCATCGGAGCCTCGTCCATTTCGCCTTCACCAATCACAACGGTCCCCTTCATCGGAATCGTATCGAATACGTCACGCATCGCCGAAGTAGCAGCCCCATCTGCTTCATCCTTTTTCCCGCGGCCCATCCATCTAGCAGAAGCAAGTGCGGCTGCTTCTGTTACCCGAACAAGCTCCATTGATAAACTTCTCTCCATGGTGAATCCCCCTCTATTATCTCTATTCTTGACAGTGTCATCAGTAATAGTATAACAGATTAAGCGGATTAGTATAGCATATTTACGTATTCTTTAACTGTTCAACTTCCTCTTTTGTTAGCGCTTCCCGCCAAACCGTCGCACCAAGGCCATTTAATTTTTCAACAAGATGGCTATAACCGCGGTCGATATGCTCGAGTCCCGTCACTTCCGTAACTCCTTCGGCTAGCAGCCCAGCAATTACAAGTGCCGCTCCTGCCCTCAAGTCGCTTGCTTTTACTTTCGCCCCTTGGAGCTGAATCGGACCGTTAATGATCGCAGAGCGTCCTTCGACCTTAATATTGGCGTTCATCCTTCTTAATTCATCAATATGCTTAAATCGGGCACCATAAATCGTATCGGTAACGACACTCGATCCGGTTGCTTTTGTGAGCAGTGATGTAAATGGCTGTTGCAGGTCTGTTGGGAAACCAGGGTAGACGAGCGTTTTTATATCGACCGCCTTTAATTCGGCAGCACCTTTAACAAACACCTGGTCATCTCCAGACTCAATGTGCACGCCCATCTCACGCAATTTAGCAATTAACGATTCTAAATGCTGCGGAATGACATTATCGATAATGACACCTTCACCGACGGCAGCTCCCAAAATCATATAGGTTCCGGCTTCAATCCGGTCAGGGATAATCGTGTGGCGGCAGCCGTGGAGAGTTTCCACGCCATCGATCCGGATCACGTCAGTACCGGCGCCTTTAATTTTCGCTCCCATATTGGTTAAAAGCGTGGCGACATCAATGATTTCTGGTTCCTTTGCGGCATTTTCAATAATCGTCCGGCCTTTGGCACGAACAGCCGCGAGCATAATATTAATCGTGGCCCCAACGCTGACAACATCAAGATAGATTCTTGCTCCGCGAAGCTCGTCCGCACGCAAATAAATCGCACCCTGTTCATTGGTCACTTGAGCGCCAAGCGCTTCAAAGCCCTTGATATGCTGATCGATCGGTCTTGGGCCAAGATGGCATCCTCCAGGCAGCCCAATGACCGCCTTTTTAAATCGTCCGAGCATAGCCCCCATCAAATAGTAAGAAGCACGAAGCTTTTTAACCTTACCGTTTGGCAATGGCATCGAAATCATCGTCGAAGGATCTACGGTCATATCAAAATCATCAGAAAGAGAAACCTTTCCGCCAATTTCTTCTAGGAGGTCCTTTAAGATTTCTACATCGGAAATATCCGGCAGCCCTTCAATGGTTACCGGTGACTCTGCTAAAATCGTTGCTGGGATTAACGCAACGGCACTATTTTTTGCTCCACTTATTCTTACGGTTCCTTTTAATGGATATCCGCCTGCAATTTTGAGTTTTTCCATTTTTGACTCCCTTCTAAGCCCTTCCATAAGCTACGAGGTAATTATTTCCAATATGTTCAGGCATTTTCCGACAGCTTGTCTATCATTTAGTTTACACCAAAATAATATTTTCATGTATCCAAATGAAAAAAAGTTACACAAAAATGGAAAAATGGCAATATTCTTAAGCGTTACGGCCTTCCCAATCCTTTAAGAAGGCTTCGATGCCTTTATCTGTTAATGGATGATGCGTTAAGCCCATTAGTACTTTATATGGGATTGTTGCAATATGGGCTCCGCGTAAGGCCGCTTCTGTTACATGAATTGGGTTACGGATCGATGCAGCGATGATTTGTGATTCAATGCCATGTACCGCAAAGATTTCTGAGATAGTCGAGATTAGGTCTAAACCATTTTGGCCGATATCATCCAATCTTCCTAAGAATGGTGAAACATAGGTTGCACCTGCACGTGCTGCCAGAAGAGCTTGGTTTGCGTTAAAAATCAAGGTAACATTTGTCTTAATTCCCAGCTTTGAAAATGCATGGCAAGCTTTTAAGCCATCTGGAGTCATCGGGAGTTTAACGGTTACATTTGGAGCAATGGCTGCTAGCTCTTTCCCTTCACGAATCATTCCTTCAGCGTCTAAAGAGATTACTTCCGCACTAACGGAGCCTGGAACTAACGCTGCGATTTCTTTAATCCGGTCGTGGAAAGATACGCCTTTTTCTTTTGCTACAAGTGTTGGGTTTGTTGTAACACCTGCAAGTAATCCTAAATCATGAGCTTCACGGATTTCATCTAAATTAGCTGTATCAATAAAAAATTTCATCTTTATTCCCTCCGATTTTTCGACAAATTTCACCAATTTTCAATCTATTTCTTACAGACGGAAACCGCCCTCTTGTAAAGGGGCGGTTTCACTTTATTTACAATATACCAAAACCTTCTTTGGTATTTTCGAGCAGGACCTCGTCGAGAATTACGCTCTGCCAGCTGAACCGAATTCGCGCATTTTGCCGATAACAGTTGCTTTGATTGCTTCACGCGCAGGACCCATGTATTTACGTGGATCATATTCTTCTGGCTTTGCTGCTAACGCTTCGCGAACAGCTTTTGCAGATGAGATTTGGTTTTCAGTATTTACATTAATTTTCGCAGTTCCAAGAGAAATGGACTTTTGAATATCATGTGTTGGAATTCCAGTTCCACCATGAAGAACTAATGGAAGACCAGTAGCTTTTCCGATTGCTTCCATTTCAGGGTATCCTAATTTCGGCTCACCTTTGTAAGGACCGTGTACAGAACCTAATGCAGGAGCAAGGCAGTCAATGCCAGTGCGCTTAACTAGCTCTTCACACTCTTTAGGGTCAGCATAAATTACGCCTTCAGCGACAACATCATCTTCTTGTCCGCCAACTGTTCCTAATTCTGCTTCAACAGAAACACCTTTTGAATGAGCGTATTCTACTACTTTAGAAGTAGTTTCTACGTTTTCTTCAAATGGGTGGTGAGAAGCATCGATCATAACAGATGTGAAACCTGCGTCAATCGCTTCTTTACATTTTTCAAAGCTTGAACCGTGGTCCAAGTGAATCGCAACTGGTACAGTAATTTTTAAATCTTCCATAAGACCCTCAACCATTTTAACAACGGTTTTGAAGCCTGACATATAACGTGCTGCCCCTTCAGAAACACCAAGAATAACCGGTGATTTTTCTTCTTCTGCAGCTTGAAGAATCGCTTGTGTAAACTCTAAGTTGTTTAAGTTAAATTGCCCAACAGCATAGCCTTCTGCTTTTGCTTTGATAAGCATGTCTTTCATAGATACTAAAGGCATTTCATTTCCTCCTTAGTGTAGGTCATTATCTCCTCAAAACCGGTCTCTCCTATTAAGGTTTTCCCGTCATTTTGCTGATTATGTATTCCTCGAGAAAGATAATTACCAGTAAAAGTTCCATATGTATAATACCAAAATGGAGGGTGAAATGCTATTAATCTGAAAGAGTTTTATAAACTGTCATAATGAAAACGGAACCATTATCCTATTTTTACCATAACTATCATTAATTTGCTTTTTGTGGCATGTGTTTGCGAACAGCAGCACGAATATCATCAATATCAAACGGTTTAGCAAAATGAGTAATCGCCCCAAGATCCTTCGCTTCTTGGATCATATCCAATTCGCCGTATGCCGTCATAATGATCACCCGGATTTCTGGATCAATGACTTTCATTCTTTTTAAAATCTCAATCCCATCCATGCCAGGTATTTTCATATCCAAAAGGACGAGATCTGGGTCATGCTTCGTGACTATATCAAGTGCTTGTATTCCATTTGCTGCCTGGAAGGTTTTATAACCTTCTTTTTGGAACACCTCATTTAATAAAATCCGAATTCCAAATTGGTCGTCAACAATTAAAATTTTTTCCTCCATAACTCCACCTCTTCCACCTTTTTAGATAAATACTATTGCTTATTCTTAATTAACTTCGACAATTCTATTGAAAAATCCTTCCTATTGTTTCTGTAATTTATGAAAGTTATTATAAGATAATTATGAGGAGGGTTTCTATTGTTAAAAATGTTTACGACTCAATTAATGGGACTATTTAAAAGAATTGAGGATAAGGGTGAATTTTCCTTTGAGGACGGCGCACGCTTGCTTGCCCAAGGACACACGCTTTATCTTGCAGGGTTCAAGGAAATGAAGGCCATCGAGTATGAAGCACTTGAGGGTGAAGAACCATTGAAGGTTGCCAAAATGCTCACGAATTTGGACGAATTGACCAGTGCAGACAGGGTGCTGCTGTTTACGCGCCTATCAAGTGATCAGGAAGCGATCCAATTGGCGGTTGCTCTTCAAGAAAAAGGAATTCCATTTGTCGCAGTATCTGCAGGAGATGGACAGCTTGTGGAATTAGCAGATGTTCATATTTCTTTACAACTGACCAAAGGTTTATTACCAGATGATCTAGGAAATCGATATTGTTATCCTTCTTCCATGGCCGGATTGTATGTCTATTATGGCTTAAAGTTTACAATTGATGAGATCCTATCCGAATACGAATAATCAAAAGACCAATCCGCCTATTTTGCGAATTGGTCTTTTGCTAGTTGGACTGTCCGCCTGAGGTGGACAGTGTCCACGAGCGGTGACAGGCACCATTATCTTTCCAAAGTAGCTTTAATAAAGTCACGGAAGAGTGGCTGTGGACGGGTTGGTCGTGAGACGAATTCCGGGTGGAATTGGGACGCAACGAACCATGGGTGGTCCTTGAGCTCGATGATTTCGACTAAGCGGCCGTCTGGGCTTGTACCAGAGAAGACAAATCCAGCTTCTTCCATTTCTTGACGGTAGTGGTTGTTGAATTCATAGCGATGGCGGTGACGCTCATAAACCACTTCATCTTCATAGGCAGCAAATGCCTTTGTTCCTTCGATTATTCGGCAAGGATAAAGACCGAGACGCAATGTTCCGCCTAAATCCTCGATATCCTTCTGTTCTGGAAGTAAATCGATAATTGGATGCTTTGTCTCAGGGACAAATTCCGCCGAATGGGCGTCACCATAACCAAGGACGTGACGAGCGTATTCGATTGTTGCTAACTGCATTCCTAAGCAAATTCCCAAGAATGGTTTACGTGTTTCACGAGCATAGCGAGTCGCCTGGATTTTTCCTTCAATACCACGGTCACCGAAGCCACCTGGTACAAGGATACCATCGACATCACCAAGCAATTCCGCAACATTCTCAGCATTGACTTCTTCCGCATTAATCCACTTAATTTCCACATCGGCATCAAAAGCATAGCCAGCATGCTTCATTGCTTCGACAACGGAAATGTAAGCATCTTGAAGCTCGACATATTTACCAACAAGACCAATGCGCGTTTTGCTAGAAAGGTTCACAACCTTTTCTACCAACGCCTTCCATTCTGTCATTTCTGCTGATGGTACATTTAATTTCAAATGATCACAAACAATTTGGTCCATGTTTTGCTCTTGCAATGCAAGTGGAATCGAGTAAAGAGTATCAGCATCCTGACATTCAATCACCGCATTCGTGTCAATATCACAGAATAGAGCAATTTTATCCTTCATATCCTGTGAAATTGGCATTTCCGTACGGACGACGATGATATTTGGCTGAATCCCTAAGCTGCGAAGCTCTTTTACACTATGCTGTGTCGGCTTAGTTTTCATTTCACCAGCAGCTTTAATATAAGGAACTAACGTACAGTGAATGTACATAACATTATCACGGCCAATATCACTCTTGATTTGACGGATCGCTTCTAAGAATGGCAATGACTCGATATCCCCTACCGTACCACCGATTTCCGTAATAACAACATCGGCATTTGTTTCATTACCGGCACGGAAAACACGGTCTTTGATTTCATTGGTGATATGTGGAATAACCTGCACCGTTCCACCTAAATAATCACCACGGCGCTCTTTACGCAACACCGTTGAATAAATTTTTCCTGTTGTTACGTTGCTGTATTTGTTTAAGTTAATATCAATAAAACGCTCATAGTGACCTAAGTCTAAATCCGTTTCTGCACCATCATCAGTCACAAACACTTCACCGTGCTGATATGGACTCATGGTTCCTGGGTCGACGTTAATGTATGGGTCGAACTTTTGAATCGTGACGTTAAGACCACGGTTTTTCAATAAGCGCCCAAGGGATGCAGCGGTAATCCCTTTTCCTAATGATGAAACTACTCCGCCCGTTACAAAAATATACTTTGTCATAAAAAATCCTCCTCTTATTCAGTGTGTGCAATATTTGTATGGTTTAAGGCTTCTTTTTATAAAAAAATTAAGAAGTCTCGAGAGAGCGGATTTTCTTCCTAAAAAAATAAAAAAGCACTCCACTTACGTAAAGTAAGGGAGCGCTTCTTAGCTAAATGTAATCCGTTCCTTTTTTAAGGAGCCCAAAAAAGATTCTACAAGCGGGGGATTAAAAAGTCAAGCGAATTACAACTCTTCGTCATCCTCAACTTCACTTTCTTCATCAAGGTCCTCATCTAAATCATCGTCATCATCTTCGAAGTCAAGCTCTTCATCGTCTTCAATGACATCTTCATCTTCATCGTCGAATTCATCGACATCATCAAGATCATCCAGAAGATCATCCTCATCTTCATCAAGATCGTCTTCATCGACAAAGTCATCTAGCTCATCATATTCTTCTTCATCTGCATCATCGAAATCTTCAAGATCGTCTTCATCGACAACCTTCTTCGCCTTTTTCTTCTTCGGCTTCGTGACCGTGACAACTTCTTCTTCTTGCGTATCCACTGGATACCAAACACGAAGTCCCCAACGATTTTCACCTAATGAAAGAAAACGGCCATCGATATTTATATCCGTGTAAAATTGAGCAATTCTCGATCTAATTTCTTCCTCTGAAAGTTCGGCAGCTGTTGCAATTTCATCTAGTAATTCTTTGAAGGAGATTGCTTGTTTTCTGTTTTTTAGAACCTCATAAGCCATCTCAATAAGTGATAATTCTTGTAATTGCTCTTTTGAGTAACCTTGTAAACTCACTATCGGCACTTCCTTTCTCTATTTAACACTCTAAAAAGAGTGATAACGGGCATGTCTATTAATGTCTAGCTTCAGCGCCTAGGGGCTTGAAGCTTTTCTCAAATTAACATATTCTTCATTATAAACAAATTTCTCCCGTTTATGCTAGTTCTATCTATGGTTTCGCTTGATTTTTTCCTTCTCAGGACACGAATCATCCGGCTGTTTTAGCTTTTTCATTTCTTTTATGGCGATTACTAGAAAGAAAATCGCTAGCAGGAGGAATGTTATCGCCCCTAATTGACGTTGATAAAGATAGAATAGTGGCCAGGCAAAAATGATTAAAACCAACATAATATGAGTAAATTTCATCTGTCTTCACCTGCCCTGGGGTTTCTTGTAGTTATGTACGTAATCGTATTATATAAGAAATGCACCTAATTGTTATATCTTTATTTTTACACAAAAATACAATGGCTTAAAGCATATGCTCAAGCCATTGTATTTATGATTACATATTCCTGCGATACTGCCCGCCTACCTCGTAAAGCGCTTTTGTGATTTGACCAAGGCTTGCGACTTTGACCGTTTCCATTAACTGAGCAAAAATATTTTCGTTGTTAACGGCAGCAGCTTTTAAACGCGCTAACGCTTCGGCTGCTTTGTTCGCATGTGCTTCTTGGAAGGCGCGCAAATTGCGAATTTGCCATTCCTTTTCTTCCTGTGATGCTCTTGCCAGCTCCATGTTGTTAACATCTTCCTCGGAAGGCGGATTCGGATTCAAGTAAGTATTGACTCCGATAATCGGCAATTCGCCGGTATGCTTTTTCATTTCATAATGCATCGATTCATCTTGAATTTTTCCGCGCTGGTACTGGGTTTCCATTGAACCAAGCACACCGCCGCGGTCATTCAAGCGTTCAAATTCCTGAAGCACCGCTTCCTCAACTAAGTCAGTCAACTCTTCAACAATGAACGAACCTTGAAGCGGATTTTCATTTTTCGTTAATCCATGCTCTTTTGTAATGATCATCTGAATCGCCATCGCCCTGCGCACCGATTCCTCGGTTGGAGTCGTAATCGCCTCATCATACGCATTGGTGTGGAGGGAGTTACAGTTATCATGCAGAGCCATTAACGCCTGAAGCGTAGTCCGAATATCATTAAAATCAATTTCTTGCGCGTGCAGCGAACGTCCTGAAGTTTGCACATGGTATTTTAATTTCTGGCTTCGTTCATTCGCACCGTATTTATCTCGCATAACCGTTGCCCAAATTCGTCGCGCCACCCGGCCAATCACGGTATACTCCGGATCCAAGCCATTGGAGAAGAAGAAACTCAGGTTTGGCGCAAAATCATCAATTTTCATCCCGCGGCTCAAATAATATTCCACATAAGTGAAGCCATTTGACAGCGTAAACGCCAGCTGCGAAATCGGATTCGCTCCTGCTTCGGCAATATGGTAGCCAGAAATTGAAACAGAATAATAATTACGCACTTGATTGTCGATGAAATATTCCTGAATATCGCCCATCATCCTAAGCGCAAACTCCGTTGAAAAAATGCAAGTATTCTGGCCTTGATCTTCTTTTAAAATATCAGCCTGCACCGTTCCACGGACTGTTTTTAATGTATACGCCTTCACAGCAGCAAATTCCTCAACCGTCAGCATCCGGCCAAGCTCCTCTTCCTTCTTCTGAACCTGTTGATCAATCGCCGTGTTCATAAACATCGCCAAAATAATCGGTGCCGGACCATTGATCGTCATCGACACGGATGTCGATGGCAAACATAGATCAAAACCGGCATACAGCTTTTTCATATCCTCTAGCGTACAAATGCTGACGCCGCTCTCGCCTACCTTGCCAAAAATATCTGGTCGGTAATCAGGGTCTTCGCCATACAAGGTCACGGAGTCAAACGCGGTACTTAAGCGTTTTGCACTGTCATCCTTTGACAGGTAATGGAAGCGACGATTGGTCCGCTCTGGCGTTCCTTCCCCGGCGAATTGCCGTTTCGGGTCCTCCCCTTCACGCTTGAACGGGAACACTCCAGCTGTGTATGGGAATTCACCCGGGACATTTTCACGATAGACCCAGCGGAGAATTTCCCCATAATCCTTGTATTTCGGCAGTGCCACTTTTGGAATATCTAAGCCAGAGAGGCTCTTTGTTTTTAAAATCGTGATGATCTCTTTATCTCGAATCTTCGTCACAAATTGATCTGCTGCGTAATCGGCCTTTGTTTTCTCCCAGCCATCAAGAATTCGTTTTGATTCTGATGTTAATTCCGTTTCCGTCGCCGCCTTCAGTGCCTCTAAGGAAGTCAGAACTTCCTCATTGCCATCCGCTTCTTTCACAGCGAGAATCGCACCCTCAAGCTGGAATAATTTCCGGGCAATATTGGTCTGCTCTTCCGCTTTCTTATGATAACCGCGCACCGTTTCTGAGATTTCCCGTAAATAATAACGTCGGTCTGTTGGGATAATGACGTTTTGTTTTTCAACGATTGCATTTTTGCTAAAAGAAGTATCCCAATCCGTGGAAGCTTTTTCATTTATTTTTTCAATTAAAGCCGCAAAAAGTGCGTTAGTACCGGGGTCATTAAACTGGCTGGCAATCGTACCGTATACCGGCATTTCAGAAGGATCCTTTTCAAACAACATATGACTGCGTTGATATTGCTTTTGCACTTGGCGCTTGGCATCCTCAGAGCCCTTGCGTTCAAACTTATTGATGACAATTAAATCGGCATAGTCGATCATATCGATTTTCTCAAGCTGGGAGGGCGCACCAAATTCACTGGTCATGATGTAAAGAGAGACATCACATATTTCTGCAATTTCGGCATCCCCTTGGCCGATTCCACTTGTCTCAACGATGACTAGATCAAAGCCCGCCGCCTTCACGACTGAGACCGCATCTTTAATCGCCAGCGAAAGCTCATTTTTCGAAGACCTCGTCGCCAAACTTCTCATATAGACATTTTGATTGAAGATCGCATTCATGCGGATCCGGTCGCCTAACAGCGCACCGCCTGTTTTTTGCTTTGTCGGATCAACGGAGAGAATCGCTACTTTTTTATCCGGCAGTTCATTAATAAACCGGCGGATCAACTCGTCTGTCAGCGAGCTTTTTCCGGCACCGCCCGTCCCGGTAATCCCGACAACCGGAATTTCCTTCGTCAACGTCTTCACTTTTTCAAGAAGGCTTTCCGCAGCGGCTGCCGCTTCGCGATTTTTATCGACATGAAGCTCTGCTAATGTAATCAGCTTGGAAATCGCATTTACCTCGCCTGCTGGCAGCTTTTCAATATGCTCGGTGGCATCGCCATTAACAGTTGGAAAATCACATTCCTCGAGCATGCGATTAATCATGCCTTGAAGTCCCATCTTTCTGCCATCTTCAGGTGAGAAAATCCAGGCAATTCCGTAATCATGAAGCTCCTTAATTTCACGCGGGATGATCACACCGCCTCCACCGCCATAAATACGAATATTCGGTGCACCTTTTTCCTTCAGCAAATCATACATGTATTTAAAATACTCAACATGTCCGCCTTGATAAGAGGAAATTGCAATCCCTTGTGCATCCTCTTGAATTGCCGCATTTACAACCTCTTCAACCGAACGGTTATGGCCAAGATGTATGACCTCAGCCCCACTTGCCTGGAGAATCCTTCTCATAATATTAATTGAAGCATCATGACCATCAAACAAACTTGAAGCCGTCACAAAGCGAATATGATGCTTCGGGCGATAAATTTCTACCGTACTCATCCGTCTCCCCCTAGTCGTTACTTTTGATTCGTTTTTTCCTGGGCTGAACGTTTAACGTTAACTCCCGAAAGTAATAGTTCCGTTTGCAGTTCAATATATTCATCTAAAGTAAATAACTTCTGCATTTCCCAGCGCCTGAAGCTCCACATATGTCCCTTGACAATAATGTCATGGGACATAAGCTTCATTTGCTTTGCGGTTAAAGTTAGCTCACCATTTTCCACACATAGGGTGAGTAGCTTTTCAAACATCCCGGCCATTTCAATTTCTTTTTTCAATACATATGGGAGCGCATCCTTCGTGAGTGATTTGGCTTCCTGGTACATGACGAGAATTTCCTCTTGGAGTTCGTCAATAACCATGAAATAATTCGCAATCCCCAGCTTCAGGCTTTCTAACGTCCCTTGTTTCTCTTTAAGGTCTTGTTGCAGCCGCTCACTGACATGGTCATAAATGCTGTCGCAAACTAGATATAGGACATCTTCTTTTGTACGGATATATTCGTATAACGTCCCAATGCTAAAACCAGCCGCCTTCGCAATCTCTCTGGTTGTCGTCCGATGAAACCCCTTTTGTTTAAAAAGAGCTACCGCCCCTTTTATCATTTGATCCCGCCGTTTTTGCACAAGGCGTTCGTCTTTGACCGAAGCCTGTACTTCCCGTTTCTTCATCCGTATATTCCGCCTTGTCTAGCTCCAGCGCCTAGTGGCTCGGGTCATAAGCCAATCCGTCAAAAAGGTTAAAGAACAACCTTTCCGCCGGCTCGTCTTATGCCTGTCGCCTCTGGGCAAGGCGCTTCCGCTTTTCTATTTATTTCGTAATCATTCTAGAGATAACGAGGCGCTGGATTTCTTGGGTGCCTTCATAAATTTGGGTAATTTTCGCATCACGCATGAATCTCTCTACTGGATAATCTTTTGTATAGCCATAGCCGCCAAATACTTGCACCGCTTCCGTTGTCACCTTCATCGCGGTGTCACCGGCAAATAATTTCGACATCGCCGATTCCTTCCCATACGGAAGTCCCTCAGACTCTAGCCAAGCAGCTTGATAGGTTAATAGTCTTGCCGCTTCCACACTTGTGGCCATATCCGCAAGCTTAAAGCTGATACCTTGTTGCGCCGCTATCGGCTTGCCGAACTGAACGCGTTCCTTTGCGTAGTCAACCGCAGCGTCAAGAGCACCTTGTGCAATTCCAACAGCTTGAGCTGCAATTCCGTTACGGCCGCCATCCAGCGTCATCATCGCGATTTTGAAACCTTCGCCTTCTTCGCCCAGGCGGTTTTCAACCGGCACTCGGCACTCTTCAAAAATAATCTCTGTTGTCGGTGAAGAACGAATTCCTAGTTTCTTTTCCTTTTTCCCAACAGAAAAGCCTGGGAAATCACTTTCGATAATGAAAGCAGTTGTTCCTTTTTGCTTGCTAGATGGATCCGTTAGAGCAAACACGACATAAATATCGGCCACCCCACCATTGGTGATGAAAATTTTAGAGCCGTTAAGGACGTAATGGTCGCCATCTCGTCTCGCTGTTGTTCTCATGCCACCTGCATCCGAGCCGCTGCCAGGCTCTGTTAAGCCGTAACCGCCAATTTTCTTTCCCTCTGCCATTGGACGAAGATATTTCTGTTTTTGCTCTTCGTTGCCGAACTTATAGATCGGCCAGCCTGCTAGTGAGGTGTGTGCAGAAAGGGTAACACCTGTTGAAGCACAGACGCGGGAAAGCTCTTCTACCGCGATACAATAGGCAAGATAATCACTGCCAATTCCGCCGTACTCTTCGGGCCATGGAATTCCTGTGAGTCCAAGTTCTGCCATCTTGTCAAAAATCTCGCGGTCAAACCGCTCCTCCTCGTCGCGCTCTGCTGCCGTTGGTGCGACTTCATTTTTAGCAAAATCCCGAACCATTTTTCGGATCATTTCATGCTCTTCTGTTAATTGGAAATTCATTGTTACGTCCTCCTCTTGATCACTACAAAGTTTAGGTGACTTACTACAAAATCTACTGGTTTACTACATAATTCTGGTCGATTACTACAAAATTGAAGCAACTTACGACAGAATCCAGGGCTATTACTACAAAGTTCCACACACTTACTACAAAAATTGCAAAAACCTGGATAACCCCCAAAAACTAAAGGTACTTACTAATCACGATTCGCTGAATTTCACTGGTTCCCTCATAAATTTCGGTTACTTTCGCATCGCGGAAATAACGTTCTACTGGATAATCTTCGGTATAGCCGTAGCCGCCGAACACTTGGATTGCTTCTGTCGTCACCTCGACTGCTGTTTTTGAGGCGAATAGTTTCGCCATCGATGCTTCCTGGCCGCATTTTAAACCTTGGGCCCGTAAATTCGCGGCGCGATAGATTAATAGTTTCGCGGCCTCCACATTTGTTGCCATATCCGCTAGCTTAAAGGCTACACCTTGCTGGGCAGCAATCGGCTTTCCAAACTGGCGGCGCTCTTTTGCATAGTCGGTCGCAGCCGTTAAGGCGGCTTCGGCAATTCCAAGTGCCTGAGCAGCGATTCCGATCCTACCGACATCAAGATTGGCCATCGCAATTTTAAAGCCTTCACTTTCAACGCCTAAAAGGTTTTCAACTGGCACGCGCATGTTCTCGAACGTTAACTGCACCGTGCGTGAGCCATGTAAGCCCATTTTCCGCTCGTCTTTGCCAATGACTAGACCAGGCGTTCCCTTTTCAACGATAAACGCCGCGATCCCCTTCGTCCCTAATTTCGGCTCAGTTGAGGCAAACACGATATAAACATCGGCCTCACCGCCATTGGTGATAAACACCTTGGAACCGTTTAATACAAAATGGTCACCATTCCTTACCGCTCTTGTCTTAAGACTGGCAGCATCAGAACCTGAGCTTGGCTCGGTTAAACAGAACGCTCCTAAATACTCCCCTGAAGCAAGCTTCGGCAAATACTTTTGTTTCTGCTCTTCATTGCCAAAATAAAGAATCGGGTTCGTACCGACAGAGGTATGCACAGAAAGGATCACGCCCACCGTTGCACTGACCTTGGAGATTTCATTGATGGCGATAATATAGGAGACAAAGTCCATTTCCGAACCGCCGTATTTTTCTGGAACCGGAATCCCCATCAAGCCGAGCTCCCCCATTTTCCGAAGTATTTCCCGAGGAAATTCTCCTTGTTCCATTTTTTCAACAAAGGGAGCGATTTCGCTGTTGGCAAAATCGCGGACCATTTTTCGCATCATTTCTTGCTCTTCCGTAAATCTCAGATTCATCGCTAAAACTCCCCTCTAGAGGATTATTATTCGTAGCTGTAGAAGCCTCTGCCTGATTTTTTGCCGAGCCAGCCTGCCTTCACGTACTTACGCAACAGCGGACATGGTCGGTATTTATCATCGCCTAAGCCTTCATGCAAGGTTTCCATAATGTAAAGGCAAGTATCTAAACCGATAAAATCAGCCAGCACGAGCGGCCCCATTGGGTGGTTCATACCGAGCTTCATGACTTCGTCAATCGCTTCCTTCGTGGCAACTCCTTCATACAAGGTGAAAATGGCCTCATTGATCATCGGCATTAAAATTCTGTTCGAAACGAAACCAGGAAAATCGTTTACTTCTACCGGAACTTTTCCAAGCGTCTTCGTAATATCTTCAATCGTTTGATAAACTTCGTCTGCTGTTGCCAGGCCACGGATAATTTCCACGAGCTTCATCACAGGCACAGGGTTCATAAAATGCATACCGATGACTTTTTCCGGACGTTTCGTTGCCGCTGCAATTTCGGTAATGGGCAATGAGCTTGTATTCGATGCCAAAATCGCATGCTCCGGTGCAATCGCATCAAGCTGTGCAAAGATCTTTGTTTTAATTTCCATATTTTCAACGGCTGCTTCGATCACGAAGTCGACCGCACTGGCATCGTTCAGGTCGGTTGAAGCCGTAAGCTGACCAAGCACCTGCCCTTTTTCCGCTTCTGTCATCCGTCCTTTGTCTACATTCCGTGATAAATTTTTATTGATGACACTTAATCCCCGTTCTACGAATTCAGGCTTTAAATCGTTTAATAGAACTTGATAGCCTGCCTGGGCACATACTTGTGCAATTCCCGAACCCATCTGCCCGGCGCCAATCACCATAATTTTTTCTACTGTCATCCTTCCGTCCTCCTCCTTTTAAAAACTAATTCCTCGGCACTTCAATCATCACGGCATCACCTTGGCCGCCGCCGCTGCAAATTGCAGCAATTCCGATTCCGCCGCCACGGCGTTTGAGTTCATGCATTAAAGTAAGTATAATTCGGGCTCCACTGGCACCAATTGGGTGTCCAAGGGCGACCGCACCGCCATTCACATTTACTTTTTCGGACCTTAGTCCAGCAATCTTTTCGCTTGCTAATGCTACTGCAGCAAATGCTTCATTGATTTCAAATAAGTCGATTTCTTCGAGGCTACGGCCTGTTTTTTTCAAAAGGGCATTGATGACCAGTCCTGGTGTTTGTGGGAAGTCTTTTGCTTCAACTGCAACTTCGGCATGGCCTAAAATAACCGCTTCAGGAGTTCTGCCTTCCGCTAAAGCGCGTTCTTCGCTCATTAATACGAGGGCGGCCGCACCGTCATTGACGCCTGGAGCATTCCCAGCTGTGATCGTTCCGTCGTGATTAAATACTGGTGCTAGTTTGGCAAGTCTTTCGAGTGAGGTGTCTTTTCGTGGTGCTTCATCATGCTCTATGATAACCGGAGCTCCTTTGCGCTGCGGTACGGTGACAGGCACGATTTCTTCTGCAAATTTTCCGCTTTCAATCGCGTTAATCGCACGTTCATGGCTTCGTAATGCCCACTGATCTTGGGCCTCGCGGCTAATTTCCATTTCCTTAGCTGTCGAATTCCCGTATGTTCCCATATGAACGCCGGTGAAGCTGCAGCTTAACCCGTCGTGAATCATTAAATCTTTAACCGTCGAATCGCCCATTTTTAAGCCCCAGCGTGCTTTTGGCAAAATATATGGTGCGTTACTCATCGATTCCATTCCACCGGCAACAATAACTTCTTCATCGCCTGAGCGGATGATTTGGTCTGCCAGCGTTACACTTCTCATCCCAGAAGCACAAACCTTATTAATCGTTTCTGTTTTCACATCCCAAGGCAGGCCTGCTTCTCTTGCTGCTTGACGGGATGGGATTTGCCCTTGGCCGCCTTGTAGTACCGTTCCTAAGATGACTTCTTGAACGTCCTCTGGTTTCACTTCCGCACGAACCAACGCTTCTTTCACCGCTATTCCCCCAAGCTGTGACGCCGTTAGGCTGCTTAAAGCTCCGCCAATTTTTCCAAAAGGTGTTCTAACCCCGCTTAAAATAACCGTCTTTGCCATTTAAAACACTCTCCCTTTCCCCTCTATTGACTGAACGCTCGCTCGATATAGAAACAAAAAATAAAATGTAAGCGTTTTATTCTTTACTTCTATTTTACATAAAAAATAGCAGAAGTTGAATTGTTTTACACAAAATTCCTAAAATTTTATGAATTCAGGTAAAAACTTAACTTCTGCTATTTCCTAGATTTTTCGCCTTTGTTCAATAAGTTTCCGCTTTTCTAATTAAGCGGCATCTCCGCAAACGGCTTTTTCAAGAAGCTCGGCAACATCGTAAGTTGAGACCTTTTCCTCTACTTCTTTTGCCTTTGTTCCGTCGGAAAGCATCGTTAAGCAGTATGGACAGCCGGAGCTGATCACCGATGGATTGACGGCAAGCGCCTGCTCGGTTCTCGCTACGTTGATGCGGTGACCGGTTTCTTCTTCCATCCACATCAAGCCGCCACCTGCGCCACAGCACATTCCGGTTTCTCGATTTCTTTCCATTTCCACAAGCTGTACCCCAGGAATCGCCTTTAAGATTTCCCTTGGCGGGTCATAGACATCGTTGTAACGGCCTAAGTAACAAGAATCATGGAAAGTGATTTTTTCATTTACCGCGTGTTTTGGTACAAGCTTGCCATCGCGGACAAGTTCATAAAGAATTTCCGTATGGTGGTAAACTTCCGCTGTTAAGCCGAAATCAGGGTATTCATTTTTGAAAATATTATAGGCATGCGGGTCAATCGTTACGATTTTCTTCACTTCTGCCTTTTCAAACTCTTCTACGTTTTTCACCGCAAGATCTTGGAACAGGAATTCGTTACCAAGGCGGCGCGGTGTATCTCCTGAGTTCTTTTCTTTGTTTCCTAAGATAGCGAACTTCACACCCGCTTCGTTCATCAGTTTGGCAAACGATAGGGCGATCTTCTGGCTGCGATTGTCGTAAGAACCCATGGAGCCAACCCAGAATAGGTACTCAAACTCTTCGCCTTTTTTATTCATTTCTTTCACGGTTGGGATTTCAACATCCTCCCGAACCTCACGCCAAGTTTCGCGCTCTTTTCGGTTTAATCCCCAAGGATTTCCTTGGCGTTCGATATTGGTCATGGCACGCTGAGCATCCGCATCTAATTTCCCTTCTGTTAAAACAAGATAACGGCGAAGGTCAATAATTTTATCAACATGTTCGTTCATAACTGGACATTGGTCTTCACAGTTACGGCAAGTTGTACAAGCCCAGATTTCTTCTTCGGTAATGACTTCGCCAATCAAGCTTGGATTGTAAGCAAGTGCTGCCGCTGCTTCTTCTGCTCCTTGACCGCCTGCTGCTAACGCAATTTGATTGCCTTTTGTATTGGCAAAAGCAAATGTGGGCACCCAAGGCTGCTTCTGAGTCACAGCCGCCCCATAATTCGTGAGATGATCACGCATCTTCACAATTAAATCCATTGGTGATAGCATTTTCCCTGTTCCTGTTGCCGGACACATATTCGTACAGCGACCACATTCGACACAGGCATAAAAATCGATCATTTGATGCTGGGTGAAGTCTTCAATTTTTCCAACCCCAAACGATTCCTGTGATTCATCTTCAAAATCAATTTTTTTCAGTTTCCCTGCTTTTTCTAACCGATTAAAATACACATTTGCTGGACCAGCGATTAAGTGAGCGTGCTTGGATTGCGGAACATACACTAAGAATGTTAATAAGAACAATAAGTGCATCCACCATGCGATATAGAAGATTGCAATGGCAGCGGTTTCACCAATACCGGCAAAAGCACCTGCAATTAATGACGCCACCGGCTCTGTCCAAGTACCTTCATGCCCATGCCAGATCATGCTCATTCCATTTCCGACAAGAACTGAAAGCATTAAACCGCCGATAAAAATTAGCACAAGACCTGATTTGAAATTACGCTTTAAGCGGACGAGTTTTTCCACATAACGACGATGGAACGCCCATAGCACTGCGACAAGAATCAATAGTGTGACAATTTCCTGGAAGAATGTAAAACCAGGATAAAGCGGACCTAGCGGGAGATGTGACCCCGGTGCAATCCCTTTCCAAATAAAATCAATCGCTCCAAATTGGACTAAAAGAAAGCCATAAAAGAACATGACATGCATGATTCCACTTTTTTTGTCCTTTAAGAGCTTTTTCTGTCCAAATACATTGACCCAAATTTTTTGCATTCGTTCCTTGACATTGTTGTCAAATTCGACCTTTTTGCCAAGCTTAATGAATTCCATCCGGGTCTTAATGACATAAACGAATAGACTGATCGCGTAAGCGGTTACAGCCAAGAATGCAATGAGGTTTACCCATAAAAGCCCATTCATCCCAAACGCCCCTTCCCCTTTGTGTTTACTGGTAGAAAATTTTAAAACAATCTAATTTTCAGAATCTACTGTTAACACTATTATATAATGAATGAGCGTTCAGTCAAATGTTTTTATAAAAACTTCATTTGACTTTTTCTGAAATTCATACTAAAGCGCTAGTTTGGCTAAGCTAACAGATAGGACTGGAGGAAAGATTCCTTATGAAATTCGTGATTGGATTACTATTAATCATTATTGTCTGGCTAGCCATCGATTTTTCTTTGGGAAAAAAGAAGCATGCTTTGCTTTCTCGTAAAAGAGAATCACCGATCCTCCATAGTAACTTTGATTTTTTCCCACATGGAAAAGAGCTGTTTACTGATTATTTTTCTGAATTAAATAAGGCCAGCCATCATATTCATATTTTATTTTATATCGTTAAAGACGACGCCTTTAGTCAGGAGTTTTTTTCGATCTTAAAATCGAAGGCCTTCGAGGGCATTGAGGTTAGACTTCTGGTCGATCGAATTGGCAGTCATAAGATAAAAAAGGCAGATATTCAAGCCTTGAAGGCGGCTGGAGTAAAATTCGCCTTTAGTAATCGGGTCAAGTCTCCGTTTTTTTTCTATTCTTCACAGGTGAGAAACCACCGGAAGATATCGATTATTGATGGCAAAATCGGGTATCTCGGCGGCTTTAATATTGGTAAAGAATATATCGATGAGGATCCAAAGCTAAGCCCATGGCGCGATTACCATTTAAAAATTACCGGGGAGAGCGTGCCTTATTTACAAAAGGAATTTTTCATTGATTGGCAGGAATACTCAAGCGAGATAGGGATCGATCAGTCAAACTATATATTCGAGCATCTACCAGGAAAAGTCCCCCATCAATTCGTTGCAACGGAGGCTGGACAGCTCGAAGAACAGTACCGGGATTTGATAAAAAAAACAGAAAAGTCGCTGATGATTGGTACGCCTTACTTTATTCCAAGCAAAAAAATTATTCGTGAATTAGTGCTAGCGGTTAAGCGCGGGGTAAAACTAACGATCGTTGTTCCTTATATAACGGACCACGTTCTCGTCCAAGAGGCTTCCTTTCGCTATTTGCGTCGTCTTCTAAAACTTGGAGCTGCCGTTTATCAATATAGAAACGGTTTTTACCATGCAAAATCAATCGTCATTGATGAAAAAATCTGCGATATTGGCACCGCCAATTTCGACCAGCGAAGCTTTTTTTTAAATAAAGAAATCAACTGCTACTTTTTCGATCCTGCCTTTGTGGCCCGCTTTAAGGAAGTATTGCAAAAGGATATCCTCGATTCCAAACCATTAAGACTGGAAGATCTAAATAAGCCGAATCTTTTCCGTTCGTTTAAAGAACTTTTTGCTGGTGCCATTTCCTTTTTTTTATAAGGATGATGACATTTACGGATGGTTAAAGTAACTACGAGGTGCAATTAAGGAGGGATTTACGATGGAAAGTACGAGCCAATTCGTGCAGAAATTAAATGAGAACCAAAAGAAGCAGGAAAAGAACCAAAGAAAGGGAAACAATGACCCAGAAAGTAAGTTGCCAAATAAGCAGCACTCACAAGGGGTTTAAACAGATATAAAAGAACCGAAAAGTGTTCTCAGACGAGAGCCATTCGGTTCTTTTCTTGTCTATCTCACTATTTCAATCTCCTTAAGGGAATGAATGACTTTATCCGCAATCGATAGATTGACATTAATAGCTGGATGCTTAACTCCTATTCCATACATTTTTGCCTTTTTTGCCGCTAGGATTCCGTTATACGAATCCTCAATAACGATACATTTTTCAGGTGGGAGTTTTAGTTTCTTAGCCGCAGTTAGAAAAATCTCCGGATCCGGTTTACCCCTGACAACCTCATCCCCTGTCACAATAACCGAAAAATAGTCCTGCAAACCACATTGTTTAAGAACCTGATCCACTTTCTTTCTCACTGAGGATGTGGCTAGTGCAATGGGAATATTTAAGGTAACTAATTTTAATAATAGTGGCGTCACTTCTGGAAGTAGCAAGCTTTTATAATCCCAGTATTCCTGGGAGAACACCTCTTCCTGCAGGGCAATTAATTCATCTATAGACTGGTGGAGCTGGTACTGATCTTTTAGCAGTTGCCACTTCCTCCATTTAGTAACCCCAACATATTCTAGCTGGAATTGCTTATCAACCTCAATTCCCAGTTGTTTGAAAATTTTTCTATTTAAAGCTTGATAAACTGGTTCACTATCAATAATGACACCATCCATATCGAAAAATTACTCCGAGATTTTCCACCGTCCTTTTCCCCTCCTTAACTAAAAAAAGGCTGCAACAAGAAAAATTCTTGTGTCAGCCCCCTATTCGGTTTATTCTATTCCCAGTTCATTTCTAATAACTGTTGAATCTTAGAAACCTCCGTCTTACCTGTTTCCTTATTGATTAAGGAAGTATAAAGATGTGGGATTACCGTTTCTGCTCCGTTCTCTAAACATGTTTTTACAATGTTATACACATTTTCAACACCGATTCCGCCTGTCGGTTCAAAGATTTTTAAGCCAGCATTTGCGGCAGCTTTTACCATTGCCGCCACTTCATCAAGGCGCTCTTCACCTTGAATTGGATAAAACTTAACAGAATGAACCCCGATCTCAGCTAGCATATTCGCTGCCATTTCACATGATACTTTCTCACGGTTTGAAGAACTCACAGGACCTGTTGAGATGTATACCTCACCAGGCGTACCTGATGGTTCAATAACGCCGTTTACCACTGGCTGCTCACCAAGCTGTTCCATACGGCCAAGTGTATATCCTGCGGCAGGAAAAATTTGATTAATATGATCTGGCTTTGTTTTAACCGAAACATCGGCTACTTTTTTCCACATAGCTGGATCAGCTGCGCCTAATCCAACAGATACCTGTACACCATTTTCCTTAAATGCGAGAACCTGTTGAACAGCCGCTTCCTCCGTTGGGAAATCTTTCGTCATCACTCCAACTAAAACCTTATCACCTGCTGCTTCAACAAGTTCCTTGGCATTTTCTAAATCCTTTGCTAGTACATTAAAAATTACTTTATGCTGCAAATTCAATTTGTTTACCCCCTAGTGATGATTTCAATGAATTTATTTGCAATAATCTCTTCTTGTCCGGTAAGTAATGGGCGGGGATCAACAGATAAAATACCGACATTCACATAATGATGGCGTAAATAGATGGCTGGATCTCCAGATTCAAGCAGATGAAGAAGCTCTTCTGCTGTAAATCCTGTCTTTTCTGGATCTACCTGGATTTGTGCTCGATATATTTCTCTTCCGGCTTCATCTTGTTTAATCGAACAAGTTAGCCCGTCAATGACTTTAAGCTTTTCGCATAAATTCGTCATGCGGTCGATTTGCTGCTCGGCATTACTAGTTTTGAAAGGATATTGTTTTAGCGCTGTAACAAGTCCAGCCATTCCTTCTTTCCCAACCTTCATTGGACGGCCAACGCCTTTATACTGTTTGCGGCAGGCTTCCATGAATTCTTGCTTTCCACATATAAATCCTGAAGTTGGTCCCTCAAGTGCTTTCCCACCACTATAGATGACAATATCAGCACCCATTTTTATATATTTCTTAAAATCCTCTTCTGCTGCAGCGTCAATGATAAATGGAATACCATGGCGATTGGCAACCTCCATCATCGCTTCAATCGATTGCATGCCCTTTTGTACGGCATGATGGGACTTGATATAAAGGATTGCCGCTGTTTTTTCATTTACAGCCTGTTCAATATGATCCTTCTCAACCTTGTTTGCTTGGCCAACTTCAACTACTTTTCCGCCGCCAATTTTGATCATTTGTCCAATACTCGCTCCAAAATGAACAAGATGTCCCTTTTGGATAATAATCTCATTTCGCAGGCCTTCCGTATCTGGAATTCTCTCAATTAAGGATAGATTTTTTCCTGCAATAACAGCTGCCGTTGAAATCGCAATTCCCGCAGCTGCACCGCAAGTAGGGCAGCCATCTTCAGCACCTGTGCTTTCAGCAATCACCTTACCCGTATATTCCATGAGTTCATCAATATCCACATAATCTTGGGATGCTTCCTTTAGAGATTGAGCAATTTCATCACTAACAGCAGATGCACCAAGAGCTGTCATTTTTCCACTTGCATTAATGATTTCACGCAAGCCCATTTCTTTAAAAATCCCCACTTAAAACACCTCAATTAATTGAAATTGGGAAAAATGCTCCAAATAGCATTGCCCCGAGAATGGCACCGCCTGCTACAGGTTTCTTCCATGCATAAAATATTGCCGCACCAATGACAGAACCCAATCCGATTGGAATCGAAGCACTGCAGGCTGAGATCACAATCAGAGGTCCTAAGAAACGCCCTGAAGCATTTCCTGCCCCCATCATAATATCTGCACCAAAAGTTGAATTAGACTGTCCAACAGTAAATTTACGAATTCCAATAATGACATAGCCGATAATAATTCCTAATAATCCACCGGTTAATAAGGAGAGGAAAAAGGATTCAATTGGCGCCGTAATTCCTGCGCCTAGAAGCAGCGCAGGTACACCAATACCTATTCCTGTTTGAAGAGAACCACCAATATCAAGAATCCCTACAAGAGAACCTTCCAGGATCCGAGCAAACAAGAAACTTGCTCCGAATGCTGCTGCTGCTCCGTATCCTGCACCCTGTAGGCCAGCCTCAAGCATCGCTACAATCGCCACATCGTTAAAGGCACCAATATGATATTCATAATACATATGTGTTCCAGCAAAAATCCCAGCTGATAATAATGCTACAAAAATTGGAAAAGACCAATCTGCAAACCAAAAGTTTTTGTTATATAATTTATCGTTCATTACTTCTGCTTGGTTACTCATACTTTACTTCACCTCTAGTCCAATCATTTTGTGGAGATCAATCAACCAGTTCGGTGCTTCCATATTAAATCCTCTGATCATGTTAATATCAAAACCACGGAAGAACGCACTAAGTACAAACAATAGAATAACTGCAGTCAGCAATGTCTTAGTTACTTTTGACCATCCACCGTCATCTACACCTTTACCAATCAATATCCCAAGTACAACCCCTGGTACAGCATTTCCCATGATTAGATGTGCAGCACCGCCAAAAATAGTTCCCCAAACTCCTGACCGCTTTCCTGCATCTAAGGCCGCTAACCAGAATATAACAGGCATGACAGGGTTGATTAAAAGGTTTGCTGCAGGCACTAATACCTTAATCGCAATGGCTTGTAAAGATTCCGGGATGGCTGAAGCCGTTGAATTTAAGAAAGTTACAACAAGTACTCCGATAATAGCTCCCGCAATCGCCATCTTTTTCGGATTATGAAGTGTATCTTCAGGGCGTTTGCCCTTACGCATTAAAACGGCTGCGGCCCAGTTTGGGATAATCCGGTGGTCAACATCCTGGGTAAATGCCCCAGCACCAACGGAGGATGCCCAAGCATTAAAGAAGAAACCGAGACCGAATGAAAAGTGAGAAGCAGCATCCCCAGCGCAGGCATTCAATTCACCAAGGGTACGGAAAGCACCCATTCCCTGTACTTTAGGGGCATGAAACATTCGGGCTGCTCCGGCTCCAACGCCGAATCCTACGAGTGCCCCAATAACAATAGATTTCAATATTACTTCAATAATTTCCATATACTCACCACCCTATTTATTGACTGAATGCCCCAGTATCATTGTTTTCACGTTATCTGGCTCATTCACTTTTTCAAATTTGATCTCATCTACATCGATCAAAAAGATATTGACATTAACTTCTAATTTAACTTTGAATTTACTTCTTTTTCTTGGAAAGAAGAAAAGGAAAAATCGTTCTGTGTAAGATGTTTCCCTTGCCTCAAGCACTTGGAGGTCAATGGGTTCAATTCTAAGAATCAAACCCTTATGCTCCTTCATTACTTTTTTTTGAATCATCCCTAAAGCACTGTTAATCGCCAATTCCTTTGAATTTCCGATACCTTCAATTTGAACTTTTGTTTCAAACGTTTTTTTCATACCTTATCATCCTCTGATTTTGGCGTATTCTTCGGTAATTCGCTTTCCTAATTCCTCAACATCCATAAATCCAAACCCAAGTACTCGTTTACCTTCACGAAGAGCGGTAATCCCTTCATCGATCGAGCGCATCCCATAATGACATGGATACCCGTATTTCGATTGAGCTGTGATCGCTCCTGCCCCGCCGCTGCCGCAGAAAGAGATGCCAATATCCGCATTTTCCTCTTTCATAACATCTCCAAGTCTCATATCGGCCCCCATGCCTTTAACGACGATTGCTTTCCCGCCAGCAGCTTCTACACCCTTCGCAACATTCTGTCCTTTTCCTAAACGATCTCCAATTACAACAACAATTTGACTCATTTTTATTTCCTCCTCATAATTATGAATTCATTTTCGCAGATTCAAAGTGTATAGATAGTAAATACTTTTCATCTTCATGTAAATCCGGCAGTTTGCTGCTTACCATTTCAGCTAAGTTAATAGACTCAGATGATACTTCGTTAAACATTTCCTTATCAATTGGATTGATTGGTTCTTTATTGATCGAGCGGTATACCATTGCTGAAAGGTGTGATACAAGTGACAAACATTGGGCGTCATTCATCTTAATTTCTGACTTCTTTAACAAATCCTCAGTAAATTGGAGAAGGCTTGAGCATTTCTCTGCATCACCACTTTTTTGTATCAATGTTTCTAATTCTAGTAAGCTCATTTGCTGAACACTACCTTTCCTTCCCTCAAAGTCATTTTTGGATCAAGTAATCTTCTCCCTGTTAACACGATTCCTTCAGAATCTATCAAGGTAGACGGTTCTTCGCTTATTGTAAAAATTGTCAGGTCTGCACGAGTGCCATTTCGGAACGTCCCCAGCTCCGTTTGACCAATGGCTTGTGCAGCTCTAATCGTGACCGACTTGACTACATCTTCAAGGGTAAAATCTAACTCTAGTAGTTTAGACATCGTCATCATCAAGCTGCCAACAGGATTCTGATAGTTGTTTATATAGATATCCGTGCTTATTGAGAAGGGATAGGAATAATTTTTCTTATATCTTTTTATCGTTTCATAACTAAAACTAGATGTACCATGGCCTACATCAAAGAGTACGCCGCGTTCTAGTGCTTCAAGTACTTCAGGAAGTAAATTGTTATCTTCTCTTAAAATCCCATGTTTTTTACCATGAAAGGCATGCGTAACAATATCACCCTTTTTCAGTAATGGGAAAACTTCATTTAAATAGGGAGGTGGGTTACCAATATGAATCATAATTGGTACATTAAGAGAATCAGCTAGCATCCTGGCATGTTTTAGCGGGGCGATCCCTTGTTCTTTGACCACAGAGCCACTCATTCTTGCTTTGAGACCAACGATAGTTGGCTCACGCTCAAAAATTTCGGCAGCTTCTTCTAAGGTCATTAAGTCTGCTGGGTTCGCAAGTTCAGATAAACCAGCCCCTAAACCCTTACGTGAAATATTTAGGAAAGACAACACTTCAGTCTTACTTTGGTTAGCAACTGTTTCCTTAAACACTCCATAGTTGTCATACCCAGAACTTCCAGCATCGACAATCGTTGTCACCCCTTGATTGACCCCAACAAGGTCTGCCTCTATTCCTAGGCTTGTAACCTCTTTAAAAACATGGACATGAAGATCAATAAATCCAGGTGCAACATAACTACCTGCCGCATCGATTCGGTGAATTTTATCACTCTTACTAATTACTTCTTCAACCTCTGCAAATTTACCGTTGATGATTCCAATGTCTTTTCTTTCGATCCCTTCTTTTTCGGGATTGATCACCAAACCATTTTCTATGATGATATAGTTGTTCATTTTCTCACTTCCGGTTATTTAAAGTATTGTAATAATGCGAGGAGCTCTGATTTATGAACATTTAGTTCTTTTTCTTCAAGAATTTCTTTGATTGTCCGTAAATCCCGCTTGTTCTTCTCGGTTATTGGGTGGTTAGTATACAGGAAGTCA
The DNA here is from genome assembly GCF_053749995.1 of Neobacillus sp. K501. Lineage (NCBI taxonomy): Bacteria > Bacillati > Bacillota > Bacilli > Caryophanales > Bacillaceae > Neobacillus > Neobacillus sp. K501. The sequence continues at coordinate 44,949 of NZ_JBSLYA010000010.1, read as the reverse complement.
TCGTACTGCTTATCAAAATAGCATCTGTGAACCATTAAAAATATATGAAGCTGTAGTGCCTGCATCCGAGTTTCCTCGATGTCATCCTTAAAATCAGACAGTATTTCATGCAGAACTTCAAATCCTTTTAAAATAATTTCCTGACTCACATTTTCACTTTCCTCATTAATTAAGCCGTTCTCCTCAAATAGTAAATGTGAAGGCTGATGCGGATGCATTTTGATGAACTCGGTAACCTTTTCCCGAATGGCTTCAATATCTCGTTTAGTAGGAATGGCGTCAACAAGAATGACAGGTATATCAGATTGAATCGGAAAAACGCTAATGATAAGATCTACCTTCTCTTTTCCGCACACCTTCTCAACCTCCATAATGGAGCAATAGGCCACTAAATCGATATCATGAATCTCTTTTTCCACTCTGTTCTTGATTAGCCGCGCTACTCCCCTGCCTGTCGAGCATACGTATAAGGCACGAACCTTTTTCCTTTTACTGAATGTATTTTCAAACGATGTTAAGAAGTGCAAGGCAATTAAAGAGGCAAAGGCATCCTGGCTAGCCTTTACAGACATCCCTAGATGTATCTGACACGCTTCTAAAATACTTTCAAATAATTCAGGATGGTTTCGCTTTATTTCCTCTGCAAAGGGATTATTTTCTGCAATATTAAACATTCCTCTTTGCAAACGAAGGGAAAGGTGGGCATATAAATTACTAAATAATTTTGGATCCCTTTTATAGTCAATCCCTTCTCTTTCACTCACCGTCTCGATAATCTTATTTGTTGCTTGGATAAGATCCATTCCTTTAAAACCTTTGTCAATTTCACCAGAAAGATACAGGAACTCGTTTTCAAGTAATGGCAATTCTAGTTCGGCATATACTTTTTCCATGAATGAAAGAATAAATTTCGAGACATCGTCCTGGTATTGGCTCTTTTTTAGCACTCGATAGCCTTTCAATGCCTGCCCCATGTTCAGACGAGTTACAGATACTGTGATACGAATCAGCAGCGTGATTAAATCCGATTGGTGTAAAAGTTTTGTAACTGCTGGCTCGTATAAATCACTTAACTGCTTTTCTGCTGCCTTATAAACGGATAGTAATGGTCCATCCATCAATGGCTCTTGCCCAGATTCCCTTTCATGATTTGAAATCCGAGTCATAATTTGATAAATTTCATAATTTGTCAGATCTGAATAGATGAAGTGCTCTAGCAATAATCGAAGATGGAGCTCTTCACCGTTCAGTTTATAACCGACACGTCTCGCCCTTTCCAATTGAAGCATCCAGGGTGCAATATATTCACCTACTAAGTTCATATCATTTAGTATGGTGTTCCGGCTGACCTGAAGACCTTCAGCTAAATCTGTAGCTGTTATATAATCATTTTGAAGGAGCATTGTGACTAGGATCCTTTTTATCCGGAAGTTCTGATCCGGGTTTTGGTTCCTTCTTTCATTTCCAAGGATTTCTTCTAAAGCTTTGTTTCGCTTTACCTCTTCGCAAGTTATCCATATCCCTTTATTAGGCTGTGAATGAACCTCAATTTCTTGGTCCTTTAACCAGTCTCTAACATTGTCAAGGTCATACTTAATCGTTCTCGTGCTTACCCCAAATTTCAGAGATAAATCCTTAATTTTTATTGGCTTTCTTTCCTCCAATAGATTAATAGCAATTTTAAGCTCTCTTCCTGTTAACATAAACTCACCGCTCCACTTGTAGTTGCGCTTGAAATCGTTTACAACTTTATTATATGTAACTAAAATTGCCCCTTAAAGAACAAATGCTTTCCCCTAAGATGGTGAAATTTTTGCATTTTTCATACTTCTACATAGATATATTATCGCAAAAAAAGAGTTCTTAGGTTAAGAAGCCTTTAAGTATCGGTATTTACGGAATAAAAAAAATCCAATTCCTTTAAGAACTGGATTAAAAAAACTATGTGTTTAGTTTCTCTACTTTAATTTTTGGGAAATTATCTTATTCCTCAATTAAATTCAGAACAGGCACATCGCGCTCATTTTCTGGGTCGGTTTTCGAATAAATCCGCGCCATCTTTGTTGCTTCATCCACATGCTGAATAATCACAGGAGTCCCTTCATAAGTCACATGAATCATTTCCGCAGACTCCGCAATTTCCTTTGCCCTTCCTACATTCATTCAGTCCACTCCTTGGTTAAATTACTTTTTTAATATTTACCAAAATCAAGGAGCTATTCATATTCTTTGGAAAAAGTTAGAATCGAATTCCGCGGGTTTTCATTAAATTCCCGCGGGAACCCGAATGAATTCCGCGCAACTCGATATTTATTCCGCGAAACACGAAAAAAGCCCCCGAAAGGGAGCCTGTCATTACATTCTTTCCGGTGCTGAGACGCCAATCAAAGCAAGGGCATTGCGCAATGAGATTTGGACTGCTTTCACCAACGCAAGTCGTGCCTTCGTCCGTTCTGGCTGCTCGCTGTCGAGCACCTTTTCCGCATTATAGAAGCTGTGGAAGGTGGATGCCAATTCAAAAATATAATTGGTAATCCGGTGCGGTACACGTTTTAGCGCCGCTTCCCCGACAGCTTGTGGGAATTCGCCAAGCTTCTTCAATAATTCGATTTCTTTTTCTGATGCTATTAGGCTGAAATCTGCCTTCGTATCAACAGCATAGCCTTGCTCTTCGCCTGAGCGGATGATACTGCAAATCCGAGCATGGGCATATTGAGCGTAGTACACTGGGTTTTCGTTCGATTGTGACACCGCTAAATCAAGGTCAAAGTCCATATGCGTGTCCGAGCTTCGCATCGCGAAGAAATAACGAGTCGCATCGAGGCCAACCTCATCAACCAAATCCCGCATCGTAACAGCTTTTCCGGTACGCTTACTCATCTTCATCTTTTCGCCGTTTTTATAAAGATGGACGAGCTGAATGATTTCAACCTCGAGCGCCTCGCGGTCATAACCAAGCGCTTGGATCGCTGCTTTCATCCGTGGGATATAACCATGGTGATCGGCGCCCCAAATATTAATCAGCTTTTCAAAACCACGCTCCAGCTTATCTTTATGGTAGGCAATATCCGGTGTCAAATACGTATAGGAGCCGTCCTGCTTAATTAACACCCGGTCTTTATCATCACCGAGATCGGTGGAACGAAGCCAAGTTGCCCCGTCCTGCTCATAAATATAGCCTGATTTCCGCAGTGCCTCTAAAGCCGTATCAATTTTGCCATTTTTATAAAGGGATGTTTCTGAATACCAGACATCAAAGCCAACACGGAAATCCTCAAGATCTTTTTGCAATTTAGCCATTTCATATTTCAAGCCGTACTCACGGAAAAATTCAAACCGTTCCTGCTCGTCGGTATTCACAAACTTATCGCCATACTCTTCGGCAAGCTTCTTTCCAATCCCGATGATATCCGCACCATGGTAACCGTCTTCTGGCATTGGTTTGTCGTGACCTAGTGCTTGGAAATATCGAGCCTCCACAGACAATGCCAAGTTATTAATCTGATTTCCGGCGTCATTAATATAGTACTCGCGGGAAACTTCATAGCCAGCTTTGGCTAAAATATTGCTTAAGGAATCGCCGACTGCCGCACCGCGGGCATGACCAAGGTGCAGGTCACCCGTTGGATTGGCGGAAACGAACTCCACCTGAATCTTTTGCTTGCCGCCAACCGTCGTTTCTCCATATTTTTCCCCGGCTTCAAGAACCGTAGGAATCAAATCAGTAAGGTAGGAATTATTCATATAAAAATTAATAAACCCCGGGCCTGCTAATTCAATTTTTTCAATTGAAGCTTTTGAGCGATCAAAGTTTTCAATTAACGCCTCGGCAATCATCCGCGGTGCTTTTTTCGCGACGCGCGCCAGCTGCATCGCCATGTTGGTTGAATAATCTCCGTGTGCTTTTTCCTTTGGAATTTCCAAAATTACATCGGGGATCTGTTCTTCTGTCGCAAGGCTTGCCTTGATGACAGCCGCACGAATCTCATCCTTTAATTTCGCTTGAACCTGTTCAACTATGTTCATTGTTTTCCTCCTGAAACGCAATTTCTAAATGATATGTACCTTGTGGTGAACCTTCCATTGAAAAATCGTAAATAATCTCAAAACGTCCTTTACCTTTTTCATAGGAATAGTCTATTTTATTTGCTTTTGTCACGATCGCAAACTGTCCAAATGGCATTTCATAGCTGCCGTTCAGTTTTCGATTCATTTCAAAGGGCAAGCGCATTTTAACCGCACCGCCACGTAAAATCAGCGCTTCTGCCGCTGCCATTTTGACAATCGTTCGGACATTCCCCTCTTCCATAACCTCTTCATATTGAAGAAAATCTGCATTTCCTTTTTGAGAGTATCGACCAAAAACATGCAGTTCAAAAGTCTCTTGTCCATCAATCGTCGTTTTTACATTAATTTTTACTGGTATCTCAGGGATTGACAATCTACTAGCACACCCTTTTTATAAAAGTTAACAATGTATGAAATTCGCTCCAGGCCATCCGCCGTTGACGAGGGCGTGTGCTTTTCTAAACATAATCTCTATTATAACCATTCTAGTGCTACAATTCAAAAGAAGCCTGCCCCTTTATGGGACAGGCAGCAGTATGCTTTATTTTACCCAGCCGAGCATCATTTCACGAATCAATTTGCTCGCCGTGTTAGCGGTTTGTTCAGATGAGTCGTAAATTGGCGCTACTTCAACAAGGTCACAGCCGACGACATTAACCCCTGAACGGGCAATTTCATGAATTGAGGCAAGCAGTTCTCGTGAAGTGATACCGCCGCAATCAACCGTTCCAGTACCTGGCGCGTGGGCCGGATCCAAGACATCGATATCAATCGTAACATAAACCGGACGCCCAGCGAGTTCTGGTAGAATTTCCTTTAATGGCTGATGCACTTCAAATTTTGAAATATGCATGCCATTTTCTTTCGCCCATTGGAATTCTTCCTTCATCCCGGAGCGAATACCGAAAGAGTAAACATTTTTCGGACCAATGTGTTCGGCTATTTTGCGGATTGGTGTTGAGTGAGATAGCGGCTCACCCTCATATTCCTCGCGGAGATCCGTATGAGCATCCATATGAATAATCGCTAAGTCCGGGTATTTTTTATAAACCGCCTTCATCACCGGCCAAGAAACTAAGTGTTCTCCGCCCATCCCAAACGGAAACTTGCCCGCAGCAAGCACTTGATCAACGAAGTCTTCAATAATATCCAAGCTCTTTTGCGCGTTCCCGAATGGAAGCGGAATATCGCCTGCATCATAGTATTTTACATCTTCTAATTCACGGTCTAAGTACGCACTGTATTCTTCCAGTCCGATTGACACCTCACGGATGCGGGCAGGACCAAAGCGTGAACCTGGGCGGTAGCTGACCGTCCAATCCATCGGCATTCCATAAAGCACAACCTGGCTCTCTTCAAAATTCGCATGACTCTTAATAAACACATTCCCAGAATAAGCCTCATCAAAACGCATCTAAATCCCTCATTTCTCTGTATGTATCCTCAATCAGTTCTATGTGACCCAACGGGTCGCCTTTTTCATTAGTTTGGTCACGTAGACCCTGTCTATGTGACCGATTCGCTTATTTCACGCACTTTTGGTCACGTAGAACTCCTCTACGTGACCTCTTTCGCTTTTCTCTTGCATTTTCTGTCACGTAAAACCCCTCTACGTGACCCAGAAACATCATTTTTATGTTTTTCGGTCACTCCAGACTCTCTGCTGTGACCGAAAACTCGCTTTTTTACCTTTTTTGGTCACTCCAGACCCTCTGCTGTGACCGGAAACTCGCTTTTTTACCTTTTTCGGTCACTCCAGACCCACAACTGTCCACGAGCGGTGACAGGCACCGCGCTTACTTCACTAAATCCCCAACAAATTTAGGCAGAACAAACGCTGCTTTGTGTAGTTCTTTTGTGTAGTATTTGGTTTCGATTTCGTGGAAGCGGTCTTTGCTTACTTCTAATGGATTGTATTTCTTTGATCCGATGGTGAATGCCCACATTCCGCTTGGGTAGGTTGGGATGTTTGCGATATAAAGATTCGTGATTGGGAAGATTTCACGCACGTCGCGTTGGACGTTGCGAATTAAATCTGCCTTGAACCATGGGTTGTCAGACTGTGCAACGAAAATACCGTCTTCCTTCAACGCCTTAGAAATACCTGCATAGAATCCTTTTGTAAATAAGTTAACAGCTGGACCAACAGGCTCAGTAGAATCGACCATAATAACGTCATATTCATTTTCACTGTTGGCAATATGCATAAAGCCGTCGTCAACTTGAACATCCACACGTGGATCATCAAGCATACCAGCGATTTCCGGCAAAAACTTCTTAGAATACTCGATTACTTTTCCATCAATATCAACTAGTGTAGCTTTTTTCACGCTTGGGTGCTTTAACACTTCGCGGATCACACCGCCGTCGCCGCCGCCAACAACAAGAACATTCTCAGGGTTTGGGTGAGTAAACAATGGAATATGTGCCACCATTTCGTGGTATACAAACTCATCCTTCACAGAAGTCATGACCATGCCATCTAATAAAAGCATGTTACCCCATTCTTCTGTTTCCACCATATCAAGCTTTTGAAATTCCGTTTGTTCTGTATGTAAGGTTTTATTTATTTTCATCGTGATGCCAAAGTTTTCGGTTTGTTTTTCTGTAAACCAAAGTCCCATTTCCATCTTCCTTCCAAATTGTATATTAGACAACCTAATTATTTTTAGACTACCCAAACTATTGAATTACAAACATAAAGAAAAGTCTAGAAAAATCTATCAAAAGTCAAAGAAATTTTTACAATTTGCCGTTTAAATCACCCTCATTTTTCCAATACTGTTACTATGGAATTTTTTGGACAATGGGGGTGGGAGCAATGGAAATCATCACAAATCATGGTTTTCGCAAAACTGTTAAGTACTTGCGTGCGTTTTTAATCATTAGTTTAATAGGCTTCGCTCTCATGATGATTGTTTTTCTAGGGATCCTTGGCTATGCAAAAATTCTTGGAGCACCGCCGCTTGCTGTACCCCAATCTACTTTATTCTTTGCGGGTGACGGTTCATTGATTGGCGAAAGCAATAGTGGGCAGAAGCGCTACTGGGTGCCGCTCGAGGAAATCTCACCTGATCTAATCAATGCCACCGTTTCAGTAGAAGATAAAAATTTCTACGAACATAATGGATTTGACTATAAACGGATTGCCGGTGCAGTTCTTGCCGATATCAAAGCCTTTGCTAAAGTGCAAGGCGCGAGTACGATTACCCAGCAATACGCAAGGAATCTTTTCCTTGAACATGAGAAAACGTGGAAGCGAAAGATTCTTGAGGCGTTTTACGCCATCCGGATTGAGATGAATTATTCCAAAGAGGAAATTCTTGAAGGCTACCTAAACACCATTTACTATGGCAACGGTGCCTATGGGGTCCAAGCCGCCAGTCAGTTTTATTATGGAAAAAACGCCTCAGACTTAAATCTCGCCGAGGCCTCGATGCTCTCAGGAATCCCAAAAGGGCCTGGGTTATACTCACCGCTCGAGAACATTGACAATGCAAAAAAGCGGCAAGCGATTATTTTAAACACCATGGTCGAAAATGGCTACATTAAAAAGGCTCCGGCCCAAGAGGCAAAGGCGGCCCCACTGACCTTCGTCGGTGAGCATCCACATAAACATGTCGAAGCGGCACCCTACTTTCAAGATGCTGTAAAAAACGCTTTGAAAAATCAACTTAAAATAGATGACCGCACAATTGCTCTCGGCGGTTTAAAAGTCTTTACAACACTCGACCGAAAGCAGCAGGAGCTTGCGGAAAAGAAGGTCGCCGAAACAGTGGCAAGTGGTTCGGAAATTCAGATTGGCATGGTTGCCATGGATCCAAAAAACGGCTATGTCAAGGCAATGATTGGCGGCCGGGACTACGAAACAAGTCCGTTTAACCGTTCCGTTCAAGCAGTCAGACAACCCGGTTCAACGATCAAGCCGTTGTTATATTATGCTGCGCTTAGTCAGGGCTTTACCCCAGCGTCTACCATGAGAAGTGAATTGACCACCTTCCAATTTGATGATGGCAGGGCTGCTTATTCACCGCATAATTTTAACAACAAGTATGCTGACGACGAAATTACACTCGCCCAAGCACTTGCCGTATCGGACAATATTTACGCTGTCAAAACCCATCTCTTTATGGGCGAAGAAACATTGATGGATACAGCAAAGAAATTTGGCCTTTCTACAGAAATGGCCAAAGTTCCTTCGCTTGCCCTTGGGACCTCAGGGGTCCGCGTGATTGAGATGGCCAATGCTTACAGTCTATTTGCCAACGGTGGGAAAGAGGTCCATCCTGTCCTCATTACCAGAGTCGAAGATTATAATGGGGATGTAATTTTTGAGCATAAGAATGAACCAGAAAAGGTATTAGATCCTGCCAAAGCCTATGTCATGACGCAAATGATGACGGGGATGTTTGATCCAAAGCTGAACGGCTATGCCAAAGTAACAGGAAATTCGCTTGTAAAAAAAATCACCCGTCCCTATGCCGGGAAATCGGGCTCAACCGAAACGGATAGCTGGATGATTGGCTTTACGCCGCAGCTCGTAACTGCCGTCTGGGCAGGACATGATGTTGGCAAGCCGATCACGTTAACCGCTGAAAAAAGCTATGCAAAAAACATTTGGGCCGGGTTCATGGAGGATGCGTTGAAAGGGAAGCCAGTCAAGGCCTTTCAACCACCGAGGGAAGGAGTCGTCGGCGTTTATGTCAATCCTGAAAACGGCAAGCTCGCCTCAAAAGACTGCCCTGTCCGCCGCTTTACTTATTTCGTCGAAGGAACAGAGCCGACTGAATACTGTACCGAGCACCTGAAACATGGTGAAAAGCCAGAGAAACAGAAACAAGAAACGAAAGAGCCATGGTATAAGAAGATTATCCCTTGGGGTAATTAGAAATGGGAAGCGCCCGAGACGAGGTGCGGCTGTTATATCCATTAGAAAAGCTCCGGAGCAAATGTCTCCGGAGCTTTTCTGTGTCCTAGTCTTACAGTGTGTTCACACTGCTTAATAGTTTACTACTTTTTAGCAAAAAATTCTATTGCAAAAATATTTTATCCTGCATTAACGGGCAGTAAGTCCCCCACTGATTGAAGTTTCACTTTATTCTACCGATAATCCATTCTTCAACTCTTCGGCTGAGTTGTCCCAAAGCTGCTGATTATGGTTGCGAAGGAAATCAGCCAATACTTGCTTTGACTTATCATCCATATGATCTACGATAATATGGCGCTTCAATGATTTATCCATTCTATTCACATGTTCAGGCAGTGATTTATAACCGCGGCGGATTTCACGGTCAACCGTCATTTCACAGGCGGTAACCCCTGCATAATAAGGACCTTCCGGCTTACGGTCAATCGTCACCCAGACGAGCCAATAAGGCTTGGCATTCGGTACCTCATCCTTCGACTTCAAAAATTTGATTCCCTTTTCGACGACACTGCGAGCATGCATTGCCCCAACATCAATTTCAGCTTCCCCGGCATTTACATCAATAATCACAGGTGATACATTATCTAAACTCAAAGCACCCTTACCATAGCCCTTATGGCCATCCGTTGGGTCACTTTTTATGATATTAAAACCAAGCTTTTTCTTTTTTTCATCCATTGAAACCTTTTCCTCCTAAGTGAACAGTTGATAAAAGAAATTGTCTATGCCTTGCAGCAGCCCCGGAAGAATAAATTGGAAAATGGGCTGGATCGTATATTGATCTAAAGGCGTGATGACTAAAATTAAAAACAGCAAAACGCCATATTGTTCAAATTGGGTCATTTTCGCCCTAATATCATTCGGAGCCAAATCCTCTAAAATCCGATATCCATCTAATGGCGGGAACGGAAGGAGGTTGAAAACAAACAAGACGAGATTAAGCCAAATAAAAATGTCGAGAAATTCATAAAAGCCGATCGCATTTTCCGCAAACCCAGACCAAGAAACGAAGTACGCGACCAAAAACCCGATACACGCTAAAATCAAATTACTAAGCGGCCCGGCAACAGAAACTAACACCCCGGCAAGGCGCGGCTTTTTAAAAAAGAAGCGGTTGACTGGAACAGGACGAGCCCAACCGAAGCCAGCGATAAAAATGAGGATCGTCCCAAATGGGTCGAGATGCTTGAGTGGATTTAATGTCAGCCTCCCCTGATTCCGAGCCGTCATATCCCCAAATTTATAAGCAACGTATGCATGGGCAAATTCATGAAACGTAAAGGCAATCATTAACGTAATCGCGACATAAGGGATTTCCCTTAATGAATAGGCAAAAAATCCTTCCAAATCGTCCCCCCATCCCCTCTTTTTTTCTTTAAGTATACATGATATTGGATGTAAAATGAAAATGTTTGCTACAATGAAGACATACTATCATTAGGACAGCAAAAGGGGGAATCAATCATGCCATACGTGACAGTTAAGATGCTAGAAGGCAGAAACGAGGAACAGAAAAAAGCGCTCGTTGAAAAAGTGACAGATGCAGTTGTCGAGACAACAGGAGCTCCGAAAGAAGCCGTCGTTGTGTTTATCGAGGAAATGAGCAAAAATCATTATGCCGTTGCAGGAACAAGACTAAGCGACAAATAAGCAGAAAAGCTAAGCCACATTAATGTCCAGCTGCAGCGCCTAGGGGCTCGGGGTCATAAGCCAATCCGCCAAGAAGGTTAAAGAACAACCTTCTCGGCGGCTCGTCTTATGCCTGTCGCCCCTGAACAAGCCGCTTCCGCTTTTCTAGTGTAGCTTAGCTTTTTCCTTTAATGACCCAATATATTGGTAAGCCTGATCAATTTCTTCTTCCGTGTAGCGCTGACTGCTTTTGAGGGTAAAGACTTTGTTCGCCACTTCTTCTTTCGCTAGATTATCAAAATATAAGACCGTTGAAACAAGTTCCAAAAATCTAGCATTTTGATCGTTCATATCGCAAAGGCAATCTTGTAAAAACGGCATCTCGGTTTCGTTTAAACTCAAAAACTCTTTTCCGGTATCGGTCAAGGTGTAGCGATACTGAAAATATCCGCCTTTTTTCTCTCTAATTTCATTGAGGAAGCCCATATTACAAAGCTCCTCTACCCGCAATGTCAACTCCTCCGAATACGGGCCATAAAAATGAAACTGGAACTTTTCCTGAAACGGAAATTCTACTTTTTTCGCAATATATATCATCTTTTGCAGCTTTTTTCGTCCGATAATTTCACCGGAAACGGAAATCGCCTGCATCAGCTTCGCATGATCTTTTAACAACGTTCGTCATCTCCTACACCAAGGTTAAATCTCTAATAAAGAACGAATTTGTTTCTTAATATTCTTTTTCGAAGAATCATCCATCAAGAAATCAGCTGGATAATACAGTTTATGGTCGGTTCTCCGCTTTCCAGAAATGGCATCGACAATCTCAGACTCACGGGATAGCTCCTTCAACTCGCTGTTTTTCATTAACAAATGAATTGGAAGCCGCTCCTCTTCTTCACCTGGACGATAAAAGTCGTAAGGCAAATCTGACGAAGAATCAACAACCAAATAGTATTCTGGATCGAGTCCAGCCTTTTTGAAAAGGTGAGTCAGTTCAGCGAGCTTCTTATATTCCTTCGCTGGGTCAAATTCTGCATATTTGAACAAATTGCGATTGACGAACCGCTGGCATAGGTCGCTTAACACCGAGTCATCCTCTTCCTGCCAGCTTTGAAAATAAAACAATATCACCGCTTCATCCAATTTTAAATAGTCTGCTAATGTTACATTGTCGGTAAAGAAAGAATAAAAGTGCATTGGATCTTGTTTAAAGGCATAGTTTTCTTCAAATAGCTGCTTCGCTCGGTGAAGGATTTTCGTCAAAATTACCTCAGCACTCCGGGATACAGGATGAAAATAAACCTGCCAGTACATTTGGTAGCGGCTCATGATATAGTCTTCAACCGCATGCATTCCGCTCTTTTTAATCACAACTTGGTCTTCCTTCGGACGCATAACACGCAGGATCCGCTCCATATCGAATTGACCATAGCTAACCCCAGTAAAATAGGCATCACGTTGCAGATAATCCATCCGGTCAGCATCAATTTGACTGGAAATCAGACTGACGACGAGCTTTTTTTCTGATGTTTTTGCAATGACCTCGGCTACCTGAGCCGGAAAATCAGGACTCACCCTTGTTAACACAGCGTTAACCTCGGTAGAACCTAAAATAATCGCCCGAGTAAAATCCTCATGGTCAAAGTCAAAGACTTTTTCAAATGAATGTGAAAATGGGCCATGGCCTAAATCATGGAGAAGTGCAGCACAAAGCGTCAACAATCGGTCATCATCATTCCATTCCGGTCTGCCAGCAAAGACATCGTCAATGATGCGGCGGACAATCTCATAAACACCGAGAGAATGATTAAAACGGCTGTGTTCGGCTCCGTGGAAGGTTAAAAAGGTGGTTCCGAGCTGTTTGATCCGGCGCAGCCGCTGAAATTCCTTGGTCCCGACTAAATCCCAAATCACCCGGTCGCGGACGTGAACATAGCGGTGAACGGGATCCTTAAATACTTTTTCCTCACTCAGTTTTTCCGCCGAATATCGCATTGGTTTCCCTCTTCCTCATAGCTTTCTTCTATTATATCCCAATTTTCAGCAATTTTCTTCAGGATTTTTCGACATATCGTTGAAAAGAAAAATCACCTTAGTTCATTGGACGAAGGTGATTATTTTAGCTTTTTATTTACTTTCTCCATTAATTCCTCTTCGGTTAAAGCGGCAAGCGGACGGTTATTGACAAATGCGAATGTTTTTTTCCGGCCAGGACCACAATAGGATTGACAGCCGATTTTAATTTCCGCTTCGGGATCCAATTCTTTTAAACGAGGGATTAATGTCTTTAAATTCACGGCCTGACAATCATCACAAACGCGAAATTCATTGGACATTACTTCCAGTCCTTTCTTCACTTACTATCTATATTATTTTACCCAAAAAATAAACGAATTAACTCCTATGGTATTTTACAGTTTCTCGGTTTCTAATGCAAGTTGCAATCTTTAACAACTCTTTTAGTTAAAAAATCTACTATCCTTGTAGTTATTTTGGTATAAAGCTTAGAAAACTTGTCCATGATAAGACTAGAACTTTTAAAAACATTGTCATTATGATTAGGGAGTTGAAAAATATGAAAGTACGTCAAGATGCATGGACAGATGAAAACGATCTATTGCTGGCAGAGACCGTCCTTCGTCATGTCAGAGAAGGCAGTACCCAGCTGAACGCATTTGAAGAGGTAGGAGATAAGCTGAATCGGACTTCCGCAGCCTGTGGCTTTAGATGGAATGCCGTAGTCCGCCATCGCTATGAAAAAGCTTTGCAATTAGCGAAAAAACAGCGGAAACAACGATCAAGAGCATTAGGAAAAGACCAGGGCGGCAAGAAAAAATTGCTTTACAATCCGCCAGTACCAGCCGTTGAAGAGTTTGAAACTATGCCTGTTCCAATGGAAATGGCCATGGAAACTTATGAATCTGAAGATTTGACGACAGAAATGGCAGCAGAAACATTTATCCAGCCAACAGTACAAACTTATAGAGCACCATCTGCCTCCGGCTTAACGCTAGATAGCGTGATTCATTTCTTGCAAAACTTCAATCATTCCAATCTGCAAAATGAAGCACTAAAAAGCGAGAATGAAAGATTGAAGCGCGAAATCGCCGAATTAAGAAAGCAAAACGAAGAAATGACAGCAAAAGTGGAGGGACTCGAGCAAAATACCGAAACGATCCAAGAAGATTACGAGACATTAATGAAAATTATGAACCGAGCCCGCAAGCTTGTCCTGTTTGAAGAGGAAGAAAGACCAGCGGCAACCAAATTCAAAATGGACCGCAACGGGAATTTAGAGAAACTAGCTGAATAGAGTGAATATCGCAAGCGCCCTTGGCGTTTTGAGTTAGACAAATAGCTTCATTTCAGGAGAAGCAACATCCTCGTTTTTAAAAAAAGCCGTAAACCCATGTGGTTTACGGCCTTTTACATTTCTGAGAGTTTCTCATTTCGATCAAGTACCCTTTGATAATAGCTAGGGAAAAGTGTCAGTTCGTACTCATTTAGCTGTCCCGCATACAAATGCTCGCTATTATTTTTTAATTGATGTAATAGCCGGAGCAAACAATCCGAGATTGTTAAATTAGTGTCAAGCAGCTCGGACAAAGAGGCCATGACATCAGGGACAATTTCCGGATAGGTGAATTTTGTCTGCTCACCGTTTTTGGCAATCTCATAAAATTGCTTAATCAACTCGGCCCTGGCGCTGCCGCTGCCATTGACACAAAGATAGATCTGGACAGCCACACCTTTTTTGAGACGGCGCTGGGAGATGCCGGCGAATTTTTTCCCATTGATGCTAAGATCATAGCTGCCTGGACAGTAGGAGCCAACAATTTCGCGTGCTTCGATTTCTTTGTGAAAATCCTTGAACATGTTTTGGACAAGCAGCCACATCGTATCATAACCGCGGTTAATATCTATCCCTTTTTCTGTTTCTGGTAAGATTAACGAGATATTTAAGACGCCCTCATCAAGAACCACTGCAAGTCCCCCAGAATTCCTGACGATCGAGCGATAGCCATGAGTCTCAAGAAACTGCTGTCCTTCTTTTAAGAATGGCAGTTTCGTATCTTGGATTCCTAGCACCACTGTGTTGTGATGGACCCAAGTCCGTGCGGTCGCAGATGCCTCACCAGCACCAACTGATGCACAAACAGTATCATCGGTGCCGAATGACTGCTCGGCCTGAAAATGAATACCAACCGCTGACTGATCAATGACCCGCCACTCCGGCTGGCGCAGCAAACCTTCCATAGTGTAATCTCCTCTTTTTATCATTAACATTATTTTAACAAAAAGATTTGCCTTTTTATAGTTGGTCGAGTTTTTATAATGCCTGGAAGCATGGTTTCAATCTGGTTTCGGGCATTATGATCGCTTTATAATGACCTCATCCATGGGTCCTACCCGGTTTCGGGCATTATGATCGCTTTATATTGACCACTTCCACGGTTCCAACACGGCTTCGGGCATTATGAACGCTTTATAACGACCACAACCTCAGGTCATACCCGGTTTCAGGCTTTATGAACGCTTTATAACGACCACAATCACAGGCCCTACCCGGTTTCCGGCATTATGAACGCTTTATAACGACCACAATCACAGGCCCTACCCGGTTTCCGGCATTATGGACGCTTTATAACGACCACAATCACAGGCCCTACCCGGTTTCCGGCATTATGGACGCTTTATAACGACCACAATCACAGGCCCTACCCGGTTTCGGGGATTATGAACGCTTTATATTGACCACTTCCACGGTTCCAACACGGCTTCGGGCATTATGAACGCTTTATAACGACCACAACCTCAGGTCATACCCGGTTTCCGGCATTATGAACGCTTTATAACGACCACGATCACAGGCCCTACCCGGTTTCCGGCATTATGAACGCTTTATAACGACCGGATACATGGCTCCAACCCTGCTTCGGGCTTTATGAACGCTTTATAACGACCATTTCCATGGTTACTGTTCCGGTTCCGTCACATAGTGGCCCTTTATGTGAACTCTTTCGTGCTTTTCCCACCATCTCGGGCACGTAGAGTCTCTTTACGTTACCACCACCCTGCTTTTCCCACCATCTCGGGCACATAGAGGCTCTTTACGTTACCACCGGCCATGCTTTTCCCACCATCTCGGGCACGTAGAGACCCTTTACATTACCGCCAACATGATTTTCCCGCCATCTCGGGCACGTAGAGGCTCTTTACGTGACCGCCAACATGATTTTCCCACCATCTCGGGCACATAGAGGCTCTTTACGTTACCACCGGCCATGCTTTTCCCACCATCTCGGGCACGTAGAGACCCTTTACGTTACCGCCAACATGATTTTCCCGCCATCTCGGGCACGTAGAGGCTCTTTACATGACCGCCAACATGATTTTCCCACCATCTCGGGCACATAAAAAAGGAAAAAGCCAGCCCAAACTACCGGACCGGCCAAATCACAACTTATAATCCTTGCGCTGCAGTAATCAACGCAAGCTTGTAGACATCTTCTTCGTTACAGCCACGGGATAGGTCGTTGACTGGGCGGTTCAACCCTTGAAGGATTGGTCCAACAGCCTCGAATCCGCCTAAGCGTTGGGCAATTTTGTAGCCAATATTTCCTGCTTCTAGGCTTGGGAAAATGAATACATTCGCATCACCTTGAAGGACGGATCCTGGCGCTTTACTTTTCGCAACCGATGGAACAAAGGCTGCGTCAAATTGGAACTCTCCATCTAAAATCAAGGAAGCATCACGGCGTTTTGCTTCTTCCACCGCAGCAGCAACCTTTTCCGTTTCTGGCGACTTTGCTGAGCCCTTCGTTGAAAAGCTAAGCATCGCGATCCGCGGTTCGATATCAAACATATTCGCTGTTTTTGCACTTTCCACCGCGATTTCCGCTAAATCATTGCTATCTGGAGCAATATTGATGGCGCAATCTGCAAAGACATATTTTTCATCCTCACGAACCATAATGAAGACACCAGATGTCTTTTTCACGCCGGCCTTCGTTTTGATAATCTGCAATGCCGGACGGACCGTGTCTGCCGTTGAATGAGCCGCGCCGCTTACCAAACCATCGGCCTTATTTAAATACACAAGCATTGTGCCAAAATAATTTCCATCTAATAAAATTTTTCGAGCATCCTCTTCACTTGCTTTACCCTTACGACGCTCCACAAATGCTGCAACAAGCTCGTCCATGCCAGCATAGTTCGCTGGGTCATAGATTTCCGCTGAATCTAACGATACTCCAAGCTCAGCCGCTTTCGCCTGCACCTGTTCAATATTTCCGACCAAAATCGGTGTCAATAGATTTTCCTCTGCTAAACGGCTCGTCGCTCTGATAATCCGTTCGTCTAAGCCTTCTGGAAAAACAATTTTCATATTACGGCCCGAAATTTTTTGCTTTAAGCCTTCAAATAAATCACTCACGATTAAATCCTCCCTAAATAAAGCTTCCTATTTTAGCATACTTTACCTGTTGAAAAATTCAACTTCGTTAACGTTTACATTACAAATGTTTTTTTATTCAAAAAACTTCACACACCCTTACTATTTACTATTTTTCAAAAATTATCCCTAGAGTTTCAAACAAGCTTCCATTGGTCAAACTATGATATAGTAAAGATTGGTAGTAAGCACAATTCATTTAGGAGTGATAGTCAATGAGTGAAGCAGCACAAACACTTGATGGTTGGTATTGTTTACATGATTTCCGTACGGTTGATTGGACAACCTGGAAAATGATCTCAAGCGAAGAACGTGAGGCAGCAATCCACGAGTTTTTAGGTCTAGTAGAGAAATGGAATCGCACTCAAGATGAAAATAAAGGCAGTCATGCCCTATATACAATTGTTGGTCAAAAAGCTGATTTTATGATGATGATTCTACGTCCAACGATGGAAGAATTAAATGAAATCGAAACCGAATTTAATAAAACAAAATTAGCGGAATTCACGATTCCTGCTCATTCTTATGTATCTGTTGTCGAACTTAGCAACTATTTACCAGCTGGTGAGGATCCATACCAAAATC
The DNA here is from genome assembly GCF_053749995.1 of Neobacillus sp. K501. Classification (NCBI taxonomy): domain Bacteria; kingdom Bacillati; phylum Bacillota; class Bacilli; order Caryophanales; family Bacillaceae; genus Neobacillus; species Neobacillus sp. K501. The sequence goes on along the minus strand of NZ_JBSLYA010000010.1, from coordinate 27,283 downwards.
CACAAATCCTTGCCCGTCTATATCCGAAATTACCAAATGCGAAGCATGTTTGCTTCTATCCAATGGATAAGCGCCGTCAGGGCGATGATAACTGGTACATGCTGCCGATGGAAGATCGCCGCAATATGATGCGCAGCCATGGTATGATTGGACGTACATATGCAGGTAAGGTAAAACAAATCATAACCGGTTCTGTCGGCTTTGACGATTATGAATGGGGCGTTACGCTGTTTGCCGATGAAGTTCTGCAATTTAAAAAATTGGTTTATGAAATGCGTTTTGATGAAGTCAGCGCACGCTATGGCGAATTCGGTTCCTTCTTTGTCGGAAACATTTTAGAGGCAGACCGCATTACAAGCTTTTTACATGTTTAATATTTAGGTTCTCAGCTCAAGTGCTGAGGACTTTTTTTATACGTTAAAACCAGTAAGTCATATTTCCCCTTATCCCTTCATAGTAATAAAACAGCGAGTCTCTAGTAAAAGCTTCGGATGATTTCATTCACCCATTTGCAGGTAAAAGAGTATTTATAAAATGTTGGGTCATTCGTTCAATTTATTGATTAGGAGGGAAATAGATGAATCAAAATTACTTTCCACAAGGGTTTCAGCAATATCAAGGGGGCCAGCAGGGATTCCAGCAATATCCCGGTCAAGGAGCGGGGCAACAAGCTTTCCCTGGGCAGCAGCAGGGATTCCCACAATTCCCGCCAGCTGGAGCTGGTGCTGCACCGCAAGCAGGAGCACCCGTGCAGGGAATGCTGCCAATTGAACAGTCATACATTGAAAATATTTTACGATTAAACAAAGGTAAGATGGTCACGGTTTATGCGACCTATGAAGGAAACAGCGAGTGGAATGCCAAGGTATTTAAAGGTATTATCGAAGCAGCAGGAAGAGACCATCTCATATTAAGTGACCCGCAAACAGGTCAGCGGACTCTGATTACAATGGTATCGTTCGATTATGCCACTTTTGATGAGGAACTCGAATATGAATATCCATTTGGAGCAGGTCCATCTTTAGGAACCTACCCTCCTAGATAAAAAAAAGGCATTCGGCTCACAGCCGATGCCTTTTTTCTATAGATGTTTTACAGCGCCGATGATGATCATGACCCATGCTGCTAAAAAGCATACACCGCCAATGGGCGTGATGGCTCCTAATACACCCACCTTGGTCAAACTTAACAGGTAGAGGCTACCGCTGAAAAAGATAATCCCAACGAGCATTAACCACCCCGACCAAGTGAATTGCGTGCTTGCCGCTACTTTGCTAAGTAGAAGGCCAACGACTAAAATGCCGACTGCATGAAACATTTGGTATTGAACACCCGTCTGCCAAATATCTAAGTATTTTGGTTCTAGTTTATCCTTTAACCCATGTGCACCGAACGCACCAAGTGCAACGGCTAAAAAGGCATTAATCGCCCCGATAATAATAAAAACCTTCATAAAATTTCCCCTCCTTGATTAAAAATCAAATAAACTATCTCCATTCGCTTCATTATCCATCTCTAGTTTTTTTGGTTGATTGAGCGTTGTTGGTTGTGGTTGAAAAGATGGTTGTGTCATCATCGGCTGATAAACAGGTGTAGGATTGATTTGCATTTCACTTGAGACCTGTTTTTCGTCTAGGATCAACTCGCATAATATTTTAATAGAGTAAATCTTTTCCCGCAAGTGTTCCTGTTTCGTGCTGGCTTTAGCCTGCTTTAATTCGTCTTCTATTTTTGTTAATAATTTATCGACAGATATATTCATGTATCATCACACCTCACTAGGATAAGAATACCAGATTCACTCCAATAATAGAAATTCCGACACCCTTCATTGTTTCACGTGAAACATGTCATTTTTTGTATATAAAAAAACCGCACTTATAAAAGTACGGGCTTATCCTAAAATTCGTTGGTATATCGATTTAGCATGGGTGAGGTCTTTTGTGCCGTGGATGAGGGCGCGGCCGTCGTTGAAGATAACCATCCGCTCGTCTTCCATCTCGACTGACAGGAGGTAGGGATTTCCCTTCACCGAGTATCCAAGGGTGCTAAGCTGAGCAGCAAGCTGTTGGAGTGAGATTTCACCTTGCATAGGAGGACGAATTTGCACCGTATCCCTGCCGCATAAAACGCTGGTTTTTGTCATGTTTTCATGATCAAGATAAGGATATGTCCGCTCCTCGCCGCAAGATAAGCAGCCGGCAAACTTAGCTTTCCCCATTTTTAAGCTGGTATATTGATTGCGCCATAAATCAAAGCTGACAAACGATGCCCTTACAGCTTCCCAATCCTCAACCAAGATTTTTAAAGCTTCTGCCGTTTGATGAGAGACAACCATTTGCACCGCCGGAGAGATGATTCCCCCGGTATCACAGGTCATGCCCTGAAGAGGGATCGTCCGCAGCAAGCAATTGAGACACGGTGTTTTGCCAGGAATGATCGCAAAACTCATGCCGAAGCTCCCGACACAAGCTCCATAAATCCACGGAATATTGTATTTTTGCGAGACATCATTGATCGCCATCCGGGTCTCGAAGTTATCAGTTGCATCGAGGATTAAATCCACCCCCGCTACCAATTCCTCAAGCAACGGTGGAGTCGCGTCACCGATCAACGACCTCACCTCTACATCCGAATTAATGGCCCGTAACCGTTGTTCAGCTGCTGCAGCCTTCGGAAGCTTCTCGGCAACATCTTCTTCCGTATAGAGCTGCTGGCGCTGGAGATTACTGGCTTCCACATAATCACGATCAATAATTGTCAGCTTGCCTACCCCAGCCCGTGTCAGTATTTCTGCACTCCCCGAGCCTAGTGCACCAGCACCAATGATTAATACATGCTTGGAATTTATTTTTTCCTGTCCCTCTTTGCCGATCCCCGGAAAGAGGACCTGGCGAGAGTACCGTTCGTTCATATTGTTTTCCCCTTTCCCCAAAATCGGAACGTCATCAGCCGCCGCTAACAGGTGGGATGAATGCGACTTCATCACCTTCGTGGATGACTTCATCATCCTGGGCAAACTCTTCATTCACTGCGGTCATCACGGTGTCCATTTTTGGCAGGTCGTACTTCGAGGAAAGCTCCGCCTTCAACTCGGCAACGGTTTTCCCTCCCGCATCTAACCTCAGGAAGTCTTCGCCAACGGCATCACGTAAATGGGCGAAAAACAAGACTTTATTCATATAAATCCTCCTCATCTGGTTTACCGCTTGGATAGGCAACGGTTTCAAGCTGATTGCCTATCCACTTTTCGCCATCCTCCCAATGCTCTTTTTTCCAAATCGGGACGATTTCCTTAATGCGTTCAATCGCATAGCGATTCGCCTCGTAGGCATCGGCACGGTGTGGGGTAGAAACAGCAATCACAACAGCGACATCAGTAATATCCAGCTTTCCAACACGGTGAGTAATCGCAACGCGCGAGCCTTCCCAACGCTCCTCAATTTCTTTCCCAATTTGTTCGAGCTTTTTCACCGCCATCGACTCGTATGCTTCATAAATTAAGAATAAGGTTTTCTTTCCCTTTGTTAACTCGCGGACCGTTCCAATAAAGGTGGTAATCGCGCCAGCTTCCCGCTGCACCACTTTATCGATAACGGACTGAATATCAATCGTTTCTTTTGAAATCTCGTAATTCATCTATAACACCTCTTTAGGTTCAGCATTTTCCACTACTTCATAGCCGCCAATTCTTCCAACCTGTTGTTTAAAGGACGCCGATTGGATGATTTCGATCAGCAATCTGCCATTTTCACTTTCAAAAAAGCTTCTCGTCATAACTAAATCATACTCTTCATCGGCGACAGGAACAAATTCTAAACCCATCGCTTTTGCTGCAGGGAAGATTCCTAAGCCGGCTCCTTTTTCATCCCCATTGACTTCCGCAGCCACAGCTAAGTGAGAAAACATTTCTCGTTCATAACCAAGGATAGCTTCCGGTTCAAGGCCTGCTTCCTCTAAAAGCATATCAAACAAAATCCTCGTTCCAGCCCCTTTCTGGCGGTTAACGAAATTTGCTTTCTTCGCTTCCAAATCCTGAACGTTTTCAATCTTTAGTGGATTGCCTATTGGCAGAATCCAGCCTTGTTTTCTTTTTAAAAACGGATAAAGGACAATGTCCTGACCCGCTAACAATTTCTTTATATAAGAGATATTATATTGCTTTGTGTTTGGGTCAAGCAAATGAATCCCCGCTACATGGGCCTCTCCTTTTCTGATGGCCATAATCCCAGCCATACTGCCGACATGGGATGAGACAATTTTTCGATTGGTGCGTACCCTTTTTAACTGGGAGGACAACAGGTCAATCGTCATGTCATGGCTGCCGCAAAAGACGATCGCGTTTTTGATTTCCTCAAGCGGTCTCATCAGCTCGACTTCAACGAGATCCCCTTGTTCATAGCCGCTCACATTTGCTGGTATGACTAAGAGGCCATCCGCTCTGACATACGACATTGTCACTCCAGCTGCCCTTGTCAGCGGCGTGGCAACAAATTGTCCATTCACATAGCCGATATTCATTCTAATAAAATCCTCAGCCCCCATACTAGAGACAATTCGGCGGCCGAGCTTGACCGTAACGGTTTGCCGCATTGGTTCTGGAATTTGTAAATACATACAAATAATCGGCTGTAAAAACCATTCCAACGCAAGATAAGCCGATACCGGATAACCTGGTACTCCGATGACGATTTTCCCGTTTATTTCCCCTAAAATTACAGGTTTCCCTGGACGTGCGGCGACCCCATGAGTAAAGACGGTCCCGATTTCACCAATAATATGAACGGTGTAATCCTTTGAACCTGCAGATGATCCGGCATTAATCACGATAATGTCAGCTGTTTCAGCGGCAGCTAACAAAACAGCTTTAATCTTTTCCGGTTCATCCTTAACAATCGGCTGCAATGCAGGTTCTCCGCCCCACTCTTTGACAAAATTCGCAAATACTGTGCCGTTAAATTCGATAATCTTTCCTGATGAAAGAGGTGAGTTTGCTGCAATTAACTCGTTGCCTGTTGGAATAATCGTGACTACCGGCTTCTTAACGACAGGAATTTCAAGTTGCTGCGATGATAACAGCACACCTAAATCCACCGCTCTAATCCTATGACCTTGCGGGAAGAGCATTTCCTCTTGCACAATATCTTCCCCAATCGGGCGGATATGCTGCCAGGGTGTTGCAGGCTCGATAATTTCAACCGTTTCTTCATCAATGATATCGACCTTTTCAATCATGATCACGGCATTGAAAGGGGCGGGGATCGCGTTTCCCGTATCAACAATCACAAATTGTGTATCGAGCTGCAAACGAAGTGGACTTTGTTCGTGTGCGCTATAAGTGCTCTCCGCCACCACCGCAATCCCATCCATGGCCGATGCGTGATAGTGCGGAGTTGAATTATGCGCAAAAATCGGCTCAGCCGTAACCCGCCCAAGGGCATCTGTCGTAGGAATCATTTCTTTCACAAGGGGCAGCCGGAAAGCCTCCAGGATTTCCTGCTTCGCTTGCAATCGGGGTTTGTCCTCTAAATAAATTTTTCGTTTATAGCGCTTATGCTCCATCATTCGATCCCCCTTATCGTGTTGCGATCACAGGAACGTAGTCTCCCTGTGAAATCCCCTCTTTTTCAGAATGAATCTCAACAATTCCATCACTTTTCACGAGTGTTGTAATCAGACCGGATTTACCAATAATCGGTTCCGCCCACCATTCCCCCTCTTTTTCTACTAAACGAACTCGAACATAATCGGCCCGCCCCATAGAGGAAGGAATGTTTTTCGTAATTCGCGCAAAAATCCGATCTGGCTTTTTCGCGATTACTTCCCCTTTTAGCTTACGGAAAATTCTTTCCCCAAAAAGCTTGAAGATAATCATCGCTGAAGCGGGATGACCAGGAAGGCCAATCACCGGTTTTCCATTGGCCATGGCTAGAATAGTTGGTTTTCCCGGTTTAATGGAAATACCATGGACGAACACGCCAGGAGAACCTAAAGATTGAATGACTTCGGTTGTATAATCTTTGGCACCAACCGAGCTGCCACCGGAAAGAATTAAGCTATCCACCTGCTGGTAAAGCTCCTCAGCTCTCTCTTGAAACTCCTGATACTCATCCTTCACAATCCCGCCGTAAACCACATCCATATTCCACTCTCTTGCCAATCCTGCAATCGTTAAAAAATTGATATCGCGAATCTGCCCGGGCAAGAGATTTTCAGTTTGATAGGGAACAATTTCATCGCCTGATGAGATATAGCCTACCTTAAGTTTACGGAAAACGGTTACCATCGTAATCCCTAATGCTGCCAGTGCACCTAACTCCTGAGGACGCAGCATCGTGCCACTAGGAAGAAGAATCTCCCCCTCAAGGATATCCTCACCCGCACGTATAATATTTTCACCTGGTGCCACTTGCTTGTACGTATTTAACAAGCCATCCATGTCTTCGCAATGCTCAATCATCATCACACTATCACTGCCCTGTGGCAGCATTCCCCCAGTCGGAACATACACCGCTTCACCGGGACCAACCTGACAGACAGCCGACTCACCCATTTTCACTTCACCAGTAACGGTTAAAAAACCTGGCATTGATTCGGAAGAGCCATACGTGTCCTTTGCTTTTACCGCATAACCATCGACGGTGGAACGGTCAAAACCAGGAACATTTTCCTTTGCAGTGACAGGCACCGCTAATATATAGTGAAGAGCTTCTTCCAGTGGCCGAACCTCGGTTGTAGTGATCGCAGGAATCAGAGCATCAATTAAGGCGAAGGTTTCTTCCACCGTTTTCACTTTAAAAAATTGCATGATCCCTTACATCCTTTCTTGCTCGGCCCATTTTTTTGCCTCTTCATATTCATTTGGGTGGTTCATGTTGAAAAAGATGCGCTCAAGGTCAAGCTGGCATAGGGCACGCAATTCCGTTTCCGTCAGGTAAAGGACATTAAGGTCGTCCAAAAGATGTTTCATGCGAAGACGTCCATCCGCAATTGAATGCTCGATTTTATTGGCTGTTTCTTTTTTAAAAACAGAGAATAACGGGTGCTGTTTTCCATTGATAACTGGTACGACTGCATCATAGTGGCTGCAATTATTCACAAGGGCGTTCGCAAGCTCCACAGAAATAAACGGCATATCGCAGGCCACCACAAAGTTTACTTCAAAGTCTGAAACCTCAAGTCCCGCATGAACACCAGCTAGTGGCCCCATTCCTGGATATTGGTCTTCCACCATTTTTAACCCCAAAAATTTGTATTGTTCAGGCTCATTGGTTACAAGAATAATATCGTCAAAGAGAATCTTAAGCTTGTCTGCGATTCTTTCAATATTTGTTTTTTCGTTTATTTTTAAGAGCGCCTTATTTGTGCCCATTCTGCTCGATTTTCCACCTGATAAAATAATAGCCGCAGCTTTCATCCCAACAGCACCTTCTTTAGTTCATCAATTTTTTCTCGCCAACCGCCTGATAACCATTCTCTTGTGCAACAAAATCTAAATGGATCGTATTCAAATCCAGCATTGCGGCCGTTGGTTTATTTAAATATTGTCTTGTATCTATCACTTTAATATACCCTTTGCAGTCATCGCAAACTTGGATTTGTGATGCAGCATCTCCTTCAACCGTGATAAACTGCATGGTTTTGTGGTCTTCGTTCCCGCAATGGACACATTCGAGACGACGTGCATGCCAATGGGCAAGACAGCGTGGACATTGCATCACTTTCTTGCCTTCGTCTTCAAGAACAGCGAGTCTAGCTGGTTCACCACAAACGGGGCAACCCGCACCATGGACGCCATGATGAATTTCATGCTGTACTTTTTCAGCGGTTAGCTGCAGATAAGGGCGAAGGGCCGTCTCAGCAAGAAATTGCGGGATCCATTCTTCTAAGCTATGCTCCTTCGCAAAACCTGCAAAATATAGACTATTGAAGGTAAATGCCTCATCAATCCAACGGATCGCTGTTTCTTCATCTAGTAGATTTTCTACCCCAGCAAGCTTTGCTTCAAGCTCGGGAATAGCCTTTATTAATAGACTGTTTATTTCTTCTATCCACTGTAAAACTAGTGAAATATCAAAATGAATGGCCGTTAATGCAGCTGCTGGCACTCCAGCAGCTATGGCTGCTTTATCTAAATTAGGCTGAATCGCATCTGGATTCAGGCTACCCTTCCACTGTTCCTGAAGTTTAAAAATTTCCTTTTGCAAAATCTGGTATTCCTTGGAAACAACGGACTTGATCATCGCTGTTGCACCTCTTTCTTATTTTAAAGAAAGGCTGCCCTTTTAGAGACAGCCTCGTGGGTATTTACTTTTCAATCTATCAAGCGCCTTTTTTCTTGTTGTTATTTGGGTCGTCTAGGTCGGGGAAGTTGCCTTTTTTGACTTCTTCCTCATACCATTCTGTATAGTGGTCTTTTGCCCACCATGCAGGGACTTCACCGTTAATTACACCTGTATAGCCTGGTCTTGAGTTCTTATGAATAACACTCAGATAGATGTGACCAACAATAACGGCAATCGCTAGACCAAAGCCAACATTATGGAAAAAGTATCCCCATTGCACTACCGCAGCTGGGAAAAGGTCTGGAAACCACATAGGGAATCCTGAACCAATAATGATAATCGCACAAATAATTTGGAGAATCGAGTTAATTTTTTCACCAGCGTTAAAGAAGGTTTGTCTAACATGTTTAAAATTAAAACCAAACAGCTCTTTCACGAATTCCGTGAAAAATTCCATGTCTCGTTTTTTCCACGTTACAAGCTCTTTCATCCAGCGGAAAAATCCTTTACGGTCAAAAATCAAATAAATAAAAGTTGGCGAGATGAAGGCCACAGCAAATATCCGGTGTAGCAAACGTGCATTTGCCGGACCGCCAAGCACGGGATAAAGCCAATCAAAAAACTCCGTATACATTGGCAATGCTGTAATATAGAGGGCAAAGAATGAAATCGCATTGATTGCATGTGCCCAAACGAAAGCTTTTGAAAAACGCTTTACGTTCACTTCAGGTTGAATCGGTTTACTCATGGCTGCCACCTCCATTTTCTTCCTCGTGGTCTTTGCCTTTTTTATTAAATATCTTGTTCGTTACAAATGCTCCTACCAGGGCCATACTCGTAGCACCAAGCATCATTTTGCCCAGTGGCTGCGCATAGTCCTTCCAAAGAACGGCGGAAGTCGGAACTTTAGGGTTTTCAGGTAGCCCGTATACAGACGGCTTTTCTGCTAATACGTAAACCGTATGGGTACCACCTACCCCCTGTGGGTTATAGACCATGGCATTAGGATAACGATCCTTAATCTCCTTCACACGCTGCTCTGCCTTTTTAATCATTGCGGCTTTATCGCCAAATTCCATTGCTCCGGTATGGCAAGTCGTAACGCAGGCAGGCTGCAAGCCTTCTTCAAGACGATCGGTACACATCGTACATTTATGAGCTTTTCGATATTTATCGCCATTTTTATCGACATATTCCTTAAGAGAAATAACATCAAACGGACAGTTTTGCACACAATAGCCACAGCCAACACATGTGTCCTGATCAATGACAACGGTGCCGAAATCGGTGTAGCTAATCGCATTTTCTGGACAAACCTTTTCACATGCTGCGTCCGTACAATGGAAACAAGCAGAATGACGGAAAAGATAGTCAAGATCTCCTTTGGAGTTTTCATGCTCAATATACTGCAAGACATTCCATGTATCAGCCGTAGTTTTCATATGTGATTGGGCACTACCTAAGAAGTCTTGTGGTTCAGCCGGAAGGTCATTCCAGTTTTTACAGGCTACCATACAAGCCCGACAGCCGTCACATTTGGTAACATCAACAAATTTCACATATTCCGTAGCCATTAGTCAGCCCTCCTTACGTCACAGAGGAATGCCTTATATTCAGGAATCGTTGTGTTGGCATCCCCGATATGCGGCGTCAAGCGATTTGCTGTATCCCCAGTTGCAATACCTTTGTAGCCAAAATGCCATGGCATTCCGATTTGGTGAACTTTCTTACCATTTATGGTGTGTGGCTTAAAGCGCTTCGTCACCATCGCAAATGCTTTGACCTCTCCTCGAGCGGAGCTGACAATAATTTTGTCTTTATTGTTAATGCCTTTTTCTTTTGCTAATTCTTCACTGATTTCCACATACATATGTGGAACAAGCTCTGATAACCATTCCTGGTTACGCGTCATTGAACCGGACTGCCAGTGTTCACTAACCCGGTAGGTAGTTGCTACAATCGGATAGTCCGCCTTAAAGCCGCGCTTATTGAAATCACCCTCAAACAACTGAATAACTGGGTTAATTTCCTGGCTTGAGAAGGCATTCGGTACTGGGCTTTCGTATGGTTCATAGTGCTCAGGGAATGGACCGTCATTTAAGGTTGGTGCGTACAATCCGCCCACACCATCATTCATCATAATAAATGGATCGGCAAAACCTGGATCCGTTGGCTTCTTAGTCGGCGGGAAGTCAGGTACATCATATCCCACCCATTTTTGCTGCAGGTCATCAAACCAGATTACTTCTTTTTCCTTGCTCCATGGCTTACCACTTGGATCAGCAGAGGCACGGTTATAAAGAATCCGGCGGTTCATTGGCCATGCATATGACCAGTTTAGATACATGCTTAAACCGGTATCTTTGTTGTCTCGGTTTTTGGAACGGTTCTTGCCTTCTTCCGGATAGAAACCGCAATAAATCCAGTTCCCACTGCAGGTTGAACCGTCATCCTTTAGATTGCCGAAGCCATTGATTAGCTTTCCAGTATTGACATCATAACCGTTGATTTCCTTACAAATAAGATCAATATCAGGATGATGACCTTCGCCATAGTTCCAATAAAGGGCATTGATTGGCTTAGCTGCAGGGCCTTCTTCATTCTTATAAAGGTTTTTAATCCGTGTTGTTAGCTCATGAATGATTTCTAAATCCGCTTTGGACTCTCCAAGCGGCTTAATTGCCTGCCAGCGGTACTGCATCCAGCGTGAACTGTTCGAGATACTTCCTTCTTTCTCATAAGAGGAACATGCTGGAAGAAGGAAAACCTCGGTATTAATTTTCGAAGGGTCGCTGCCTGCTTCGGTTTGCCAGAACGCTGATGTTTCTGTTTCCCAAAGGTCAACGGCAACTAACCACTTCAAGTTTGAAAGTGATTCTTTTTCTTTTCCGGCATTCGGCCCGCCGACAACTGGGTTTGTCCCAAAGAGGAAGGCACCCTCTAGTTCACCCCTATACATCGCATTAAACAAGTTGATGTGTGAGTAGTTTTTATTACCCTTAGGCAAATAGTGATAGCCAAATTCATTATCTGCTGTGGCATTAGGACCATACCAAGCCTTTAATAGGCTGACGATGAATTTCGGTTTATTGCTCCAATAGCCGGTTTTAGGTGTTTCTTTTGCTAAGTGTCCTGCAAGAGTAGCATTCTCTGGAATGGCTGTAGGTGCATTTAAATATCCAGTCAGGTTGTTGTATAACAAGCCAAAGTCCGTTGAACCTTGAACGTTGGATTCCCCGCGCAATGCGTTAATACCGCCACCAGGTAAGCCCATATTTCCTAAAAGAAGTTGCAGGATTGCATAGGCACGGACATTTTGTGTCCCTACAGTATGCTGGGTCGTTCCCATCGCATAAAGGATCGTTCCTGATTTTCCGACTTTACCGGTTGAACAGAACGCTTCACAAACCTTTAAGTAGTCTTCTTTTGATGTACCTGTTACAGCTGTAACAGTATCTACATCATAACGGGAATAGTGCTTTTTCATTAATTGGAAGACAGAACGAGGATGTTGTAATGTTTCATCCTTTACGGCGGTTCCATCTTCATTCTTTTCCCATGCCCACTGAGTTTTATCATAGGTACGCTTTTCTTGGTTATAGCCTGAGAACAAGCCGTCTTCGAATTTATAGCTTTCTTTGACAATAAAGCTTGCATTCGTATATTTAGCCACATACTCTTTGTGAATTAAATCATGATCGAGCGCATATTTAATCATCCCGCCAACAAACGGTATATCCGTACCGGAACGAAGCGGTGCGTACACATCAGCCATTGACGATGTTCGAGTAAAACGAGGGTCAACGCTGACAATTTTTCCGCCTTTGTCCTTGGCTTTTGTTAACCATCTAAAGCTGATTGGATGATTCTCAGCAGGGTTTGCACCCATGATTAATGCACAATCCGTATACTGCAAATCATTCCAATGATTGGTCATTGCTCCACGACCTACTGAAGGTGCCAGACCGGCAACCGTAGAACTATGTCATATTCGTGCCTGGTGCTCTAAATAAGTGACACCAAGCCCTCTCATCATTTTTGCGAGCAGGTATGTCTCTTCATTATCAAGAGCTGCTCCGCCAAGACTAGCAATCGCCTCGGTCTTATTTACCATCATGCCATTTTCAGTTTCAACAAATGTTTTGTCGCGCGTTGCTTTCGTACGTTTGGCAATGGTTTCATACATCCATTCCCAATCTTTTTCTTCCCACTTATTGCTTCCAGGAGCACGATAGAGCGGTTTCTTTACTCGTTTTTCAGAAGTATATAACTGCCTGATCGTTGTTCCTTTACTACATAGCTTACCTTCGTTTATTGGATTATCCGGATCCCCTTCCGTATAAACCACTGTGTTATCTTTTGTGTGGATTAAAATTCCACAGCCAACGCCGCAAAAACAGCAAATGGTCGGTGTGACCGTTGATTTTTCAATTTTAAATTCTTTCGTCTTGGCATAGGCCTTTTTCTCGTTAAAACCTAATTCAACGACAGCTAAGGTTGCCGCTGTTGCCCCAGACAATTTCAAAAATTTCCGGCGGTTTAAGTTGATTTCAACCATTTCTCTAACTCCTCCCAAAATTAAAATAGAACATCCCACGAAAAGCGGAAGCGCCCCTAGGCGCTGTAGCTAGACACAGTTTTAATTCTTTAATTCCCCCTTCAATGCATCACGACAGCGGTTTCATTTAAATCATTTTGAACTCTTCCTGTTGAAGTGTAGATATTGGCCATTTTCCCTCTTAAATAGCCAACAACCTCAATATTTAAATATTTAGCCAGTTGAACAGCCTGCTTTGTCGCTGCTGTTCGTGAACCAATGACAGGAAAACCAAATTTCGCTGCTTTGGAAAGCATTTCATATGAAACCCTCCCGGTTGTAAGTAAAAGTAACCGGTCCGGTTGTAAATGATTTCGAAGTGCGTGGCCAATAATCTTGTCCACTGCATTGTGCCGGCCGATATCTTCGCGAACGGTTATCGCTCCAGACTCGTCAACAATACAGGCACCGTGCATGCCGCCTGTTTCAAGGTATAGCGGTGAATTTTGCGCAAATTCACTGCGTTTTTTCAATAAATAGCTCAACGGGTGTGTTTGTCCTGAGTTCACTTTTTCAAAGCTCTTAACGTCTGTCATGGAAAAAAATGTGACCCCGCGGCCGCAACCAGCTGTGTAATGCTTCTTTTTTGAAAACATTTCTTCTTCGTTAAAGCCATTCCCGAGGTTAACATGGATGCTGGCCATTTCCTCATGAATGGTAATGGCATCAATTTCATCCGCTCCCTGAATAAAACCTTCAGAAAACAAATAACCATAGGTCCAATCTTCAAGATCTTGATTCGTTAATTGAAAGACAGCAACTTCATATCCGTTCACCACTAACGTAATCGGATACTCATCGGGGCAACCTTTGCGGTTCATTGTTTTCCCCACCTTTCAGGAATTAATATTTAACTTATACATTGTAAGCTTCGTAAAATTTACTCACAGCGATATTCATCACATTTCGTAAAAAAAACGAACTCTAATTGCAAACGCTTACAAATAATGGTTGTAATTTATGTACTATGATATGTCCTAAGGACGACCTAGAATGTAAGATATATCACAAATAAATAGGTATTTAGTGTACTAAACTTAAATTGTTCCTTTTCTGTCAACATTCAAAGTAAGCGGATATCCTGACCATAAATACTGCTATATTTTTGCATTTGAATTATAATAAGAATAGTTTTATAACTTTCTTCTAGGAGGAGTACATATGACCATTAAGAAGGTAATGACAATTGCAGGTTCTGATACGAGCGGCGGTGCCGGGATTCAAGCAGATTTAAAAACGTTTCAAGAGCTAGGAGTTTATGGTATGACGGCCCTTACCACCATCGTAACGATGGATCCAAAGGGTTGGCATCACAGTGTGTTTCCGATTTCTGTTGACACGGTTCGACCACAAATTGATACGATTCTATCTGTTGGCATTGACGCAATGAAAACAGGCATGCTTGCTACGGTTGAAATGATCGAATTAACAGCAAAAGTGATTGATGAAAATAAATTGGAGCGTGTTGTCATCGACCCTGTTATGGTATGTAAGGGGGAAGATGAAGTTTTAAACCCGGAAACAGCTGATGCGATGCGGGAACTATTGTTACCACGTGCGTTAGTTGTCACTCCAAACCTATTTGAAGCAGGGCAACTGGCACAAACAGGTCCCGTTCGTACATTGGAGGATATGAAGGCAGCCGCAGTCAAAATCCATGATTTAGGGGCGAAAAATGTCGTAATTAAAGGCGGCAGCAAGCTATTAACAGAGGAAAAGTCCATCGACTTGCTTTATGATGGAAAAGATTTTACTGTATTTGAAACAGAAAAATTTGAAACGTCCTTTACCCATGGGGCAGGATGTACTTTTGCATCTGCGATTACTGCAGAGATTGCGAAGGGCAGCTCCGTACAAGAGGCTGTGGAAACAGCGAAGGAATTTACCTCTGCAGCGATCAGCCAAGGCTTCCGCTTAAATGAATTTGTCGGCCCTACCTGGCATGGAGCCTACCGCAGCGCCAAAGGCGAATTCTGTGAAGACTGCTAATAAAAATGATTAAAGCCGAATCCTATATTCGGCTTTTTTCCTTTATTTAGCTATGATATTTTTTAAGCAAGGATTTCGCTTTTTCAAAGTGATTTTAGTATGATAGTTACATTATTAAATACACTTGTTTTATGAATCCTTCACAGGGAAAGGGGGCTTATAGTTTGGAACCAATTAAAGGTTATCAAAAGGTCCAAGAGGAGATCAACCGCTTTGCCAATCAGGATGTTTATATCCACCTTGAAACAACGAACGGCGCCTATGCATCCCATCATGATCAAACCTTCTTTTCAGCAGGTGCCTATATCCGCAATGCAAAAGTACGTTATCAATATGGAAAAATTACAGGGAATGACCCTTATCGAATTGGCCTAAAAATGGATATTGGCTGGATTTACGCGGAGGGGCTTACTCACTTTGAAGTGGATGACGAGGACCGCTTATTAATCGCAGGTCACGATTATCAAGGCAAATTGGCAGTAGCACTTGAAATCAGCAAGACACCGTTCGAATAACTTAGTAGGAAAGGAGGATTTTTAATGGAAAAAGAACGTCAGGTTTTAGTCGTCTTCCCTCATCCGGATGACGAGGCTTTCGGAGTATCAGGAACGATTGCCACTCATATCGAAAATGGAACTCCTGTTACTTATGCCTGTTTAACATTAGGCGAAATGGGACGCAATATGGGAAATCCCCCTTTCACGACAAGAGAAAATCTCCCTAAAATTCGTAGGGGAGAATTAAAAGCGGCAGCCAGTGCGTTAGGTATTCAAGATTTAAGAATGCTCGGCTATCGCGATAAAACCGTAGAATTCGAGGATGAAGAAGCGATAACCAATGTGATGTCTTCGCTTATCGCAGATGTTAATCCTTCCCTTATCATCACGTTTTATCCTGGCTATTCCGTCCATCCTGATCATGATGCCACCGGTGCGGCCGTAGTGCGGGCTGTAGAACGGATACCGGCTGCTGCACGGCCGAAGCTACATTGTGTGGCGTTCTCGAAAAATTGCGTGGAAGAGCTTGGCGAGGCGGATATTATCAATAATATTACCCCGGTTGCCAAGAAAAAACTCGCTGCCATCCAGGCACATCGCTCGCAAACGGAAGCAATGTTTACAGACGTCGAGGAAAAACTTAAAAACCAAGACCCGCAAATTATGGTCTGGATTAACAACGAACGCTTTTGGACATATAAATTCAATAGCTAAACATCTTTGGTCACATAGAGTCCTCTCTACGTGACCATTTTTGCAAAAATACTCTTTCCCGGGAACGTAGACCCTTAAAACTTTGTATTCAACAATGAACATAGCCGGCACCAATCAAGGATGATGATCTTTCGTGACTTCATTTCGATGATTCCATCCTTTTTCAACTTTGAAAAAACACGACTAACACTTTCTCTTGTTGTTCCAACAACCGTAGCAAATTCTTGAACCGTTAACGGGATTTCAATCCCCCATCTTGTGCTCGAAGTATTAAACTTAGTCCCCAACCGCTCTAGCGTCTTAACCGTTTTGGCATAGACATCGAGCAATGCAACATCCCTTAACGTTGAAGTCATTTCGCGGAGGGAATCACTCATATAGCGAATCATCTGCATCGAAAGCTCTGGATTTTCCCACAGCCCCTTCTCTAATTCCAATTTATCTAAAAATAACAGCTCACCCTCCTGAAGCATTGTCGCTGTCGCAGGATAGAGCTCAGATGTCTTGGAAAAGAGGCAGGCTTCCGCAAACACATCCCCCTTTTGCTTAATACAAACAATCACTTCATTGCCGTTTTCATTCTGTTTGGTGAGTTTTACCGTGCCTGATTGAACAAAGTAAACTCCCTGAGCAATTTCATCCTCATGAATCACCTGATCACCCTTTTGTAAGGAAAACCGTTGAATCCGTTTTTTTATAAGCTGAAGTGAATTTCCTGATAAGTCCTTAAAAAACACAATTTTCCTGAGCAGATCACCTGTTTTCATGTCAGGAATGACATTTAAATGCGGATCCTCTAAAAAATCTAGCGGCTTCAAGTTATCCCTCCTTATTACTCCAATTCCATTTTATTTTCCATTGTAAAAGATATTTTGTGGATACGTAGTGATGCTTTTCACAAAACGTTCATTTTTAAATGCCTTAATCTAGCAAGCCCTTTCACAAAAAGTTCAAACTCATCTAAAAATGTGTGCGGTACGTCACAAATTTACCGTTGATTTCTCATTAGGATGAAATTGTTCAATATACAGAAGGAGGGGGAAGTATGAATAAGGCAATTATCCACTTTGCCATAAGCTTGGTCCTTGGCTTTGGACTTGGATATCTCGTGTTTGGCGTCATTTTGGATGACTCAGATAAGCAGCCAGAAACAGCACAAACAGAGACAACAGAAGAAACAACGTCAGCTACAGAGGAAAAGAAAGAACCGACTGAGGAAACAGCATCTGTTGATGACAACAATATTTTAAACAGTAAAGGCTGCCTAGGCTGTCACGCTGTTGATTCATTAGGATTAAAAGGCGGTGCAACGGGTCCAGACCTTTCAAAGGCATTTGAAAATGTGGAAGGTAAGCATGGCAAATCGATCGACGAGTTTTTAAAAGAGCCAACTTCAGCAGTCATGTCCAGTGTGATCGGCGGAAGTCCACTATCTGATGAAGAACGCACGCAAATCGTTGATTTACTTAAACAAGCATCTGAAAAATAAAAAGGTGGTGTCATGATGAAGAAATGGGTTCCAATCGCTTCGGGATTACTTGCTGGCTTTGTTGCCGCAACGATTTCGTTTGCTGATTTTTCAAAGTCAACAAACAATGAAACTGCCTCAGGCAGCACAAAAAGCGATGCAGAAAAGGTTTATGTTCCCTTTGGCGAAAAGGATGATTATTATCTATTCGCTTCTGGCGGCCACTCTGGCCAAATGTTTATCTACGGTGTTCCGTCGATGCGTCATATTCGTACCGTACCGGTATTCTCACCAGATTCAGCCACAGGTTATGGTTTTGATGAGCACTCGAAAGAAATGATGGGTGGTTACACTTGGGGTGACCTTCACCATCCGGCTTTCTCAGAAACAAATGGTGACTATGACGGGAAATATATGTTTGCAACGGATGTCGGTAACAGCCGTGCAGCCGCTATGAATCTAGAAACATTTACTGTTCGAGATATTATTGAAGTTCCAAATACGAGCGGGCCTCACTGTGCAGCGTTCGTTACCGAAAATACAGAGTATATGTTCCTGCCAACACGTTTTGCTGTGCCACTAGGATCTGAATATAAAACATTGGATGAATATAGCGAACAGTACCGCGGGGTAATGTCGGCGGTAACCTTTGACCAAAACAGCGAAAAGCTAAACATTGCCTATCAAGTAGCACTTCCACCATGGTCATATGATTTATCAGATGCAGGTAAGAAAAGCTCAGCTGATTGGGCGGTTATGACTACTTATAATACGGAAGAAGCAACAACCAATCTTGAAATCAATGCCTCCCAGGCAGACCGTGACTTTATCGTTCTTTTTAACTGGAAAGAGTTAGAGCAAATGGTGAAGGACGGTAAGTACGAGGATATCGGCGGTCAAAAAATGATTTTCCCTGAAAAGCAAAAGGGCGGAATTTACTTAATTCCAGTAGCGAAATCACCACATGGTGTCGACGTTACACCTGATGGAAAACACTTTATCGCATCTGGTAAGCTTGCCCCTGCGATGACGGTATTTTCTTTTGAAAAGGCATTTGAAGCGATTAAAAAAGGTGATTTCTCCGGAGAACGTAACGGTATTCCAATCATTAAATATGAGTCTGTCATGGAAAAAGAAGTGAACCCTGAAAACGCTCTTGGACCGCTTCACACACAATTTGATGACAAAGGCATGGCCTATACAACAATGTTTATCTCTTCTGAAATCGTGAAATGGGATCCGAAAACAGGTGAAACCTTAGACCGTGTACCGGTTCAATATTCTCCTGGACACTCCGTAGCTGCAGAGGGTGACACCGTCGCACCAGATGGCAAGTGGATCATTGCCCTCAACAAAATAGCAAAAGACAGCTACTTGTCTGTTGGTCCATCACATCCAGAGTCGATGCAATTAATTGATATCAGCGGCAAAATGAAGGTGATTCAATCTTCACCAGTTAACCCTGAACCGCACTACGCACAAATGATTAAAGCGGACAAAATTAAAACCATCGAAGTCTATGAGAAAAATGAAAAGAATGAACATGCAATCTACAAGCAGGAAGATGCAAAGATTGTCCGCAACGGTAATAAGGTCGATGTTTATGGAATCGCGATGCGTTCGAAATTCATCTTTGATGCCAAAGCAGAACGTCCTGATGTGATTGAAGTGAATGAGGGAGATGAAGTCACCATCCATCTCACCAATATTGACTTTGATGAAGACATTACCCACGGATTTGCGATTAACAGCTATGACATGAACATTGAAGTACAGCCTGGCCAAACAAATACAATCAAATTCACAGCCAACAAGGCCGGTACATTCCCATTATACTGTACAAACTTCTGTTCAGCTTTACACCAAGAAATGACTGGTTACTTCCTTGTTAAGCCAAAAAACTAAATGAAATGGAGTGGGTATCAAGTTTTTGGTACCCCTTCCCTTTTCTTAAGTTTCTACCATAAAAGGAGTGGTTAACTTGAATGCTAAGAAACTATCAATTGGATCATCATTATTATTGGTACTTGCAGCAGTCTTAATTGTTATTTCATTATTTTTCCCATGGTGGAAAATGCTCTTTTTGGCACCCCAGTATCCTGAAGGATTAAATATTATCGTTTATCCGAATAAACTTGAAGGTGAAATCGATATTGTTAACGGTCTAAATCACTATATCGGGATGAAAAACTTTAGTGAGGAAAATTTCCCTGAACTTCAGTATCTCTCCTATATCATTGGCGGGTTAGCAGCACTTACACTTATCACTGCTCTGCTTCGAAAAAAAGCTGTACTTTATGGATTAATCGCTGTGTTTGTCATTGGCGGTCTGCTTGGCGTGTATGATCTTTACAGTGCCCTTAAAGATTACGGTACAGACCTTAGCCCAACGGCACCGATTCAAATGGATCCTTTTATTCCACCCATTATCGGGCATAATACAATCGCAAACTTTGAAACAACCAGTATGCTTGGGATCGGCACTTATTTCGTCATTGCCGCCTTTATTCTTTTATTAATTCCGTTATGGAAGGATCGAAAAAAATGAAACAACTAACGCTCTTTCTTTTCGTTTTCACTCTCTTTTTGATCATCAGCCCTGAGAAAAATAGCGCAGCTGAAAACCTGCAAGCCATGATTAATAGCTTGGAAGAAGGAGCAGTTTTGAAGCTAGACGATAGAACCTACGAGGGCAATATTGTCATTAACAGGCCTGTTACCATTATCGGTGCAGGTAAAACCGTGATCAAAGGAGATGGAACCGGAAACGTCATCTCCATCAAGGCACCAAAGGTTACGTTACGGAAATTGACCGTTACCGGAAGCAGTATGGACCGCAATTCCCCTGAGGAGTATGCAGGAATAAAAATTCATACGAATGGAAATGTCATTGAGGATATTAAGATCCGTCATTCTTTTCACGGTATCTATCTCAGCCAAGCCCATGAGAATAAAATTCGCTCTGTCGATATTAAAGGGATGGGGAAAGGTGAAATCGCCGCACAGGGCAACGGAATTCATGTTTATTATGCCAATGATAATCTGTTGATCAATAATAAAATTGAAGGAACACGCGATGGCATGTTTTTCGACTATGCGAATAATAATGAAAGCTTTCAAAATAACATTAGCAACACAAGATATGGACTGCACTACATGTATTCCGATAATAACATTTTTAAGAAAAATATTTTTACGATGAACACTGGCGGCGCGGCTGTCATGAATTCCAATGATCTTATTCTCGAAGATAACCAATTTATTGTGAATTATGGCAATCAATCCTTTGGATTATTGCTACTACAGGCGAATGATAATCAAATTCGTGATAATACGTTTTATATGAATCAACGGGGCCTGTACATTGATCAATCCACCCGAAACTTGATACAAGACAATCAAATTATTCAAAACCAAGTGGGGATTGAGCTTTGGTCCAGCTCGAATGAGCAAATTTTTACGCAAAACCGAATTTCTGAAAATACGATTCCCGCCGTTACGATTGGTGGTACGAGCGAAAACAATTTCTGGAGCAAAAGCGGCAAAGGGAATGACTGGGGAACCTCCTTCCCGCTCACCGATTTAAACCAGGACGGCATAGGGGATTTTCCGATAAGCTATCAATCTTCTTTATATGAATTACTAGAAGATCAAGAATTAACCTATTTATTTTTAAAAAGGCCTGCCGTCAGCATTTATGAAAAAATAAATGGTCTGTTAAAGGATGAAGAAGTCATGTTTCATGATCCACATCCACTGACCGAAGCAAAAAGAGGCAGGCCTGCCCTGCTTTACGGTGTAATCGGGCTGTTGGCTGTGCTGATTTTACTAAAGGGGAGACATATACGATGCATTACATTTGGAAGGAATGGAAGGAAAACATAAGAGGAAAAGGATTATGGCTGGCATTAAGCATTATCGTTCTCATTTCAGTTAGTATTTTGTTTCGTTCTACTGCCCTTTCATTTGATAAAGGATTCTATGTCCTCTTAATTAATCTATTTGATACGATTATTTATTTTATCCCAATCCTTTGCTTGTTTATTGGCGCCTTTTCGATTTTTCAAGAAAAGGAACAAAAGACGTTAATCATGTTGTTAACAAAAAAGGACAGTTATACAAGCTTTCTGGTGCGGAAAAGCCTCGGGCTTTACTCGGTCGTCTTGCTGCCGTTGATCGCCTGGTTTTTTATCTATCTCCTGTTACTTAAGTTTCATTTTCAGCTAGATGTTAAAGGCTATTTCATTTTTGTGATCGCGATTATCACGATGGCGCTCGTATTTTTGCAGATGGGGGCAGCGGTTGGCAGCTTTAGCCGCTCTCGGATGCAAATTATCGGCTATACAATTTTTATTTGGTTCTATTTTTTCTTCCTGCATGACTTTATCCTGCTCTCATTTTTACCTGACGTCACCTATGAAAATGTAAAAGGATTCTCAAGTATCTATTTTTTAAATCCACTGCAGTCTGTGAGAATGTTTTTAGAAACGTGCATGGGTGTTTATTCCTTTGGCCATATGTCCCGGTTATTGCAAGCCTTTATGTGGACGAAGCCGGTATTCTTCCTGCTTGGAAATCTCATCTTCTGGCTAGCTGTTTCCGTAACGGCGGCAATCGTGTTTCACCGCAAGGAGGGATATGAATGATTAAAGTAACCAATTTAAACCAAGCCTTCGGAAAAAAGAACGTACTTGATTCGATTAATATTGAGATTAACCGAAATGAAATTTGTGCCTTAGTTGGCCGCAATGGCGCGGGGAAATCAACGTTTATTAATAGTCTGCTTGGTATTCTTCCTGTTAAGGGTGGAGAAATTGCCATTAACGGAATCAAGGTTAATAAAAAAACCAGCGACTGGAAAAAGGCCATTGCCTATCTGCCAGAAAAGTTCATGCTATATCCAATGCTGACCGGTCTTGAGAATATCACGTTTTTTGCCGAGGCTGTCTCTAAAACAGCGGATTTGGAACGAATCGAGAAGATATTGAAGTCTGTAAGTCTGTGGGATGACCGCGATGTCCAAGTAAAGAAATATTCCAAAGGGATGCTTCAGCGCCTCGGACTCGCGATTACACTGTATCAGGATTCTAGCATTCTCATTCTCGATGAACCAACAAGCGGAATTGACCCGCTGGGAAGAAAGGAAATTTTGGAAGTGTTAAAGTCGCTGCACGATAAAACGATTCTCCTTTCCTCTCACCATCTCGATGAAATTAAACAGGTGTGCACCCATGTAGCCTATTTAGATAATGGAAGAATGTCCAAATATACCGTAGAGGAATTCTTATTGACGCATAATTTAGGAGGAAGCGAATCATGAAGAAAGCGATAATGCTGACCGTACTGCTATTGATCGGGCTACTTACAGGCTGCAACGCCGGCCCTGACTATAAGGTAGAAGTAACAAAGCCGATTTATTTCCAAAAAGCCGCAACCGTTGAGGTGGAAATCACCGAGAATGATAAAGCCGTCGAAGGACTAGAGGTTAAAGCCGAATTTTCAATGAAAAATATGGATCATGGCAGCAATGAAGTGGAATTAACAGATGTGGCTGAGGGTAAATATTCTGGCAAGGTTGACCTCACGATGGCCGGGAAATATGAAATTGTCTTTACGCTAGAAAAAGATGGCGAGACGTCAGAAGAGATTATCGAGTACGAGGTTAAAAAATCGGAGGGTGTGGCCTCGATTAATGGGAAGTGGATTACCGAGGAAGACTTAACATTCTATAAATTTATTAATTCTCTACAACTGGCCATGAACCGCGAAACCGATCAAAAGCGCTATACCGGTAAGGAGCTTGAGGGAGCATTAGCTTATTGGGATTCACAAGAAAAGCTGATCGAGGATAAAAATCAATTATTAACCCAAATTATCCGCCTGCGTGCAATGGCAATGCTTGCTGAAGAAAAGGGTCATAAAGTATCTGACATGGAGATTGACACGGAAATCGAAAAAGTCCGTAACCAATACAGTCAGTTTGAATCCGCTAAAGCGATGATCAGCGAGTATGGTGAAGAGCAGTTTTGGAAGATTGAACAGCAGCAATATCAATTAATTGTCCTCTCCCAAAAGGTACAAAAAGACTTAATCGACCAAGTGAAAAAGGAAAATCCAACGATGGGCGAGCAAGAAGTGATGTTCCAAGCCGAAAAAAAATACGAAGAACTGCTTGTTTCCCAAGTGAACTCGTTAGAGATTGTCATTCTATAAAAAATAGGCCATCAGCGGCCTATTTTTTATACGTTAAGGTATAAAATTTTAGCACTGAAGATATCTCGACGTAGTTAAAATTTTTAGGAATTAAGTATAAGTGCAACTAGGCAATCGCCTGCCCTAACGGTTGGCGCTAGCCAAGTTTTCTTTAAGTCGTTTCTGGTATGTTTAAAATTTTTATCGTTTTAAAGCCGATATTGACTTTATAGTTTAAATCCCAGTTGCTGCTAAGTACTTCGAGTTCGTGTTCTTGGACGGAAAACCGAATCATCACATCATTGTCTTCATCAATGACCACATAGGAGTTTTTATTGGAATAAATCTGGAATGATGAATGGGCAATCAACGTCCAGCCAAATTGTAAGGCATTACTTTTTGTACTCATAAAAACTCCCCCTGTCCACTTATCTATTTCAAATTACTTACTAACACGCGATACAGTTTATCATCGGCCGCATCGGGATTCCCTCTGCCATCGGTATTATTGCTGACAAAATATAAATAATCACCATTAACGTAAATATCACGGATTCTTCCTAAGCCCGTGATCACGGCTCTCGTTGTCAGCTTATCCAAAACATATTCACGGATCGCCTCGCCTCTGAGAGCCGCCACATACAACTTCCCGTTGTAAGCAGCCATTCCAGAAGGAGCCCAGGTTTCATCTCCAGATTGAAATAGCGGTGTCTCCATTCCGGTTTTCTGTTCTGTTCCTTGGATGACAGGCCAGCCATAATTCGCACCCGGTTTAATCCGGTTCACTTCATCATGGGCGGATTGACCATGCTCACTTGCATAAAGTGAATCACCAATCCAAACCAGCCCTTGAGGGTTTCGATGGCCATAACTATAAACATAGGAATTCGGAAAGGGATTGTCGGTTGGAATTGAACCATCCAGATTCATTCTGAGGATTTTCCCATTTAATGACGTTAAATCCTGCGCTGATTCTGGAATCGTTGCATCACCTGTCGTAATATAAAGCTTGCCGTCAGGACTGATTTTCAACCTGCCACCATGATGGTAAGCCGCACTTGGAATACGATCGAGCAGGATTTTTCCTTCCGACCACTGCTTGCCATCATAATCGAGAATGACAACACGATTAAATTGCCTTTGTCCATCATCCGAATACGTATAATAAGCAAACGCTTGTTGATTTTGTGTAAAGTTAGGATCGAGGACAAAGCCTAATAGTCCGGCTTCAGCTGCCTTAGCAAGCGGCTTAGCCAGGCTAACCTGTTGTCGTTCCATGTTGCCATTTTCAATTTTCACGATGCTCCCTGTCCGCTCGCTTAAATAGAAAACCTCATTAAGCTGATTAATCGACCAAGGAACCTGAAGATGATCCGCGACCACTTCCAGCTCTGGCTGAAGAACTACCGCCTCATCCTCCTGCTGATCATTAGGAGGCACTTCTTCTTTTTCAAAAAAAGAACAGCCTGACAACGCGATGACAATTGCTAACAAAATGGAACCAACTTTGAACATAAATCCCCTTCCTTTCTAAAACTATAAAACTTCAAGGATGGCTGTGGCAACGCCGCTTTCGTTGTTGGTGTCCGTTATACAATCACAGATTGCTTTGATTTCATAGGCAGCATTCCCCATAGCTACTGCACGTCCGGCGCGCTCAAGCATCGAAACATCATTGTAGCTGTCACCAATCGCCATCGTGTCTGCTAATTCCACACCGATTGCGTTAACAAATGCCTCAAGGGCAATTCCCTTTTGCGCTTCTTTATTGGTAATTTCCAAATTCTCATGACCAGATGAGGCAACTTCGAGGTTTCCCCAATTTTTTAGAACTTTGGCTACATTATCTAGTTTTTCCGCATCCATTGAAAAAGCAAGTAATTTACAAATTTGATGTTCATCATTATTAAAAAGAAGCTCATAGTCTTCAATTTCGTCGACTAACCCATCACGGATACGGGAACTTGCGGCATAGGTCACTTCCTCACGATCCATTTCAGGATTGGCACTTAAAACGATGTCAACAAGAACGGTAACGGCTTTTTCTTTATCGAGGGTAAATGTCCCTTGGTTTGTATACACTTCAAAATAAATCTCTTGTTTATGTAGGGCTTCAGCAACTCTTCTTGCTGTTTGTTTATCGATTGGCGTGGAAGAAACAATCTCTCCGTTAACAGAGCGTACCTCTGCACCATTGACACAAATCACCGGGCATTGTAATCCTGCTTCATCTAATACATAACGCGCTTCTTGATAAGAACGTCCAGTCGCAACAACGACCTCGACTCCTTGTGCCTGTGCTTTTAACACGGCCTGTTTATTTTCTTCGGTAATTTTCTGATAGGAATTTAATAATGTCCCATCCATATCTGTTGCAATACACTTAATCATGTTTTCACCTGTTTCTATTTTTTCGTTATTGCCATTCTAACATGATTACTCCAACATTATCGCCTATTTGCACTCGTTAAATACTTGCTACCTTCACGAATACTTAATGGTGCCAACGGATTACCATCGATAAACAGCCTAACGGATTCAGGAGTCGTTTTCGAATATTCCCTCAAGGCCCAGCCAATCGCTTTTTGAATAAAAAACTCTTTGCTGTCAGCATTTTTTATGATGTATTGATAAAGAAGTACTTCATTCGTTTGCTGTTTATATTTTAATTGAAATAAAATTGCCGCTCGTCTTAGCCACATATTTTCATGCGTCGACCAGCCATTGATCGTTTCTTCAATGACTTCAGGGTTTTGAAGCGCAACCTGGCCAACCGCCTTTGGACCAATCACATCGACGGTATCCCACCAGGATTTCGTTGTGATTAATTTTTCAAAGAAGGAAATGTCCTCTTTTTGCAGTTTTTTCAGTGATTTCTCAATGTAATCTAAAGCTACATTCTGATATTCTCGTTCATCCATTTCCCAAAGCGCCCAAACAAAATCCTTGTTAAATGGTTGCTTTAAGATTCCTGTCTCTTTGAAAAATTGCTTCTCTAATTCTCGTCTTTCCGGTGTCTTAACCCCGAAGTAAGGGAATTGGTTCCTCATATATTTTTTCATATAAAAGGCGTTCTCATCGTTACGGCGTTCTTCCAACATTTTTGTCAGCAGCGTAATCATCTTTCCATCTCCTTCCTTTCAAGTCTAGCGAATTTCAAAGCTCGGTTGCAACTAACTGATGCATAAAGGATTAGGGGAACGCCAAACTAAAGATGAAAGGGGTGTAGATTCATGACAAAAAAATATAATAAAGGCAGTAATAATCAAAATGCACCACAGGCAGGGCATGAAGAGGCTGAGTTTGCAGCTGAGTTTGTCAGCGGGGATAACAGCAAGGGGAATAAACGCAATCAAAAAAGTCAGCAAAGTAAAACAAATCCGCATTAAAGAAGAAGAAGCCGGCTTTTGTGAATGAGGTGACCCCCAAAAGTTAGAGTTTTATATTAAGCTGCTAATTGGCTGGTATGGATACGGTATTGAACCGGACTCATGCCTGCCAATTTTTGTTTTATACGCTTGTTATTATAATATTTGATATA
>NZ_JBSLYA010000009.1:0-201712 GCF_053749995.1 Neobacillus sp. K501 | reverse complement strand
TCCACATGTTTTTTCTTGTAAACGGGAAATCAGATGCCTTCTCTGATGCCCGTCCACTTGTTTTTTCTTGTAAAAGGGGAATCAGATGCCTTCTCTGATGCCCGTCCACTTGTTTTTTCTTGTAAAAAGGGAATCTGACGACCATTATAGGGAAATTTTAGAGTTCCACGAGAATCACTCTGAAAAATCTTCAAAAACGTGCTATTTTTGAATTATTAGGTGAATCATCGAGTGATAATTTGAAAACAACATTCTTTGAGAAAAGAGCCTAATTATAAAAAAGGCAGACACTGGGTCTGCGCTATTTCCTCTCAGAACTGATATATTGCTGACGAAAAACCTGCATGGCTTCATCTTCATTTAAGGCTCGTAACTGATCCTCTGTGAGTCTCCCATCTCCATGTTGAATAACATATACTTCAATTTCCTTTTTGCCCCATTCGTTATAGACATCCTCTACCGTTTCAAAATAAAGGTCCACTCTGTTTCCTTTAATCGCTCCGCCTTTATCTGCAACCACCCCGTAACCATAATCAGGAATAAACAGGATCGTTCCAATCGGGAATACATTCAGGTCGGCCGCTACAGTGGAAAATAAATCCCGCTTTACTTTT
This sequence comes from Neobacillus sp. K501, assembly GCF_053749995.1. Classification (NCBI taxonomy): domain Bacteria; kingdom Bacillati; phylum Bacillota; class Bacilli; order Caryophanales; family Bacillaceae; genus Neobacillus; species Neobacillus sp. K501. The sequence continues at coordinate 201,098 of NZ_JBSLYA010000009.1, read as the reverse complement.
ACTCCTGAAAAAGTAATTCCATATTCAGGATGACCCTGATTCTTTCCCGTTGACTCAAATCCAGCAGTATATCCCGTTGCAACCACAGTCTGCTTGGGATACTTTGACCAATCGAAGGCGTCCTCTAAAGCAGGTGGTGCCCCAGAAACAGTCTGACTGGAAGTTTCCTGAGCTTCAAAATGAAAAAATTGTTTGAAAAGCGACCCGGCTTCTACACCGGAGATTGATTGAAAAGTAACAATTAAGGCCAATAAGAACAAAACGGTCATAAATATTCGCTTTGTCCAATTTTTCAACTTATTCATTAATATTTTCACTCCTCCCAAAATATTCATTCCCAACATCCAAGGAAATATTCAAAAATGGAGTAAAAATGATTAACTCACACAGAAAATTCAGACAAAGAGACAAAAAAAAAGACTCTTTACCAGATGGTAAAAAGTCTAAAACATTTGATATCCGTTCTTCCGTAATAGTTTAATTGTAATACCAGCGACAATCGCACCCGCTAATCCACTGACTAAAATTAAAATATCTGCCGTTGCAAGTGAAGTGATTCTTTCCCCAAGATCGGTAAATGCCGGCTTACTATTTGTAAAATACTCTATAAATTTCACTTTATCGACTATAAAGATGGCAACAATTGGGTAAATAATCGCCATGATCCAAGACATTCTTAAAAGCATATTTAGAATAAAACCAATTCCAAAGAATAAAACAAAAAATAACAAAATCGAGATAATTAATACAACAATGCTCATTTGCATTGCAAAATTCCCCCTTTACACATCAATAATTAGTTTACTGAATGTCAAATAGGGAGTCAATATTTACGGTTATGAATATTATTCATGTTATATTAAAAGGCTGTGATAAACATGCAAGTTGATTTCCACTCCAGGCGCTTCGCTTTCCGCGGGCGGTCCGTGGAGCCTCCTCGTCGCTTCAATCAACTCAGTTAAAAAATCAACTATGTTTTTTGTAACAGCACCCAAAAAAATAGCCCCCCGAATTGATTCATGGAAGCTATTGCCTGGCTTTTATTGATATTTTTTGCATACCTCTTACCTCACTCTTTCTTCTTTCCAGTACCTCCACAGCAGGAACAAGTTTCAGATCCACCTAATAATAATTGAAAATAGCCAGTTCCTGAACAATAATCACACTGTTTTTTGTCCAAGCTAGTAGTTGTTGTCATTCATTTCATCTCCTTAAATTATTATTTAAATTTTCAGATAATAATAACAAGGATTTCTTAAAAAGAAAAGGACGAAATTTAGGCAAATCAGGAAAAGAAAACGGATACATCGATTGTTTCCTTACATTTTCGAAGGGTTGCTTTAATTTTCTAAAAATTTAGAAAATGAGTAGAGCTAATGACAAGCAAAGGGGCAGATTACTCTGCCCCTCCCTTTTAGAATACGTTAAATTTTCCTTTTTTCATTACAAGTCCAGCTCCGCCAATCATATATAGTGATCGATTGTCGACGACTTTCTTCATGAAGGATGCTTTTGCACCGGTAACCTTCTTACCGAATACAACACCAATCGCATCATCTTCCCCAAGGGAGCAAACTGTACCTTTATTATCAAACGTAAAGGACTCAAGCTCAGCTTTATTCCGAACTAACGCAACTAAGTTACGGGCAACGACTTCACCTTGCTGCATCGCAATTTGTGCAGTCGGAGGATAAGGGCGATTGATTTCTTCATTGATCACAAGTGAGCTGTCACCAATAATAAACACATCGTCAAATCCTGGGACACGAAGATCTGGCTGCACCTTCACACGGCCTCTCATTGCTTCGAAACCAGATTTTTCAATGATAGAGTTTCCACGGACACCAGCTGCCCATACAACGGTACCAGCTTTGATTTCACGTGTTTCTTCCTCACCTTTTGCCACAAAAATACCTTCTGGCGTAGCTTCTTTAATCGCTGTACCGATTAAGAATTCTACCCCTTTACGCTCTAGTTGTGAAACCGCATAGTCCACTAATTCTGGATCAAAACCAGGAAGTACAGTAGGAGCAGCTTCCACACAGATGATTTTCACTTTATGGAAATCAACATCGTACTCGTGGCAAAGCTCAGGAATACGGTTTGTTAACTCACCAAGGAATTCGATCCCAGTAAATCCAGCACCGCCAACAACGATAACTAAGCGGTTGTCATTTTTTTCTTCTTCCATATTATACGTTGCAAATTGATATTCAATATGCTCACGTAGTTGACGAGAAGAGTTCACATTTGTAATTCCAAAGGCATACTCTTTCAAACCTTTAATACCGAATGTTTCTGGTTCGCCGCCAAGTGCAATGACAAGGTAGTCATAGTTCACTTCGCCTTTTTCCAAAATAACCTTTTTCTCTTCTTTATTGATTTCAACAACGGTATCTTGGACAAAATCAACTTTACTTTTGTCAATTACGTCACGAATATCATAACGAACACGATCATGATGAAGAGTTCCTGCAGAAGCCTCATGCAGCCATGTAGTTTCATAATGGTAGTCATTTTTATTAATTAAAACAATATCTGCTTCATTTACACCGATTAACTTTTGCAACCTAACAGTTGTCATAAGCCCGCCGTATCCAGCACCGACGATTACGATTTTTGGCTTTCTCAAAGTAATCACTTCCACCTTTTTTATAATTTTTTATAAAATTGTTGTTCTTATCTTCCTCTTGTTCTAAGTTTTTTATTTTGATATGAGGAAAAAAGTATGTGATATAATTCACTTACATAGTCATAAAAATGTTCTTTTTTTGTCACAGAATATTAACAATCTATCCTCAATACATATTATGCTATTCTCTTCACATTTTCAAGTGATTTATGATAAAAATATCATCAAATTCACCTATTTTAGCCGTCCCAATTCCCCCCAGAAGTTGTGAGGATATTCTGAATTTGATATGATTAAGAATAGAGTTACCATACATATTGGGGGGATACGGAGTGCAAGAAAATCAAAACGTTTATGACATTACAATCATCGGGGGCGGTCCTGCAGGTCTATTCACTGCCTTTTACGGTGGAATGAGACAAGCTTCCGTTAAGATCATCGAAAGCTTGCCACAATTAGGCGGACAATTATCGGCTCTATACCCAGAAAAATATATTTATGATGTTGCTGGTTTTCCAAAAGTTCGTGCACAAGAACTGATTGATAATCTTAAAGAACAAATGGCAAAGTTCGAGCCAACCGTTGCCCTCGAGCAATCAGTTGAAAAATTAGAAAAGCAGGATGATGGGGTATTTAAATTAACAACGAATACGGAAATTCATTATTCCAAAACCGTCATTATTACAGCTGGTAATGGTGCCTTCCAACCCCGTCGCTTGGAATTAGGAAGCGCAGTCCAGTATGAAAAGAAAAATCTACATTATTTCATAGATGACCTTAATAAATTTGCCGGCCAAAAAGTAGTGGTTTTTGGCGGCGGCGATTCAGCGGTTGACTGGGCATTAATGCTTGAACCAATCGCTGAGCAAGTAACGATTGTTCACCGCAGAGACAAGTTCCGTGCTCATGAACACAGTGTTGAAAACCTCCATAATTCTAAGGTAGTTGTAAAAACTCCTTTTATACCAGCTAAGTTAATTGGCGATGACAGCGGGATTAAGCAAGTAGTCCTGGAAGGTGCGAATGGAGAAGGAAAAGAAACTCTTGATGTTGATGCTGTTATTTGTAACTATGGCTTCGTTTCTTCTCTAGGACCGATTAAAGAATGGGGCTTAGAAATTGAGAAGAATTCTATCGTGGTCAATTCTAAAATGGAAACAAACATCCCAGGCATCTATGCTGCCGGCGATATTTGTACTTATGAAGGCAAAGTAAAATTAATCGCCTGTGGTTTTGGCGAGGCTCCAACTGCTGTTAATAACGCTAAAGCGTTCATCGATCCAAAAGCAAAGATCCAACCATTACACAGCTCATCGATGTTTGGTAAATGATACTACAAAAGGCGTCCTATGGACGCCTTCTTCGTTTAGCATTCTTCTGGTGTACCCGTAGCTGTTGCTGTACGGAAAGAGGAACCGCATCCGCACGAGGCAATCGCGTTCGGATTTTCGATCGTAAAGCCGCCGCCCATCATGGATTCTTTATAATCAATCTTTGTACCATTTAATATTGGTGCGCTCTCATTATCGACAACAATTTGAATCCCATGCTGCTCAAGCTGGATATCCTCAGCCTTCGCTTCATGTTCAAAGCCCATTCCATAGGATAATCCACTACAGCCTCCACCTTTTACGCTAACACGTAAAAAGGCTCCTTCTTCTTCATTATGCTTCATCATGTCTTTTATATGCAAAGCCGCAGCTTCCGTTAAAATCACAACATTATTACTCATTATGCTTCCTCCTTAAATTGAGGTCTTTCTTAATAGTATATACACTGTATGTTAAGGACTCAACAAATTAGTTTCATAAAAATAAAGGGAGCTTTATTCGCCCCCTTTTAATTTGTCTAGCTTCTGCTTTTCTATTTTAAAACATCGGATTTTCATCCAGGTATTGGTAAATATTATCCACTAATTCATCAGGTGTTTCGCCTGTTACGACTTCTCCATTTACAAGTGCGTATAGGGACGAGGCACATTTACCACAATAACCAAGACAACCATATTCAATGATATCCAAATTCGGATCTCTTTCTAGTTTCTCCAGTGCTTTTTGCGCACCACTGGCCAGATTACTAATACAAAATTCGATAATAGGCTTAATCATGGCTCTCACCTCTCCACAATTCATTATCCTACTCTATTTTACAATTATCGTCAAATACCATGTTTTATATAAACCTGTCAATTAAATTGTTATATGTGTTGTTATTTTGTCATAATTCAGATATACTTTTTTATGGATTTGAAGATACTATTCTAATATTTATCATATTTTAATCCTAGCCTGCTAGGTCTAATAATTTTTTAATTTTGACATTGAAAACATGACATCTGGTAAACAAAAGGGGAAATAAAACATGAAAAACCTTGTTATTCTCGGCGGTGGATACGGTGGAATGAAGATGTTGAGCGAGCTTCTTCCCAACCATTTACCTGAGGATGTAATGATTACTCTGATTGACCGCGTACCATACCATTGTTTAAAAACAGAATATTATGCATTAGCTGCTGGAACGGTTTCTGATAAAGAGGTCCGTGTTTCCTTTCCAGAACATCCCGGGGTTACGATCAAGTATGGGGAAGTGATTGGAATTGACAGGGATACGAAAAAGGTCCTGTTAAATAATGATGAACCCGTATCATATGATGATTTAGTCATTGGTCTTGGCTGTGAAGATAAATATCACGGTGTCCCTGGTGCTGACCAGTTTACTTATAGCATTCAAAGCATTGAAAAGTCCCGCGAAACTTACTCCATTTTGAACAACTTAGGACCAGGATCTGTTGTCGGTATTGTCGGAGCAGGTCTTAGTGGTGTGGAGCTTGCCAGTGAACTAAGTGAAAGCCGTAGTGACTTAAAAATTAAGCTGTTTGACAGAGGAAAGCATATTCTCTCTGACTTCCCTGACCGCTTAAGTAAATATGTTGAAAATTGGTTTCATAAAAATAATGTTGAAATTATTAACAATTCAAATATCACAAAGGTTGAAGAAAATACCCTTTATAATCACGATACCCCCATTACCTGTGATGTCATTGTCTGGACAGCAGGGATTCAAGCGAATAAGGTTGTACGTGAATTAGGGGAAGAAACCGATCGTTTAGGAAGATTAATTATCACCCCTCGTCATCATTTACCTAATGATGAACATGTTTTTATCCTAGGTGATTGTGCAAGCCTTCCTCACGCCCCAAGTGCTCAATTAGCTGAGGGACAGGCTGAACAAATCGTTGAGGTGCTGCGAAAGCGTTGGAATGGCGAAGAACCTCCTGAAACCTTCCCAACGATTAAGTTAAAAGGTGTGCTTGGTTCCCTAGGGAAAAAACATGGATTCGGAATGATGGCTGACAGAGCCATCACAGGCCGTGTTGCCCGCCTATTAAAATCTGGAGTTCTTTGGCTTTATAAATATCATAATGGTTGATTTAAAAAGGAAGCATCGCAGGATGCTTCCTTTTTTATGCTTCTCCTTTATACCCGTACTTTTCCATCTCTGAAAAAATAGTTTTTAATCGCGGATTCCCTTCGCCGACAACTTTTTCTTTTATTACAACTACAGGATAAAACATATCTTCCTCTATTACACGTTTAGCAAAATTCTCTTTTTCACTTTCTGTTGGCGGCTGATGAATGTCTACATAAGTGATTTTAAAAGGCTGATTAGGATATTTCCTGCCAATCGCCGCCTCCAGCCATTCAAATGTTTCTTTCGATGAAGGCAGATTTACACAGCTTGGACATAGTTGTTCCGCACCATAAAGGACAATCTCAACTTCCGTTATCGTCATGATATCAGTCCTTACTTTTTCTTTTATTTTACATCATATAAACTATAAAAACATAAAAATATGTCTCAATTTGTGTGATTTCCCATTTCGTGAGAATGGATTTTTACTGTCAATCACATTATAATATAAGGTAGGAAAGGAGACGATAAGTATGGCAGAACAAGAAATGTTTGAGCAAGTTCAAGAAGTATTAGATAAATTACGTCCATTTCTTCTTCGCGATGGCGGGGATTGTGAATTAGTTGATGTTGAGGATGGTATTGTTAAACTTCGATTACTGGGTGCATGTGGAAGCTGCCCAAGCTCAACAATCACTCTTAAAGCAGGAATTGAAAGAGCTCTTTTAGAAGAGGTTCCTGGCGTTGTTGAAGTAGAGCAAGTGTTCTAAAAAACGTTGCAACATTCCAAAGCGATTGCTAACACTAGCAATCGCTTTTTTAACTACTTAATAAGCAGCCACTCTAACTGTGGTATTGTTTTTATTGGAGCCCCTGCCGTTTGAAAGAAACGGCTTAAAAAGCGTTCATATTCGCTGGACTGTTTTAGGATTTTCATTAGCCTTTCTTCTAAAAGCTTTTTTTCCTGCTCAGACTGAGTTATATAATAATTTTCTATACACTCAAAGTAATGAAGCGGAAATAATAACCGTGAAAATAACAGCCGCCACGAAAAGGACGATAACGGGGCAACGGTTTGATAATCAGCAAAAAATTGCTTAACATCAAGCTCGTACGTTTGGGTATTTCGGAAATACCTTTCCCTCGTCCATTCCGCAAGATCACGGCTCCGATGATCAAACACCCAATCCAATGGGTTTTTAATATAATATTGTTCACCCCAAGTTTTTGTGGTGAAGCGTTCATGACAAACCGTACCGCTGTCAGATTCCAATGGTTCATCATCAATTTCTGTATCTACTAAATATTGAATCGCGTTCTCTGATAAACCAATATAATAGGGAAAGGAGTCGATAAACATTCTTTCAAATTCATCCTCAGGTGTTTGAAACAGCATATCATTCCAAACCTTTTCGATTTGATCAAGCCGCTTTTCCCAAAGTTGCTTCCACTGTCCAATTCTACTCGATCTTTCAATTTTAAAAGGTACTGTTTTTCCCCTTTCATGAAACTTCGCGAGCTTTCGTCCTAATTTTAACTTTGCTGGCTTCTCATTTTGGCGATTAGCCATCACACAATATTGGGTTTCCTCCCAAGACGTAATGAAGCCTCCGTCATTTGATGGTAGAAAGGCGGGGACATGTAAATCTCCAGTATTCCTTAAATGCTCAGCGATTCTTTCTAACTCGATAATATCATTCGCTTCCCTGCCGCCTGTTTTTGCTACTAGATAAAGCCAGCCATTTCCCCGCAATGCATCAAGGGAGTCCAGTTTTACATACTCACTTACCTCTATCCCATACTGACTCTGGAGTAATTTTTGCAGCATTGGTCCACCTCTTCTCATTGGCTACTCATATTAATATATATGACAACATATTTTTAAAAAGTATAAGAAAAACAATATCTGAGAAATATGTAAGAGGAATACTTCGTTTGTTACTTTTCAAAATAACATGCATATGTTATGAATTAAGAGTATATATTTAGTGAAAATTCAAAGAAAAGGTGATCATTGGATGGCAGAAGACAAAAAAATGGATTTGACCGAAGAAACGGCACGAAGATGGATTAAAGAAAGAGGCGTAACCATTCAGGATATTGCCGATTTAGTCTATTTTTTACAGCAAAAATACCACGAAAACTTAAAAATGGAAGACTGCATCGCAAATGTCGAGCGAGTCCTTTCAAAACGCGAAGTCCAAAACGCCATCATTACAGGAATCCAACTGGATATGCTTGCTGAAAAAGGCATGCTCGAAGAACCCATTCAATCCATCATTAAAACAGATGAAAGCCTATACGGCGTCGACGAGATTCTTGCTTTATCGATCGTCAATGTCTATGGATCGATTGGATTTACCAATTACGGCTACATCGATAAACAAAAGCCAGGTATCCTTGCCCACTTAAATGATAAATCAACGGGAGAATGCCATACCTTTTTAGATGATATCATTGGCGCCATTGCAGCAGCTGCCTCAAGCAGACTCGCCCACCGTGCACAAAATGTTGAATAGAATAGAAAAGCGGAAGCGCCTTGACCAGGGGCGATATAGGGAGAATTAGCGATTGGCGAAGCCAGAGCTTAGTCTCCCTTAATGCGTACAGTTTCTGTAGCCAGGCATAAGACGAGCCGGCGAGAAGGTTGCTCTTTAACCTTCTTGATGGATTGGCTTATGACCCCGAGCCCCTAGGCGCTGCAGCTAGACAATGCTGATAAAAGGATGGATTGCTCCATCCTTTTTCTACGGCTCCCATTGGTCTAAGGAGTCAATCGCATAAGTAGGCATGCGGTTATAGTTTGAAAGTAATTCCTTCGTGGTAACACCTGTATGAACTAGGAGCGTATCCAGCCCAGCATTCATCCCAGCCAATATATCCGTATCATAATAGTCCCCTACCATTAACGTCTCTTCCTTAGCAGTCCCTAAAATCTTAAGCGCCTGTTCCATGATGATCGATTCTGGCTTTCCAATAAAGATTGGCTTTGTTTGTGTGGAGACGGCGATCACAGAGGTGAGTGAACCATTGCCAGGGAGCAAGCCGCGCTCAGTTGGAATGGCGATATCTGCGTTCGTTGAAATAAAAACCGCACCATTTCGAACTGCTAGGCAGGCAACAGCCAATTTTTCATAACTAATTTCACGATCAATTCCAATTACAACATACTCAGCATTTTCTCCTGCAAATGAAAACTTCCTTTCTTCCAATGCAGTTTGAATTCCTTCCTCACCAATAGCATAAACGGAAGCATTTTGCTTTTGCTCATAAATATAATTAGCCGTTGCCTGACTTGTTGTAAAAACCTGATGTTCCTCAGTGGGAATGTCGAATTCACGAAGCTTTTGAGCGACCTGTTCAGGTGTTCGCGATGAATTATTAGTAACAAATAAATAGGGGATACCTTTAGCATATAATTTTTTCACAAAATCTGCCGCTGCTTCGATTTTTTCCGTACCCTTATACATCGTCCCATCCAGATCAATTAAATAGCCCTTATATGATTTCAATTTCATCACTCCTAAATGTATTATCTCCATCGCAAAAGAAAAGACCGCAAGCGCGGTCAAATAATTATTTTTTAAATGCGGTTACCGTTCCCAATTCATTCTGTAGATAATCGCGTACGTTAGCAGGAAACACCTCTAGCGCATGGAGATGATAGGCAAATTGCTTTTGAAGTTCGCTATGATCAACTTCGGTATACATTTGAACAAGTATTTTCCTAAATTGAACGATAACTTTTAAACTTTTCCCTGCTTCAGCAGAAATAACCTTTTCATCGATGAGAATTTCAATGATATCCTCATAACTGCCAGGATCCCGCATGATAAAGCCATCAATCATGGCGTTGCCCACATCTAAGAAAGCTTCTATCATCAAATGAGTCAAACGTTCTAAAGCCGCTTTTTCCAGAGGAGAAGTCCATTTTTCCTGACTTAAAAATAGATTGATTTGCTTTTCGATAAATTGTAATGTTATTTCAATTTTTTCACGATCAACAAAATACATTCTGATCCACTTCCTTGTTAGTGATTACCTATGTAGCAATACCTTCAACAAATTCTGTCGGGCGCGCATAGAAATAGCCCTGAGCTAAGTCAACATTGTTTCTCGATAAGACTAACGCCTCATTTTCATTTTCGATACCTTCGGCTACCACAAGGGAACCTGCCTCTCTCGCCACTAGCAGTAACCCTTTTAACATCGATTCCTTGACTGAATTTTTATCAATATTTTCTATCACGGAACGATCGATTTTAATAATATCAGGCATAATTTCACTAATCGTATTTAGACTTGCATAGCCTGCTCCAGTATCATCAACGGCAATCTTAAAGCCCATCACACGCAACACTTTAATATTATAAATAAAGTCCTTTAGTCCTTCAATCGAATCCCGCTCTGTTACCTCAAAGGTAATTTGTTTTGGTGAAATCCCCCGATATTTCTGGAGTAATTTTTTCAAATCTCGAGTAAATCGCATATTTCCAAGTGTAATCGGTGTGCAGTTCACGAAAATATCTTGACGGAATCGCGTTGCTTTAACTTGCTGCAACAATTTTTCTATAACAATCATCTCGAGTTCATACAAGCGTCCTGTCTGTCGAGCCACAGAAAAAAGCGGCAATGGCGATTCTAACGCAGTTCCTTTTGGTCCTCTAGTCAGCATTTCCCAGGCCCGAATTTCTTTGGTAGCAACATCTATAATTGGCTGGGCTAACAACGTGATTGTCTTTTGGTTGATGATTTTATTTATCGTGAATATCATTTCATTTAATTCAGATTGTACTCTTTTTTCAGCCATCGCCATCGCTTGTCTATGGGCCCTTAAAATGGATTCCTGAATGGAAAAATCATTTTTTTCAATAAACATATAGCCAGTTTCAAATACTGGTTGTATCGATGGGTAGAGTTCGATCATACCATGTTCGACTTCATAGGTGATTTTTTTCATCACAATATCAATATTGGAAATACAGTGCCGGTCCTGATTCATTTTCATAATCAAGGAAACTCCGTCTCCATAATGATCATGAAGCGTAATGACATCCTTGCTATTCACTTCTTGTTCGATATAGATTTGAAAAAACTTCTTTAGCTTTTTCATTAATTGAGCATGCTGCTGTCTCCCGATTTGGTCAAACAAATCTTGTTGATTAACTAAATTAAAAACAATAATCGCTACCTCATGCCCTTCTTGGAATGCTTTTGACACCCCTTCCAAAACCGGGTTACGTAAATTGAATTGCGGAGGGTAATAACGAATGGACGAAAGAGGTAACAGAAGTTTTCCCCACTGCATGACACTTTTTGCTTTTTTCATGTAATTACAGTCCACTTGAGTTCATCCCTCTCAGAAGTCAACATATCGACAATAATACATATATTGTAACACAATTTGACATTATCCGTATTTCCTTGTACATAAATTATTTGAATTTTTCTTTCTTTGTGATTCCTTACATTTATTTTGGTAATATAAAGAGGATGAATTTCATTATAAAGGAGCTTACATATGAAAGAACGTTTTTTCTTATATGACGATATAGAGACTAGTAAAACTAGGTTTGTCAGCTTTGTCGGTGACAATCAACGCTTTGATTTAGCAATTGTCCAAACGGATCGTCATTACGGCAAACATCTCGTACTTGATTTACAAGGAAATCGCTTCGCCATTATTGGGGAGGATGATTTAAAAGAAGAAGGATATTTAGAGTACGCCTTCCAGCTTAACGAAGAAGATGCGGAAGAATTACGCTCATTTTTGTCAGAACTACTATAAAGTGAAACTACAATCAGTGGGGGTTTTCTTCATCCCCAACTGATTGTTAGTTGAACCAATCGGGCTTTTTCGGGCAGTTATTCCCTAACCTAAACTTCTTCGCTATTACAAAATTTTTGAGGTGGAGATTTTACTGCCTGTTAAAGCTGGATAAATTTTTTCTCATTCCTTTCTACATACTAATGTAATAAAAAGGAGTGAGGTTTATGGCAGAGAAAAAGTCACCTAAATATTTTGATTTATCGAATGTGGAAAAACAAAAGAATTATCTTACTTTTGAAGAATTTCCTGAGGGTCCCTTTGGATCACCCATTCGTAAAAACGCCCCCGTAGAAAATAAAAGTACACCCTGGGAAGATGGGCAGCGAACCTATAGTAATTTCAACTATGAGGATAAGACCTTTCACCAGAATATTCCACGGCAAATGGAAGGGGCACATCCAACACATGACGACCCGAATACGGATGAGCAGCCGCCTTATTCGTAGAAAAGCGTAAGCGCTCTGTCCAGCGGCGTATGGCCTCCTCGAAAAAGAAAAACGCTTTTCCTTCGTGCGATGCCAATGCTTACGAAGCCTTCCTTTATGGAGCGCTCCAACTGAGATAAAGGAAACACGAAGAGCCGGAGGCGATTCGATGTTGACTTATCGTAGGGCGGAGGGCGAAGGACACTAGCCGCTAGAGCGCTGGAGCTGGACAATTCTCAAAGTGGAACTTTATATTTTCTTAAAGTAAAAAAACTCGCCAAATGGCGAGTTTTTTTACTTTTTTACTTTTTTCATCACAAAATATGCACAGCCGAAATTGCAGTATTCGTACAAATATTCACTCAAGGTGCTGATTTTGGTATCAAATGTTGCTTTTTGATTTTGGTCATCAAAAAAACCTTTTAGCCGCAGCTGCCCATAGCCCCAATCCCCAACAATGTAGTCGTATCTGGATAAAATTTCACTATACCTTGCCTTTAAGGCCTCTTCGTTAAATCCATCTCTATGCTCTTGAACAATTTCGTATGTGGTGCCGTTAATCGTTACCATGAAAATCACCTCAATTTTACCAGCGAATCATCGAAAAGCGGAAGTGCCTTGACCAGACGCTTCTGCTAGCCACTTATTCCCATTATAACCGATTCACCATCAATTACTAAGAAAAAATATCAGTCTTTTGGCTATTCTAAAAAAAGGAGGTGCTTAAAATGAAAAAATTGTCCATCATCGCTGGTTTAAGCCTGTCTCTCTTAGCTGCTGGATGTTCAAAGGACCTAGCAGCCAATCGGGATGTGTATGAAGAAAGTGGCGATACAATCAATGTTAATAATAAAAGAGAAGAGCTTTATAATAAAAATGGCGCCCAAGGAGCCCGAAATATGAGCACCAATTATGGCTTTGTTCGCCATCAAAAGAGTCCTGTCGAAAATGATCAAGGTGGAACAGAGCATTATTCACCGCTTGACCGTGAAAAATTAGCCCATATTATCAGTGAACTTAGTACCGATATGCCAAATGTAAATGATGTCGCTACTCTTGTAACTGACCAAGAAGTGTTGGTTTCCTATAGCACAGATACAAAGGATCGTAATTTAACCGCGGATCAAGTGAAAAGAACAGCAATGTCGGTCGTTCCAAGATATTACCATGTGTATGTTTCTGACAATAAAAATCTAATGCGTGATGTAGAAAATCTGGCAAACCTTGATGCAACGAGCAGAAATGCTCGAAATTCTGTGAATGCGTTAATTAAACAAATGAAACAATCTCCTCAAGGTACGAGAATGATGGAGACAAATGAAAATGAAAACGGTGAAACCCAAGCAGACACAATGAGAAACAATCGTTAATTAGAAGAGCGGAAGCGCCTTGTCCAGGGGCGACAGGCATAAGACGAGCCGGCGAGAAGGTTGCTTTTTAACCTTCTTGCCGGCTTGGCTTATGACCCGAGCCCCTAGGCGCTGGAGCTGGACAATTCTCAAAGTCGAATATTTGTACTTATTTTTCCTAAAAGAAGAGTTCAGCCCCTATGGACTGAACTCTTTCTTGTGTTTATGCTTCCTGTGCTTCTTGTTCGCCTAGCATTTGTTTGTGTTTTGCGGCGGCGTTTACTTGTTCGTCTGCATGGTAAGAGGAACGAACTAACGGACCCGCTTCACAGTGGCTGAAGCCTTTGGTAAGGGCTATGTCACGCAGTTCCGCAAACTCTTCGGGACGATAATATTTTTCAACCTTAATATGGCTCTTTGATGGCTGTAAATACTGTCCAATCGTCATGATATCCACATTGTTTGCACGCAGATCATCCATGACTTCAATAATTTCTTCTTTTGTTTCACCAAGACCAATCATCAAGCTGGACTTAGTTGGTATCGTTGGCTGCATTTCTTTCGCACGGCGTAAAAACTCTAGTGACCGGTCATACTTAGCCCGTGCTCTTACTCTCGGCGTTAGGCGTCTAACTGTTTCAATATTATGGTTCAAAATATCTGGTTTTGCGTCCATTAATAGCTGTAAATTTTCTTCCTTCCCACCCATATCTGAAGGAAGAACTTCAATACTGGTAAATGGATTTTTTCTGCGTATAGCCTTAATCGTTTCAGCAAAAATGGCTGATCCACCATCTTTTAAATCATCCCGAGCAACTGCCGTTACGACAACATGCTTTAAGTTCATTAGTTGCACTGAATCAGCCACGCGTTCTGGCTCCTGCCAGTCCAACTCCGTTGGGAGACCCGTTTTGACCGCACAAAAACGACAGGCACGCGTACAAGTATCACCGAGAATCATAAATGTTGCCGTTCTCCGCTCTGCCCAGCATTCATGAATATTAGGACAACGTGCTTCTTCACAAACAGTATGTAGATTTTTTTCTCGCATCATTTTCTTTAAACCTGTGTAATGTTCATTCGTGTTTAGCTTTATTTTTAACCATTCTGGTTTTCGTAAGTATTCTTCTTTTTTGCTCATTTTTTTCCACCTCTTAAATGAGTTTCTTTACTTCTCTTGCCACTTTAACATAAATTTCATAGGAACGACAAGCGTTCGGACTATTACCAATTATTAACCATTATGAAATGGTCAAGAATTCATAAACTAGAAACGTACTATAATCGGAAGGAGGATTCCTGTGCGGGCATTTCTGTTAATTGGAGCTTTCCTTTTATTAATGAGCTTTTCTCCCAGGGATGCTCATGCTAATGATCCTGATCCCTATCAGGAACGTATGAAGCTTTATAAAAAAGTCGAAACCGTTACGAATATCCCATGGTATTACTTAGCTGCTATTGATCAATATGAGAGAAATATCCGTCAGGTTCGAAAGGATTTACCAAAACCGGATAGTGTGATTGGCATTTATATCCCGCCAGAAAAATGGGCTGGCCAAACCAACCCGAATCCTTTAGAAGAAAATCCTGCAATTATCCAGTTTTTCAATGGTATCGGGGTCGATGGGGATGGGGATGGAAAAGCAAGTCAAAAAAGTGACGAAGATGTCTTATATACTTTTGCCAATTATCTATTATCATATGGGACAGATCACGATAATATAAAAATTGGTTTATGGAACTATTATCATCGTGACAAAACCGTTGGAATTATTGTGGGAAAAGCGAAAATTTACCGCCATTTTGGACGTTTGGAATTAGATGCACACGCTTTTCCAGTTCCAATAAGAAGCAATCACAGCTACCGAAGTACATGGGGTGATGCGCGAGGCTGGGGAGGCAGACGCGTTCATGAAGGGACAGACATTTTTGCCGACTATGGTGTCCCTGTCCGAGCAACCAATTATGGAATTGTGGAAATGAAGGGCTGGAATAAGTTTGGAGGCTGGCGTGTCGGTATCCGCGATATCAATAATACGTATCATTATTTTGCCCATCTTAGTGGCTTTGCAAAAGATGTTCAGGTTGGGCAAATTGTAGAACCAGGGACGGTTATTGGCGGCGTAGGAAGCTCAGGTTATGGACCGCCGGGAACATCAGGTAAATTCCCTCCCCATTTACATTACGGGATGTATAAAGATAATGGCTTTACAGAATGGTCGTTTGACCCAACTCCACACTTACGATTGTGGAAACAGCAAGAACGGGCGAGTATGAATAAGAAATAGGACTGTTCCACTTGATGAACAGTCCTTTTAATTTCCGTTTGCCGGTAGTTGAATCGAAGGGGTAACCCCACCGCCACCATTATTATAAAATTGCGGTACTTCTCCTTGGATTAATTTACCACCTACTGGAATATTTTGTTCAAGTCTTGTAATTTTTGTAGCAAAGGGAGTGATGATTTGTACGGACACTTCTAGATGAATAGACACGTCAATCCATGTATTATTAATTCCCATTGGTTTCGGATTAATTTTTACATCGGGACGGACTTCACCGATTGCATGAAACCTTACAGGGATTTTTGGTCCCAAATTCCCTAGCAAAGCCATATCTGTTGCCTGACCAAGAGGTACATTCCAAACAATTCCTTCCTCTTTTTTTGATTCTACTTCGATATCAACATCTGTTAATCGCTCTAAAGAGGCTAAGTCACCTTTCTCTGCAGCATTAAGATTTTTTTGAATTTCGTTGGTGATCTCTGATAGTTTTTGGTTTATTACTTCTGTTTTTAAACCGGCGCTTGGCTGGGCACCTTCCTGTCCAGGTTCTACCTCTATCACATCGCCTACTTCAACTGTCTTTTTATTAATCGCTTTATTGATAACCTGTGAAGCAATTTGTTTTGTCTTGGATTCTGCGTATCTTATTAACGCTGGCTCAATCCCTTTGTTCACCATCCATACCCCTAATGCCGTGGACAAAAGAAAAAATACAAATGATAGCAGCAGAACATATCGGAAAGGTAACGGTCCCCGTTTTCGCGGACGTACACGAAACTTTGCCAAAAAAATCCCCCCTTACAAGCATATGTATGCAAAAAAGGGTGGAACTAGCCCGGAAAAATAAAAAACCACAAAAACCACAGGAAAACCACAGGGACGGTTCTGCTGGCATTAATGCCAGCAGAACCGTCCCCATGGTCCACCCATGGTCCATGGTCCCTAAACCATTTTCAATAATGCGTCCCTGCCAAGCATTCCTTTTGTTATACCTAAACTCTCAGCTTCAATGGTTACCGATTCCATTGGAGCGTTTAGAAGCTGGTCGATCGTTCTGACACCAACAGCTCTGGCAGCGATTATTTTGCGATCCTTTAATTTTTTATTTAATAAATCAACGTCTAATGCGCCGCACATGATATATCCTTTATCATTGCTTACCGTAAGCAATGTTGTTTTTGGCAGTAAAACCGTAACAGCCAAGAACGTGTGGCCGTTTATTTCTACCGGGGATAATTCAATCACTTTCCACACTCCCTTCCTCCTTATCACATTATGAAAAAGAGTCAAAAAGCGTGTGAATTTCTTAGACCTGCTGTTGTAATTTCCATTTTAAAATATCACGCAAAAATTCGGGAAGAAAATATTGCTTTTTCTTTTTCGGAAAAATATCTTTAAAAAAGTGTCCAAAAGTAAATAAATCCGGAATCGCAAGTGTGTAATTTTTTTCTAAATCTAACGCTTGCCCATTGATAAATATAGCGTTATTTTCGTCAAAGGTAATTTGATCATAGATGGTTATTCCCATTACTGTTCCTCTAAAACCAAGACCTGTTAACGGACGGTGCTGCCAATTTTCCTCACTCGTTTCAAAAATAATCTCCTTTAATTCACTGCCAGTTAGTTCTAATTTGCAAGGATTGATCGGATGGGGACATATCTTTAAGAGATCGTAGCTCGTAATCGTTCCTGATAATGAGTCTAAAATTAGGCCACCGTTAATCAAGGCACAATCGGCATCACACCATTCTCTTAATCCACGGCATAAAATTTGCGTAATTTCCGTAACTTGAAAAGGGTCATGAACCAAAGGTTGACTTAAAGAGACAATCTTTTCGCTAAGCAGCTTTTTTCCCCTTCGTGTCAGTTCTTTCGCTTTGATTTTTTCATCTACAACGGGTTGAAGCTCCATCACATTGTATAAAAGGGCTCCTTTACTAGTTACGCTTTTTTGATCATTAATATTTATTGTGACATGACCAACAAATCTTCCATGCTTTCCGGCTCCCGCAATCAGCGTATTATTAACTAATTTCCCTTCCGGTAGAGTATGGTGAGTATGTCCACCGAGAATCACATCTATCTCCGGACATTCAGCCGAAATCTGTTCATCAAAGTTGAGACCAAGATGTGAAAGCACAATCACAATATCAGCGTCCTGCTTTAATGGTTTTAGCCATTTCTTCAGTTCTTCGACCGGCTCAGTAATATTCCACCCGAGCAGCTCATATAAAAGGGAAAAATAGGCTGTAACCCCGATGACACCAATCCGTGTGCCTTGTTTTGTTTGATAAATCTTATATGGTTTCAACCAATTGGGATGAGCGTTCCCCTTGTTATAAAGATTAGCGCAAAGAACATCAAACTTTGCATGATCATATAGATGATTTAAACCTTCATAGGGAAAGGTAATTCCTTCATTATTACCGATGGTAACAGCCGTATAAAATGAATCGTTTAGTAATTCAATATTCCCCTGTCCCATCGTTGCCTCGGTCAAAGGATGCCAGCGGTCGGAAAAATCACCAATGTCGAATAGAAAAAAATCATCGCCTGCTGTTTCGTGATTGGTTCGCTGATTAGTTAAAAAATGCTGAATCCGCTGCCAGCGCTTTAAATGACTGTGCAAATCATTCGTATGATAAATCTGTATACATTCCATGCTTTAAACTCATCCTTTGTTAGCCAAAAATTCCTTGATAAATTAATCGTATGCCGACAATTAATAGTATAACTCGTAATAGCAAAACAATGGTTTTGCTTTTTAGCTTTGTATTTAAATAGACCCCTACTTTTGCCCCTATGTAGGCCCCTGGTACCAAGGCTAATGCTAATAGCCAATCGACATTCCCTAGGGAGATATGAGTAATGGAGCTAAGGATAGATGTCGGAAAAATCATAAACATCGAAGTTGCGACAGCTACATGTGGGGGGAAGAAAAAGATCAAAATCATCGTCGGAACCATCAAAGAACCGCCGCCAACGCCTAAGATTCCAGATAAAAAGCCAACAATAAAAGAAATCACCACTCCCATTATCGGGTTAAAGCCATATTCAAAGGTTTTACCAGAATTATCTGTAAAGGTTCGAACAATTCCTCTATCTTTTTTATAAGGAATGGGTTTGAATTTATCTTTTAATAGTAAGACCATTGAGACAAAAATAATAAATAGACCAAAGAAAAGATTAAATGATTTCAAATTTAACGCTTCAGTGACCCAAGCACCGAGAATGCTGCCTGGTCCACTGCCAATTAGAAAAATAAATCCGCTTTTGTAATCTACGGTTTTATGTTTCAGATAGGCTAAGGTGGAGGATAGTCCCGTGAAAATCATCGTAAATAACGATGTCCCTACTGCAACCTGAGGAGATATATCTCCAAAAATTGATAGGGAACCTAAATACAGCAAGGCTGGAACCACTATGATTCCCCCACCAAGGCCAATTAAAGAGCCTAAGGAACTAGCAGCAATTCCGATTAATACTAATAAAATCCATTCCATACATTTTCTCCTTTTTAAATTCCGCGGATTTTAGCGATATTTCCTCGAGTTATTGAAAGAATTCCGCAGATTTTAGTAGTAATTCCGCGAATTAATCATTTATTCCGCAAAGTTCACAATTGACTTTCATTTCTGACCCTAAAATAAATCCAACTGCCTTGGTGCAAGATCCTCATATTCAAGATTTAATAGGTCCATCATTTCCTTTGCATTGTCTGCAGCATCTCCACCGGAGTTATTGTTAAAGAGGACATAGACATCTTTAGATTCATTTGCTAGTTCGCGAATGGATTTCGCCCATTCTTGGAGTTCATGTTGGTTGTAACGGTATAGATAGCGAACCTCCCGCCAATTTTCGGCATTTCGCTTTTGCCAGCCATGAACATTCCGGCCATGGAAACGGATCAATAGTTTCTCCGGGTCTATGGTTTCCAATATAGTAGGAATTGATCCCTCTCCTGATTGTGGCTCATCGCAAATACTATGTATCCATTTTTCTGTTTTCATAAAATCAATGGTCTTTTGACGATACTTAGGTGTAAACCATGACTGATGCCTGAACTCTAATGCAGAAGGAATATCCCCCATTTCCGCTTTGCACCATCGTAAGTAGTCAACATTTTCTCGTTTACAATCAAACCATGGTGGAAATTGAAAGAGAACCATCGCGAGTTTGTTTTTTTCAATGTACGGCTTTAGAGATTCTTTGAAGGCCTGGAACATCTCTTCTCTCGTTTCGAAAGGGATATCACCACGTTGATGACCAGTCATCCCCTGATATGCCTTAACGATAAATTGAAAGGAGTCAGGGGTTTCGTTGACCCATTTTTCAGCATTCCTTTTAGGCTGAATCGCATAAAAAGCAGAATCTACTTCCACTGTCGGAAAATGACCTGCATATTCTTTTAATTTATCTCTGGACGAAATGGTGGTTGGATATAGACTGTCATGGTCCCCCCAACCTGTTACCCCAATGTATATCATACAGTCACCCCCAATTACTTAATCATAGCATATCTTTTTTTACTCCTTCCTGCTAGTAAGTGGTCATTTTACAGGAGTTTTTCTCGCTATCCGCGAGTATTTTCCTCCATCCGAGAGTATTTTCCGCCATTCGCAAGTATTTTCCGCTATCCGAGAGTATTTTCCGCCATCCGCAAGTATTTTCCGCCATCCGCAAGTATTTTCCGCCATCCGCAAGTATTTTCCGCCATCCGCAAGTATTTTCCGCCATCCGCAAGTATTTTTCGCTATCCGCAAGTATTTTTCGCCATCCGCAAGTATTTTCCTCCATCCGAGAGTATTCACCCCACATCCACAACAAAATGCAAAAAGTCCGCCTGCCATTAGCGGCAAGCGGACTCAAAAACATTATCCAATAGAGCCTTCCATCTCGAATTTTATGAGACGATTCATCTCTACGGCGTATTCCATAGGTAGTTCTTTTGTAAATGGCTCGATGAAGCCCATGACGATCATTTCCGTTGCTTCTTGCTCTGAAATACCACGGCTCATCAAGTAGAAGAGCTGCTCTTCAGAAACCTTCGAAACCTTGGCTTCGTGCTCAAGTGAAATGTTGTCATTTAAGATTTCGTTGTATGGAATCGTATCAGAAGTTGATTGGTTATCCATAATCAACGTATCACACTCGATATTAGCACGGGCACCATCCGCTTTACGTCCGAAGTGAACGATACCACGGTACGTTACTTTACCGCCATGCTTAGAAATCGATTTTGAAACAATTGTAGAAGAAGTGTTAGGAGCTAAGTGAATCATCTTTGCTCCAGCATCCTGGTGTTGACCTTTACCAGCAATCGCGATCGATAATGTCATACCGCGGGCGCCTTCTCCTTTTAAAATAACTGCTGGATATTTCATCGTTAATTTTGAACCGATGTTTCCATCAATCCATTCCATGGTTGCATTCGCTTCACAAACCGCACGCTTCGTAACAAGATTGAATACGTTATTCGCCCAGTTTTGAATTGTTGTGTAACGGCAATAAGCGTCTTTTTTAATGATGATTTCAACAACGGCACTGTGTAAAGAGTTTGTTGTATAAACAGGTGCTGTACAACCTTCAACATAGTGTACATGTGCGCCTTCATCAACAATAATCAATGTTCTTTCGAACTGCCCCATATTTTCTGAGTTAATCCGGAAATAGGCTTGAAGTGGAGTATCCACTTTCACACCTGGTGGTACATAAATGAAAGAACCGCCAGACCAAACCGCAGAGTTTAATGCCGCAAATTTGTTATCTGTTGGCGGGATTACCTTCGCCCAGTGCTCACGGAAAATATCTTCATTTTCCTTCAAAGCAGAATCCGTATCTTTAAAGACGATTCCTAGTTCTTCAAGGTCTTCCTTCATATTATGATAAACAACCTCTGACTCATATTGCGCCGAAACCCCAGCAAGATACTTTTGCTCTGCTTCAGGAATTCCAAGCTTGTCAAACGTTGCTTTAATTTCTTCAGGAACTTCATCCCATGATTTCTCTGATTTCTCGGATGGTTTTACATAATAAGTAATTTCATCAAAATTTAATGAAGCCAAATCTCCGCCCCATTGTGGCATTGGCATATTGTAAAAATGTTCAAGTGATTTTAAGCGGAAATCAAGCATCCATTGCGGCTCGCTCTTTAGCTTTGAAATCTCTTCAACTATTTCACGTGTCAACCCACGCTTAGATCGGAAAATGGAAACGTCTTTATCGGCAAAACCGTATTTATAATCACCGATTTCAGGCATCTTTTTCGCCATCGTCGAGTTCCTCCCTATTTAAACAATCGAGGCAAACACCTCTCCTGTTTTATTGTTGTTCCTCTTCCTTAAGTCCTTTTTCCATCGCTTTCCATGCTAAAGTCGCACATTTAATTCTAGCTGGGAATTTTGAAACACCTTGTAGCGCCTCAATATCACCTAGATCAACATCATCAGCATAGTCTTTTCCTTGAATCATATCGGAAAAAATCTTTGAAAGCTTAATGGCCTCTTCCACTGTTTTCCCTTTTATCGCCTGTGTCATCATCGAAGCAGATGACATCGAAATCGAACAGCCTTCCCCTTCAAAACCAACATCCTTAACGATTCCATCTTCAACCTTAAAGGTCAATTGAATTCGATCGCCACAAGTAGGATTGTTCATATTAATGGTATGACTGCCATCCTCTAAAAGACCGCGGTTGCGAGGTTTTTTATAATGATCCATTATCACCTGACGGTAAAGTGCATCTAAATTAGAAGACATCGCTGAAATACTCCTTTGTTTTAACAAGTCCTTCAACTAGCTTATCAATATCGTCTTCTGTGTTATAAAGATAAAAGCTTGCACGAGCTGTCGCTGTCGCCTTCAGCCATTTCATCAACGGCTGTGCACAATGATGTCCGGCCCTAACAGCGATACCTTCTGCATCAAGTACAGTTGCGACATCATGTGGATGAACATCATCAATATTAAAGGTCACTAAACCTGCACGTTTTGCAGGATCCTGTGGACCATAAATTGTCATTCCAGGGACCGAAGACATTTTATCCAATGCATAGGCGGCAAGCTTATGCTCATGCTCGGCAATATTTTCTAAGCCAATTTCATTTAAAAAGTCGATTGCGGCACCAAGGCCAATCGCCCCGGCTATAATCGGTGTGCCAGCTTCAAACTTCCAAGGCAGCTCTTTCCATGTTGATTCGTACAAATGAACAAAATCAATCATTTCTCCACCGAACTCAATCGGTTCCATTTTTTCAAGCAAATGCTTTTTCCCATAAAGGACACCAATACCGGTTGGTGCTAACATTTTATGACCTGAAAAGGCAAGGAAGTCGCAATCTAGATCTTGGACATCAATTTTCATATGAGGAGCACTTTGCGCCCCATCAACCACCATTATAGCTCCATTTTCATGAGCGATCTTTGCAATTTCCTTTACAGGATTTATAACGCCAAGGACGTTAGATACCTGCATAACTGAAACCACTTTTGTATTCGGGGTAATGGTTGCACGAGCATCCTCAATTGAAATGGTTCCATTCTCTTGAAGCGGGATGTACTTCAACTGAGCTCCAGTTCGTTTTGCTACTTGCTGCCATGGAATGATATTACTATGATGCTCCATGTAAGTAATAACAATTTCATCACCTGCTGTTAAATTGGCTGCTGCATAACTTGCTGCAACCGTATTTAAAGCAGTCGTCGTCCCTCTGGTAAAAATCACTTCTTGGGTAGATTTTGCATTGATAAATTTACGAACCTTTTCCCGTGCACCTTCGTAAGCATCCGTAGCTCGAGTTCCTAACGTATGGACACCACGATGAACATTGGAGTTAATTTCTTTATAATATTTTTCAACCGCTTCAATGACTTGGATTGGCTTTTGCGATGTCGCTGAGCTATCCAAATAGACAAGCGGTTTGCCATTCACTTCTTGATTAAGGATTGGAAACTGACGACGAATATCATGGATATTCATTATCTTACTTTCCTTTCAATCACTTCAGTAAGCTGCTTTTTAACTCCTTCAATCGGTAGCTGATTCACTACAGGAGCAAGGAAACCATGAATAACCAAACGCTCAGCTTCATGTTTCGGAATACCACGGCTCATTAGATAATATAATTGAACCGGATCAACGCGGCCAACAGAAGCAGCATGTCCCGCCGTTACATCATCTTCATCGATGAGTAGAATTGGGTTGGCATCTCCACGAGCTTTTTCACTTAACATAAGAACACGTGATTCCTGTTCGGCATTCGATTTTGAGGCACCGTGCTCAATTTTTCCAATACCATTGAAAATAGAAGAAGCACTATCCTTCATAACACCATGCTTTAAGATGTAACCTTCCGTGTGTTTACCAAAATGTACAACTTTTGTTGTAAAGTTTTGTGTTTGCTCACCACGGCCAACTACAACTGTTTTCGTATCTCCAAATGCTCCATCACCAATAAGGTTTGTCGTATTTTCAGAGATCGTATTACCTTCATTCATTAAACCAAGAGCCCATTCAATCCGTGCATCTCTTCCAGCAACTCCGCGGCGGTTCACATAAGTTGTGATTCCTTTGGCAAGATTATCAACTGCACCATATTGAACTTTAGCATTAGCATTCGCAATCACTTCCGTCACGATATTGAAAACAGTATTTGCTGTTTCCACTGTTGAAATGTAGTTTTCTACGTAAGTGACAGAACTATTGTCGTCAGCAACAACAATGACATGATTGAATAGGTTTGTTTCGACATCATCATGCAAGTATACCGCTTGAATTGGTTCGCTAATTTCTACATTTTTCGGAATGTATAAGAAAGCTCCACCATTCACTAATGCTGCATGAAGTGCTGTCAAACGATGCTCATCTGCATTGATCGCTTGAGTCATATAGAATTTTTTCAATAAATCACCATGCTCACGGGCAGCAGTGAAAATATCAGTAAAAACCACACCTTTACTTTTTAACTCTTCAGTTAATGTTAAAAACGCCGGTGTTTGGTTCCGTTGAATATATAAGTTTTTCGCTTCTGTATCATCCACTAATGCTTTCACTTCTTCTGGAAGGTCCGCTAGTGATTTAAATGGTTCACTTTTAACAGAGTGTTGGTTAAATTGAGTGAAATTCCATTTATCAATTTTTGTTTTATCCGGTCTTGGCATCGGAAGTGTTTCACTTTCTGATAATGCCTTTAGACGAAATTCTTGTAACCAGGCAGGTTCATTCATTTCTTGTGAAAAAGAACGAACAAAATCCTTATCGAATGATAAATTCGTTTCTGTTGTCATGGTTATCCTCCTAACGCTAACTCTTACGCTTCTTGCCCAACTGTTTCATCTTCAATTCCAAGTTCTTGCTTGATCCAGTCATATCCTTCTGCCTCTAAGCGTTGTGCAAGCTCTGGTCCGCCAGATTTAACCACACGGCCTTGCATCATAACGTGCACATGGTCAGGAGTAATATAGTTTAAAAGTCGTTGATAGTGAGTAATAATTAAGCAGCCAAAATCTTCGCCGCGCATTTCGTTGATTCCTTTAGAAACAACCTTAAGGGCATCGATGTCTAACCCTGAGTCGATTTCATCTAGGATCGCCATCTTTGGCTCAAGCATCATTAATTGTAAGATTTCATTACGCTTCTTTTCCCCGCCTGAGAAACCTTCATTTAGGTAGCGTTGTGCCATATCTAAATCCATTTCTAGGAATTCCATTTGCTTATCCATTTTACGAATGAATTTCATTAATGAAATTTCATTACCTTCACCAAGACGGCTGTTGATTGCTGAACGTAAGAAATCAGCATTGGTAACACCATTAATTTCGCTTGGGTATTGCATTGCTAAGAACAGACCCGCACGAGCACGCTCATCCACTTCCATTTCAAGGACGTTCTCGCCATCTAAAGTGATGCTTCCGCTTGTTACTTCATATTTTGGATGACCCATGATCGCTGAAGATAAAGTCGATTTACCTGTACCATTTGGTCCCATAATTGCGTGGATTTCTCCACCTTTTATTTCAAGGTTTACACCTTTTAAAATTTCTTTCCCATCGATTTCCACATGTAAATCTTTAATCGTTAAAGTTGACCCAGCCATATTTATACCTCCGCAAAGATAGTTTTGTATCTTGTAGACCAAAAATTCTGGTCCCAAACTCTATTCTCACTTTATTCTCATTACAATATTATAACAAATAGTATCTGTTAGCAACTCAAATGCAAGATTAACTCTTTATAAAAATAGAAATAAAAATAATTTTATTTTCACTAAACACAAGCCAAATGAGAAAAACGATCAGACAAGTTATGCTTGTAATATAATAATTCAGAATTTTCGAGTTTGTGACCGTTTTATTTTAGAACATACGAATTAAATCATAACGTATTTTTTACTATTTTGCCAAGCCTTCCTCATTCGATACCTCTTCCTAAAAATAAGAAGCCAGTGAATCACTGGCTCCTTATTTCTTCTTATTTAATAAGGCATCTTATTCTGTAACCGGAACAACTGCACCTTTGTATTTATCAAGAATGAAGTCTTGGATTTCTTTAGAACGAAGTACTTCAACTAATGTTTTAATCGCATCGTTCGTTTCGTCGCCTTTACGAACTGCAATCACGTTCACATATGGAGATTCTTTATCTTCAATCGCAATAGAATCTTCAATCGGGTTTAAGCCTGCATCGATCGCGTAGTTTGAGTTGATTAACACGGCATCGCCTTCGCCGTTATTAAAGATTTGTGGTAATAATGATGCTTCATAATTTGTATCAAACTTGAGTTTCTTCTTGTTTTCTACTACATCTTCCGTAGTTGCTTTTGTTTTATCAATTCCATCTTTAAGCTTAATTAATCCCTCAGCTTCTAGTAATGATAAAAGACGACCGTGATCCGCTACTGAGTTACTCATAATTAATTGTGCACCTTCTGGAAGCTCATCCAAGCTCTTAAATTTCTTAGAATAAACGCCAATTGGTTCGATATGAATACCGCCAGCATTAACAAAATCATAACCATTTTCTTCGATTTGAGAATTTAAATAAGGAATGTGTTGGAAATAGTTTGCATCTAGTTCTTTAGATTCTAACGCTTTGTTTGGTAATACATAATCTTGGAATGTTTCAATTTTTAATTCAATACCCTTTTCTTCAAGAATCGGTTTTGCTTCCTCTAAAATTTCTGCATGAGGAACGTTAGAAGCACCTACGACTAATTCCGTTTTTTCACCAGCTTCTTCACCGCCGCCATCAGACTTCTCTTCTGATGTTCCACAAGCTGCTAAAACCAATACAAATGATACTGCTAATAATAAACTTAACCACTTTTTCATTTTGACCTCTCCTTTATCGTTTATCTAATTTTGTAGTGATAAGATCACCAATAAACTGAATGATAAAAACAATGACTAAGATGATAATCGTTGCAACTAAGGTTACATCGTTTCGACTTCGCTGGAAGCCTTCGAGATAGGCAAGGTTACCAAGTCCACCTGCTCCAATGACACCGGCCATGGCTGTATATCCAACAAGCGCAATCGCCGTAACGGTAATACCAGAAACTAGAGCTGGCATAGATTCTGGGAGTAAAACCTTCCAGATAATCGTATTCGTGGTTGCCCCCATGGATTTTGCTGCTTCAATGACACCTTTATCAATTTCCCTCAAGCCAATCTCAACCATTCGTGCATAGAACGGCGCGGCTCCAATAATTAAGGCAGGGAGTGCAGCATTCTCACCAATCATCGTACCAACCAATAACTTAGTGAATGGAATTAATAGTACGATTAAGATAATAAAAGGAATCGAACGAAAAATATTAACAAAAGCTCCAATAACGGTGTTGACCGGTTTGTTTTCCCAGAGATTGCCTTTACCAGTTAGAAATAACAGCAAACCAAGTAAAATTCCTAGAATAAATGTAGCTAGGACCGATACTCCTGACATATAAAGCGTTTGGACTGTTGCTTCCCACATTTCTTCCCAATCAATTTCTTGAAAATATGGTTGATTACTATTCACTTGTTACCACCTCCACTCCAACTTGCTGCGAGCGAATGTAGTCTACCGCTTTATTCACTTCTGCAACCTCACCATCTAAATGGATAAACAAGGTTCCATAGGAGCCGCTTTGCGTTTGTGAGATCTTCCCTTGGAGGATATTTACGGTCACCTGATGATGACGAATCAAATTGGTGATAACCGGCTGCTCAGCTGATTCCCCAATAAACGTAAGCTGGATAACCTGACCAGAATGGTAACGATCAAGAAGATGCTCCGCCGTTTCTTTCGTTTCTTCCGGCTCGGTAACCTGTTGAACGAATCTCTTTGTAATCGGCTGCTGTGGATTTTTGAATACATCCAATACAGGACCAAGTTCCACCACTTTGCCACTTTCCATGACAGCAACCTGATGGCAAATTTTACGAATGACATGCATTTCGTGCGTAATTAACACGATTGTTAGCCCAAGCCTTTTATTAATGTCAACCAATAATTCCAAAATCGAATCGGTCGTTTGTGGATCAAGTGCCGAGGTTGCCTCGTCACAAAGTAAAACCTTTGGATTGTTTGCAAGTGCTCTAGCAATCCCAACCCGCTGTTTTTGTCCGCCGCTTAGTTGGGAAGGATAAGCATTTTCTCGACCCTCTAATCCGACTAATTTTATTAATTCGTTAACTCGCTTTTGTCTTTCAGGCCCTTTCACGCCAGCGATTTCTAGCGGGAAGGCGATATTCTCACTTACTGTTCTCGACCAGAGCAAGTTGAAATGCTGAAAGATCATGCTAATTTCCTGACGTGCCTTCCGAAGTTCACTGCCTTTTATCTTTGATATCACTCGGCCCGCAACCGTAACAGAACCTTCTGTTGGCAGCTCCAAACCATTTAACATGCGGATTAAGGTACTTTTACCTGCACCACTATAACCAATGACGCCAAATATTTCTCCTTCTTTAATTTCCAGATTCACATTGTCGACCGCTTTGAGCTGTCCCTGCTTGGAAGGAAAAATCTTTCGGACATCTTTTATTGAAATCATCGAATCACCTACTTTTTATCCAGAAAGTTAAATAATAATTACGAAAATTCAGAATGTGTTTCTTGCCTTACATATAGGTTTTGACTGTTTATATGAAAAGATTCTTATTTTACTAAAATAAAAAACCTTTCTGCAGGCGGGCAGAAAGGCATCATAAATGAATCCTTTCTCCCATCTTCCAAAGCATACGCTTTGTGTGAATTGGCACCATTTCAATAAAATATTGACGGTTGCCGGGCTTCATCGGGCACATCCCTCCACCTCTCTTGATAAGAGCATTAAGCAATCCTATATTCAATTAATTCGTTCACTGATTAAAGTAATTATTTTATTACGAAAGCTATCGTATCATGGATAAAAAGAGCTGTCAACGAAATTTTCTTCCTATTTCGAAAAAAAGTTAAGCTTCTGCCTTTAGGGATCCAACACCTGTCGCTGCCTCAATTGCCGCTTCTAAATCCTCGATGATATCGTCCACATTCTCGATTCCAATCGAGAGGCGAATTAAATCCTCGGAAACACCAGAAGCTTTTAACCCCTCAGCATCTAACTGCTGATGCGTGGTGCTGGCAGGATGAATAATAAGGCTTTTGGCATCGCCAACATTGGCAACATGAGCAAATAATTGCACAGAATTAATTACTTTTGCCCCTGCTTCTCGGCCGCCTTTAATTCCAAACACAATCATCGATCCTGCCCCTTTAGGCAAATACTTCGTTGCTAATTCGGAATCAGGATGGGAGGCATGACCCGGGTAGGAAACCCAATCCACCGCAGGGTGATTCACTAAATATTCCACGACCGCTTTTGTATTGGCGACATGCTCTTTCATCCGTACATGCAAGGTTTCAAGACCTAGCGTAAACAAAAAGGCATTTTGTGGGCTAAGTGACGGTCCTAAGTCACGCAGCAGCTGTACACGTGCTTTCACAATGTAGGCCACTGCACCTAGTGCCTCTGCATAGACAAGATCATGGTAGCTGGCATCCGGTGTCGTAAACCCAGGGAATTTCGCTGAATTCCAGTCAAATTTCCCACCATCCACTATGACACCGCCTGTTGTTGTTCCATTGCCTAAAAGCCATTTCGTGGCAGAATGAACGACTATATCGGCACCATGTTCGATTGGCCGGCATAAATACGGTGTAGCAAAAGTATTATCAATGATTAATGGAATACCAGACTCATGAGCAATCTCAGCTACTTTTTCAATATCAAGAACGCGAAGGCTCGGATTACCAATTGTTTCAGCAAATACTGCCTTTGTTTTTTCAGTGATCGCATCACGGAAATTCTCTGGGTTCTCAGGGTCGACAAATTTCACCTTGATCCCGTACTTAGGCAGGGTAACAGCAAATAGGTTATAAGTACCGCCATAAAGAGTAGAAGCTGAAACAATTTCATCCCCAGCCTCAGCAATATTTAAAATGGCTAATGTAATCGCGGCCATACCACTTGCCACGGCAAGGGCTCCAACCCCTCCCTCTAAGAGAGCAATTCTTTCTTCGAAGACGGTGGTTGTCGGGTTATGAATACGGGTGTATATGTAGCCTGACTCCTTTAAAGCAAACAGGTTTGCAGCATGTTCTGTATCTTTGAATTGATAGGCATTGTTTTGGTAAATCGGTACTGCTCTTGCTCCTGTAACCGGGTCTGGAGATAGTCCTCCATGAACACCTAGTGTTTCAAAACGATATTTTTTTTGATTCTCTCCCATACAAACATTCCTCCTATATTTTAATATTGTCTCTTATCGTAATCTAGGCTGATTTCGAAGTGGTTGGATTAAGCGGAGAAATTCCGGTTAATCCGGGAAATAACCCTATTTCCATAAAAATAAGGGAAGTATTTCCGCTTAAGTAGATAAATTTTTTAATATTTCTCCTTTTTTAGAGAGATAAGAGTAAATTCTCCGCTTATTTCCCCTTTCTAAGCTTCAAAATAGAGATTAGCGGAAAATTCTCCGCTTATCGATGTTCCGCTAGAGCAAAAAACTAGCCTATAATAAAAACCCCTCTTCAAGAAGAGGGGCGGTACGCTCTTCTTATCTTTCAGAGTAATACTCTGCTGGAATTAGCACCGTGTTGTATAACCGGTTGCCGGGCATCGTCGGGCCAGTCCCTCCGCCTCTCTGGATAAGATATTTATTGAATTGTCATTATTGATTGAATATTTAAAAAGATAATACACTATTGTAGGAGAAGCCGTCAATAGCTTTTTAGGAAATTAATTTTCTTTTTTGTCCATCAGGCTTTGTTAAATAAAATATCGACTCTAGCAATAATATGGTGCGAAAGGAGCCTGTAACTTTTAACTGCCCGCCCCTCATAAAATATCTTAATTTTTTCTCACCTTTTATTAGGCTTTTTATCGACTCCGCATCACCGGAAATCTCGCAGGAAATTGCTTTTTGTTTATTCTCTTCTAGAAAGATTGCGGCACCACGATGAAAAGCCATTTCGATCGTGTTTTGTTCATAAACCAATTTAATTACAAGCATTTCTAGGTTTTCCATCAATTTCAACAAATGTTCACGCTCTTTAATGGTGGTAAGAAAAGCTTTTACGGCATCTCTCATTTCAATCCCTCCGATTACCTGCTCACCCTATATATTCAGGAAATCGATTAAAATCCCTTTGTTATTCTTTCGACAAAAAAAACAGATGCCATAGCATCCGTTTTCTTATATATAGGTTTTTATTTTTTCATACAGATAAGGGACTGAGTGAAATGCGTAAACCGTTTCCACAACCTTGCCATTTTTGAAAAAAAGTAAACAAGGAACACTTTCAATTGCAAAATCTTCTGCAATCTCAGGAAAATAATTCAAATTCATTTTCCCCATATTTATATCGACCATTTGCTCAATTATTTGAAGCATTCGTGATGCGAGCTGACAAGTACCACATAGGGGTGTATAAAAGTAAACCAGACCAGTAGCATGTTGTTTAGTGAATGATGATAACTCATCAAGGCTCCATTCGTTCATTCGTTTATCAGCCCATTTCTAAGTACTCAGAATGGACATCGATGTTTGCACCTATGAGAACCGTTGCTAGGTGGTATACAGGTGCGGTAGCTACTTCACGATACATCCGATCAATATACAGGTGCTCAGCATTAGGAAATTCTCTTTTCAATAGTTTACGCAGCTTTTCACCTGCATCATCAGCGTCAACGAGGATGTAGACGTCTTTATCTTCAAGGGAATCAATCAATTCATCCAATTTGGTGATGCTAATCGTACCATTCGTACAAATAATTTCAATTGGCTCCTTTAAGATGCTCTTTACTTTTTTCTTGTCTGATTTTCCTTCAACAATAAGGACCTTGTCAGCAAATGAGTCACTCATCATCCATCACCTATTATTAAGTATGTTATTTGTTTAATGTTAACATATTCGAGAAGTATAATAACGTGTTTAATATGTTAACTATACCATGAATGCCCATTTGATAATAGGTGTCTGCACTTTCTCAAAGGCTTTAACACCATCCACCATCATCACAATCTGTATATTTTGCGTCGGGCTGTTCCGTAACGGATACATGCTGATATATCTTCCGCTGATCTACTTCAAAATGATGATCAAGCTGCACTTCCATATCCCCCGGCAATTTGATTTTTCCAATCGATGTATTTTCTAGAAATAATTCTATTTCTCCATTTTGCATTTTTCCAATGACTCTGTCAGTTACATCAATTTTTTGCTGTTTCAATGTCATTGTTAGGACCACCTTATAAATAAATTTTATTATAGTGTCCCCTACTTTTAGAATTAATCTGGAGAATTTTTTTCCAAAAAAAAACACCTTGCGCTAACAAGGTGCTTAATCCATTTGTTTAGTCTTCTTTGACCATTTCTTCGTATTGTTCTGGTGTCATTAGTTTTTCTAATTCGCTGCGGTCTGAAGGTTCAATCACGATCATCCACGCTTTTTCATATGGAGATTCATTAACAAACTCTGGGCTGTCGTTTAAATCTTCATTCACTTCAACAACTTTACCACTTACTGGTGCATATAGCTCAGAAACTGTCTTAACGGATTCAACACTTCCGAAAGGCTCATTCGCTGTCACTTCATCGCCTACTTCAGGAAGCTCAACGAAAACGATATCTCCCAACTCAGATTGTGCAAAGTGAGTGATACCCACTCGAAGTGTTGCGCCTTCATCCTTTACCCATTCATGCTCTTCAGAATAGCGTAATCCCTTTGGTGTTGTCATGTTAAACTACCTCCAATATATTTTTATCGATAAAAAATCGATTCTAACGAATTAAAAAGCGCAATTAAATGTTTATAACCATATTTTCTCATAATCTTCTTCTTTAAAACCAACCGTTACCTTTTCACCATCTGTTAAAAGCGGTCTTTTAATTAGCATTCCATCAGAAGCAAGTAATTCAAGAAGCTCATCCTCGGATGCCGTGTTCATTTTATCCTTGATACCTAACTCCCGATATTTTTGTCCGCTTGTATTAAAAAACTTCTTTAATTCCATTCCGCTCTTTTGATATAGTTCCTTAAGCTCGTTTGGAGACGGTGGATTTTCGACAATATGTATTTCGTTGTATGATAGCTGATGCTGATCCAGCCATTTCTTTGCATTACGGCATGTACTGCACTTCGGATACCAGTAAAAAGTCAGAGACAATTATTTCACCGCCTTCTACTTGAAAATAAATGATAAAAGAGTCAATAAAATATTACCATAACATGTGTAAAAGGAAAAATGGCATACTAGAAATGATTCGACTTCATTCGCTATAATCCTCCTAAAATTAAATAAAAAAATTAGGCTCCTGTAACTGGGCAGGAGCCTAACACATTTAATAATTATACTGTGTAGCGTTCAGCGGCAATTAGAACATCGGCTGCTTCACGTTTTTTCGCAATCACATTGATAGGAGTATAACGTGTTAGCTTGCGGAGGGCAGATACTAGCATACGAAGCGTATCGCCTTGCTCTGTAGCAACTAATGTTTCTTTTGCATGCTGCTCAATTTCGTTAAACGCTTCCTGACAGAAGATTTGCGTGTAAAGAAGTTTTTGCTGATTCTTTTCTAAACCAGTCTTAGCGATTGCTTTCTCAGTACGTAGGACTACAGATTCCATTGCATAAGCATTGGATACAATATCAGCAATATTCGCTAAAATTTCTTGCTCACTGTCAAGTGCTTTACCAAATTTTTGTGCAGCTAGGCCGGCAGCTAACAAACCGATTTTCTTTGCATTGCTTACCAAGTACTTCTCTTGTGCAAGCGGCTCATCACCTGGCTCTTCAGGCATTAACATCATCAGCTCTTCTTGTAATTTCATCGCTTTTTGGAATAATGGAAGCTCGCCTTTAAATGCCTTCTTGATATAAGTGCCTGGAACTAGCAAACGGTTAATTTCATTTGTTCCTTCAAAAATACGGTTGATACGTGCGTCACGATAAGCTCTTTCAATTGGATATTCCTGCATGAAACCATATCCACCATGGATTTGTACGCCTTCATCGACAACATAAGATAATACTTCACTTGCAAAGAATTTATTTACGGAGCATTCAATCGCATATTCAGCAATCGAATTTGCAACCTTCTTAATGTCCTTCGCTTCTTCTGTTGAAAGCTTCCCTTGGTTTTCTTCATACAAACCAATCGTACGGTAAACAGAGCTTTCTGCAGCATAGATTTTAGAAGCCATTGTTCCAAACTTTTCTTTCGTTAAATTGAACTGAGAGATTGGAGTTTGGAATTGCTTACGCCCATTTGCATATTTCACC
Organism: Neobacillus sp. K501; assembly: GCF_053749995.1. Lineage (NCBI taxonomy): Bacteria > Bacillati > Bacillota > Bacilli > Caryophanales > Bacillaceae > Neobacillus > Neobacillus sp. K501. The sequence goes on along the minus strand of NZ_JBSLYA010000009.1, from coordinate 166,359 downwards.
GTCATATCAAATGCCTTTTTAGAACCGCCGACACCGCCGACTGCCAATTTATAGCGGCCGATATTTAAAATATTGAAGGCAATAACATGACCTTTGCCATATTCACCTAATAAATTTTCTACTGGGACAGCAACATCTTCTAAAATTAATGTACGTGTAGAAGAGCTCTTAATTCCCATTTTCTTTTCTTCAGCACCAGTAGATACTCCTGAATAGTCTTTTTCTACAATGAATGCAGTGAAGTGTTCGCCATCCACTTTTGCGTAAACCACAAACACATCAGCAAAGCCTGCATTTGTAATCCATTGCTTTTCTCCGTTAAGGATGTAGTGTGTACCTGCTTCATTCAATTTAGCTGTTGTTCTAGCTCCTAGAGCATCTGAACCTGAGCCCGGCTCTGTTAAAGCATAAGCAGCAATTTTTGCACCAGATGCTAAATCTGGTAAATATTTTTTCTTTTGCTCGTCATTACCGAATAAAACGATTGGCAAAGATCCGATCCCAACATGGGCACCGTATGAAAGAGAAAAACCGCCTGCCCCTGACATTTTTTCTGTAATAACAGAGGATGTAACCTTATCCAATCCTAAGCCTTCAAACTCTTCAGGGACGTCTACAGCTAATAGGCCAAGATCACCCATTTTCTTTAATAGCTTAACGGTACGATCGAACTCGTGGTTTTCTAAATGCTCCAACTGTGGAACTACTTCTTTTTCAATAAATTCTTCCGCAGTTTGAGCAATCATCAAATGCTCTTCCGTAAAATCTTCCGGAGTAAACAGATCTTCAAATGAAATATCCTCAATTAAAAAGCTTCCGCCTTTAAAAACTTTTTTCGTTTCTGTCATAAAAAATTCCTCCTATTCTATTTTTCAGGGGGGCTGAAATCTTCCCCCCAATTGCTGTTATTACAATAATTCAAATACCCCAGCAGCACCCATTCCGCCGCCAATACACATTGTCACAACACCGAATTGTTCGTTTCTGCGCTTCAATTCATGGATAAGACTCAATGTAAGTTTGGCACCGGTACAGCCAAGTGGGTGACCTAGTGCAATTGCTCCACCATTGACATTGACAATCTCTTCATTAAGACCTAATTCACGAATGACTTGAAGGGATTGGGAAGCAAAGGCTTCATTCAATTCAAACAAATTAATGTCGGATAGCTCAAGACCTGCAAGTTTAATAGCCTTTGGAATCGCAACAACTGGTCCCACACCCATAATTTCTGGCGGGACGCCGCCCACTGCAAATGATCGGAACTTTGCTAAAGGCTTCAGACCAAGTGATTCCGCTTTTTCACGATCCATTACCATAACAGCAGCAGCGCCATCACTTGTTTGTGAGGCATTACCTGCCGTAACAGAGCCTGTAACTGAAAACGCAGGGCGAAGTCTTGCTAAACCTTGCATACTTGTATCTGGACGCACACCTTCGTCTTGAGAAAATTGAATCGTTCTTTCAACAAGCTTATTATCCTTGCCAACAGAACGGAAAGTTACGTCAACTGGCACGATTTCATCGACAAATTTACCTTCTTGAATTGCTTTTGCCGCGCGTTGATGACTGCGGACAGCAAAGGCATCCTGGTCTTCGCGGGAGATTCCATATTTTTTCGCCACTTGCTCTGCTGTATGCCCCATTCCCATATAGTACTCCGGCGCTGTTTCAACTAGTTTTGCATTCGGTCGAACGACATGACCAGCCATCGGAATGAGACTCATAGATTCCGCACCACCAGCAATCGCTGTATCGGTGTGGCCAAGCATAATTCCTTGTGCCGCATAAGCAATTGCCTGAAGACCTGACGAACAGAAACGGTTAATGGTGATTGCAGGAACCGTATGGGATAGACCTGCTAATGCTCCAATATTACGGGCCATATTATTTCCTTGCTCCGCCTCAGGCATCGCACAGCCAATGATTAAATCATCAATATTTCCTTCATAATTACCAGCACGCTTTAATGTTTCCTTAACAACCAATGCTCCCAAATCATCAGGACGAACATGGGCAAGCGTACCTTTCTTTGCCTTACCTACCGGGGTACGAGCGCCGGCAACGATTACCGCTTCTCTCATTTCGTTCCCTCTCTTTCTTTCATTTTTGAAAAATACGAATCTATTTATTTTCAGGAGGCTCAAGGAGCCCCTGTTTCACTAATTAGTTACGGAGTGGTTTGCCTTTCACAAGCATATGCTGCATCCGCTGCTGTGTTTTTGGTTCAGCAATCAGACTTAGGAATGCTTCTCTTTCTAAATCTAATAAATATTGCTCATCTACTTCCGTACCATATGGCACTCTGCCGCCGGCAATGACATAGGCAAGCTTTTTAGCAATTTTTAAATCATGTTCTGAAATAAAGCCAGATAAGAACATTCCTTCTGCACCAAGTAATAGGGTGGCATAGCCAGTTTCACCTACGACAGGAACCTTTCTTCGTACTCTTGGCTTAAATCCTTTTTCATGCAAGGCTAAAACCGCTTGTTTTGCATCATAGAGTAAATGATCCCCATTGATGCTGATTCCATCAGCAAAACCTAGAAAGTTATTTTCACGGGCTTCTGCTCCAGAAGTCGACGTTTTTGCTGTTGCAATCGTTTCAAACACTTTATTGGCAACTGCCTGAAGATCAAATGGAACACCGTTTGGCAGACCTTCTAGGTGTTTAATGTAAAGCTCCTTGTTTCCGCCACCGCCAGGGATTAAGCCGACACCGACTTCAACAAGTCCCATATATGTTTCAGCACTTGCCTGAATATGTGCTGCTGGCAGACAAACCTCTGCTCCGCCGCCGAGTGTCATCGCAAATGGTGCCGCAACTACAGGCTTAGAGCTGTACTTCACTTTCATCAATGCACTGTGAAGATGGCGAATGACCATATCCAACTCATAAATATTGTCATCCTGTGCTTCCATTAACATCATCGCAAGGTTTGCACCTACGCAGAAGTTCTTGCCTTGGTTCCCGATGACAAGACCTTTATAATTTTTCTCCACTTCATCGACAGCAAAATTAATCATTTGTACAATATCGAGTCCAATTGCATTGTTTGGTGAGTGGAATTCAAGCAGGGCAACACCATCACCTAGATCAATCAGGCTTGCACCGCCATTCTTTTTAATGACCCCTTTTTGCTTCTTAATCTTTTTCAAATCGATTACTTTAGGATTAAATTCAACCAATTGGTATTCGCCATTTTGGTAGAAATATAGTTCGCCATTTTCTTCTTTATAGAAGGAAGTAACTCCACTAGCTAACATTTCTGTTACCCAGGCTGGAACTTCAATCCCTTCATCCACCATTTTTTGAACGGATTTTTCAACACCGATGGCATCCCAAGTTTCAAACGGTCCCTTTTCCCAGCCAAAGCCCCATTTCATTGCTCGATCGATAGCAACGATATCGTCTGCAATCTCACCTAATAATTGGGCTGAATAAACAAGCGACTGTTTCAATGTGTTCCATAGGAATAGACCAGCACGATCATCGGCATAAACAAGCGCTTTCATTTTATTCGCTGTACCTTTTTCTTGCTTGCTAAGCTCTACGGATGGAGTCGATAGCTTCTTACGCGGTCCATATTCTAATGTTGCTGGGTCTAGTTCAAGAATTTCTTTTCCTTTTTTCAAAAAGAAGCCCTGACCCGATTTGCTTCCCAGCCAGCCATTTTCTATCATTTTTCTCATGAATGCTGGAACTTCAAAGACTTCCTTTTCTGTTCCCTCTACCTTTTCATAGACATTGTTGGCAACATGTGCGAAAGTATCTAAACCAACAACATCAAGCGTGCGGAAGGTTGCACTTTTCGCCCGGCCAATGAGCGGGCCAGTGATTGAATCAATTTCACCAACGCTATAGCCACCCTTAAGCATTTCTTGAACGGTAATCAATAAACCAAATGTACCGATTCGGTTTGCGATAAAGTTTGGTGTATCCTTCGCAACAACAACACCTTTTCCTAAAACATCCTCACCAAAGGTTTTCATGAAGGAAAGAACTTCAGGGGATGTATATTGTGTTGGAATCACTTCAAGTAATTTTAAGTATCTTGGCGGATTAAAAAAGTGTGTGCCAAGGAAGTGTTTTTGGAAATCATCTGATCTGCCCTCAACCATTGCTTCAACGGAGATTCCAGAAGTGTTGGAACTGATGATGCTGCCTGGTTTCCGATATTGCTCGACCTTCTCAAACACTTGTTGTTTTACATTTAAATTTTCAACCACTACTTCAATGATCCAATCAACTTCGCCTAGTCTATTCAGATCATCTTCCAAGTTTCCGGCTTCAATTAATGCAAGATTCTTCTTTACCGCTAATGGAGCAGGCTTTTGTTTTAATAATTTTTGAATGGACGCAGTACTTATACGATTACGGACTTGCTTATCTTCAAGAGATAGCCCTTTTGCTTTTTCTTCCTCGGTTAGTTCTCTAGGAACGATATCCAGTAATAGTGTTGGAATACCGATGTTTGCTAAATGTGCTGCAATTCCTGATCCCATTACTCCTGATCCAAGAACAGCTGCTTTTTTAATGACTTGGTTCAACATTGTCTCCCCCTTCAATCCTTTTGAATGAATACTCATTCATTTTTTTACTAAAAAAAATACCGTGAATGAGTTCTAACTACTATTAACTATAAAATATTTCAAAAATTTGCGCAATCATTAAACGCGGAAAATTGAAATTTTTTTGAAAAAATAAATTAAATATAAATTTTCTTAACAGGGCATTCTAAAGATGAGGTGATAATGATGGGTAAAATGAAGAAAAACCCCTCGAAACGAGGAGTAAGTGCAGCAAGTGTTCAAGGCAACGCCGGTCCTGGCAATGAACATGGAGATAAAAATAAAGTAAACAGCCAAAATAGCCAGTATAAAAGATAGAACCGGAAGCAGATCCTGCTTCCGGTTTTACTTTTTCGAAGGATTCCTATGTTGTTCATTTAGCTGTTTAATTTCATTTATGATGACTTTCATTTCTTCTTTTGCTTCAGGATATAGTTCATTCCAGTGCTTCGCTAATGCCGGCATTGACTTGGCGATATGGGTATAAAGCGCCCATGCCTTTACCTTTTCCCTGATTTCATCATTCGCTTCACCGACTAAAAGCTCGCTATATTTTTCAAGTAATGCTTCGAACTGAGCTGCAAATACTTTCTCCATCAAAGCAGCCTCCATTCTTATCAAAATGAGTACATGGACATGTTTTACAGCGCTTAGGTTTCGAATCAAGCTGGTAGGTAAAGCAGCAGGTTTTTCGAATCCTTACTTCTTCCTGAACGGAGTCAATAAAACGTTTCTCAGTATAATAATTTTGGAAAGGATTATGTTGATAGCGTCCAAACAAATTCCCTTCCGCTTCGAAAATCAAGAACCGGAAATCCTCTAAGGCGATAGGAAGATCCTTAAGTTCCGTCTCATAAAGCCAGAAAAGATATACAGCAATATTTTCCCAAAGGATAAGTTTAGAAACTTTGAAAGTTCTTTCAAACATTTCTATTAGCGGATAAATATTATTAGCAAATAGATCACGATATACACTATCCCGCCACTCCTGACGATTTTCACCGTTCCATTGTTCGTAGTTCTGGTCTTTTAAGGAAATTAGCGGCAACCAATTTTTCCCCTGGACCGCTTCCTCCATTTGAATATTTCTTAATGAAACATTCACCTTCTTATCGTTAACTGTCATCGTATAAAGAGAAATAACGGCTATAAAAGCATATCGTTTAATAAAAATCGACGCAGCTGTTTTTTCTGACGGAGCTCCAATTGCGTAGGATAACCTTTTCATAAAATCCAGCAAATACTTTTTGTCCATTAAGTCTGCAACATTAAAAGCCCTAGTCACTTCGGTTCTTAGCCTGTATTTTTCTAAAATGGTTAATTCCTTTTCCATGAGAGTGTTACCCATTAGAAACGGCAGCCTGTTTAAGGATACATCTACCTTTTCCATAAGGAATACAAAGTGGTGTTCCAAATAATGGATCCATGGTTACTTCACATTCCATCCCAAACACATTTTTAACCAGACTACAATTAATGACATATTCAGGTTTTCCTTGGGCATATATCTTTTGGTCCTTGAGCGCCACAATATTATGTGCGTAGCGACATGCGAGATTAAGGTCATGTAGGACCATGACAACCGTTCTTTTTTTCTTTTCATTCAATTCAAACAGCAGGTCTAATATTTCAATTTGATGGGTCATATCTAAATAGGTTGTCGGTTCATCTAAAAGAATAACATCTGTATCCTGTGCGAGTGTCATCGCTATCCAAGCCCTCTGCCGTTGTCCGCCTGAAAGCGAGTCAACTGTCCGTTCTTTCAAATCTTCCAATCGTGTCGCCTTTAAGGCATCATTCACTTTTTTCTCATCTTCTTCAGACCACTGCTTTAACCAGGTTTGATGCGGATAGCGCCCTTGTTTAATAAGTTGTAGAACGGTTAATCCTTCTGGTGCGGATGGCGATTGCGGCAGAATCGCCATTTTTTTTGCCACTTCTTTTGTCGAAAGCTTGGCAATCGCTTGACCATCTAATAGAACAGCCCCGGACTTTGGCTTCAGAAGACGCGCGATTGAACGAAGAAGAGTTGATTTCCCGCAGCCGTTCGCCCCAATAAATACGGTAATCTCTCCTTTTGGAATTTTTAAATTCAATTCATCAATGATGAGTGTATCCCCATATGATAGGGATAAATCTTTCGTTTCAATCACATTCATCATCTTGCCAGCTCCTTTTATGACTGTATTTTCATTAATCGTTTTATATAGAAGAAAGCAAAAAAAAATAGTCTTTTATCAGTAAAAATAAAAGATTAATTAATTACCATTTATTAAGTAGTAAATAGTCTTTACAGTATTCAGTTTATAATTAATTGATAATGATTGTCAATGAGTATGAAAATCATTTTCAAGTGATTCTATCCTAACACTGCTACTATAAAAATTTAGCCATTTCCCTTTTCTAAAGGAAATGGCTTTACACTTAATAACTATGTGTTTCTCGTCTTATATAATAGATAAATAAAATAAGGGGCTCCAATACTTGCAGTAAAGACACCTGCAGGAATTTCTAACGGAGAAAACACCATTCGTCCGACTAAATCTGCCAGCATAACCAAAATTCCGCCTAGCAAAGCTGAAACAGGTAATAACGCTCCAAATGAAGACCCAACTATTCTTCTAGCCATATGAGGCGCCATTAACCCAACAAAACCGATTCCTCCTGCAAACGCTACTGCGCCTCCAACTAATCCCGTACTAAGCATCATTAAGATAAAGCGCTGCCTTTGAACACGTCCTCCAAGTCCTCTTGCAACTTCGTCACCAAGTTCTTGAATATTAATATTTCTAGCATATATAAGGACGATGAAGATCAGTATAGCTATCCAAGGTACGATGACACCTACGCTTTTCCAAGTTGAACCGTATACTGTACCAGTGATCCAAATGTTCGCCTGACTTGTTTGGTATATCGGGCCTAAGACCATCATTAATGTTGTCAGAGCCTTCGTTAAACTCATCAAACCAATCCCGATCAAAATGAGCCTTATTGGCGAGACACCATTTTTCCAGGCCAAAAGATAAATGAGAAAAGACACCACAGTTGCACCGACAAAAGCAGCAACTGGAAGCCAATGAATACTAACTGTTAAAACATGATTCTTATCACTAAATAGAGCTAAGAATCCAACAACCGCAACAGCTGCTCCACCGGTAATCCCTAAGATATCAGGTGATGCCAGTGGATTTCGAATCATCCCTTGTAAAATTCCCCCAGCTACCGCTAGACCCATCCCTGCCAGAAGAGCAACGATGATTCTAGGCAACCGGAATGACTTAATAACCAGGCTCTCCATTTCAGTGCCCCCGCCGAATAACACTTTCAACACGTTTAAAGGGCTGATTTTCATTTCTCCCAATCCGGTACTTATGACAAATATAGCCGCAGCACCAACTACTAATCCAATGAACACGAATAATGCCTTCTTATCTATTAAATAAGAAATTTTCCCTTTATTCATCCTAAAAATTTTGTATTTGCTCATCGGCCATTAAACCCCTTTCTAGCTATATAAATGAAAAACGGGGTTCCAATAATAGCGGTCATAACTCCGACTGGGACTTCCTGAGGCATTAATATATATCTGGAGGCAATATCTGCAGCTAGGAGCAGCACTCCCCCAAGAAGACCAGAAAAAGGGATAACCCAGCGATGGTCGATTCCTACTATAGAGCGGGTTAGATGCGGTACTACGATGCCAATAAATCCGATTGGTCCCGCAACAGCTACCGCTCCGCCAGATAATAGAATCACAACCAACCCGCTAATTAATTTTAGTAGGGCAGTGTTTAGACCAAGACCTTTGGCAACATCCTCCCCCATAGAAAGTACATTCATTTTAGATGCTATGATTAATGAAATAATCCAGCCAGCAGCTAAATAAGGAAATACAGCCGTTAGATTTTCAAGGTTTCTTCCTGCCACAGAACCAGCTAACCAAAACAAAACTTGCTCTAATACCGCTTCGTTTAAAACGAGTATTCCCTGTGTTAATGAGGCGAACATCGCTGTCATCGCAGCACCGGCAAGTGTGAGCTTCATTGGGGTTAAGCCTTCCCTTCCGGCAGATCCAACAGCATAAACGCTGATGGCTGCGATAGCCGCTCCAGTGAAAGCCAGCCAGGTAAATAGTTGAAGGCTTGCAACATTGAAAATCGTTACAGCTACCACTACTGCAACTCCAGCACCTGCATTTATTCCAAAAATATCCGGTGATGCGAGTGGATTTTTCGTAACCGTTTGCATTATAACACCAGAAATGGCTAAACTTGCGCCGACCGAAGCTGCGATCAAGGAACGTGGAATTCTCACGGATTGAATAACAATATGTTCATTTGAACCATTAAAATTTGTTAATGCGTCTATTGCCATTTTCCAAGTCGTATCCGTATAACCGTATACAATACTGGCAGACATTAAGAAAAGCAATACAATGATGGCAACAAAGAGTGCAACCCATCTTTGCCCTGTATTTTTTAACAGCATAGCTTTATTCCTCTCCGACCAACTAATAATATAGTTATGTTTTTTCAGATTTAGTCTATTTGAATAGTAGAAAACTGTCAATCAGTCTGAAAATCATTTTCATTTACAACTTAGACAAGTTCTCAAAATTGTTATGGCTTTGAAAACATTTTCAATTTCTATGTTGACATGCTAGTAAAATCGTTTTATGATAAGTTTGTAATTTTAAATGAAAATGATTATCATTCACAACTATTCTAGGAGGCTACATAAGATGAAGGGCTTTAAGAGTTTACTTGCAGTCATTTCTATGATTGCTATCTTCCTACTTGCTGCTTGCGGCAACACAGAAGACAAGACAACTGCGAAGAAAGAAAGCGACAAAAAAACAGAGGATACAAGCTACACTGTTGAACATGCGATGGGATCTACGACATTAAAAGATACTCCGAAAAAGGTCGTTATCCTGACAAATGAAGGAACAGAAGCTTTACTGTCACTAGGAGTAAAACCAGTTGGTGCAGTTCAATCTTGGCTTGGCGATCCATGGTACGACCATATTAAAAAGGATATGGACGGAGTGGAAGTTGTTGGAGTTGAGGGTGAAGTAAATTTAGAGAAAATTGCAACCCTTAAACCAGATTTAATTATTGGCAATAAGCTTCGTCAAGAAGCAGTTTACAGCCAACTTAGTGCTATTGCTCCTACCGTTTTTTCTGAAACACTTAGAGGAGATTGGAAAGAAAACTTTAAATTATACGCAAAAGCTTTAAACCTTGAAGAAGAAGGAACTAAAGTATTAAGCGATTTTGATGCACATGTGGAAGAAGTAAAAGAAAAACTTGGTGATAAGTTAAACCAAGAAGTATCAGTTGTCCGCTTTATGGCTGGAAAGTCTCGTATTTATTACACAGATTCCTTCTCAGGAATTATCTTTGATCAATTAGGATTAAAACGTGCAGAGCAACAAGCTGAGCTTTTCACTCCTGATAATAAGCTAGGAAATCTTGCGATCGAGGTTGGTAAGGAAGTGATTCCAAAAATGGATGGTGACATCCTATTCTACTTCACTTATGCTCCAAACGGTGATCAAGTTGCTCTTGATACAGAGAAGGAATGGACAAACGATCCACTATGGAAAAACTTAGAGGTAGTTAAAAATGGAAATGCCCACAAGGTTGATGATGCCACTTGGAATACTGCCGGCGGCGTTCTTGCAGCAAACATCATGCTAGATGACCTTGAAAAAATCATGCTTAAGAAGTAAAACCTCCCCTTAAATAAATAGATTCAAATACAGAAAAGAGCGAGGCTGCCATGACCTCGCTCTTTTCTATTTAATCCGTTGTTGAGAACATATACTTTTTATAATGATAACGGATCGAAAAAATCAATCCTATTCCCAGCATATTCGCCATTACCGAACTACCACCGTAACTAATGAAGGGCAGTGGTATACCTGTGATGGGTAAAACACCTATTGTCATCCCAATATTTTGGAATACATGAAAGGTGATCATACTAATGATTCCAACGCAAATATACGTATAAAAACTGTTCTTCGTCTCCATACCAACTTTGGTAATGTGATAAAGCAATAAAAAAAACAAACTGATGAGTATACTTGCTCCAATAAACCCAAACTCTTCACCAACTACGCTAAAGATAAAATCTGTCTGGCTCTCTGGCAAATATATCTCTCTATTTCCGTAGCCTTTTCCACTTGTTTGTCCAGAACCAATCGCCAGTAGTGATCTTGTTAAATGATATCCAGCGGAACTCTGAAAATTATATGGATCAAGCCAAGAATAGATCCGTCCAAATTGGTATTGCTTAACCCCTAAATATTTCTCTAAAACCTCAGGTTTCAATAAAACAAAATAAAAAATAACGGAAATGAGTGCGACTCCACTAGTAAACATTGGGACTAGTAATTTCCACGTAATCCCCGATATAAAAATCATTCCTAGGAGTATAGCGATGTACACCATTGATGTACCCAAGTCAGGCTGCTTCATTACTAGCATCAATGGAGCTAATGTTACTGCCCCAAGCTTCACAAGAAGCCAAAAATCCGTTTTAACCGTTTTAATGATATTTTTTTGATGGTGATCATCAATAACCCTAGCGAGTGTAAGAATGAGGATAATCTTAACAAATTCAGACGGTTGTAAAGAACCTAATACTGGAACCCTAAACCAGCTTTTCGCCCCATTAATATATGGTGCAATACTTTCGGGTGCCAAAATTAAGAAAAGAAGCACAAACAGCCCAAACCCATAGGCATACCAGGTAAGCTTTTTCAACTGATCCGAATCGAGCCTTATGACAATCGCGACAATGACACAGCCAATAGCATAATTAATAATTTGCTTAACAAGAAAGTTGCTATCATATTGACCACTCGATTGTGCACTAAAAATGGCTACACAGCTGGCCAAAAACAATAACATTAAGATAAACACAAGGTTATAATCAAGTCTTGAAGTAGTATTTTTGGTTGAAGTCATGTTGATTCATTCTCCTTTTAAGGGAACTTGTCCATTCCTTCATTATATTTTTTATCAGATCAAATCTCAACCAATAAACAGGCATTGGTGCAATTTACAAAAAGAAAAAAATAGAAGCACTTTTTGTGCTTCAAATGGAAAGTGTGTATTTTTGTTGAATATCGTTGACCATCCATTGCAGGTTATTTGGAACCTGCGGGATTCCATAACCGATATAAAGTGGCGTGGTAATAAAGCGAGGAACTACTTTGGCATAGATTCTTTGATCAAAGTGATGAAAAAACAGATTATAGCTATTCGCTCTAAATGGAAAGTTATTTAAAATATAATGGACCGCGGTTTGCAAATATTCCCCAAATGCTTCCGCGTAACCTGAATCCTCCATATCAATATTGAATTCATAAAATCCCACCTTTGGCTTCGTCGACAAAGTAAAGCGGACATTTGCTTTTTCTTCAATCAATATCCCCTTAAACACATCTGCGGTTATGTTTTCCTTATAATTAATATCCTTTAAACCAACGATTTGCATATGCGGGTGAGCAATTGTTCCCCCTGATAATGGACCATGATTTTTGAAAAATATCACTGATTCATATTCTTGAGTCTGATCCATGCTTAGCCAATTTCTTATCGCAAACTGCAACAGTTTATGTAGATGAGCAGGCTCGTAGGTAGACAGTTCTGCCTGACAATCATCTGTTTCGATTAACACGGTTTGATAAGCATTCTCCAATACCGGAAATTTATTTTTCAACAGGATGATCGGACCATCCACTTCAATAATGTCTATTAGCTCTTCTCTTGCACAAAATGGGCATACCGTATTTCGATTTCTTATACTTTCTGGTTTCTTTACACCTATCGATGTATTGAAATGTAGATGGTGATTTTTCAAACGTGCAGCTCCTCTCCATTTAGTCTTATTACTATTTTATTGGAGGATGCTCTTCTTTTGCACTATTTTTGTTTGAGTTCATTCTCTTTAGCTGAAAAAATTATTGGCTAATTGTAAGGAGTCTTGCATATTTATTTATTAGTACAGGCTTTTTTTAAGAGAGGGGGTAACTATGCTAAATAAACTAGAGGCACTTTTATTGGGAATTATTCAAGGCTTGACTGAGTTTCTACCGATAAGCAGTACCGGACATTTATATTTAGGGAGAAATTTGTTTGGTTTGCAGGAAGCAGGTCTATTACTTGATACGATGCTTCATATCGGAACCTTAGTCGCCGTGTTCGTTTTCTATAAGGAAGAGTTTAGGAAGATTATCAAAAATCCTTTTAGTAAACTTACCTTCCTATTAATTGTTGGTACCATCCCGGCTGTAGTGATTGGCTTGCTGTTTAAAGATTATTTTGAGGAAATTTCAAAAACGGGAGTGACCATCGGATGGGAATTCTTGATTACTGGATTGTTTCTTTGGATTGCCGATTCTGCTAAAAATGGCTATAAAAAAATGGATGATATTAGTTATAAGGATGCCTTTATTATTGGCACCTTTCAGGCTGCCGCGATTTTTCCGGCGATTTCTCGTTCAGGGTTGACAATTGTCGCTGCTTTATGGCGGAAATTAGACCGGGAAACCGCAGCCTATTTCTCCTTTCTCTTATCGACACCCGCGATTGCCGGGGCTGTAGTGCTGCAATCCCTTGATTTGGTTGGCGGTGCCGGTGAAGAAATCTCGCTATCGGCTCTGCTTGTTGGAATCGCATCTTCTGCCATATTCGGATATCTAGCAGTAAAATGGATGATCGGATTTTTGAAAAAACATTCTTTAAAACCCTTCGCCATTTATGTCTGGGTGCTAGGTTTTGCGGTGTTATTTTTTCAATTCACAGGAAAATTTTAATGGTTAGACGATGAAAAAATGCGACCTTGTGAGTCGCATTTTTTCAATATGATACTGTAACCGCTTCGTTCGCCATTTCCTTTGCTGCTTCTCTAGCTCGTTCTTTTGCTTTGGCCATAATTTCTGGTGCTTGCTTCGGAAAGTGATCCATCCCCTCTGCAACCACTGTATCCATCAATTCCATTCCAAGAAAACGGAGTGCTTTTCTTAAAAAGCGGTCTCCAAACTCAAATTCTGCCATTGGGCCAGTCGAATATATACCACCGCGGGTTTGAATGTGAAGTGCTTTCCGGTTTGTTAGCAGCCCTTTTGGCCCTTCTTCTGTATTGGTAAAAGTCTTATTCACAATAAATAAATTATCTAGGAATGCTTTTAAAATGGCTGGAGAGCCAAGATTCCAAATTGGAGTGACAAACACATAATAATCTGCAGCAATAAAGCGGTCTGCCAGTTCATGCATTTTTGTAATTTTTGTTTGTTCCGCTTCTGATAGCTGATCAAAGGTTTTCCCCATAAAAGATAATTTCGCACGGGCATACAACAAATCCATATCAATTTCAGGGATGTCCATATCATATAAATGCATATGTTCAATTTCTACATCCGGTTTGTGTTTTGAAAACTCCTCGAGAAATACCTCGCCAATCTGCATCCCTTTAGACAGCTTAATATCCTTTTTAGGATTCACAGTTATATATAGAAGTTTTTTCATCGGATCCCATCCTTTTTTCATATTATTCATCTATAAATATTTTACATGAATTTCATTTGTTCACTGATGAACAAACTGTGAATTTCCAGTGTATTTATTGAACAATTTGTGACATCACTTAATGTAACTTAACAAAACTAAACGAAACTTAACAAAAATCACAGTACACGTTGGAAAGGTAAGGGTATAGTTTACTTGCTAACAGAAAGGTGGCGATAAGGATGGAAGTAAAAGCATATACACCAGATGAGGTTGCACATTTGTTTCAAATCTCTAAACATACGGTATATGAACTGATTAAACGAGGTGAACTGCAAGCATTTAAAGTCGGTAATAAAATGCGAATTGAGCATTCGGAGATTGAAAGATTTAAGGAAAAAACGAAGGCTCCTAGCAGGAAAAACCAGCAACAGCAGACTGATAGACAGCAAGTGATTCCAGTCATCCTATCCGGCAGCCATGACTTTCTAGTCGAGCGTTTTGTCAAGCACGCTTCGAATGTTTTACAACAACAAATTCAGCCAACTTACATAGGCAGTCTAGAAGGCTTAATGATGCTTTATCGAGGACAATCTGATATTGCAGCCATTCACTTGCTAGATCCTGCATCCCAACAATATAACCTCCCTTTTATCCATCAACTCTTTGTATATGAATCGATTGCTGTTATACGATTCGCTTCAAGAGATCAGGGATTGATTGTTGCAAAAGGAAATCCAAAAAAGATAACAGGTTTTTATGACTTAGTCAGAAAAGATGTTCAAATTGTTAACCGACAAAAAGGGGCAGGAACAAGATTCTTATTTGACTCTAAGCTTACAGAATACGGAATCTCTCCTACTCAGATTAAGGGTTACACAAATGAGGAATGGAATCACCTTTCCAGTGCCGCTTATGTCAGTCGGGGAATGGCCGATGCTGCCTTTGGTATCCAATCCGCCGCCACCCATTTAGGGCTAGATTTCATTCCAATTGCAAAAGAGCAGTTTGATCTTGTGTTTCGCTTTACATCTGAAAATAAACATTGCTTGACTGAGTTAATAAACTATCTTCAATCCCCAGAATTCAAAAGCAGTTTAACAGATTTAGAAGGTTACGATATTCAAGAGTTAGGCAAAATCATCTTTCAAACGGAGGAAATTACATGTTAAAGAATCGTATTTTGGCACTATTTTTTATATTTATGCTTCTGTTCTTATCCGCCTGCGGCAATACGGATACGCAGCAAGCAGATGCAAAGGAAAAGAAGAGCGCACCAAAAGCAGTAGCAACAGAACTAATTCTCGCAACGACAACAAGCACGCAAGACAGCGGCTTATTGGACGTATTACTGCCAATTTTTGAAGAAGAAAATAACGTAAAAGTAAAAACGATTGCTGTCGGGACTGGTCAAGCATTAGAAATGGGGACAAAAGGTGAAGCGGATGTTCTATTAGTGCATGCTCCGAAATCAGAGGAAGAAATTGTTGCCAGCGGAGATGCCATTAATCGTAAGCGTGTCATGTATAATGACTTTATTTTAGTTGGACCTAAAGACAACCCTGCAAATGTTGGCGGTGAAGATATTAATGAAGCCTTCAAGAAAATCTCTGAAACCAAGGCTACTTTCGTCACTCGTGGTGATGAATCTGGAACTCATAAAAAAGAACTTGGAATTTGGACTGCTGTTAATATTCAGCCATCTGGGGATACATATGTATCCACTGGACAAGGAATGGGGCAATCTCTTCAGATTGCTGCAGAAAAGAACGGATACATCTTAACAGACCGTGCCACATGGCTTGTGCAAGAGGAAAATTTAGCTAATCTTAAAATCGTTGTTGAAGGCGGTAAAGATTTAATGAATATCTATCACGTAATGGAGGTAAATCCAAAGAAGCATGACATGGTAAATGACAAGGATGCAGAAAAATTTGTAGAATTCATGATTGATAGTGAAACACAAGAAGTAATTGAAAGTTTCGGTAAAAAAGAATACGGTCAATCGTTATTCTTTAAATACACAGAATAGAAGGGCGCCTGAGGGACTATGGATCTAATCATTGATGGATTTAAGAAAGCAATAGAAATGACTGTTTCAGGTGATCGGGAAATTTTTGCAATCACCTGGCTGACAGTAAGAGTTTGCCTTACGGCTATCTTCATTAGTTCCCTTATTGGCCTTCCGCTTGGAATGTTCCTTGGTTTTGCAAAATTTAGAGGAAGAAAAATTATTTTAGTTTTTATCAATATTGGTATGGGTCTACCTCCTGTTGTCGCTGGACTTTGGATTACGATGCTATTATGGCGCTCAGGACCACTAGGTCACCTGCAGTTGCTGTATTCCCCAACCGCCATTGTTATGGCCCAGGTCCTAGTTTCCTTACCGATTATCACTGGGTTAACCTGCTCCTCGTTTCAACAAATAAATGATAAGCTGCTTTTACAAATTAGAGCGCTTGGAGCTACAAAAATTCAGACATGGCTGCTTCTTTTGAAGCAAACAAAGATCGCAATGGTTGCTGCGATTATGGCAGGCTTTGGCCGTGTCATCGCTGAGGTTGGTGCAGCAATGATGGTTGGCGGGAATATTCAGGGTGATACGAGAATTCTAACGACTTCCATCGTCATGGAAGTTTTAAAAGGTAATTTTGATGTAGCATTAGCAATATCCTTCATCTTACTATTGGTCGCCCTGCTCATTACAGCCGTTTTAACACTGTTACAGCAAAGGAAGCGATATTTATGATTCCACTTATTGAGTTAAGTGACATTACTTATCAAGCAAGCAATAAAACCATTTTAAACATTCCAGATTTTCAAATTGAAGCTGGTGATTTCCTTGGAATAATGGGACCAAATGGGGCTGGTAAGAGCACCTTGCTTAAAGTGATTGCCTTTCTTGAAAGTAGAACCAGTGGAGAAATTCTTTACCGTGGTCAAGTCGTGCCCAAGGGCATTCCCTCACTTGAATTACGGAGAAAGTTCTCAGTCGCCCTTCAGCAATCACTGCTTCTGGATGGTACCGTTTTTCACAATATTGCCCTTGGTTTAAAGCTAAGAGGGCTCCCTAAAGCAGTAATCAATGAAAAAGTGGAACTATGGCTCGAGCAGTTTCAAATAAGTCACTTAGCGAAAAAAAATGTCCAATTCCTTTCTGGCGGTGAAGCACAACGAGTAAATTTGGCAAGAGCAATGATTGTTGAACCAGAACTTCTCTTTCTTGATGAACCTTTTTCCGCCTTAGATTTTCCAACAAAAATAAGATTAATGGAAGATTTCAAACAAATAATCGCAGGTTCTGGAACCACTACCGTTTTCATCAGCCATGATTTGATGGAAATCCATTATTTAACCAAAACACTTGCAATCATTGTGAATGGAGAAGTGAAGCAATTTGGACCTACCCAAAGGGTGCTCGAACAACCCAATACTTCCACTGCTCCCTTCTTAAATGAATGGAAAAAATTTTATCCGCTTAGTTGCTAACCAGTCCCTTTATCGGGGCTGTTTTTTTCATTTATTGGAGGGAAAATGATAAAATAAGGAAAAGTAGATTAGCAGAAAGCAGGGGAAATGTATGAAATTTGCGATTATTACCGGGGCATCACGCGGTTTAGGAGAAGGTATTGCCAAGAAGTTACTTCAACAGCAATTTGAAGTTATTTCAGTTTCAAGAACAGAAAACAATGACTTGAAAAAACTGGCTGCTGAAAACGGCTATCATTATAAACATTATTCCTGCAACCTTGCTTTAGATCATGAAGTACAGGAAGTATTTTTAGATATTGCTCATTGTATTTTCAAACAGAATCCAAAAGAAATCTATCTATTTAACAATGCCGGCGTTATCGAACCAATCGAAACAGTCGGTAACCTAGATCAGACTCCGATTATTCGTAACATCCAGGTAAACTTAATTGCCCCGATGATTATCACAAATATTTTCTTTAAGAAAGCTGGACAAACTAGTACGAAGGTAATCGTTACGAATGTTACTTCGGGTGCTGCTACTCGTGCCATCGAGGGCTGGAGTGTGTATTGCAGCTCAAAAGCGGGCTTAAATATGTTTACGGAAACCGCTGCGCTGGAGCAGGCTACGTTAAATACAAAGAATACCATTATTGCCTTCAGTCCTGGTGTTATGGATACTGAAATGCAGAATACGATTCGTTCTTCCTCCAAAGGAGCATTTAAAGATGTAGATAATTTTAGAGAATTGAAGGAAAATAATTTGCTCGTGCATCCTGATCTCGTTGCTGGTGCTTTAGTTGAACTTTTGCTTAGCGGTACAGCGGAAAGCGGGAAGGTTTACCATGTTAAAGACTTATTAAATTAATAAAAGGGGCGCGCTACGTAGCGGCCCCTTTATAATCGTTCTTTTGGGAAAAAACTACTGATTCTGGAATAAAACCTTTCATTAATGACCTGAAACTCTTTCACTCCATTGGTATGGGCATTATAAACCTTTCATAATGACCGAATACTATTCCACTCCACTGGTACGGGCATTATAAACCTTTCATAATGACCGAATTCCATTTCACTCCACTGGTACGGGCATTATAAACCTTTCATAATGACCGAATACTATTCCACTCCATTGGTACGGGCATTATAAACCTTTCATAATGACCAAATTCCATTCCACTACACTGGTACGGGCATTATAAACCTTTCATAATGACCGAATTTCATTTCACTCTACTGTTATAGGCATTATAAACCTCTGGTAATGACCGTACTCGATTCCAGTGGGCAGAGTTTTAGAAGTAATAATCGAAAAAATCCTCATCAGCTTGCTGATAAGGATTTTTCACGGTTTAGTCTTCTGTTTTTTTAATAGTATCTGATAGTTCTTCGATACTTCTTTTAACATTTCCTTTTCCAGAGTAATTCTCGATTAATTCTTTAACATCAATTCCGCTTGATGCCTTTAACGATTCTTGCAAGCTTGCCATTAAGTTAGTAGCATAACCCGTAATCTTATTCGCACCGCCATTCTCACCAGAGCCACCGGTATCGACAACGGTAATTTTATCGATATTACCAAGCGGGCTAGCGACCTGCTTCGCATATTCAGGAAGCATTTTGATAATCATGTCCAAGATAGCCGCCTGACCGAATTGCTCGAAAGCTTCGGCAATTTTTTCTTTTGCTTCTGCCTCGGCAAGACCTTTCAATCGAATGATTTCAGCTTCTGCGGTACCCTGTGCCTTTTGTGCTTCCGCTTTCGATAAACCGTCCAAGCGAACTCGTTCTGCTTCCGCTTTTGCCATTGCTTCAATTCGATATTTATTCGCTTCAGCTTCAGCGATTTGCTTCGCTTTATCAGCGGCAGCAGCCTGCTCGACCGAGTATCTGTCCGCATCAGCTTTTTTCTTAACCTCTGAATCATATTGGCGTTCACGACGAAGAATTTCTTTTTCTTCTAGTTCAATTTGTTTTTGTCTTTCAATAATCTTAATTTGCATTTCCTGTTCCGTTACTTCCTGCTTCGATCTTGCACTCTCCAAATCATATGCCATGTCAGCACGTGCTTTTGCGATATCCTGTTCACGGCGGAACTCGGCAATTTTCAGCTGATTAACCTTCTCTGCCTCAGCAATTTCTGTTGCTCGTTCTAATTCAGAACGCTTTGCTTCTTTAGCTGCTTCAGCTTTTTTAATACGAGTTTCCTTGTCCGCCTCAGCAGTAGCAATATCCGCGTCACGCTTTACTTGAGCAATACGCGGCTTACCAAGAGAATCAAGGTAACCGTTTTTATCACGAACATCTTTAATCGTAAAGGATACAATGACAAGACCCATTTTCGCCAAGTCCTGTGAGGCCACTCTTTGAACCTCTTGCGAGAATTTATCACGGTTCTTATAAATTTCTTCCACTGTCATCGATCCAAGAATCGAGCGTAAATGTCCTTCAAGGACCTCTTTCGCCTCATTTTCACGGTCATCCTTAGCCTTACCAAGGAACTGTTCAGCCGCTGTAGCAATTTCACTAATTGAGCCGCCGATTTTTATGATTGCCACACCATCAGCCATAACCGGAACCCCTTGCTCGGTGTATACTTCAGGGGTAGTCACCTCTAGTTTGCTAGATAGTAAGCTTAATGGTTTTGCTTGTTGGAAAACTGGTAAAATAAATGAGCCTCCGCCACGAATGATTTTAATTTTATTTCCGGATTCATCGACATGAACATTCCCGTTTCCTAAAAAGCTTCCGGTAACGATCAGCGCCTCGTCGGGTCCAGCCGTCCGATACTTTGTAATAAATACACCGATTAATGCTAATAAAATAAATGCTACAACCCCAATTACAACCCAAAATCCTAATTCCATTTACTCAACCTCCCTAAACTAAATAGCTCTCTATTTCTTGATGGATCGTCACTTGTAGGACTCCATCTTTTATATCAACAACAAGCACGCTTGTTCCATTGTCAATTTGGACGTGATCAAAGCTTGTTGCTGGTTTTGCAATTCTGCCGCTGATGCTGTCAATCATCACTTCTCCGTATCCATCAGTTGGAATCGCAGTGATGACGGTTCCAATTCTGCCTCTTAAATCTTTCTCATTATAGACTAGCGATTCCTCTGCAGAAGACAAAGGAACAAGAACAAATACATTTAATAAGGTAACAAGAATAAAGGAGACAACAACAGATATCCCGATAATGGCAAGATAATGAAGTGAGGAGAATTTCTCTAACAAATAGCCGCTGGCTGATAAAATCGTTATGAATGCAAAGATAATGACTGGATTAAGAAAATCAGGTCCATCAAAGTGGACAACATCAGCAAAAAAAACATACAAAATCGTTAAAATACCTGAACCAATTAAGCCATACAAATAAATCGTCTCTAGCGGCAAGTTGAACAATTCCATAGGCATCAATCCTTTCTACGTATGTAACTTTAATACGGTTATTTATTGGAAAAGTTTCACTATATTAACTAAATTTTACCTAAAAAACAAATAAAGTGCTATGACATTTGCCATAGCACTTTTACAATTTATTGAATCATATTCAAAAATTTTCTTGTCCGTTCTTCTTTCGGGTTGGTGAAGATCTCATCTGGCTTGTTTCTTTCCACGACAACCCCTTGGTCCATGAAAATAACTTCATCGGCAACATCACGGGCAAATCGCATTTCATGTGTCACGACAATCATCGTCATCCCCTCATTAGCCAGGTCCTTCATTACTTTCAATACCTCACCAACAAGTTCAGGATCGAGTGCAGAAGTGGGTTCATCAAATAACATTACCTTTGGTTCCATTGCTAATGCCCGGGCAATCCCGACACGTTGCTGCTGACCTCCGGAAAGCTGTGAAGGATAAAAGTCGATTTTATCACCAAGACCAACCTTTTCTAGCAAGCCTTGAGCTTTTTTCCGAGCCGCTTCTTTACTTTCATTTTTTACGATGACTGGCCCTTCCATCACGTTTTCTAAAGCTGTTTTATGAGGGAATAAATTATAGTTTTGAAATACCATTCCCGTCAAACGACGGAAAGCAGCAATGCTCCTATTTGCAACTTTTTGAGAAAAGTCAAGATTTTGCTCATCGATGGAAATAACTCCATTCGTAGGGGTCTCCAATACATTTAAACAGCGAAGCATGGTCGTTTTTCCAGATCCAGATGGCCCAATGACAACCACCACTTTCCCTTTTTGTACCTCTAGATCTATCCCCTTTAAAACCTCTAACTTGCCAAATTGCTTATATAATCCTTTAATTGAAATCATCTTTATACTCCTTTTAAACGTAACGATCCAGTTTCTTTTCCATCATCTGTTGTACGATAGAAAGGATAAAGCAAATGACCCAATAAATAAGGGCGGCTTCTGAGTACACTAACAAAAATTCATAATTGCTAGCAGCAATTTCCTGGGCTTTACGAAACATTTCGGTTACGAGCACAAGCGAAGCAAGGGAAGTATCTTTCACGAGACTAATAAATGAATTAGATAATGGCGGAATCGACACTCTGGCTGCCTGAGGAAGAATGATTCTTCTTAGTACTTGTGAATAACTCATGCCAATCGAATAACCCGCTTCCCACTGCCCTTTGGGTGTCGAAAGAATCGCTGCGCGAATAATTTCTGACGCATATGCACCGACACTAAGGGAAAATCCTATGACTGCCGCAATGTAAGAATCAATGATGATCCCAATCGTTGGAAGGCCATAAAAAATGATAAATAACTGTACTAAAAGCGGGGTTCCACGAATAGCTGAAACATAGACTCTCGCAATGTATTGAAGAATCTTCACATTCGATATTCGAGCCAGCGCAGTTAAAATCGCCAATATCAATCCTACGATAAAGGTAATAATGGTTAATGGAATCGTATAAAAAAGAGCCCCTTTCAGAAGGGGCAGAAAGGAACTTTGAGCAATGTCAATTAAACGTGCTGTTCTTTCCGGGTCAGCAAAAATACTATTTAAGTACATCTTCACCAAACCATTTCTCTGAGATTTTTGTGTATGTGCCGTCCTCAATCATTTCAGTTAAAGCCTTATTGACTTCTTTAACAAGGGTGTCGTTGTTTTTTCTAAACATAAAGCCGCTCACAGAGGCATCATCACTAGTTGCTACCACTTTTATTGGAGCATCTGGCTTTTGCTTCATAAAGTCTAAATACGAAATTCGATCATTAATTGTTACGTCTACCCGCTTAGAAGCAAGCAACTCTACGGATTGAGTAAAGCCTTCTACACCAACAAGATTCGCACCGAATTTTTTGGCCATGTCACCATAGTTACTTGTCAATGATTGGGCTGAGTTCAATCCTTTAATGTCCTCAAAGGATTTTACCTTATCATTGTCCTTGTGTGCAATCAATACAGCAGCAGAAGTGATGTAAGGATCTGAAAAATCATATTTTTCTTGACGATCCTCGCGAATCCCAACTTGGTTGGCAATCATATCAAAGCGCTTTGCATCAAGTCCTGCAAACATCGAATCCCACTGTGTTTCCTTAAATTCAGCTTCAACACCTAATCGCTTCGCTATTTCTTTCGCAATTTCTACATCAAATCCAGTAAGGTTTCCACTTTCATCATGGAAAGTAAAAGGAGCATATGTACCTTCTGTACCAATGAGAATTTTTCCGTCATCCTTAATTTTTGCTAATAGATCTTGCTTTTCAGCTGTCTTTTTCTCGTTATCTTTACTTTCATTTTTTGCATCATTATTTCCACAAGCTGATAGGACCAGCAATAAACTTAGTAATAATGGGAAAATAACTTTAAAATTTTTCATGAGATAAAATACCTCCAATTCCGATGGTTTTTCTATGACTTCCTTATCTTAAAGTATCCCTTGACTTCTGTCAAAAGAAAAGTTTAGTTCTAACCACTTTTATCTTGCCCGTTAATTATTTTTTACATGTAAAAAACCTATCAGGAAACCCTGATAGGTAAATTAAGCTACTTTCGATTTTGATTGCTGATTTTTCTCATGCATTTTCTTAAGAGGTCCATAAAAGAAGATTCCGCTGGTTAAGAGAACAACCCCGAGTAAGAATGTTTTAAGATCGGATGTACCTGAAATAATGACCCAAGTAGAATAAATCGTAGCCACCAAAGCAATTACTCCGTCAACCATTCTAGAACTTGAATTTAAATACGTTTCACCTTTAAAAACCAATTTCAATTGATAAACAGATGCAATAAAGTAAGGGACTAAATATGCTAATGTAGCGATGATGATAATAAAATCAAACGCACCTGAAATTGATTTTGATACTGTAGAGAAAATAAAAATTTGTGCGATACCATTTGTCAAAATGAGCGAGAACACTGGCAATCCTTTTTTATTTTCTTTTAAGAAGGCGGGAAGGAACATCCCTTGCTTAGCAGCTTGATAAGGGATTTCTGCACTTAACATTACCCAGCCAAGTGTTGAACCAAATAAACTTACTAACCCTATACCCGCTAATACTTTTCCACCAATTGGACCTAATACCGTTTCAATCGCATCAATTAATGGCTTATCTGAATGGATAAGGGTATCTTGATCCAACATTCCCATGACTAGGGTACTAATTCCAATATAAATGGCAAGAGCAATGCCAAGGCCAACAATAGTTGCCCGTTTCACATCAATTTGTCTACGGGCTCGTGAGGCAAATACCACCGCTGATTCCAATCCACAGAACGCCCACAATGTTACTAAAGCTGCGTTGTTAACCTGTGACAACAAACCAAATGACTCTCCAGCATCACTTAATCTCGTATCGACCATTGGCATCATGTTCGATTTTTCAAAGACAAAAAGGCCGACTACGATAAATAGGAAGAAGCCTATAACCTTCGCTGCTGTTGCAGCAAAGTTCAATTTTCCTGCACCCTCTAATCCTCGGAGAATAATAAAATGTGTTCCCCACAGAAGAATGGAACATACGATAAACGTTAGACCATTACCTACCTTTAACGTAAAACCGCCAATCGTAAACCAATCTGCTTCACTCGTTAAAACAGGGAAGAAGGTGGATAGATATCCTGCAAACGTGGTAATAATCGCCACATTCCCAGCAAGGTTTCCAATCCAATAACCCCATGAAGCCATAAATCCTGATAAGACTGAGGCTTGAGAGTTTGCTTTAAACAATTCTTTTGCATAAATTTGCGGACCACCTGTTAAATTCGGCTTTCGAATTGCCAAGTTTCCAAATACAAGGGCAATCATCATGACACCTAAACCGGTCAAAAGCCATGCGAGTAACACCCCTGCAGGACTTGCTGCTTCTGATAATGAACGTGGAAGCATAAAAATACCTGAACCCACCATATTTCCAACGACAAGAGCCGTTAACACCCAAAAACCTAATTTATTTGAATTTCCCACTCGAGTTTCCCCTTTCAGACTGACTAAGTTATGTTTTTTAAGGGATGGATATTTATTAAAATAACGTAATAAGAATACGTTGTCCTAATAAATTCGTCAATGGAAAATATTATCCTGATATGGTATTAAAAAATAGTGAACCGGTGAGATGGGAATATTCGTTAATCTTGCTTTTATCTTTATTTCCACCAATCATCAAACATCGATGCAGGTACCTGCCGTTTATGTTCTGTTATGCGATAGCGCTGTTCAATTTTTTCCGCAATTTCCTGAGTTACCGGTTTTCCTTCTAAGTAATCATCGATATCATCATAAGTGATCCCTAATTCTGTTTCGTCGGCTTGCCCAGGCTTTTGATCGAGCAAATCAGCAGTCGGAATTTTTAAGTAAAGTCGTTCATCAGCACCTAGTTCTTTTAATAGCGCCTTCCCCTGTCGTTTGGTTAAACCAGTTAATGGAAGGACATCCGCTCCGCCATCACCATATTTTGTGAAAAAGCCAGTCACCGCTTCAGCTGCATGATCCGTACCAATAACTAACAATCCTTCCATACCGCCAAAGGCATATTGGGCAATCATTCTCACCCTTGCTTTAACATTTCCTTTTTGGAAATCACTTAACGGAGACGTTTTGGTTATTAAGTTATATTCCTTTTGAATCTGATCAACAGCATCTTGAATATTGAATGCATATTCTTGATCAGCTTTAATAAAATCTAAAGCTCGCTGGGCATCTTCTTCATCCTGCTGTACTCCGTAAGGGAGACGGACAGCTATAAATAAACTCTCTTTTCCTTCTGAACGAAGCTCTTCAACTGCTAGCTGCGCAAGACGGCCCGCAAGAGTGGAATCCTGTCCGCCGCTAATTCCTAATACAAAACCTTTAGCTCTGCTTTTTACTAAATAACTTTTTAAAAAGTCAATCCTTAACCGAATCTCTTCCTTAGGATTAATTTCAGATTTAACATTCAATGCTTGGCTAATTTCTGATTGATTCGTCACCGATATTCCCCCTTGATCTATCTACTCTTAACACTAATGTATCATAATGACTTAGCATTCGCTTTAAAATTACCTGCTATACTTTCCTGAATTCAAGGAGATATTTTGATTTGTCATTGTACTTCTGCTAAATTAAGTGGATAGGAAAGCGAAAAATGGAGGGTGCACATGGAATCCAAAACTTGCAATCAATCAAGAGTTGTTAGAACAAGCAGGATTTTCCCGAATGATGTAAATAACCACAATACATTATTCGGTGGAAAATTAATGAGTGATATGGACATGCTTGCGTCCATTTCAGCAACAAGACATTCAAGAAAGGAGTGCGTTACCGCCTCAACTGATTCTGTTGATTTCCTTAGTCCAATTACCCCGCAGGATTCTGTTTGTTACGAGTCTTTTGTTACCTGGACTGGAAACACTTCGTTAGAGGTTTTTGTTAAGATTATTGCGGAAAATTTAATTAGCGGTGAAAGGAAAATAGCTGCTACGGCCTTTTTTACCTTTGTTGCCCTAGACGAAAACGGGAAGCCGGCAAAAGTACCCGGCATTATTCCTGAAACGGAGGAAGAAAAGAAGCTGTTTGAAACCGGAAAAGAACGCGCAGAAAAGCGAAAAATTCATCGAAAAAGCAGTAAAGAACTTGCAAGTTACTTCACTACGAGTAAACCATGGGAATGAAGAAGCTCGCCAATCGAATGGCGAGCTTCTTTTTTTTCATTTCATGTTTTCAAGCTCTTTCCGATTAGGTGCCATAGGCGGCTGTTGAAGCCAGCCTCGATCCACCAACAAATTGAAGCCTTTACCTGCATAAACTAAAATTTCTGTAATGAATTTTTGATAAAATGTCACTAAATCCGTTCTCATAGATACCGACATGGCATGTCCAAGCAACGAGATATCTATCTGATTCAATAAATGAAACAGGGTGACAACCAGTTTATTGGAAAAAGGAGATACTGTTGAATCCGTCACTTCCATCGCTGTTGAAACGTTCCCTAATAGTTGCTCTTTTAATAAAATTTCATTAAATACTCTTATTTGCTTTTCCGATATTTCTTTCCCTTCTTTTATAAACTCTTTTATTTCCATATCATCCATCACTTGGAGCAATCCAGTACATAACAAAATGGAGAAATAATTTCGTTCGGTATTAAAAAAAATTTCTGTAATTTCAAGAGAGTTTAAAGGTCTTTTACTCATAAACCCACTGATATAAGACTTCTTTTCAATATACTCCACTTTTTTTGGATAGGGAATCATTGGCGGCCGGTCATAAATTCCTTTTGATAACATAAGGGTTGTAGCGGATTGATATAAAGCCGTCGATTGATTCACCATCGAAACAAAAAGCGCCAGCACGTCCTTCCTTGCAACATTCAAAGTAATGAAGGAAGTGTTGATCATCCCAAGTCGGCTCATCGAGTATACAAAGCTAAGTCCAAACATATCGTAAAATAATGGAGGAGCAGAATAATTAATATCTTGATCAGTAAAAACATCTGGTAATGGAATTCCTTCTGATTGAAAAATATTAGAAATCTGTTGAAAATGACTTTCAGAAATCTCAAGAGCCTTTTCTAACAAGGGTTTGATTTCCTCATCCTGATTATGATATAGAAAGTATTTTAATAAACAAATGGTCATACTCTCTTGGATAAAAGTCCCCCACAAGCCGCCAATTTCCGCGCTTGATAGCCTTATACTACGTACAACCATAATGGATCCTCCCAACTTTATCTAACTCTTGATGATTTTTCATGATCCCAAGACATAATCTCATCCTCTTCATCAAACTCAATCGTGACATCCACGACTCCTTTTTCCGCCATAATTTTTTCCTGTAAACGATCCTTAATATCGTCTGCTGCAGCAATCGTTAATTTAGGATCAATTTCAATTTCTAGTTCAACATGCAAATCTTCGCCTTCCTTTACTACCGTAATATCCTGAATATCCTTCACATCAGGATCCTGCATGACCAATAGGCCAATCTTTTCTTCCATTTCTTCATCTGCTCGGCCAAGTACACCAGCAGCATTATCCAAAAACACTCTGCCCACGACAAAGAACATCATTAAACCGATAAGGATCGACGCTGCCCCCTCAATCCAATGGATATGAAAGAAATGGGATATTACAACAGCAATAATCGCCAGGAGCCCACCACTTGTTGCCACTAAATCTTCTAGGAAAACCAGCTTTGTCGCCGGCTTTGCTCTACCTAAATGAGCAAAACTCTGATAAAAAACACTTAAACCGCCTGCCTCTATTCCCACTTCATGCATAACTTCCTTCATCGCTTTGTAAAGAACATAAATTTCTAGAATTAAGGCAAAAGCGAGCACACCTACATTAATTAAAAATCCTTCTGACTCAGCAGGATGAAGTAGGTGGTGATACCCTTCCTGAATCGTTTCAAACGCCATAATACCAACAATTAATACTGCTCCCAACAGCACTAGGTTTACCAATCTCCCAAATCCATTCGGAAAGCGATCGGTAGGAGACTTTTTACTTAAAGCTGATCCAATGAACACAAATAACTGGTTAGCAGCATCTCCTAGACTATGCATCGTTTCCGCAAACATAGCAACATTACCTGTAAATGTGTAAGCAACTCCTTTGGCAATCGATATTATCGTATTGACAATCGCTGCGATTAACGCAGATTTATTTCCTTTTTTTAATAACTGAAATAATTCTCCCATCAGATACCTTCTTCCATTTTGCAATTTAGCTATCCTTACTATTTTCTAAATCAGCGCTATTCATGAAATTCAATTTAGGGATATTCAAACTTTCCAAATAAGGAAAAATCCACTAAAAAATGAAAACATTTGCCATATGTTAATGAAAAAACCCCCAAAGTGGGGGTTTTAGATGTTTTTTAACACCAAATATAAGCGATTATTTCTCGCAGTTTTTTCTTCTTCTGTTGCTAAATCATATTTCTTTAGAAGATGAAATACTTCATTTAATAAATCCTGTGTATGCTCTTTGGCAAAGAATTGTTCAAATAATGGCTTTAATTCAACTGGCAGGTACTCAGCCTGAGACTCAAATTTATTTTTTACATCCTCATGTGAATGATCTAATTTACATTCGCTCAAAAAAAATCCCCTCCCACTCTATTTTTTTAAGCATAACAGACGGAAATACAAAAAAACAAACCCATCCTTAGGATGGGCTGTATTATACTTTCTTAGTTTCTGTTACTTCTAAAACATCTAAAATAAATACAAATACTGGGATCCCTATAATCAGCCCCCATACTCCAAAGAAGTGTTCGGAGAATATTAGTACAATAAATGTGTAGAAAACTGGTAAATTGGTTTTCGATGACATAAGTTTTGGATTTAAGATATAAGCTTCAATCGCATGAATAATCATAATCGCAATGAAGACATAGAGAACCTGAATAATACCGCCGATACTATACCCAATAATAACGAGTGGAATGAGCGAGATAATAACTCCCGCTACAGGAATAAGACCTAAGAAAAGAATCATAATCGAAAGTCCCACTAATTGCGGGAATCCCATAATCCATAAGGAAATGGTCGTTAGTATACAATTTACAATTGCAATAATAATCTGCGCTTCAATTACCTTACCGAATGTTCCGACAAATTTACTAGCAAAAAACTCAATCTCAGCATGGATATTTGCGACTTTACTCGTTTTGAATTTCTTTGTAAATTCAATCAGGCGTGGCTTTTCCAATAAGAAAAATAGGCTTAACAAAAGAGCTAACAAAATCTGTAAGGTGAATGTACTAATATCTGTAAAATACGTAATTAAAAAAGTAAATCCTCTTTCCAAATAACTTGAAATCTGGATTTCCTCGAGCCTGCTGACAATATAATTCAAGATCATATTATCATGTTTAGATGTATAAAAAACCGTTAACTGCCGGATTAATTGCTTGATTTCTCCGATAATCATCGGTAAATACTTAACAATCCCGTAAGATAGTAAACCAACAATACTGCTATAGGAGATGATGACCAGTAATCTCCGATTAAGCGGAACTTTTTTCGATAAGAACCCTACCAATCGGTCCATTAGAAAGGTAAAAATAAATGTAAAGAGGATTAAATTAATCATGTCCTTCATTAAATATAAAACAATAGATACAAATACAAAGATTAAAATCCTTTTAAAACCACTGTGTTGTAATAGTTTATTTATCATCTTTATCTATCAAACCCCATCATCTGTCCTATGAATTCTATTTCACATGTTTATTATAACAAATTACTATCTGTTTGTTACTTTTAAGCGTGAATAATCACTGAACTTTTCATAATTTTTCTAAAAAGAATTTGTTCATCGTTTGTTCATTTCAATTGTGAAGAATTGGCAATATGATGTAAATATAGAAACTTTTTAGAAAGTGAGTTAGGTTGATGAATAAAGAGATGAGATTAAAGTTAATTTCACAGCTTATCTCTGAACATGAGATAAAAACGCAAGAGGAGTTAGGACAATTACTTCTGGACGGTGGTTTACGCGTAACTCAAGCAACCATTTCTAGAGATATTCGAGAACTAAAGCTGATAAAAATCCCTTCAAAGGATGGCAGTCTCAAATATAGCTTCAAAATCGACAATGATTACTTAATCGTGGAGAAGCTTCAGCACAAATGTAGGGATGCGCTTTTAAGTATCGAGGTCATTAACTACTTTGTAATTATTAAAACGTTACCCGGTCATGCCCATGCTTTTGGAGCGCTTTTGGATTCCATTCATCTGGAAGGAAAAGCAGGAACCATTTGTGGAAATGATACTTGCCTAATAATTTGCCGCTCCCCTAAAGAATCAAGCACGATTAAAGAACAAATTGAAAAGTATCAAAATACATGATTCACATGAAAAGGAGAGATTGCATGCTTAACTCCCCTGTGATAAAAATGGATGTTTTATCAGATCTATCCCAATTCGAAATTTTATCCTGTTTAACTGTAAAAAAACTGCAAACATATCTTCCCTATTTTTATTTTAGAAGCTATAAGAAACACCAGCTCCTTTATATGGAAGGAGACCCACGTGATAAAATCTTCTTTTTACTTGATGGCTATGTGATGTATGAACGGGGGAGCGAAGAAGGAAGCATGCTTTATTTAGACATTATCAAGAGAAATCAAATGTTTCCCTATGGCGGAATATTTGAAGATAAAGTATATCAGGACACGGCAACCGCGGTAACAGATGTATATCTTTACTTCATTCAAACCCATGTCCTTGAGGAGTTGCTTAAGGCTAATCCTAAACAATTAATGCTCATCATCTCCAAACTCTCTGATATCCTCAAGTTGCATCAGAAACGGGTTCAAAAAATCTTAATTCCAAATGCCCAAGAACGGGTTATACATTCACTTCAATTTTTAATGGAGGATCTTGGCGAACGGGATGGAGATGAAATCATCATACCCTGCCCGCTCACAGCTAGTAACATTGCTAAAATTTCTGGAACCACCAGAGAAACCGTGAGTCTATTAATGAATCAATTAAAAAGGGATAAGATTATCTCCGTTAAGTCGAAAAAAATTCGAATCCATCAACCTAATTACCTAAAAGATATATAAAGATGAATAAGATGCTGGCGCAATGACGTCGGCCTCTTTTTTGTTATTTCCCTCTTCAATTTTCTGAATTTTACTATTTTATCCGTGAACACTTTTTGACATCCATTGATTATACAGGTTTTTACCTTAGTAAGTGTTTATACGCACAGTGAATTACATAATTATGCACCATGATTTATGCGTTTGACAAAAAAATGTAATGATTTTAACAATTCGTTTGTTATGTACCTTACAATTTAAAGCGCTTACATCCCCTAGAATAAAGGTGTAGCAAGGATAGTTGATTAAAGGAGGAAGAAAAGATGGGCAGTATAGCAGATATAACTTCTCAGAAGGATATCCAGAAACAATTAAAGCACCCGATCCATGTTACGTCAGAAATCGGTACTTTAAGAACAGTATTACTTAAGCGTCCTGGAAAAGAAGTCGAAAATCTAACACCTGAATATCTACAAAGACTCTTATTCGATGATATTCCTTATTTACCAATCATTCAAAGAGAACATGATTATTTTGCCGAGACACTAAAAAATAGAGGCATAGAAGTCCTATACCTCGAAAAGCTTGTCGTGGAAACATTGAGCAAGCCAGAACTAAAAAACCAATTTGTTGATGATATTTTAAGAGAAAGTAAGGCCAATGTCAACGGTGCGGCAAAGGTATTAAAAGAATATTTACTCTCATTCTCCACAGCTGATATGGTTGCCAAAGTGATGAGCGGTATCCTTAAAAATGAAATCGAAGCAAGCAAGAAAAATCATTTATATGAATTAATGGAGGATCACTATCCATTCTATTTAGACCCGATGCCGAATCTATATTTTACCCGGGATCCTGCAGCAAGTATCGGAAATGGATTAACGATTAATAGAATGCGAGAACCAGCACGCCGTCGAGAATCTCTATTCATGCAATACATCATTAAGCATCATCCAAGATTTGCTAGTCACGATGTTCCAGTATGGTTAGACCGTGATTTTGGATTCTCCATTGAGGGAGGCGATGAACTAGTCCTCAATGAGGAAGTCGTTGCCATTGGTGTTTCTGCCCGAACTTCTGCGCGAGCGATAGAAAAGTTAGCACTTAACTTATTTAAGAAGCAAGATAAGGTTAAGAAAGTTGTGGCAGTAGAAATTCCAAAATGCCGTGCATTTATGCATCTAGATACAGTATTTACAATGGTAGATTACGATAAATTTACGATTCACCCCGAAATCCAAGGACCTCAAGGCAATATGAACGTTTATATCCTTGAAAAAGGGGTTGATGATGAACATGTAAAAATCACCCATCGCACCAACCTGCAGCAAACATTAAAAGAAGTACTAAATCTTAATGACCTTGTCTTAATCCCATGTGGTGGTGGAGATGAGATTGCCGCTTCTCGTGAACAGTGGAATGACGGTTCTAATACTTTAGCAATTGCACCAGGAGTAGTCGTTACCTATGACCGGAACTATATTTCCAACGACTTATTACGTCAGTACGGAATTGAAGTCCTTGAAATCGCCAGCTCAGAATTATCACGGGGTCGTGGGGGCCCACGCTGTATGAGCATGCCAATCAT
Source organism: Neobacillus sp. K501 (assembly GCF_053749995.1). Lineage (NCBI taxonomy): Bacteria > Bacillati > Bacillota > Bacilli > Caryophanales > Bacillaceae > Neobacillus > Neobacillus sp. K501. The sequence continues at coordinate 133,253 of NZ_JBSLYA010000009.1, read as the reverse complement.
TCGTGAAGATATATAACTACTAATTCCCAATAAAGGAGAAGATACTCATGTTAACGATTACACCTACATTTCATGGAAAAAGCTTTTTGGCAGAAAAGGATTTTTCAAAGGAAGAATTCGTCTACCTTATCGATCTAGCAATGAAGTTAAAGGATGAAAAAAAGCACGGAATTCCTCATCGTTACCTAGAAGGAAAAAATATCGCTTTATTATTTGAGAAGCCATCCACTCGTACCCGTTGTGCCTTTACCGTTGCTTGTGTTGATTTAGGGGCACATCCTGAATACTTGGGTAAAGATGACATCCAGCTTGGTAAAAAGGAATCGATTGAGGATACCGCTAAAGTTTTAGGACGGATGTTTGACGGAATTGAATTCCGCGGCTTTGAACATAAAAAGGTAGAAATGCTGGCAGAGCATTCAGGTGTACCTGTATGGAATGGTTTAACAGATATGTGGCATCCTACTCAAACACTTGCTGACTTCTTAACCGTGAAAGAAAACTTTGGGCGTTTAGAAGGAATCAAATTTGTCTATGTTGGTGATGGACGAAACAATGTTGCTAACAGCCTGCTCATTGGCGGTGCTCTTGTCGGAATGGATATACGAATTTGCACACCTGAATCCCTGTTCCCTGCAACTGAAATCGTTGAACTAGCACATGAATTAGCAAAGCAATCTGGAGGTCGTGTAACGATTACAAGCAATGTTGATGAAGGAGTTGCTGGAGCAGATGTCATCTATACAGATGTCTGGGTTTCCATGGGTGAAGAAGACAAATTTGCTGAAAGGATCGCACTTCTATCTCCTTATCAGGTTAATGCCGAAATGATTGAAAAAACCGAGAATAGCAACATGATTTTCCTTCACTGCCTCCCTGCTTTCCATGACCTTGAAACAAGCTATGGCAGAGATATTCATGTTAAGCACGGACTTCCTGAAATGGAAGTAACCGATGAAGTGTTCCGCAGCAAGCATTCCAAAGTATTTGACCAAGCAGAAAATAGAATGCACACCATCAAAGCCGTCATGGCCGCTACATTAGGAAATCTAGAATAACAAGAACCAAAGGAGATGCGGGGTCCCTTCTCCCATCTCCTTTCTTATTATTAAAATATTGAATGGAGGGGTCGCATGGAAAAATTCACTCACTTAGAGACAGAATTGCGAAAAATCGAACCAGACTTTCATCAAGCTCTTACTCAACTCGTGGGAATCCCTAGCGTCATCGCCGAGCATGTGGACGAATACCCATTTGGAGAAAATATCGATTTAGCACTAAAGAAATCTCTTAAGATTTGCCAGGAGCTTGGTTTCAGGACGTACTATGACCCAAAAGGATATTACGGTTATGCTGAAATTGGCAGTGGTGAAGAAATGATTGGTGTCCTTGGTCATATTGACGTTGTGCCACCTGGAAAGATTGAAGATTGGGCTACCCCGCCCTTCCAAGCAACGATTACCGATGGAAAAATGTTCGGACGAGGAACACAGGATGATAAAGGGCCAACTCTTGCCGCCTTGTTTGCAGTAAAAGCATTAATGAACCTCGGAATAAATTTTAATAAGCGATTTCGTTTTATCTTTGGTACCGATGAAGAAACACTTTGGCGTTGTATGCAACGTTATGTGGAAATTGAAGAAATCCCAAGTATGGGTTTTACACCAGACTCTGCCTTCCCACTTGTTTATGCAGAAAAAGGCTTACTTCAACTCCTGTTAGAAGGAAAAAATGAAACAGGTTTAAGAATCATCGCAGGGAATGCCTTTAATGCCGTACCTGACCATGCACATTATGATGGTGAAAAGAGACTGGAATTAATGAGTGCTTTGGATGAGTTAGGCTTTGCCTATGAAACAAACAATAAAAAGGTCATCGTATTAGGAAAATCTGTACACGCTCAAGTCGCGGAAAAAGGAATCAATGCCATTAACCGTTTATTCATTGCGTTGAAAAAAATTGGCTATACCTCCAAAACGATAGAGTTCATCCATGATTTTGTCAAAGAGGATCCATACGCCTTAAAAATATTTGGTGAGTGTGAAGATGAAGCTTCAGGGAAACTGAAATTTAATATAGGAAAAATAGAACTAAATGACGAGTTCGAAAGATTATCAATCGACATTCGAATCCCTGTAACTGCAAATAAAGATGAAATTGTAAACTCCCTAGCAAAAGTTGCTGAAGAATACGGATTAGAGTATAAGGAGTTTGATTATTTAAAATCTATCTATCTGCCTAAAGATCATTTCTTAATTGAAACTTTGATGAATGTCTATCAAGAAGTAACAGATGATACCGTTTCTGAACCAATTTCATCAGGAGGCGCTACCTATGCAAGAGCAATGGAGAATTGTGTAGCCTTTGGTGCTATCTTCCCAAATCAAACGAAAACAGAACATCAACCTAATGAACATATCGAATTAGAAAAAATTTTTACAGCAATGGTTATTTATGCAAAGGCAATATACCGCTTAACCCGATAGATTTGTCATTCATTTAATGGGGGAATCAATATGAAAAAGCTTAAAATGCCTACCGCTTATACGCTATTATTTTTGATTATTGTCGTTATTGCAGCATTAACCTGGATTATCCCAGGTGGGCACTACGATACAAAAGTTGACAAAGCAACTGATCAGGAAATTCCTGTTTCAGGAACCTATCAGCAGTTACCGAGTGATGAACAAACACCTCAAGGTTTATGGGAAATATTAAATGCACCAATAAATGGTTTCTTTGATGCAAAAGACATCGCTCTCTTCGTTCTAGTTATCGGTGGTTTCCTTGGTGTTGTTATGAAAACTGGAGCAATTGATGCCGGGGTTTCTCGAGTGATAAAAAAATTAAAAGGGCGTGAACAGTGGCTGATCCCGATTTTAATGGTCCTGTTTGCCCTCGGCGGAACTACGTACGGAATGGCTGAAGAAACGATTGCTTTCTATCCGATCCTTATTCCAGTTTTGATTGCAGCAGGATACGACGCCTTAACTGCGGTTTCGATTATTGCTCTTGGTGCTGGTGTCGGAGTATTAGGATCCACAGTGAACCCATTCGCAACTGGTATTGCTTCAGGATTTGCCGGAATTTCAATTGGCGAAGGTATGGGGCTTCGTTTAATCATCTTAGCTGTAACATTAATTATTACAATTTGGTTTGTTATGCGCTATGCGAAAAAGGTAAAAGCTGACCCAGGTAAATCATTGATTGCTTCGATGAAAGAAGAGAATGAAAAGCACTTCCTATCTCAAAAAGCTGAAGACATGGAATTTACTGGACGCCACAAAGCTGTTCTAAGTGTTTTCGGAATTACCTTTGTCATAATGATTTTAGGCGTTATTCCATGGGCTTATAAATTTAATATTACTATTTTTGAAGATTTAGTGAACGGTTTAGGGAAAATACCATTTATCGGTAGTTTGCTAGGTGGCATGATTCCATTAGGAGACTGGTGGTTCGGTGAATTAACCATGTTATTCTTAACCTCCTCGATCATCATCGCCTTTATTTTTAGAATGGGCGAAGAAAATTTCACTAGCACCTTTATTAATGGGGCAAGAGACTTGTTAGGGGTTGCGATTATCATTGGAATTTCCCGCGGTATTACCGTTGTAATGGATGCCGGTGGAATGACAGCAACCGTTCTCCATTGGGGCGAAGGTATGTTGGATAATATGGGCTCCGTCCTATTTACAAACTTGTCTTACTTATTCTTCCTGCCATTATCCTTCTTAGTCCCTTCTACTTCAGGACTGGCGACGCTATCGATGCCAATCATGGCACCGTTAGCTGATTTTGCCGGTGTTGGCAGAGATATTATGATTACGGCTTACCAAAGTGCATCAGGGGTTATCAACCTAGTCACGCCAACAAGTGCGGTTATTATGGGGGCTCTAGCGATTGCTCGTATTCCATATAGCACTTATCTCAAGCACGTTTGGAAGTTAGTTCTGGCACTATCACTGATCGTCATGGTCATTATGAGTATAGCAACCATTATGAGTTAAAATAACACTACAAGATAAAGAGGCGAAAACCATGAAAAGAAAAAAAGTTGTGATTGCTTTAGGCGGCAATGCCATTCAATCAGGAGATGCTTCAGCAAAGGCTCAACAATTAGCGCTTGAAAAAACGGCAAGACAGCTGGTTGATTTTATTGATAAAGGCATTGATATCATTATTTCTCACGGAAATGGTCCTCAAGTAGGAAACATCCTTCTCCAGCAGGCTTCTGCGGATTCGACTAAAAACCCAGCGATGCCGCTCGACACTTGTGGTTCGATGAGTCAGGGCATGATTGGCTACTGGATGCAAAATGCAATGGATAAGGTTTTGAAAGAACGCGGGATTAACAAAGATGTTGTAACGGTTGTGACTCGTGTAGTCGTTGATCCAGATGACCCTGCTTTCCTTCAGCCAACAAAGCCTATCGGGCCTTTTTACAGTGAAGAAGAAGCACGTCATATAATGGAGGAAACAGGTTTCAGCTTCAAAGAGGATGCTGGCCGTGGTTGGAGACGGGTTGTTCCATCACCAAAGCCGGTCAGCATTAAAGAGCATTCAGTGATCAATTCCCTTGTGGAGCAGGGAAATATCGTTATCTCCGTTGGCGGCGGCGGGATTCCTGTCGTTGAAACAGAGAACGGCTTAGTTGGAATCGAAGCGGTAATCGATAAAGATTTTGCTTCGCAAAAGCTTGCTGAACTCGTCGATGCGGACGCCTTAATCATTCTTACTGCGGTCGATAATGTTTACATCGACTTTAATAAACCTTCGCAAAAAAGGTTGGAGGATGTCAGTATAAGAGAATTAGAGGAATATATAGAGGCTGGACATTTTGCTGCTGGAAGTATGCTCCCGAAGGTCGAAGCAGCGATGAATTTCGCCAAAACCAGTCCACATCGAAAAACCATCATTACCTCATTAGAACAAGCTGCGAACGCCATCGACGGAAAAGCAGGAACCATTGTTTCCTTACATGGTGCCGAAGTACTAGTATAACGAAGAAAGAAGACTTACTCTTAGTAAGTCTTTTTTTCTTTACAGTTCAGTTCATTGATTCGTCAAAATTAGTCTTCGAATTACATTGACAATGATTCTCATTCTCTTTAAAATAATGATAAAGACACCGAAAAGCGAAGGGGGATTTTCAACATGTTTAACATGCTATTTGGGTTAAAAGATATTCACACGGTTATTACGAATCAACGTAAAATTGGCGGAGCTGCAGAAGCAGATTCCATCCGTCTTTCTACTGGTGAAACGTATCATAACCCTGTGTTTACCAATGTTGATATCTCCAAAGGACAATATGTATCTGTCGGCTTTGTCGATGGTGAAGGGCAAAATATTATCGCCCATGTCGATCAAATTGCCGTGATTAAAAGCTTACAGCATAAATTAATCTGTCAGCTAAACAACACCTATATTAAACAAATGATGGTTCGAGATACACTGCAATATTTAGAAAAGCTCTGTGAAGTCAATGCAGGATTCGTTACACAGACCTTTAAAAAGGAAGCATTGAAAATCGTTCAAGATATTAGTGTGAACGAACTAAAAAATCATAATATTACCCTCCCCTTCCCTATGGAAGAAAAAGTTATTCCTATGAACAATCAGTTATTTGCTTAAATAAAAAATGAACCCACTGTGGGGTTCATTTTTTATTTATACTCAATGATTACATCTTCTATTGGTAAACGAGTCGTTTGGAATGCAGGGGCTGCAGCTTTACCTAAAGAGATTAACACAATTGGAAAATAGCGATCATCTACATTATACTTTTCCGCGAATAGTTGCTTGTTAAATCCGCCCATGGTAACAGTGTCATAACCACGGTCTTTAGCAATCAACATCAATTGCATTGATACAAGACCCGCATCAAAAGCAGCAATATTTTTTCTTGCTTCGTCCGGTGCCTGTGGATAGGAGTTATTTGTGCTGGTGATCAAGCGATTCATATTGGCTTCATCCATATAACCTGCTTCTACTGCACTTCGATATACTTTCTCAACACTTTTATACATTTCCTTATCGCCTAAAACGGCAATCACAGCCGACGCTGTTTCGACTTGTTCTTGGTTGTTTGCAATGGCTCTTAGTTCTTTTTTCGTTTCTGCATCTTGAATAACAATAAAGCGCCATGCTTGGAGATTGCTTGATGAAGGAGCAAGTGTTGCCTCCTTAAGCATTTCTTCGATTTCTTCTTTTGAAATTTTAAAGTTTGGATCATATTTTCTAACGGAATGACGTTCTTTAATTACATCAGATAGGCTTTTTAAAACAGTTGTCATGAGAGTATCTCCTCTTTTTTCATAATTTCACTTACTTTTAGTAAGTGTATTTACAGCTTACTAAAAGTAAGTAAATTCGTCAAGTTAAAATGTTTATGATAAAATTGAAGTATGAAAAAGGAAATCGGGGTTAAAAACATGACAAATTGCAATGGAAAAGAATTTCCGCACTCATGTACGAATTACCATAATGCGATTGAATTTATTGGAAAGCGTTGGATGGGTGTTATTATTCATACACTGCTAGAAGGCCCAAAACGCTTTCACGAAATTGTTGCCGCAATTCCTGGAATTTCGGACAGACTGCTAACAGAACGGTTGAGAGATTTAGAACATGAAGGACTAATTGTAAAAAATGTGGTGAGTTCCTCTCCTAAAAAAGTTGAATATGCATTAACAGAGACTGGAAAAGAACTAGAAGAAGTCATTTCTGCAATCATGAAGTGGGTTAAAAAGAGGGAAAATGGTTTAAATTCAGAGTTCAACGAAAAATAAGGCGTAAACCGCTCCAACGGTTCACGCCTTATTTTTTGTCACCGGTATAATTCCGCAGGTTATGGCAATAATTCCGCGAGTATTTTCGTTAATTCCGCGGAAATCACAACGAATTCCGCAAAACCGATAAAATCCTACAAAATTTCAGCTTGGCAAGCCAAGCGATACCCGTTCGATAACTGATCCTTTAGCTTCTTTTGCTCTTGTTCATTTGGAGAAGATATTCCCTTTGCTTGGACAACTTTGACCTTACATTGTCCGCAAGTACCTTTCCTGCATTTATACTGAATTAGTTTACCTTGGCTTATGGCGACATCCAGAAGTTTTCCTTTAGCTGGCTGAATGGTAAATCGTTTACTATTTTGCTCGACAATAATGTTCTCGGCCTGAGGTTTCACTTTTTCGAAGTGAACAATCGGAGCAGGACGCTCCACAATCAATCTGCCCGGAATGAGCGAACCAACTGTAAAAACACGTTCCTTCATTATTCGCTCATCGCTTCAAGCGTACAGATTGCAGAAGGGCGTTTGATTCGCAAAACAACGGTCTCATATATCCGGAATGGATGGTTCATCCCTTCCTCACCCATATAGGCTGTTTCAAAATCCTCAGATACGGCAAGGTCTAAATTATTTCTCCCGGTATTGAGTAGTACACCTGTTTTTCCTTTTAGCACAGGAGATTGGAAAACACCATCGGTAACCAATTCACGAATATGTTCAATTTCCAATACATTTGTATCGCGATGAACGCGATGAATCAATGAATAAAGCTGAGGTGACAGCACAAGCGCAAACGGCCCATTATGCTTCATTTCAAGGAGCTTATTCCTTGCATCGACAATATCCTGAAAAGCATTTCCAGACTCATACCATTCCCCAATTAAATGCGTAAGCCTGCCGGGAACATTCATTAACCCCGGAATATCAAACTCCCTTGCCCCATGAAAAATCATTTGATCTTCGAGATTCGCTACATCACGGGCAGCATTCGCTGCTGGGGAGAAATCAATGGGAATATCCAATACTTTGGCCTGTTCGAGATCTCGCCAATACAAAACAAAATCTTTATAAAGCAAAGGAATCGTATAATTCACCCGTTTGCTGGACTCAATTGCAGAATCAAAGGCTCCCTGAAAATCCATTTTTGCTTCTAAAGTTTCCGAAAAAATATCATTAAAAATACTCTGAACACCGCGGCCTAGCGGGCCATACAACTCAATAAACCTCCTACCGACCAATTGCCTGCGAGCTGAATCAATGACAGTTTTGTCTAGTTGTAAAAAATCCTGTTCCGTTAATGGGGCATCCGGAAATAATTGTGTTTTATTCATGCCTTACTACCCTCGCTTTCTTAAATTAGAGTGCCAACCGTAAAGCCTTTTTTCATTTTGGTGCTTTGCGTATTATTGGCGGTTGCTGAAGTTTTTCGTTCTAAATGGTCATGATGCTCATCATGATACGCATGCGGATCAACATAATCCGTATCAAAGCGGCTATTTATTTCAGTTAACATTGTTTTTACCTGCTGATAGTCTTGATAAGAAACTTGCCTTAATTGATTCAACAATGTACTTCGCTCTACATCGGTAAACCGGAATAAAGCTAAATCAAGGTGTTCAACAAAGTTATGTAGTCCAAACTTTTCTAAGTTCAACTCCTGTAATAAACGGTTGAACTCATTATTCGTTGGCGTAAACGCCCTCTCATCCTTTTCCTGTTGGAATTTACTGATAAGCGGGATTAATACCACCAAACGCGAAAGTCTTTGCTCTTCCTCTTCAAAAATATGATGATAATATAGTCGTTCATGGTCGTCCGTCGCATTTTGAATGACTGGGTCAAGCATGTTCATAAATTTTTCAATTGCATCTTTCGTTGTAGTAAAAATCTGATAAAAAATCTTTAATTCCTCTTGCAAAGCCTGCACCCCCTCATTCTCACTAAAAGTCATTATTGACGGGGAATCACTTTCTAAAACCTTCAATTGTAAAAAAGTTTTGGACATCGGTAATGGTGTGAATAACTCTAATTTCTTGATACATAATAACTATGGGTTATGACTACAATCATGAGGAGGAAATATATAAATGATGCAAAACCAACAGGGACCAACTCACCAAAATATGCATACAGGAAATGTGCCACAGCAGATGAATCATGGCGGCCATGAACTGTTTGATGTTCATGAGGTACTTTCCTCGGCAATTGGAACGATGAATCAGTATATGTTACTCAGGGAGCATATTAAAGACCCAGAGTTACGTGATATTGGTGACCGCCAATATCAATTTATGCAAGATGAATACAACATTACCGTAGAAAGCTTTACAACCGGACAAGATCCTTCCCATCGTACAACAAGCTATAAAATGACCCAGGGGAATGACTTCGTCTATGGGATGAAGCCGTCTCAACCGAAAAAACCGTGGCAGTCTACTATGGAGATTTCTGATGAATTCATCTCAAGCTGTATGCTGGCATCTTGCAAAAATGGCGCCACGGCTAAGACAATGGCTGCCTGTGAAGTAACAAACCCTGTTGTCCGCCGAGTATTAGCTGCTTCTGTCCCAAATTGTATTGAAATGGCTTATGAACTCTCCATCTATCAAAACAAACATCATTATTATCAGGTACCTCAACTCGCACAGCAGGATATGACTCAATTACTAAACGCCTTTGCCCCAGCTCAAGGCCAAGTACAAATGCAAACACAAATGCCCAATACAAATATGAATAATATGAACAACATGAACAATATGCCTCATTAAAAAAGAAAAGGCTGCCCTTTTGTTCCTTATAAAAAGGATAAAGGGCAGCTTTTTTTAGGTTAGCGCCTACCTAAAAATTCAATTGCCAGCGCCATATAATAACGGATCGATTCTAAGAAAGTATCGACTTCTACATATTCATTCGGCTGATGAGCAAGACTGGCAATCCCAGGACCGATTCATTCTAAAAAACCCTTTAACTCTAGTAACTTTTTTTCACGAGAAGTTTTTCTCTTACTTGTACTGCAGCTTTAACCATGGTCTCAAGTGCTGCAACCGTCTCTTCAAAACCACGCGTTTTCAAGCCACAATCTGGATTAATCCAGAATAAATTTGGATCGAGAACTTGAAGTGCCCGATCAATGTTTTTTATCAACTCTTCAACCTTTGGCACCCGTGGACTATGAATATCATATACTCCAAGTCCGATGCCTTTATTATAAGTATGTTGCTCAAAGGCGTTAATGAATTCTCCATGACTTCTTGATGTTTCAATAGAAATCACATCCGCATCTAAGCCATTAATGGCCTCAATAATATCCTCAAAGTTCGAATAACACATATGGGTATGAATTTGCGTTTCATTTCGTACCGAGGCTGTTGCAAGTTTAAAAGCATATACCGCAGCATTCAAATAACTTTCCCATCGTTCTCGCTTTAAGGGCAGCCCTTCACGAAGAGCCGGTTCATCCACTTGAATCATTCGGATTCCATTTTCCTCTAATTGTTCCACTTCTTCTCTTAGTGCAAGAGCAATTTGATTGGCTACATCAAAGCGGGATATATCATCACGAACAAACGACCAGTTTAAAATGGTAATCGGACCTGTCAGCATCCCTTTTACAGGCTTGGTTGTTAGCGACTGAGCATATGCTGTTTCCTTGACTGTCATGGGTAAACGATAAGCGACATCACCATAAATAAGCGGAGGCTTCACACATCGTGATCCATAGGACTGCACCCAGCCGAATTTTGTAAATTGAAATCCTGCTAATTTTTCACCAAAATATTCAACCATATCGGTCCGTTCGAATTCCCCATGTACAAATACATCTAACTGAAGGTTTTCTTGAATTTCAATCCATTTTTTTATTTCTGCTTTTATATAATTCTCGTATTCATTGTCCGTAATCTCGCCTTTACGCCAATTTAAACGCTGCTTTCTTACCTCCTGTGTTTGAGGAAAGCTTCCAATCGTTGTGGTTGGAAGAAGCGGTAATTGAAAAGCCAAACTCTGAACTTTTTGTCTGTCATTAAATACTGCTGAACGATCAGCACTGTATGTATGGAGCTCCTGAATGGCTCTTCGTACTTGTGCATTGTTTCGAAAAGATGATTCATTTATTGCTTGAATGGCGTTTGTACTTTGTGTGATTTCTTCACGTATTGCCTCATTTCCGTCCTGCACGCCTTTTGCAAGTTGAGCCACTTCCGTTAATTTTTCATCTGCAAAGGAAAGAGCATCTTTTAGAACTGCATTAAGAGCTTCTTCACTCTTAATCGTTACTGGCACATGTAATAAGCTAGATGAAGGTTGTACAATAAAACGATCTCTAGGTACAATCTCTGTGATTTCAGCGAGAATAGAGAGCTTATCAGCTAGATTAGCACGCCAAATATTACGTCCATCAATAACACCTGCAGCTAGTACTTTATCATTTGGGAACCCATATTTTTTTAATGCAGCAAGATTCTGACCATGATCATGAACAAAATCAAGTCCAATACCATGCACAGGGATTGAAACCACTTCTTCGTAATGATCAACACTATCAAAATAAGTTTGTATTATCACTTTTAGTTTTGGAGCAGCGGCAGCCAATTGTTGATAGACTTCGTGAAACAGTGAAACATCTTCTTGGGAAATCGTTGTGGATAGAATTGGTTCATCAATTTGCACCCATTCTGCACCTTCGTTCTGTAATTCGCGTAGAATAGTCGCATAAAGTGGAACAAACTGAGCGACAACTGTTTTTAATTCATTTTGTTTATAACCTTTTGATAGCTTTATAAATGTAATCGGACCTAAGATAACAGGCTTACCATTAATATCAAGTTCTTGCTTCGCTTCTTTATATAAGTGAAGCGGTTGGTTCTCCAGTAATTCAGGCACAGCTTCATCGAGCTCTGGAACAATATAATGATAGTTTGTGTTAAACCACTTCGTCATTTCCGCTGCTACTGCATCACCCGTTCCCCGTGCGATATTAAAATACGTCTCTAACGAAACTTTCTCCCCTCTACATCCAAATCTCTTTGGAACGAGGCCAAACATAACAGCTGTATCAAGTACATGATCATAAAAAGTAAAATCGCCAACAGGAATTAGATCAATCCCTTTTTCCTTTTGCTTCTGAAGATGATGCAAACGAATCTCTTTCATATGTCTTAGGAAGGTTTCCTCATCTAGCTTACCAGCCCATAACTTTTCTAACGCTTTTTTCCACTGACGTTGTTCACCAATCCTTGGATAACCTAAATTCGAGCTTTTTACGGTATTCATGTAACTTTTCCACTCCTTGTTTATTTAGATTTTCGTCTTCAACAAAAAATCTCCCTTTTCTAAGTAGAAAAGAGAGATTCATACGCATAGTTAACTAGAGTTGAGACAAGCAGAGTTTCCCAACACGTATTCTTCACCCCTCCCTATATCCACGTAGAGTACAAGCGCACACAACAGGCAGGTCTCCTGACTTAGGTTCATCACAACTTATCCCTTCCCATTTCTTATGAAACAGTGGTCATTAATAAGTTGCTCCCCATTACAGTGGCGGGACCGTGCCGGAATTTCACCGGACTTCCCTTTTAAGCTGAGTAAATCTTTTACACAGCACCTGTTGGTTTTTTATTCACTTTTTAAAATTTTTAGAATTTAATAGCCATATTAACATGTTAAATAGAGACTGTCAAAGTAAAATCGATTTCTATCTGTGAAGATAGATTATAGATACTTCTGTTATTCCACCAAATAGACGGGCTGGTCGCGATATAGGATTGAAAAACTTGAGGTTCGTGGCAGTGTTGTTGTCAGCATAATCGTATGTGAGACAGAGAAAAAGGGAAACGATATCGTTTCCCTTTCCTTACGGTTTCTTTTTCTAAAATCGAATGAAAAATCAATTCATTTAACAGCTTTTTTCATATACGGTTAATGCTTCTATCACAAATTGTTTGATGTCTGCTTCATCCTTTGGCTCAGGGTTAAACTCTATTTTTAATGGCTCCCCAACTATAGTTCCCCCTTGCTCTTCAATAAGCTTATAGAGTTGGTTTAGGGCACCGCAAAATTCCGGATAGCTCATATCTCCTGAACCGAAAATCGCAAAAGGATGCTGTTCGAGATCCAATTGTTCGATTTCTTCAATAATATCAAGGCATTCGTCTGGGTAATCTCCATCTCCCCATGTATACATTCCGATGAAGGTTAAATCATAGTTTAATAATTCCGTAGCTGATTGAATACTAAGAATATCGTCTAAAATGACCTCGTGATTTTGTTCTCTAAGCTTAGCAGCGATGATATCCGCAATGGCTTCCGTATTTCCCGACATACTTGCATAAAAAACGCCAATCTTCATTCCGATTCCACTCCATTCAATGTACAAGTTTAGGGACTCCACAGTTATTAACGATCCATTTACTTTCAACCGGTGAACAGATAAATAGTTGATTTTCAATGCCTGCCCCTCTAAATCCATGGCCAGCAACAATTTCAATAGGATGTAAGCACATGCTATCTTTTTGCACTTCATAGATTCTTGAAAAACCATATTTATCATGACTCGTGGTTGCATATAGCTTACGTTCTGCACTAAATAGATCTAAAAAGGCCTTTTTTTCTACAATAGGCTGATCGAACGGAATCCAGCGATTCTGATAAGGGCATAGCATTTCAATTGAACCTTTACCTGAACGGGATTCTCCTTTTGAGATAAAGATGTATCCATCATCGTCTTTGTAAATCGAAGAAATCATCGTTTGTGTTTCCTTTTTTATTAGCTTTAATTCCCTTGAGCTAAAGCTATATTTCCATAAGCCACCGTATTCCCTATTGATTTGCGTTCCAATGTAAATACTGTCATGATCATAGAGCAGGGAACGGATGACGGGCTGAACGGCTAAAGATTTAAATGGCTTGATAATATGCCAATTAGAGCCAAAATTATTAGAGATATAAAGGTTACTACCTCCATGTGTAACTACGAGTCCATGACGATTACCCGTTATATCCCACAACCGCTGCGGAGTTGGAAAAGATGTATGCGTCCATTTATTTTCCTGGAGATTGTATCGAACAATCGTGCCATAATCACCAATTCCGAAAATATATGCTCCTAAATTTATCAGCTTGTATATGTTTTCTGACATACGATATTGGAGAAGCCATTCCCCATCTTCAAAGGAATAAATCCCTTCCTGCTTTACTGCCACCATGAAAGGAATCTCCCGAGTAGCTAAAACTGCCGTTGCTCCTCGATCAAACATGTTCCATTTCCTTTTTGGCCATCACCCATGTCAATACGGATTGAGCGAATTGCTGACACTCTGCTATTTGTTCCTCCGTTTCAGGATTAAGCTCTATTTTCAACAATTCCGGAAAAACATCGCTGCCTCTTTCTTTTAAGCGGGTGGCAAATGTATCGACAGCTGCACAGAATTGCGGATAATCATGATCACCAGACCCGAAACAGGCTGTATAAACTCCAGTTAAATTTAGGTGATTCAATTCTTCAAAGAAATCCTCTGCTTCATACGGAAGATCCCCATCTCCCCAGGTATAAGCACCAATGAAACTACAATCGTAGTCAAGAATTCTGTTGGCTTGGGTTGTTTCAAGACTTTCCACTTCCACCTCACAACCTGCTGCGAGAAGTTCTTCCTTTAGAATATTTGCCATATCTTCTGTATTTCCAGACATACTTACATATCCAATTAGTATTTTCACTTATTCCTGCCCCCTAAATGATAATGGTTTTCATTTACTAGTTGATTCGATAATAAATGATAATGATTATCAATGTCAATTAAATTTTAAAATTTAGTTATTTTTTACTCTCAATATTAAGCACGCAATAGGTTTTCATTATTTTCAAAGAAATCCCTATCACTATTGAAAGAGATTTCAAAAAAGATTAAAATAAAATAGAACATACGTTTCCTCGTTGGAGATTCAATTTATTTTATGAAGGAGGTATAAACGTGGAAATCTGGGAGGCTTCTTATATCGCAGGAATAATTGATGGTGAAGGTTCAATTCCATTAACTAGAATGCATGAAAATGAATATCGTCGCCCATGTGTAACGATAGCTTCTACAGATAGAGAACTTTTAGTTTATATACAATCCTTAACAGGAGGAACAATCATAAATAAAAAAAACTATATGCCAGAACGGCATAAATACTCATTTACATTAAATATTAAGAAAAAAGATAGAGTGTTATCCATATTAAAACAAACTTACCCTTATCTAAGATTTGATAAAAAAAGGAACCGAGCTTTATGGATATTAAATAATTATGAAAATGTGTGACCTAGGAATGGTAAGTACAACAGGGAAATGGTAGAGATAAAAATAGCATTTGAAGAGGCTTTTTTTGAAATATAAAAAAGACCAGCATTTATATGCTAGTCTTGTTATCCACCTATGTATGGTGGAGACGGAGGGACGTGCGTTTCCATGCTTTCGTCATGGCACTGACTATATCTTGAACCTGATCACTTCAGGTCCTTCGGCGTCTTATGCGAAACATAATTTTTACCCATTCAGATAGTGTTTCGCATCCTAGTACTACCATTTCGAAATGGCAGCCTATAAGTCGATACACGGCTGTTAGATTGCTCCACATACCGCTCGGCATTGCCTTATCGCAATTTTCAGCGACTTAGGTTTCACCGATAAAGCCGAATTTTCACTTATGTGTTACCACATAAGGCGACTAATTTACTAATCGAACCCTCGTCCAAAGATATCGGCACTTAAGCTTCTACGAGTGTAGTCGACATATTCGTGATTCGCTGAGCCTTTTGCCTATCGACAGGCGGCCGGTCAGCTAGTCTGGTTGTTCTCTTCCTTCGCCCTCAGACGGTGGACTCCGGCGTAGCCTACTAAGAGTGAGTCCGCTACCCTACCACATAGGCGATGGAGGGGCGAACAGCTATGCAGTATTAAGCTGCGAAAGCTAAGTTGTTGTTAGTTTTGCCAGTTATAGGCGTTGACGTTTTAACGAGGCCGATCCCCTCGACTCGCAACCCAAGCTCGAACTACCCCTGTCGAATCCGTAGCGTCCCCATGATAAAATGCGCTAAATCTAGTTAAAGATTCTAGCAACAGACGTCGGAAGCTCTACAATAGTTTGAGCGTTAAGTCATCGCTCCTTAGCGACAAATTTATTATAACATACTTGCGGTGTTTTGCAATTGTAAGTATTTGTAAGCTACATTTTTTGTCTTTCGCGGAATGCTCGTTCGATATCACGCTTCGCTTCTTTTTGCTTCAATACTTCACGCTTATCATAATTCTTTTTACCCTTTGCTAAGCCGATCAATACTTTGGCAAAACCATTTTTTAGATAAATCTTTAAAGGAACAAGTGCATAGCCAGCTTCTCTTGTTTCACCAAACAGCTTATCGATTTCTCTTTTATGAAGAAGGAGCTTTCGCTGTCTTAGTGGATCATGATTGTACCGATTTCCTTGTTCATATGGACTTACATGCATATTCAGCAAATACATCTCGCCATTTTGGATTCTTGCATAGGAATCCTTAAGATTCACTTTACCAGCGCGAATCGATTTGATTTCTGTTCCTTGAAGAACCATTCCTGCTTCATACGTTTCTTCAATATAATAATCATGGTATGCCTTTTTATTCTGGGCAACCACTTTCCCTTCACCTTTTGGCATGTCTCTCACCTCGTTATGGGTTCATTTTAGCAGAAAAGACGAATCATAACAATTGTAAGGAGAGCGCAAAGGTTAATGCTTAGTGTCGGCTAATGGAAAGTGAGTCTACGCGACTGGTATGTTGGAATATGAGCTTTCACGGGCACGTATAACGCTTCTACGTGACCGATATCTTCGAATTTGAACTTGCACGGGCACGTATAACGACTCTAGGTGACCGATATCTTCGAATTTGAGCTTGCACGGGCACGTATAACGAATCTACGTGACCAATATCCTCAAGTTTGAGCTTGCTCGGGCACGTATAAAGATTCTATGTGTCAGAAACTCATTCACCACCATGGTTCCGGGCATTATAAACCCTTCATAGTGACCGAAATCCTTTCACCACCATGGTTCCGGGCATTATAAACCCTTCATAGTGACCGAAATCCTTCCCCCACCATGGTTTCGGGCATTATAAACCCTTCATAGTGACCGAAATCCTTCCCCCACCATGGTTTCGGGCATTATAAACCCTTCATAGTGACCGAATCCTTCCCCCACCATGGTTTCGGGCATTATAAACCCTTCATAGTGACCGAAATCCTTCCCCCATCATGGTTTCGGGCATTATAAACCCTTCATAGTGACCGAAATCCTTCCCCCACCATGGTTTCGGGTATTATAAAGCCCTCATAATGCCCGAAAATCTATCCAATCCATGATTCTGGGCATTATAAAGGCTTTATTCAAAAAGATCCACTATCCTATCTTCGCTTTTTCCTCTTCGTACTCTTATTTTTTGGTACATTCTCGTAGAATTTACGTTTCTTGCGTGTTTTTCCACCACCGGCACCATTTCCACCATCTGATTTTTGATTCCGGTCATCATTCTGTTTGTTGCGGCGCGGCTTTTTCACATCACTACCGGTTTTAAATACTTTCGGTGTTTCCGACCGTTCACGACGCGGTGTACCCTTCATACCGACAATTTCAAAATCAATCGAACGTTCATCCTTATTAACTTTGACAACTCGTACGGTAATTTCATCGCCAATCCGGAACACATTTCCAGTCCGCTCGCCAATCATCGCATAATGACGCTCGTCAAAGCGGTAATAATCATCCGTCATATAACTGACATGGACAAGACCTTCAATCGTATTCGGAAGCTCGACAAACATTCCAAAATTGGTGACTGAGCTGATGATGCCATCATACTCAACGCCAATTTTATCTTCCATATACTCGGCTTTCTTCAGTTCATCTGTTTCCCGCTCGGCGTCAACAGCACGGCGCTCCATTTTCGAAGCGTGCTGAGCAATTTCCGGCAATCGGGCATTCCATTTCTCCCTTGTCGTTTCATCCAGTTTACCTTCTATTAAATATGTCCGAATTAACCGGTGAACGATCGTATCTGGATAACGTCGGATCGGTGACGTGAAATGAGTATAAAACTCGGTCGACAATCCGAAATGACCTAAGCTTTCAGGATCGTATTTTGCCTGCTGCATCGAGCGAAGCATAACGGTGGAAACCACCATTTCCTCTGGTTTACCTTGAACCTCTTCGATAATTTCCTGCAGGGCTCTTGGATGCACCTCATTCGCTGTTCCCTTTACAATATATCCGAAATTCGTGATAAACTCGAAAAACTTCCGCAGTTTATCCTCTTTTGGATCCTCATGAATACGGTAAATAAACGGAACTTCCATCCAGTGGAAATGCTCAGCGACTGTTTCATTAGCAGCAAGCATGAATTCTTCAATCAGCCTCTCCGCTACTGACCGTTCGCGGAGAACGACATCAAGCGGTTTGCTTTCTTCATCCACCAAAACCTTGGATTCTTTGAAATCAAAGTCAATCGCTCCACGCTTCATTCTTTTATTTCGTAAAATAGCAGCAAGCTCTTCCATCATTTCAAACATCGGCACAAGCGGTTCATACCGTGAACGAGTTTCTTCATCTTGATCAACAAGAATCAGGTTAACATCATGATAAGTCATTCGTTCAGTTGTTTTAATCACACTTTGAAAAATTTCATGATGAACCACTTGACCTTCTGAGTTAATCTCCATATCACAGGACAACACCAAACGGTCAACCTTCGGATTTAAGGAGCAAATTCCGTTCGAAAGGCGGTGCGGGATCATTGGAATAACTCGGTCTACTAAATAGACACTTGTTGCCCGATCTTCCGCCTCCGCATCAATCGGAGTTCCTTCTTTCACATAATAGCTGACATCGGCAATATGAACCCCAAGCTTGTAGTTTCCATTCTCAAGCTTTTTAACGGTTACCGCATCATCAAGGTCTTTGGCATCAGCACCGTCAATCGTTACGATCACTTCGTTTCTTAAATCACGGCGGTTGACCAATTCACTCTCATCAATCGTATCCGGAGTTTCGTTTGCCTGTTTCAGCACGTCCTCTGGAAAGGACATTGGTAGACCATGCTTATGTATGATGGAAAGAATGTCTACTCCTGGATCATTTTTATGGCCAAGAACCTGGATGACTTCACCCTCAGCACTCTTCCTTCCCTCAGGATAGGTAGTTAGCTTAACTACTACCTTATGGCCCTCAACTGCCCCTTTGGATGCTGACTTCGGGATAAAAATATCACCAGCAAACTTTTTATCATCAGGAATCACAAAGCCAAAACTTTTGCTTTCTACGTACGTTCCGACAATTTGCTGGACTCCGCGTTCAAGAATGCGGATAATACTGCCTTCACGACGCTGTCCAGATGTTTCAGAGGAAATCCGCGCTAAAACAATATCTCCATGCATTGCCGTGTTCGTCTCATTCGGTGGAATAAAAATATCATCCATTCCTGGCTCATCTGGGATCACAAACGCAAAACCTTTCGCATGACCCGTTAATTTCCCACGAATTAAGTTCATTTTTTGTGGTAAGCCGTAGCGATTACTACGGGTTCGGACAACTAATCCTTTTTCCTCCATTTGCACAAGAGCTTTCACAAACTCTTTAAAATCACTCGAATCAGCAATACCAAAAGCCTCTTCCAGTTCTTGTACTGTTAAAGGCTTATATGCCTCATCTTTCATATATTGCAAAAGCCTTTCTATATGCTTTTGAATGTTTTCTTCCAAATTAATCCCTCCTAACAGGGTTAGTCATGCCAATCTAGTTTTTCTAAAAAGGCGTATACATCTTCGTGAAGCTGCTCACGTTCTTTATCGAGCGTGATCACATGTCCTGATTCCTCGTACCATTTTATTTCCTTCATTTCAGATTCCACTTCATTGTAAATAATATTGGCACTATCTGTGTTAATCATACTGTCATGCCGCGCCTGAACGACAAAAGTTGGAGCATAGATCATGTCGACATGATTGCGAACATCGGCAATTAATCCCTGAAGCGCCTTTAAAGTATTCATCGGTGTTTTTTGGAACTCATTCATTTCCATTTCGATTTGCTCATCCGATTTTCCTTCACGATTCTTATATTCGCGTGCATAATCTAGAATTCCTTGGTACATGACCTCTTCACTTTTTATATACATAGGCGCACACATAGGTACAATCCCTTTTATAGGTACAGTGTAACCCAATTTCAAGGAAAATACCCCACCTAAGGAAAGCCCTGCCACCGCAATTTCTTCATGTCCTTTATTTTTCAAAAAATTGTAGCCATTGATGACGTCCTGCCACCAATCTTCAGGACCTGTGTGAACCAGCTCTTCTGGTGGTACTCCATGCCCTTTGTAATGAGGTGCATGACAGGTATAGCCTTTTTTTTCGAGGAAGCGGCCCAGCATCCGGACATCTGCCGAATTACCTGTAAAACCATGTAATAAAAGTACTGCCCGTTTACCTCCTTCAAAAGTAAATGGCTTTGGCATTGCAATTTTCATTTAAAAAACTCCTTCAAATCAATAGTTGCTATTCTTAGTTTTAGCAAAGCAAACGGGAACATTCCAGAAAAAAGGCTTGATCAGCTTTTACAATTTTCTGCGTGCCTTTTACAATTCCCGGACCGACTTTTACAATTTTCTGCCCACCTTTTACAAAAAGCAGTACTAACCTTAATAAACACAAAAAAACCCGGCCATTAGACCAGGTTTCTAGCATTCTTTATTAAACTTCAAAGTATGCAACCGCGATCGCTAGTAAAATGAAAAGTACTGATAGAACGATCGTTATACGATGAAGAATCAAATCAAGTCCGCGCGCTTTTTGCTTACCAAAAAGGGATTCCGCACCACCTGAAATGGCACCAGATAATCCAGCACTTTTACCTGATTGAAGCAAGACAACAAGAATAAGTCCAATACTTACGATGACTAATAATGTAACAACGAATGCATGCATGAAGGCCACCTCCTGATAGGGTCGTACATTTCACAGTATTTTAAATTTACCATATTATCGTCCTTTTAACAATACTCGTTATTGTGACAGTTCCAAGAGATCTACCTTAACACGGAAGAAGCCATCCTAACGTATGTATGACGTTTACCTCTCACGACAATGGAATAGGCCGTTATGTTTTCAGGAATCGCCATCCCAGCTGCGCCTGCATCACCAATATGGAACAAATCAGCCCCTGCCATTTTACTATTTAGGGCAATTTGTTTAATGGTGTAGTCATCAGACCCTTCCTGACTTGTCCCAGTTGTAAGAATCGCCAGTGCCCCTTTTTCATGAACTGCATCTACCAGCTTAGAGGTTTTTTCCACCGTAAAGCCAGGAACTGTTCCTGGAGAAGGAATCAGGATAATATCAGCTCCTGCTTCTATGAAATGGTGCAGCGTTTCGATTGACATCAAACTGCTGCCCACTTCGCCAGCAACCCCGGCACTGTGCATTTTCCCCGCAATGATTAACCCATTCTCACCAAACACACCTCTGGCAATCTCGATTGCTTTGGTAATTTCGGTATTTGAGACACCCGTTTTGGGATTCCCGGTTAAACATACAAAATCGAAGCCTAATTCCTTAGCCTTTTGAAGTGATTTTTCAGAAGCCATTCTTCCTAATGGTAGCTCTATCAATTCTTCAACCTGTTTTGCACTCAAATCAACTGGTTCTAAATTAAGACCAATCGGACGCCCTACTAGTTTTTTTAAGGTCTTAACAATACTTTCAGGGTCATCTACGGGTAAACCTTCAAAGCTAGGGTTAAAGACATCAAAAAAGTTTAATAAAATTAAGTCTGCACCAAATGCTGCAGCCATTTCCGCATTTGTTACTGCAGGATAGTATGGAGACACTGCTCCAATAACTTCTGCCACAATCGTTCTACCCTCTGACGCCAAAATTGATTGCTTCAACTCTTGGCCATTCATCTGTTCAAAATCAGATGTCGTACAATCCAATAATCGTTTCATTGTAAATACCCCCAATTATTTTATAAGAGTATTTTACCAAAAAAAGGCACTCATTCATAAAATGAGTGCCTTAGAATAAAAGATTATTTCTTTAAGTTATAGAAAGACTTAAGTCCATTGTATTGAGCAGTTTCACCAAGTTGATCTTCGATACGAAGCAATTGGTTGTATTTCGCAACACGGTCTGTACGTGAAGGAGCACCAGTTTTGATTTGACCAGCATTTGTTGCAACTGCGATATCAGCGATTGTGTTATCTTCTGTTTCACCAGAACGGTGAGAGATAACAGCTGTATAGCCTGCGCGCTTCGCCATTTCGATTGCATCAAATGTTTCAGTAAGTGTACCGATTTGGTTTACTTTGATTAGGATTGAGTTACCTACGCCATTTTCGATACCTTCAGAAAGCTTCTTCGTGTTTGTTACGAATAAATCGTCACCTACTAATTGAACTTTTTTACCAATACGTTCAGTTAGTAATTTGTGACCTTCCCAGTCGTTTTCATCTAAGCCGTCTTCGATAGAGATAATTGGATATTTAGAAGAAAGCTCTTCGTACCAATCAACCATTTCTGCAGATGTCTTAACAACACCTTCACCAGCAAGATGATACTTTCCATCTTCTTTGTTATAGAATTCTGAAGATGCAGCATCCATTGCTAGGAATACTTCTTCACCTGGCTTATAGCCAGCTTTTTCAATTGCTTCTACAATTGTTTGTAGAGCTTCTTCATTTGATCCTAAGTTTGGAGCAAATCCGCCTTCATCACCAACAGCAGTGTTAAGACCTTTTGCTTTAAGAACTGATTTTAAGCTGTGGAAAATTTCTGCTCCCATGCGAAGTGCTTCACGGAAGTTTGGAGCACCAACAGGCATAACCATGAATTCTTGGATATCAACGTTGTTATCCGCGTGCTCTCCACCGTTAACGATGTTCATCATTGGTACTGGAAGCTGTTTAGAGTTGAAGCCGCCAAGGTATTGATATAAAGGAACATCAAGATAATCTGCAGCAGCATGAGCAACAGCCATTGATACACCAAGGATTGCGTTAGCTCCTAATTTACCTTTGTTTTCTGTTCCATCAAGAGCGATAAGAGCATGGTCGATACCAACTTGATCAAGAACGCTGAATTCTTCCCCAACAAGATGTGGAGCAATGATTTCGTTAACGTTGTCAACTGCTTTTAAAACACCTTTTCCAAGGTAACGTTCTTTATCTCCGTCACGAAGTTCTACTGCTTCATACTCACCAGTAGAAGCTCCACTTGGAACTAAAGCGCGGCCAAATGCTCCTGATTCAGTAAATACTTCAACTTCAACAGTAGGGTTTCCACGAGAATCTAATACTTCACGAGCGTATACATCAACAATAAATGGCATTTTTTTCTCTCCTTTAAAATCAATAATTATTTTAATAATGTTTTTCCTGTCATTTCACTTGGCTGCTGTACCTTTAAAAGATCCAGCATCGTTGGTGCCAAGTCACCTAATATACCGCCATCACGCAATTCTACATCATTTTTCGTCACAATGACTGGTACTGGATTCGTTGTGTGAGCTGTCATTGGTTCACCTTCAAGGGTGATTACTTCATCGGCATTACCATGGTCAGCGGTAATAATCGCTGTACCGCCTTTTTCAACGATTAAATCAACAATTTTACCTAAGCACTCATCAACGGTTTCAATCGCTTTAACTGTTGGCTCCAGCATTCCTGAGTGGCCAACCATATCAGGATTAGCAAAGTTTAAGATAATCGCGTCAAATTTATCTGCCTTGATTTCAGCAAGTAGAGCATCCGTTACTTCATAAGCACTCATTTCCGGCTGAAGGTCATAGGTCGCAACCTTTGGAGAGTTGATTAAAATCCGTTCCTCTCCAGGGAATTTGTCCTCACGTCCACCGCTCATAAAGAAGGTAACGTGCGGATATTTTTCCGTTTCAGCAATTCTTAACTGCTTCAACCCATTCTGTGATAGAACTTCACCAAGTGTGTTATCCAAATTTGTCGGCTTAAACGCCACATATCCATCAACCGATTCACTGAAGTGTGTCATACAAACGAAAAATAAATCTTTCGGATGCTTTTCACCGCGGTCAAACGAACGGAAGTCTTCGTTTGTAAATGTATTGGAAATTTGGATCGCCCGGTCAGGACGGAAGTTATAGAAAATGACGGCATCGTTATCTTTGATTGTTGCAACTGGTGAGCCATCTTCTTTCGTTATCACAGATGGAATTACGAATTCGTCAAAGATTCCATGTTGGTACGAATCCTCTACTACCTCTAGTGGATTTGTGTAAGTTGGTCCTTCACCGTAAACCATAGAGCGGTAAGACTTCTCTACACGTTCCCAACGCTTGTCACGATCCATGGAATAGTAACGGCCTGAAATGGTTGCAAATTCACCAACGCCATACTCCTTCATTTTATCCAGAGTCTGCTGAATATATGTTGTCGCCGTTTTCGGACCAACATCACGTCCATCAAGGAATCCATGAATATAAACCTTTTCAACGCCTTCATCTTTTGCCATCTTTAAAAGCGAAAACATATGATTAATATGGCTATGAACACCGCCATCGGACAATAATCCGAATAAGTGTAAATTTGTTCCGTTTTTCTTAACATGCTCCATCGCACTGCAGATGGTTTCATTTTTTTCAAATTCACCTTCGCGAATCGCAATATTCACACGGGTTAAGCTTTGGTATACAATGCGGCCAGCACCGATATTCAAGTGTCCAACCTCAGAGTTACCCATTTGTCCTTCTGGAAGACCCACTGCCTCTCCGGAAGCTGTTAAATGGGAATGGGGGTAACTGCCCCAATACCGATCGAAATTTGGTTTTTTCGCGTGAAAAACCGCATTCCCTTTGTGTTCGTCCCTGCATCCAAACCCATCAAGGATGATGAGGGCAACGGGGGACTTACTCATAGCTTCCTGCCTCCAATAGCTGCAAGAATGAACGAGGCTCAAGGCTTGCTCCACCTACTAAAGCTCCGTCAATATCTGGCTGTGCCATATACTCTTTAATATTCTCTGGTTTTACACTGCCGCCATACTGAATTCTAACCGCATTCGCAACGTCTTCGCTGAATTGCTGTGCCACAACCTGACGAATATGGGCACATACTTCATTCGCATCTTGTGAAGTAGAGGATTTACCTGTTCCGATTGCCCAAATTGGTTCATAGGCGATGACCGTTTGTTTTACTTGATCAGCGGTTAATCCTGTTAGTGCTTTTTGAACCTGAGAACCAACTAAATCCATGGTTTCGCCATTTTCACGCTGTTCTAATGTTTCACCACAGCAAACGATTGGAGTTAAATTGTATTTAAACGCAGCAAGCGTCTTTTTATTTACGGATTCATCTGTTTCATTAAACATTTCACGACGCTCTGAATGACCAATAACCACATATTGAACGCCAAGCTCAGCAAGAGGTTTCGGGCTAATTTCGCCTGTAAACGCACCGCTTTCTTCAAAGTGCATGTTTTGTGCACCAATTTTCACATCACTACCTTCCGTTACTTCGACAAGGCTTTGTAAAAATAAGGCTGGGGCACAAATGACAGAATCCATTTTATCGTGATAAGGAACAAGACCTTTTACTTCTTCCGCAAAGCTTTTTGCTTCCGCAAGTGTTTTGTTCATTTTCCAGTTACCCGCAATAATCGGTTTACGCATGAAAAGCACAACCCTTCTTACCTAAAAATTATAATTATTTATCATTCAAAGCAACTACGCCTGGAAGTGCTTTACCTTCCATGAACTCTAATGATGCTCCGCCACCTGTTGAGATATGGCTCATTTTATCTGCTAAATTGAACTTTTCTACTGCTGCTGCAGAATCTCCGCCGCCAATTACCGAATATGTATCATTTGATTCAGCAAGCGCTTCGGCAATAGCTTTTGTACCATTAGCAAATTTATCGATTTCAAATACTCCCATTGGTCCATTCCAGATAACCAACTTCGATTTTTGAATCACGTCACGATAAATCTCTGCCGTTTTCGGTCCAATATCAAGCGCTTCCCAGTCAGCTGGAATTTCGTTAATTGCTACTGCCTTAGAGTTAGCATCTGCAGAGAAATCATCTGCCACAATCGCATCAACTGGCACATAGAAATTAACTCCCTTTTCTTTTGCCTTTTCCATGAACGATTTCGCCAAGTCAATTTTATCCGCTTCAAGCAGTGACTTACCAATTTCATGTCCTTGTGCTTTAACAAATGTATAAGCAAGACCGCCGCCGATGATCAAGTTGTCTACTTTTTCTAGTAGATTTTCAATTACACCGATTTTGTCTTTTACTTTCGCACCACCAATGATGGCCGTAAACGGACGCTCTGGATTGGATAGAGCTTTACCTAATACATCCAATTCTTTTTCCATTAAAAGACCTGACACAGCAGGAAGATGGTGAGCAATACCTTCCGTTGAAGCATGCGCACGGTGCGCTGCTCCGAAAGCATCGTTAACATATACATCAGCCAGCTCAGCAAATGCTTTAGCAAGTTCTGAATCGTTCTTTTCTTCGCCTGGGTAAAAACGAACATTTTCTAATAGAAGGACATCGCCTTCACTCATTGATTCAATTAGTGCGTTAACAGAATCTCCATACGCTTCATCCGCTTTTTTCACTTCTTTACCAAGGAGTTCAGAAAGCTTTACACCAACTGGAGTTAAACGCATTTCCTCAACCACTTTACCTTTTGGACGTCCAAAATGACTTGCTAAAATTACTTTTGCACCCTGATCGATTAAGTATTGAATGGTAGGAAGTGCAGCGCGAATTCTTGTTTCATCCGTAATTTTCCCATCCTGCATTGGAACGTTAAAATCCACACGGCAAAAAACGCGTTTTCCTTTAACATCAACATCTTTTAATGATTTCTTATTCATGTGACGAGCCTCCTAAATGTAGATAAAACTCAAAAAAAAGGAGAGGGGGAATCTTCCCCGCTCCCCTTTTCAACACCAATTATCATTATAGCGGTCCGATGGTAAATTTGCCAATCGTGTCCAAATGATAATGAATATTAGGATTAAAGTCCTTTTGAAGCGATGTAATCAACAAGGTCAACTACACGGTTAGAGTAACCAACTTCGTTATCGTACCAAGATAATACTTTTACCATGTTGCCTTCCATAACCATTGTTGATAAAGCATCGATTGTAGAAGATGCTGTGCTGCCATTGTAGTCGCTAGACACTAATGGAAGTTCAGTATATTCTAAAATTCCTTTTAATGGACCTTCAGCCGCTGCTTTTAATGCTGCATTGATTTCTTCAGCAGTTACATTCTTTTCTAATTCAGCAACTAAGTCAACTACAGAAACGTTTGGAGTTGGAACACGCATTGCCATACCGTTTAACTTACCTTTAAGTTCAGGAAGAACTAGAGAAACTGCTTTCGCTGCACCAGTAGAAGTAGGGATCATGTTTTCTGCTGCTGCACGTGCACGACGGTAGTCCTTATGTGGTAAGTCAAGGATTTGTTGGTCGTTTGTATATGAGTGAACAGTTGTCATCATACCGCGTCTAATTCCGAAGTTGTCGTTAAGAACTTTTGCAAACGGTGCAAGACAGTTTGTTGTACAAGATGCGTTAGATAATACATGGTGGTTAGCTGCATC
Organism: Neobacillus sp. K501; assembly: GCF_053749995.1. Lineage (NCBI taxonomy): Bacteria > Bacillati > Bacillota > Bacilli > Caryophanales > Bacillaceae > Neobacillus > Neobacillus sp. K501. The sequence goes on along the minus strand of NZ_JBSLYA010000009.1, from coordinate 105,799 downwards.
GTACTTATCTTCGTTAACACCCATAACAATTGTGATATCTTCGTTTGATGCTGGAGCAGAAATGATAACCTTTTTAGCTCCTGCTTCAAGGTGTTTCGCTGCATCTTCACGCTTTGTGAAACGGCCAGTTGATTCAACAACTACCTCAACACCAAGGTCGCCCCATCCAAGTTGAGCTGGATCGCGCTCAGCAAGAACTTTTACTTTAAAATCGCCAACAACTAAATATTCACCATCAACCTTAACGTCCTCTTGAAGAGTTCCGTGAACAGTATCATATTTAAGTAGATGTGCAAGCATATTTGCATCTGTTAAATCGTTAATTGCAACAATTTCCACATTTGAACTATTTAATGCCGCGCGGAATACGTTACGGCCAATACGACCAAATCCGTTAATACCAACTTTTACTGTCATAATAAATTTCCTCCTTGTTTTCAAAAAAAGGTTATTTTTATTTAAAAAGGTTTTACCCTTTTAGTAACTTTCTTGCTGCGCCTTCATCGGTGATCAAAATGGTTGATGCGGGTGCTTGTTTCATATAAGCTCGAATTGCTTTTGCTTTAGAATGACCACCTGCTACAGCGATCACATTCGGAATCTGCTCAAGGTCCTCCAATTGAAGTCCAATGGTTAGTACCTTGTGGACAATATCGCCTTCTTCATTAAAATAGTAACCAAAAGCCTCACCTACTGCATGATCTTCCTCTAACTTTTGCAGGATCTCTGGCCGTGATTTCCTTCTTTCAGCCATTGTAATAGCATCCCCAATTCCATGAAGAACCATGCTTGCCGATTTGATCAAGCTTAATACCTCATGAATGTCAGGCTCTTTAATTAGAGACTGATAAATCTCTGTACTAACCTGATCAGGAACATAAAAAACTCGATGTTTAGAATGGGTGTTTTTCGACATAATCGAGCTAATAGTATTTGCTTGATTATGTACATCTTCGCCAATTCCACCACGTGCTGGTACAAAGAGTAATTCTTTTTTACCAAGTTCAGGTGTGAGCTCTTCAGCGACAGCTGCCATCGTGGAACCGCCAGTTACAGCAATAATATTTTTCCCTGTCAGATATTTTTTCATGCAAAGCGCACTTGCCTTACCAAGTTCGTTTTTTACCATCGGGGATTCATCACTATCACCGGAAACAATCACAACCTTACGAATACCCAGGCGGTGTTTCAATTCCAGCTCCATCACGTCAATGCCCTTTAACTCCCGGATTAAACCTTCCAAATCCTCAAGCAAATACTTCCCTTCGGATGTTAAACTCATTCCAATATTATTGATGTAAATGAGGTTTTGATCCTTTAAAAAGTCAACCTCGCTTCTGAGAACCCGTTCAGTCAATCCAAGGCTAGCAGCAAGACTCCTTCTGCCAACAGGCTGCATAAATCCGATATGCCTTAGGATAGAATATCGTTTATGTAACACTTGAAGGAGATCAGGTAATAATCTTTTTTGGATATCAATAAATGATTGCATGATTCCATGCTCCTTTTATAATATGCAGTTGGTCACAAAATGTCCACCCTAGACAAATTATGTCCCACCTTCGCTAAAAAAAATCACCCCTGCTACAATTTTTATTTTAACAGGAGTAAAAACCTATTTCAACTTATATGTTTTCGATTTTTTCTTGTAAACGGTTACTTATGTCCAATTTGTTAATAATTCCAAAAGCAACCTCTTCCCCATCGATATGAACCACTGGGATCATGATTCCATAAAGCTCCGTTAATTCATCACTTTGTTCAATATCGATTTCTTCCAGTGTAAAATCCCACTGTTGTTTTAACTCTAAGATTGAGTTCTTTGCCTTATCGCATAATGAGCAGCGATTTCTTGTATATAACGTGATTATTGGCTGAGACATCGTTTATTCCTTTCAATCAAACCGTTTTCTTTTTGAAGAAGATGGGATACCAAGCTGATCACGATATTTAGCAACCGTCCGCCTCGAAATCACCATTCCTTCACTTGTCTTTAATCGTTCGACAATTTCCTGATCTGATAATGGGCTTTGTTTATTTTCATTTTTAATTAAGCTCGCAATCGTATTCTTCACCTGACTTGAAGAAGTATTTTCATTTGCTGTCGTTTGAATCGTACTTGTAAAAAAGGATTTTAATGCGAATGTGCCAATTGGCGTTTGGACATATTTATCTTTCACGGCACGGCTAACGGTTGATTCATGTATTTCCAACTCGACGGCAATTTCCTTCATTGTCATTGGCGCTAAATATTTCGGCCCTTTATAAAAAAACTCAGGCTGCTTATCAACTATTTTCGAAACAACCCTAATAAGAGTTTCTTTTCTTTGTTCAATACTTTTCATAATCCACTGATAATCTTGTACTTTCTCCTGCAAAAAACGGCCAGTTTGCTGGTCTTTGCTAGTGGTAAATTGACGATAATACTGATCATTAAAGTGAAGCTTCGGTAAAAAATCATCACAAATTCGAACGATTAGTCCTTCCTCAGACCGTTCAACAATCGCATCTGGAGTAATGTACGACGTATCTTCATGCGTAAATAACGCACCTGGACGAGGATTTAATCGCTGCATTCGATCAAAAACTTCTTGAATTTCCTTTAACGACACCTGAAGCTCCTTGGCAATCGACTTCCATTTCTTTTCGGCAAAGGGAATAAAGTAATCCGTAAGAATCGTTATCGCTAAACCATTCGCCAGATTTTCGCGTTCCACTTGGATTAATAAGCATTCCTGTAGATTTCGAGCCCCTATCCCTGCTGGTTCTAACGTTTGAATAACAATAATACAATCCTCCACTAAATCCACCGATACACCTAATCTAGCAGATATTTCATCCGAATGACAAACTAAGTAACCGTTTTCATCCAGATTATCAATTAAATGCCTGATAACCCTTAGTTGCTCATCTGAAAAACTATTGATTTTTAGCTGACTGATTAAATGCTCCTCAAACGTGGCTGACTTTGCCGCTATCTGCTCAATCCACTCATTTTCCGTTTTTGTCTGTTTTCTCCCCCGACGATTACGATCAATTAACGGGTTAATGGGTTTAATATTTTTATTTTCGACCTGCAATAGGGGATTTTCAAGCGCTTTATTTTCCAGAAAAGAAGTCAACTCTTGAGTAGAATACTGTAAAAGTGCAATCGCCTGCGTCAGCTCCTGAGTCATGACTAACTTTAACGTTTGCTGCTGCCATAAACCTGCTTTTAATTCCATTCTCCAATCCCCCCTTGCTCTATTTTACATGATAGAAGTGAATTGGTGTATGGTAAAAAATAAAAACCCCCTGTTACTTTGAACAGAGGGTTTTAGATGACGCGCTCGGAGGGAATCGAACCCCCATTTTAAGAACCGGAATCTTACGTGCTATCCGTTGCACCACGAGCGCATATATCGTATGCGACTTTAATATTATATGATAGTTTAAGAATCTTTGCAAGAGCGTTTACGTTTTAAAATCATTCCATTTGGTTATGATGATGAAGGGAAAGTTGTCGAACAAATTTAAAACGAAATGTTTGACCTTAATTGACCATCAGTGTATCATTAACTATACATATTAAATCTTTCATACCTTAAGGAGGAAGAAAAATGAATTTGATCCCTACAGTCATCGAACAAACAAACCGGGGCGAGCGTGCCTATGACATTTATTCACGTTTGTTAAAAGACCGCATCATCATGCTAGGCAGTGCGATTGACGATAATGTAGCTAACTCGATTGTAGCCCAATTACTTTTCCTTGAAGCGGAAAATCCAGAAAAGGATATTACCCTTTATATCAACAGCCCTGGCGGAAGCATTACAGCTGGAATGGCCATTTATGATACTATGCAATATATTAAACCTCAAGTATCTACTGTTTGTATCGGTATGGCTGCTTCTATGGGAGCATTCTTACTAGCAGCTGGTGAAAAAGGAAAGCGCTTTGCCCTTCCAAACGCCGAAGTTATGATTCATCAGCCACTTGGCGGTGCACAAGGACAGGCAACTGAAATTGAAATTGCAGCTAAACGCATTTTATTCCTTCGTGAAAAATTAAACGGTATCTTAGCTGAACGTACTGGTCAACCACTAGAAGTAATCTCAAAAGATACAGACCGCGATAATTTTATGACTGCGGAACGGGCTAAAGAATATGGTCTCATCGACACCATCATCTCACGTAACAATCTTGAAGAAAAGAAAAAATAATTAGAAGTTTAGAGCAGCCGGTTAAAATCCGGCTGTTTTTTATTTAAATTCAGCAGCCGTTCAAAATCTTTAACACCAGACCTTCTGCTGTGACCGGATTACCTCTCATTTTCATATTTCGGGCACTCCAGCCCTTCTGCTGTGACCGGACTACCTCTCTTTTTCACATTTCGGTAACTCCAGCCCTTCTGCTGTGACCGGACTACCTCTCTTTTTCATATTTCAGTCACTCCAGCCCGTCCTGCTGTGACTATTGAAAATAAAAAGGTTTGGCGATTTAAGCCAAACCCTCATATTAATTGTCCTTTTGAACAAAATCAGACAATGCTGCGATGGCATTTTCCTCATCATCACCGACTGCGATAATATTAACAGCGACTCCTGAGCCGATTGCCAAACTCATTAACCCCATAATACTTTTTGCGTTGACTTTTTTCCCGTCCTTCTCAAGAAAAATATCAGCTGAAAATCGATTTGCTTCCTGTACAAATAATGCAGCAGGGCGTGCTTGAAGACCTGTTTTCAACTTTACTTCTACCTGTTTCTCCACCATCACATAATCCTCCTATAAGTATCTTTTCTATTTTCTTGTAACTATTTCACCCATACGTAATTTCTCTGCGATTTCATCAATTTTTCTTAATCGATGATTAATCCCTGACTTACTAATCGTCCCACCGGATACCATCTCTCCTAGTTCCTTCAGTGTTACATCGGTATAATTCAATCGAAGTTCGGCAATTTCTCTTAATTTATCAGGTAAAATCTGCAGACCAACAGTGTCATTAATATAACGAATGTTTTCAACCTGCCTGATTGAGGCACCAATTGTTTTATTTAAGTTCGCTGTTTCACAATTAACGAGTCGATTAACAGAATTTCGCATATCTCGTACAATTCGAACATCCTCGAACCGCAACAGGGCATTGACAGCTCCTATAATATTAAGAAATTCGGTAATCTTCTCCGCTTCTTTTAAGTAAGTAATATAGCCCTTTTTCCGCTCAAGCGTTTTACTATTCAGGCCAAATGTATTCATTAATTCGCATAAAGAATCATTATGTTCTTTATAAAGCGAAGCAATTTCCAAATGATAAGAGGATGTTTCTGGATTATTCACAGAACCTCCTGCTAAAAAGGCACCACGCAAATAAGAACGCTTACAACATTTCTTCTTTATCAAATCACTTGAAATATCATGGATGAAGGTAAATCCTTCACCAAGGATTTTCATATCCTCGAGAATTTCCTTTGCTTGCTGTGACAAACGTACTATATAAACATTGTTCTTTTTTAATCTCATTTTCTTTCGAACAAGCAGTTCAACGGATACGTCATAGCATTTTTTAATTAACGTATAAATTCGACGGGCAATGGCTGCATTTTCCGTTTGAATATCTACAATTAACTTACGGTTGGAAAAGGAAAGAGAACCATTCATCCTAATAAGGGCGGAGAGCTCTGAGTGAATACAGCATGATTTCACGTCTAAATTCGTCAATTCTTTTTTCGTTTCCGAAGCGAAAGACATCCCTTCACCCCCTTATATAATATAACTCCTATTATTACGCTTCATATCGCTTTTTGGTTTCATCAATTAGCAAATTGTATAATATTTTTGCCACCTTTTTTGGATCATGTCTTAGTGCGCCGTTTTCCTGAATTGCAATATCGGCATGAACCACTTCAAGACCGAGTTCAAAAATGCGCGGCAAATCATATTTAACCGGATCCGCTAATTCTTCATTGTAACGGAGTTGAATATCCTCTGGAATTTCTTTGTCATTAACAAGAATCGTATCTATAAAAGCACCACTCATGTGATCATACAGCGCTTGGACATGATCGCTCGCTGTATACCCATGGGTTTCACCTGCTTGGGTCATTAAATTACAAATGTAAACCTTTTTCGCTTGCGAACGGCTGACTTCTTCTCCCAGCCTTGGTACTAATAGATTAGGGAGCACACTCGTATATAAACTACCAGGCCCAATGATAATTAAATCCGCTTGCCTGATCGCTTGAATCGATTCTGGAAGCGGGCGGATGAGTCCTGGAGTTAAAAAGACCTTTTTAATTTTTTTGCCAGAATACGGGATTTTTGACTCACCGGATACGACCGTTCCATCCTCCATCTCGGCATGCAGAACAACACTTTGATTGGCAGCAGGCAATACTTTGCCATTCACATTCAATACCTTACTCATTTCTTGAATGGCATGAACAAAGTTCCCAGTAATCGATGTCATTGCTGCTAATATTAAATTTCCTAGCGAATGTCCTGACAGTTCATTAGAAGTTGTAAAACGGTGTTGAAACATTTCCTCAACGAGTGGTTCAACATCCGATAAGGCCGCTAACACATTACGGATATCGCCTGGCGGTGGGATATCGAGGTCATCTCGCAGTCTTCCTGAGCTGCCCCCATCATCTGCAACCGTTACAATAGCGGTGATATCGACAGGGTACTGCTTCAATCCCCGGAGTAACACAGGCAATCCTGTTCCGCCGCCAATGATGACGATTCTTGGCTGTCCTAAATCTTTCATGTGGTTTTGTCCTTTCTCCTCTCAATGTCACGATGAGAAACACAAGTCTTGTAATCATTTTCAAAAAACCTGCCGAGGTACTCTGCTAATGCAACGGAACGATGCTGGCCACCGGTACATCCAATCGCGATTACAAGCTGTGCCTTTCCCTCCCGTTTATAGTGAGGGAGCATAAAGCTAAGTAAATCGGTCACCTTTTCTAAAAACTTATGCGTTTCATTCCATTTTAAAACATAGCTTGAGACATCTTCATCTAAGCCAGTCTTTGGTCTCATATGTTCAATATAATGAGGGTTAGGCAAGAACCGCACATCAAAAACAAGATCAGCATCGATTGGAATACCATGCTTAAATCCAAATGACATGACATTGACAGTAAAAATAGATTTTTTATTTGATGTAAACTCTGTTAAAATCTTTTCACGCAATTCACGAGGCTTCATTTGTGAAGTATTATAAATAAGTTGAGCTCTTCCTTTTAAATCGTCAAGAAGTTCCCTCTCCAGTTTAATCCCTTCTAACGGCAAACCTGATGGCGCAAGCGGATGAAATCGTCTAGTTTCTTTATATCTCCTAACTAAAGTAGAGTCATCGGCATCCAAGAATAAAATTTGCGGGGCAACCCATGATGTTTCAGCGAGATCGTCTAGAGCTTTGAATAAATGATCAAAGAACTCTCTCCCCCGTAAATCCATAACCAATGCTACTTTATTCATTTTATTCCCTGATTCCTTCATAAGTTCTAGGAATTTTGGCAGCAATGTTGGAGGCAGATTATCGACACAGAAAAAGCCTAAATCCTCTAAGCTTTGGATAGCTACTGTTTTTCCTGCACCCGACATGCCCGTTATGATAACCATTTGCGTTTCACTTGTTGAACCGGTACTCATCTTCATACCCCCTATAATTAACTTGGATCCAGTCGATAGCTGATTAATTGAAAATCTTTCGTGTAAGTAAAAGTACCGTAGATGATCCCTTTACCATGAATCATATAATCAATGATATGATAATCTCCTGCCGCCATCGGCAGGTTTTTAAGTTGATCTAATGGGTGCCATTCAAGCTCACCTTCCTCTGACTCATCCACACCCATTCCGTCAGAATCAGTCGCTAAGAAGGTAAACATCATCCATTCAGATAAAATTTGATCATTTTCTTTCATAATAAATGTAAAAATACCCTTTAACTGCGGGCTTTTTAAATAAATTCCAGTTTCTTCACGGTACTCGCGAATACATGAGTCACGAACAGATTCCCCTTGCTCCATTTTCCCACCTGGTGCAACCCACCAGCCACGACGCGGTTTTTTAAGTAATAATATTTGATTATCTCTAATTAATACACAATTGGTGACTCGCTGCACAACATCTCACCCACTAACAAGAAAAGCGGAAGCGCCTTGCCCAGGGGCGACAGGCATAAGACAAGCCGGAGAGAAGGTTGCTTTTTAACCTTCTTGACGGATTGGCTTAGACCTGAGAGCCCCTAGGCGCCGGAGCTAGACAATTCTCAAAGTTTAAATTTTTTCCTTATTTAATACAACGATAAGAAATATCGTAAAATAATGTAATTATTCTTATCATTATACTATTTTTAGGAAGCGGTCACAATGAAATCAAATCTTATAAATTTGTTAAATGTTTGTAAGAGTGACAACAAAAAAAATAGCACAGGCTGCGGGGCCTGTGCGTCCAAAAAATATATTTTTAAAGGGGGTCAATTCTTATTTCCATAATAACCTATTTTTATTTCAGGGCTGTTACAGTTGAATTAAAACAGGATTACTTTTGTTAAAGCTTCGTAAACTTACTACTGTTTTATTTTCAATTCTTCCTTTAGTTCTTCCACATAATGCTGAGCGCTTTGAGCCGCAATACTTCCATCACCAGTAGCAGTAACAATTTGTCTTAATGTTTTTTCGCGAATATCACCGGCTGCAAAAATCCCTTTTACCTTGGTTTCCATAAGCTCATTTGTTTCAATATAGCCATTTTCATTGGTAATGCCAAGGCCAGCAAACGGTTTTGATAATGGCACCATCCCGATATAAATGAATACTCCATCCGCAGGGAGGGTCTGCTCTTCACCTGATTCCGTGGAAACAAGTGTCACGCTGCCAACTTTCCCGTCTTTATCGTTAATCGATTTAACAGTGTGATTCCAAATAAAGTCGATTTTTTCGTTAGCAAACGCTCGGTCTTGAAGAATCTTTTGAGCACGCAGCTCATCACGACGATGGACAATCGTAACTTTTGAGGCAAAGCGAGTTAAGTACACGCCTTCCTCTACAGCAGAATCTCCACCGCCAATGACATAAAGCTCTTTCGCTTTGAAAAATGCCCCGTCACAAACGGCACAATAAGATACGCCACGTCCGCCAAGTTCTTTTTCACCTGGAACGCCAATTTTTTTGTACTCCGCACCCGCTGAAATGATAACAGAATATGCTTTATATTGTTTTGACCCAGCAACGACCGTTTTGTAATCCCCATTGTCGATGATTTCCTTAATGTCACCATAGGCATATTCAGCACCAAATTTCTTTGCATGCTCAAACATTTTTGTCGATAAGTCTGGCCCTAATATACTTTCGAAGCCTGGATAGTTTTCAACATCCTCGGTATTAGCCATTTGACCACCCGGCATTCCCCGTTCAATCATCAAAGTCGAAAGGTTGGCACGAGAAGTATAAACTGCAGCTGTCATACCAGCAGGACCGGCCCCAGCAATAATTACGTCATAAATTTTATCTTCAGACATCATATCTCACTCCCATAAAAAAAATACGATTAAGTGTAGTATTCCCTACTTAATCGTATAAAACAATCCAAATATAGTCCATTTATCTGCTTAATCGAAAAGCGGAAGCGCCTTGTCTAGGGGCGACAGGCATAAGACGAGCCGGCGGAAAGGTTGTTTTTTAACCTTTTTGCCGGCTCGTCTTATGACCCCGAGCCCCTAGGCGCTGGAGCTGGACATAAATGGTGTTTTATTAACTTAGCGTATTTGCCAATTGTTGCAGTTGAGGTTCCATAGCGTCTGGCAATTTCTTGCTGTGAAACCTTGGTATTGCTTGACTTGTGCCAAACGTATTCCATTGCTGCAGCCCACGCCCGCTTGTTATTTAGCGAGATACTTGTTTTGGCCATTTCGACAAAAACAGAGAACCACATTAAATATAAGCTCGATTCAATCGTTCCAATCGGTTGATGGGTTTCGTATAAAACCTCGGCAATTTCAAATGCTTCCGATGGAGTGTCCGACTTAGCTAGGGCTTTTTCCATCGAGGTCAGCTTTTGATTTTGATAAAAACGCTTTGAAGAAAAAATTTCATCTTTTTTTTCGGATACAGACGCAAGAAAAATAGCAAATAACCGTTCCTCAATGTAGTCACTTTCTAATTTTTGAAAAATAGAACCTGAATGATCTTCGAAACCATTAGACTGTGATTTTTCCTCATTCCACGGCTCAAAGCCTTCCTTATCAGGATTATTCTCAAGGACAAGCTTCCAAATCGATTTGGCAAAATTCTCACGTCCAGTGAAATAGGCCGAATAGGAGAGCCAGTAATAGTAAGGACCGTCGCCTTCAAATCCATTTATATAGAGCTTTTTCAACCAAAAATAGGCAGGCTCATACTCACCAACTAGAGCAAAGGTCACTCCAAGCTTAAATTGATGATCGATCAGCATCGGCTGAATTTTTTTCAATGATTCTACCAAACGATTGACGCGCTTAAATTTCCCTTGGTAATGAGCAAACACCAGCCTGTTGCAAAGGGCATGGAGATTTCCAGGATTCCGTTCTAATACATCATCGAGAATGGATTCTGCTCTTTCCGCCTGACCAAGGTAAAAATAAGCGAGTGCTAGATTATTATAAGCCGACCAATATTCAGGATATTCCTCAACAACATCATTCAGCAGTTCGATTGCCTTTGGAAAATAACCAGACTCTAACAGTTCGCGGGCCTGCTCCTGCTTAACTATGAGGTCGTCCTGCTCGTAGAGTTCTTCCTCTAAGTGATCTGCTTCAAAGGTGAGAAGTTCAAGCAAATCCTCCGTATCCTCAACAAAATCACCTTTTGAATCTAACTCTAAATATATTTTTGCATGATGATAAGCATCTTTAAAAAATCCCAAATGGGCATAATTATTTGCTAAAAAATAATGACATTCAACCATTTCTTCATCAAGTTCTTCAAGGATTAAATGCAAGAGTCGATTGGAATTTTCAAACTCACCAAGTTCCGTTGTAACAATGGCCAACTGACAGGCAATCATTGGTTCCCCCGGTTCAAGCTGCATCGCCCGTTCAAGATATTTTTTAGCTTTTAGAAAATCACGGCGATGATAAGCCTTAATTCCCTTCTTGAAATAATATTCCCCTGTAGGAACAAACGACAGAATTTTCCCCTTTTGAATTCTTGCTTTTGAGTCTTTAACCATGAAGTCCTCCATCTTTCCATTGAACTAACTTATGTAGTATAACACAATCCAAGCGCGTACGAGAAGGGATTATGTTGACGGGATTGTTGGAAATTATGATAAAAGAAATTTCACAAATCATTCATATGCATTTTTCTTAACTTTTTATAAAATAGTGAGGTAGAAGCTAAGAAAAGAGGTGGGTTATGCCATTAAAGAATCGAACTAAATCGAAGGAAATTAAAATCTTAAAGTTATTAAATGCAAGGATGGAATTAGATCAAACTTCTAAGCGACGGTACTATAACCTGACAAAAGGCTTTGAAGGAGAGGTCATGTTCGATAAGCTTACAATTGGTCTCGATAGTAAATTTTACATATTAAACGACTTGCAACTGGAAAGTCATAGTACTGAATTTCAGATTGATTCCTTGTTTGTAGCGCAGAACTCCATTATTCCATGCGAAATTAAAAATTTTGAAGGCAATTATTACTTTGAAAAAGACAATTTCTATCATTGTGTGACCAAAGAACAGATAACTAATCCGCTCCACCAATTAAACCGCGGTAAAAACTTACTTCATCAATTACTTCAAAAAAATGGATTTAACTTCCCTATCGAAGGCTACTTAAATTTCATCAATCCTCATTTCTATTTATACCAAGCTCCCTTTAATGATAAAATTATCTATCCAACCCAACATCAGAGCTTTTTGAAAAAAATGGAGTCGAAACCAGCAAAACTAAACGACCAGCATCGTATAGTGGCTGACTTTTTGATCCAAGCGCATAATCCGGTATCTCCTTATAAAAAGTTACCACCATATTCTTTTTCCAACCTACGAAAGGGGAATATTTGTAAGAATTGTAATTCCTTTTTCGTTACTTTCGTAGACAGAAAGCTTATTTGTAATAAATGTGGTTTTGTTGAAACATTAGAAGATGTAGTAAAGAGGAACGTTGATGAAATTATGCTGCTTTTTCCCGATTTAAAGATAAATGCTAATACTGTCATAGAGTGGTGCAAATTAGAGGATCATAAAAGGAAAATCAGGAGAATTTTATTAAAGAATTTTATAAGGATTGGTCATGGAAAGTATACGAGTTACACAATTGATTGAAAAGTGGTGTCCTATAACTACTTTTTCATTCTCCTTGTTAATTTTTGGTTCTATTGATCTTCTTATAGAACCACTTTTTCAGTTTAAGCACTGATTTTTGGTTCTATGAACCCTTTATAGAACCACTTTTCTCGGCCACAAACTCATTTTTGGTTCTATGAACTCTCCATAGAACCACTTTTCTCGGCCACAAACTCATTTTTGGTTCTATGAACTCTCCATAGAACCACTTTTCTCGGCCATAAACTCATTTTTGGTTCTATGAACTCTCCATAGAACCACTTTTTCGGTCTTTTCACTGATTTTTGGTTATACAATCCTCTTTCGAAGCAGTTTTTAATCTAATACTCCTCAATAAAACAAACACAAAAAAACCAGCAAGTTATTGCCGGTCTTTGTGTCGTTCTTCTAAAGTTTTTAATACTTCTTTAAAGGGGAGTCCTTGCTCGACCAATAATACCTGCAGGTGGTAGAGCAGATCTGCCGCTTCCCATTTTAGTTCTTCTTTATCGCGATTCTTTGCTGCGATAATGACTTCGGCCGCTTCTTCACCGACCTTTTTCAAAATTTTATCAACGCCTTTTTCAAAAAGATACGTTGTATAGGCGCCTTCAGGACGCTCTTGCTCCCGCTGCAAAATGACCTGTTCCAATGATTGTAAAATTTGAAAATCTGCTAAGCTAGATTTCCTTTCACTAACTTCCTGTGAAAAACAGCTGACGGCACCGGTGTGACAGGCTGGGCCCTTTGGTTCTACTAAAACGAGCACTGCATCCTGATCACAGTCGTACTTCACGCTTACCACGGACTGTGTATTGCCGCTAGTCTCACCTTTGTGCCACAGTTCCTGACGGGAACGGCTATAAAACCACGTTTCACCAGTATCCAAAGTTCTGCCCAAGGATTCTTCATTCATATAAGCAAGTGTTAAAACTTCCTTTGTTTCTGCATCCTGAACGATCGCTGGAATCAATCCTTTTTCATCAAACTTCACATTCATCGTACCGTCACTCCCTTCTCACTCAAATAACTCTTCACTTCATGGACAGACGTCTCTTTATAATGAAAAATCGAAGCAGCTAATGCCGCATCCGCTTTTCCTTTAACAAATGCCTCTTCAAAATGATTGGCATTCCCAGCACCACCCGAAGCGATCACGGGGATCGAAACGGCTTCACTAACCGCTTTTGTTAACGCAAGATCAAAGCCATTTTTCTCACCATCACTATCCATACTTGTGAGCAAAATTTCACCTGCACCAAGTTCAGCTGCTTCCTTCGCCCAATCAATGACCTTCCGATCCGTTGGGGTCCGACCACCATGGGTATAAACGCGCCAAGTGCCGATTACTTCATCATACTTAGCATCGATTGCTACCACAATACACTGAGAACCAAAGTAGCCTGCCCCTTCAGAAATCAACCCTGGATTTAAGACAGCTGCGGTATTCAATGACACCTTATCCGCACCAGCACGAAGGATTTTTTTCATATCTTCTAACGCATTGATGCCGCCACCAACTGTAAAAGGAATCGCTAACTCTGAGGCAACAGCCTTTACCACTTCAACCATCGTTTTTCTTCCTTCAACAGAAGCTGAAATATCAAGAAAGACCAGTTCATCGGCACCTTGTTCGTCATATATTCTAGCTAATTCGACGGGATTGCCGGCATCGCGCAACTGAACAAATTGAATGCCTTTGACCACTCTACCATCTTTAACATCCAAACAAGGGATAATTCGTTTCGTTAGCGTCATTTTCTCACCTCATCGAGCGCTTCCTTCAAGGTAAAACGCCTTTCATAGAGAGCTTTACCAACAATCGCACCTTCTACTATCGTTGAATTTAGAGTACGTAAATCTGCTAAACTGCTGACTCCGCCGGAGGCGATAACATTTTTCCCGGTCACCTCTGTCATTTCACATACAGCAGCAATATTGGGACCAGCCAGCGTTCCATCTGTTGCGATATCCGTAAAAATAAACGTCTCAGCCCCTGCATCTGCAAATCGTTTTCCTAGCTCAACTGCTCTAACATTTGAGGTATCCAGCCAGCCGTGAGTAGCAACGTAGCCATTTTTCGCATCGATGCCAACAGCAATTTGCGCTCCATATTTCTTTATCATCTCAATGGCGAACTCAGGGTTTGAAACAGCTATACTCCCAATGATTACACGAGTGACACGGTTTTCTAAGTAATGGACAATATCTGCTTCTGAGCGGATGCCTCCGCCAATTTGAACTTTTGACTTTAGCTTTTTAGCAGCCTCAATCACAAACCGGTCATTGACCCGTTTGCCATCCTTTGCCCCATCCAAGTCGACCATATGGATCCATTCTGCTCCATCGGCAGCAAACTGATTGGCCATATCAAAAGGAGAATCGCCATAGATTGTTTCCTGATTATAGTCCCCTTGCAGAAGGCGGACGCAATTACCTCCACGCATATCAATCGCAGGATAAATCGTAATCGTCATCGGACAGCCTTCCTTTCATCAGCCATTTGCAAAAAATTTCCTAGCAAGGCCATTCCTAATTTGCTGCTTTTTTCAGGGTGAAATTGCATCCCGAAAATATTATCCCGGCCAACTACGGCTGAAACTTCTTCATGGTAATTTGTTTTTGCTATTAGAACATCCGAACTCTCCGCATTTACATAGTAGGAATGCACGAAATAAACATAATCTTCTTCTACATTCTCCAAAATCGGTGAGTTTTGAACAAATTCGAGCTTGTTCCAGCCCATGTGCGGAACCTTATAGAGGTGTCCTTCTGAGTTTTTTCCAGAAAAGCGACGAACACTTCCTGGCAATAGTCCAAGCCCCTTCGTAAAACCATTCTCTTCACTATCTTCAAATAAGAGCTGCATTCCCAGGCAAATACCGAGAAGCGGTTTACCTGTTGCCGCAAACTCTTTCATTGTCTCCACGGGCAAACGTTCCATCGCATCACGAAAGGAACCGACCCCAGGAAGGATTAAGGCATCAGCGGCCAGCAATTCCCTTTTATCACCCGTAATAAAATAGTCTGCACCCAAACGCTCAAGAGCCTTGCTGACGCTAAACAAATTCCCCATTCCGTAATCTACTATTCCAATCATGATAACAGTCCTTTCTATAGCATTCCTTTTGTGGATGGAACACCCTTAATGCGCGGGTCAATCGTCGTTGCTTCGTCAAGTGCCCTAGCGAGTGCTTTAAAAATCGCCTCAATGATATGATGCGTGTTTTTTCCATAATGAACAATCACATGTAAATTCATTCTCGCTTCGAGTGCAAGCTTCCATAAAAATTCATGGACGAGTTCAGTATCGAAGGTTCCCACTTTTTGACTTGGAAATTCTGCGCGTATTTCTAAGTGCGGGCGGTTACTTAAATCGATAACCACCTGTGCTAACGTTTCATCCATTGGAACAAAAGCATTTCCGTAGCGCTTAATTCCTTTTTTTTCACCTAGAGCATCCTTGAGCGCTTGTCCTAGACATATTCCGATGTCCTCTGTCGTATGGTGGTCATCAACCTCAATGTCTCCTTTTGCATCAACAGTCAAATTAAACTGTCCGTGTTTAGCAAACAAATCAAGCATATGATTGAGAAACGGCACCCCTGTGTCAAGGTCAGAGCGGCCTTGACCGTCAATATCCAAAGATAGTTTAATATCTGTTTCACCTGTTTTACGTTCAATCCTTGCAAATCTTTCCATGAGATGGGGCCCCCTATTGATTTTTTAACCTTATTTCAACAGCCCGGGCATGTGCTTCTAGACCTTCCATCCGGGCAAATTTAGCAATTTTTTCACTGTTATCCTTTAAAGCTTTTTCACTATAGACGATGACACTTGATTTCTTTTGAAAATCATCGACATTCAAAGGGCTCGAGAATCGTGCTGTCCCATTTGTCGGCAGGACATGATTCGGTCCGGCAAAATAATCACCGACAGGTTCTGAGCTAAAGCGTCCGATAAAAATCGCTCCCGCATGACGAATTTTCCCAAGAAGCTCCATCGCATTTTCAGTGATCACTTCAAGATGCTCTGGTGCCAGTCCATTGACAACTTCTACCGCTTCGGCCAGCGATTCGGTTACGTAAATGGCACCAAAATCTTCAATCGAGCGGGCGGCTATTTCTTTGCGTGGCAGCAGCGCTAGTTGTTTTTCCACCTCGACGGCAACTGCTTCGGCCAGCGCCATTGACGGAGTAACTAGAACACTGCATGCCCGTGGATCATGCTCGGCTTGTGATAATAAATCAGCGGCAACCTCGTCAGCATAGGCAGAGTCATCAGCAAGAATCGCTATCTCGCTTGGTCCGGCAATCATATCGATATCGACATCTCCGAAAACCTCACGCTTGGCTAAGGCAACGAAAATATTTCCTGGACCGGTAATTTTATCGACGGCCACAATCGACTCAGTCCCATAAGCTAAGGCGGCAATTGCCTGAGCGCCACCAATTTTATAGATTTCTTCTACTCCGGCTTCTTTTGCAGCAACAAGCACAGCCGCAGGCAGTTGACCATCAAGGTCTGGCGGTGAAACCATCACAATTCGCTTCACTCCTGCTACTTTTGCCGGGATGACATTCATTAAAACCGAGGATGGATAGGCAGCGGTTCCACCTGGTACATATACACCGACAGAATCGAGGGGCGTTATTTTTTGACCAAGAATCGTGCCATTTTCCTCGGTTGTCATCCACGAAGGCCGAAGCTGTTTTTCATGAAATCGGCGGATGTTTTCACCTGCTTCTCGAACAATCGTAATAAACTCTGCATCTATTTTCGTGTACGCTTCCTCGATTTCCTGATCCGTTACGGAAAAAGAAGTCAGCTTCACACGATCAAATTTTTCCGTATAGTCTCGTACAGCCTGATCTCCCCGGGCACGAACATCTGTTAAAATCGATTTGACAATGGCAGACTGCTCGGAGGTTCCAGCGTCAACAGAACGCTTTATCGATATTTGCTCACTCACTTTGACAATTTTCATTTATTTAACCTCCAACAAAACCACTTCACTCAAACGTCGGACAAGATCATTAATCCGTGCATCTTTGATCCGATAGCTGACAGGATTCACGATAAGTCTTGAGGTAACATCCTTGATTCGTTCATATTCCACGAGTCCATTTTCGACCAGTGTTCTTCCTGTGGAAACAATGTCGACAATCCTGTCAGCTAAACCGATTAATGGTGCGAGTTCAATTGAACCATTTAATTTGATTATCTCGACCTGTTCGCCCTGCTCGCGAAAATAAGCGGCTGCAACATTCGGATATTTCGTTGCCACTTTAGGTGCTACATCATTCATTTTTGTCCCTGGCAGACCAGCTACAGCTAAATAACAGGCACTAATCCGTAAGTCAAGGAGTTCATACACATCACGCTCCTCCTCAAGCAGGACATCTTTACCGGCAATCCCAACATCAGCAACCCCATGTTCGACATAGGTAGCAACATCCATCGGTTTTGCTAAAATAAAGCGAATGTTCTCAGCAACCACATCAATGATGAGTTTCCGCGACTCATCAAATTCCGGCGGCAGCTGATAGCCTGCCTTTCTTAGTAAGTCAGCCGCTTCTTCAAATATTCTTCCTTTTGGCATCGCAATCGTCAATTGGTCATTCATGATTGTGCACCCCCGATTAAAAAGGTGGTAGTGGCAAACTTTTTCGTATAAGCATCAAGATTTTTCACGCCGATGATGTCCTGCAGAACCGTACGCTTTCCTTGTTCTTTCCATTTTTCAGCTAATTGAAAAGCTTCTTTTCGTCTTTCCTGACTAAAAAATATACATGCTGTTTCGACAACTTTGTTGTTATCACCTAGTGCCTCTAATAGTTTATCTAAGCGAATCGCAAATCCCGTCGCACTCGCATTTTTTCCAAATTTCTCAATCAATCCATAGCGGCCGCCGTTCCCAATCGGGAAGCCGACATTGTCCGCATAAACCTCAAATAATATCCCCGAATAATAGCTCATATGACTGACGATGGTAAAATCAAATTTCACATAATCTCTGACACCGTAGTCATTGATTACCTCCCATAATTCCTTGAGTTGTAACAGCGCTTGTTTTCCCTGTCCATCCTCAATAATGTCGAGAGCCTTGCCGATCACCTCTTCTCCCCCGCGTAATTCAAGGAGGCCAAGCAGTCTTTGTTTATCGATAGAAGACAAGTTATAAGAATTCACCTGCTCCCGATAGCCAACAAAATTCTTATCATATAAAAACTTTCTTAATGCATTCGTCCGTCCATTGGTACCGAGGATCTGCATGAATAACTCTTGGGCAAATCCAATATGACCGACGGATACTTGAAAGTTTGTAAGTCCTGCATTTTTCAAGGAAGAAACAAGCAAGGCAATGGCCTCACCATCGCTGGAAACCGAATCATCATTAATGTATTCCACACCAATTTGCTCAAATTCAGCTGGACGACCACCCTCACGCTGCTGAGCTCGGTAGACATTGCCTGAATAAGCAAGTCTGAGCGGCAGGTCCTCATCAAGAAGTCGGGAAGCCGCTACTCTGGCAATGGGTGACGTCATATCTGGTCTCAAGACTAGCGTGTGCCCATCCTTATCGAGTAATTTAAAGAGCTCTTGATCAAGAATCGCTGAGGCGGCGCCGACCGTTTCGTAGTATTCTAATGTCGGGGTTTCAATAAATTGATACCCCCAGCTCTTGATTGAATCTTCCATTAAAGTGCGAACACGATACTTTTTTTCATATAAATCTGGGAGAGTATCTCGCATCCCCAGTGGCTTTTCAAACATAAACAAACGGCTCATGAAGATCATCCTTTATTTTCAGAATCCTTTAGTTCGCTAATATGCTAATAAATTAAAGTTTACTCTTTTTAAAATTTTTCGTCAATCATTAATCTTTGAAAAAAAGCCTGGTTTAAAAAACCAGACTTCTACTGTTTATTGCTTTTTCCATATATCGGGTCATCCGCCCATCGTTCGGCCAGTTCTTCTTTTGTATAGATTACCTTCATCGGATTCCCTCCTACAAAGGCTCCTGCTGGTACGTCTTTATGTACAAGGGTGCCGGCGGAAACGAACGCTCCATCACCAATCGTAACCCCTGGGAGAATCGTAGAATTCGCACCAATCATAACCTCGCTGCCAATCTTAACATCCCCAAGACGGTATTCCTTAATCAAGTATTCGTGTGCAAGAATCGTTGTGTTATAACCAATGACCGTGTTGCGGCCGACACTGATCTTTTCTGGAAACATGACGTCAAGCATCACCATTAGCGCAAAGGACGTCTGCTCGCCAACCTTCAACCCCAAAAACTTCCGATAAAGCCAATTTTTCATCCCAAGAAATGGGGTATAGCGAGCCAGTTGAATCACAATGAAATTTTTGACAACTTTCCAAAAAGGAACGGTCTTATAGACATGCCATAAGGAGTTGGCTCCTTCAACTGGATAGCGGGTCGTCTTCCTCATTCTTCTCCCTCTCCGAGAATCATTAATAAGTCAGTCATGTTCTCTAGAATATAATCTGGTTCATATTTAGCAATATAATCTCTTCCCTTAATCGTCCAAGCCACTCCAGCCGTCTTTGTCCCAGCATTTTTTCCAGCCAATACATCATGAAAATTGTCGCCGACCATCAGCGCTTCCTCTGGTTTCGAATCAAGCTGCTCGAGTGCACGCAATATCGGCTCCGGATCAGGCTTTACCTTTTCAACATGTTCAAGTGCGACAATGACATCGAAAAAGCGATCGAGCTTTGTCAGGCGAAGGCCCTTAAGGGCAACATCGTGGCGTTTCGTCGTAACAATTGCAAGCTTATAGCCTTTTTCCTTTAATGCCTCGACGGTTTCGAGCACTCCCACAAATTCTTTCACAAGCAAATCATGATTCGCAAGATTATAAGTGCGGTAGTCTAAGATCATTTCCTCTACCCTTTCGGGGTCCATTGCTACAAAGGTTTCATGGAGCGTAGGACCCAAAAATGGCAGAACATCTTCACGTTTGTACTTACTTGGATAGTATTTTTCAAGAGTGTGTAAAAAAGTAGAAATAATTAATTCATTCGTATCAATTAACGTGCCATCTAGATCAAATAAGATCGTATTGATGTTACTTTTCATAAGCTGCTTCCTTTCCTCTGACGATGCCTGAGCGCTTCCAGACAAAACTTACGATTAACGTTAAACAAATGGCCACACCTAAGCGAATCAAAAATAGCGGCCAGATTGGAATTCCGAGTGGAATAAAGATTAATGTATCCTCGACAACCGCGTGACAGGCCATCAGAAAAATAAACGCCAGTGTTAAATCTCTCTTACCGACTCCATCTTCCTCCACTGCCTGAATCATCA
This sequence comes from Neobacillus sp. K501, assembly GCF_053749995.1. Taxonomy (NCBI): domain Bacteria; kingdom Bacillati; phylum Bacillota; class Bacilli; order Caryophanales; family Bacillaceae; genus Neobacillus; species Neobacillus sp. K501. Next base: position 85,156 of record NZ_JBSLYA010000009.1, on the reverse strand, counting down.
CCCCGGCGCCCATTGCTAGCCCAAATAACAAACCTGCTGCCATGGTCGTTGAAGTATTTTCATTCATTCCAAGGCTTTTAATTATCGGTGACATGCTTTGAGAGAATTTTTGCAGCCACTGTAAATCCTTTAAAATTTGGATGACGATCATAAGTGGGATTACTATAACTGCCAGTTGAAAAATTCCAAGGCCAGCTTTTTCAATTGCCGACCAAGCAATCGCTGCAATCCCTGTTACTTCTTCTGTCTTTGCTTCAATCATCCCGTACTTGGCTAATTCTCCTCCGCCATGCCAAACAAGATTGATGACAATAGCTGAAACGAATGCCAGCCCAAGCCTTGTGACCAATACCAGCCAAAGCTTGACGCCAACCTTCATTGCGACGGAAGATTCAACGAATAAATTATGTGAAAAAGATAGCATGACAGCTAAAATAAAGACTTCTTTAACTGATAAATCAAGTGTCAGGATCGCACCAATAGCTGCATAAAGGTTCAGAAAGTTCCCTAGAACAAGTGGAATGGCAGCATCTCCAGACAAACCGAACAGCTTCATTAACGGTGAAATCGCCTCAATCAGCCATGGCAAAATAGGAGTATACTGAAGTAAGGCCACAATCAGGGTCACGGGGAAAATAATTTTCCCCAATGTCCACGTTGTTTTAAAGCCAACCAGCAAACCCTTCTTTATTGAGTGAATCAACATTTCCCCAACCCCCTCTAATGTGTTAATGCCTGATTGTTTTTATCTAAATATCGATCTTCGGCAAGACGTTTTTTTCTCCGGTAAAATAAAATCAAAATGGCACCAACAATTAAAGCAAGTGAGATCGTTTGGGCCATCCTTAGACCACCAATCATCAAGCTGTCCGTTCTCATTCCTTCAATGAAAAAGCGTCCGACAGAATACCAAATCACATAGGACAGGAATAACTCACCACGACGAAGATTAACACGACGAAGCAGGATTAATAGCGCAAACCCAATGATATTCCAAACAGATTCATATAAGAACGTGGGATGATAATAGGCTCCATTGATATACATTTGATTGATTATGAACTCTGGTAATTGCAGGTTTTCAAGAAACGTCCGGCTCACTTCTCCGCCATGTGCTTCCTGATTCATGAAGTTCCCCCAGCGGCCGATTGCTTGACCGAGAATGATGCTCGGTGCCGCAATGTCAGCTATTTTCCAAAAAGAAATTCCCCGCTTTTTTGCAAAAATATAAGCTGTCAGCACGGAACCAATGAGGGCACCGTGAATGGCAATACCACCATTCCAAATTTGGATAATTTGTTCGGGATGATCCGCATAATATCCCCATTCAAAAATAACATAATAGATGCGGGCTGAAATAATGGCTATCGGGATTGCCCATAGCATTAAATCCGCAAATGTATCTTTCGGCAGCGCTCTTCGATTGCCTTCTCTTATCGCAAGAAAAAGAGCAAGTGCTAAACCAGAACCGATGATCAGACCATACCAGTGCACCTGAATTGGACCAAGCGAAATGGCTATCGGGTCGAGTGGTTGAATATTTTCATTCATATTTTTTTCTCCTTATTTTTAGTGTTCTTCATGATCCCCATCTTCAATTACATCGGATAAGCGTTCCGTAAACTGCTGGGCAGCATTGACACCCATTCGTTTTAATCGGAAATTCATCGCTGCCACCTCAATAATAACAGCGAGGTTCCGTCCTGGCCGGACCGGAACAGTAATTTTTGTGATATCCGTATCGATGATTTTCATTTTTTCTTCATCTAGCCCAAGGCGGTCATATGTCTTTTTCGCATCCCAAAGCTCTAAGTCAATCACAAGGGTAATCCGTTTATGGCTGCGGACAGCCCCCGCTCCAAATAGCGTCATCACATTGATAATCCCCAGCCCGCGTATTTCCAATAAATGCTCAATTAAATCGGGGGATGTACCGATTAACGTGTCTTCGTCTTCCTGACGAATCTCCACACAGTCATCTGCAACAAGCCGGTGTCCACGCTTGACTAACTCTAGTGCTGTCTCACTTTTACCGACACCACTTTTTCCTGTAATTAATACACCAATTCCATAAATATCGACTAATACCCCGTGCACCGCTGTCGTTGGCGCAAGTTTACTTTCAAGAAAATTAGTCAATCGACCTGAAAAACGCGTGGTTTTCATCGGAGAACGAAGTACTGGCACTGACTCCCTTTCCGATGCTTCAATTAGTTCTTGAGGAACTTCCAAGCCACGGGTAATAATAATGGCCGGAGTAATGTCCGTACATAAACGCTCCATTCTAGCGATTCGTTCTTTTTTTGGCAGCTCTTCAAAAAACGATAATTCTGTCATCCCTAACAGCTGGATGCGATCCTCAGGATAAAATTCGAAATACCCTGCCAGTTCAATCCCTGGCCGTGATATATCACTTGTTGTAATCGGGCGGTTAATTCCTTCTTCACCACTGATCAATTCTAGATGAAATTTTTCATATATATCCTTCGTGCGTACCTTTGGCAAGTTGTTTCCTCCTATTCAGAAAAGCAGAAGCGCGTTCGGAACAAGCACAGCTTGTTCCTGCGAGGAATATTCTAAGGAGCTTTCCTTAGTGTCTAGGGCTTATGACCCGAGCCCCTCGGCGCTGCAGCTAGACCAATTTCATTTCCTTCTATTTTCATTTCCCTCTATTTTAGCATTTTTTAAAATTCATAACCAAATTAGTTAGTTGTTTTTCATACAATTTAATCTTTTAGGAAAAATAAACTAAGATATATCCTTAGGTGGTCTAGACAACTATTCAACCATACCATATAATAATAGTAAGAAGAGAAACTACCTGAAATGGAGATGAAGGAAATGAGCCTGATATTATTGGTTCATGGAAAAGCAGTATTAGAAACAGAAGTGAAAGAAGCTATATATATTTCAATTGAAAAAGGAAAAATCAAAGAAATGGGTCCTATTAATGAGATTCCTTCCCATCTCAAGGATGTTAAATCCATTGAAATCCCTAAAAACCATACCGTTGTTCCTGGATTTATTGATGTTCATATCCATGGTGCCGCAGGAGCAGATACGATGGATGCCACAACAGAAGCGCTCACCACAATGGCTCGTGCCCTGCCGGCTGAAGGAACAACCAGCTTTTTAGCAACGACCATTACACAAAAACATGAAAATATCGAAAAGGCCTTAATAAATGCTGCTGATTATCAGTTGAGCCATAACGAAGCCGGGAAAGCTGAAGTGATTGGCGTACATTTGGAAGGACCATTTATTAATAACAAACGTGCTGGTGCCCAGCCAATGCAATACATTATTGATCCGGATATTGAATTATTTAAAAAGTGGCAGGAGCTGGCTGGCGGAAGTATTAAATTGATCACGGTTGCTCCTGAGCTGGAAAATGGAATAAATTTTATTCAATACCTTCATGAAAATGGTGTAATTGCCTCTATTGGCCACTCAGATGCTATTTATGAAGAAATGGAAAAAGCCGTTGAAGCTGGTGCAAGACAAGTAACACATTTATTCAACGGGATGAGAGGTCTTCACCACCGCGAACCAGGAGTTGCTGGGTCAGCCCTTCTTTTTAAAGAATTAATGGTCGAATTAATTGCTGATAACATTCATGTTCGTCCGGAGGTCATGAAGCTCGTGATCAACGCTAAGGGCACAGACGGGATGATCTTAATCACCGATGCGATGCGGGCAAAATGCTTGAAAAATGGTATTTATGATCTTGGTGGTCAGGATGTTTCTGTTGCAGACGGCAAAGCCCTTCTTGCAGATGGAACATTAGCTGGCAGTATCTTAAAAATGAATGATTCGGTGAAAAATACGATGGAAGCAGCAGACATTTCCCTGCTTCAGGCTGTAGAAATGGCCAGTGGAAATCCAGCACGGCAGCTAAAGATTTATGACCGTAAAGGTAGTATTACCGAAGGAAAAGATGCCGATTTAACAATCTTAACGGATGAATATCAGGTGGACCTCACGATTTGCCGCGGAGAAATTGCTTTTAACAGGGGGAACAGAAAATGAAAATTATTCGTACAGAAGACTATGCAGAAATGAGCTTACAAGCAGGAAGACTGATGGCCGAAAAAATCCGCTCTAACCCACAGATGACTTTAGGGCTTGCAACTGGCAGCACACCAAAAGGACTTTATCAATATTTAATCAAGGATCATCAAGAAAACGGGACCACTTATCACAACGTTAAATCGGTTAATTTAGATGAGTATATTGGACTGCCTGTTAACGATGCAAATAGCTATCTTTATTTCATGCGTGAAAACTTTTTTAACCATGTTGATATCGATCAGAATCAGACCTATGTTCCAAACGGAGCGGCCAGTGACTTGGAACAGGAATGTGTCCGTTATGAAGCTTTAATTAAAGAATTAGGCGGTGTCGACCTGCAAATCCTTGGAATTGGCCAAAATGGGCATATCGGTTTTAATGAACCAGGGACGGCTTTTTCCAGCCGCACACATATTGTTACGCTTGATGAAAGCACTCGTCATGCTAACTCGCGCTTTTTCAACTCCATTGATGAAGTGCCAACTCATGCCCTATCCATGGGCATCGCTTCGATACTAGATAGCAAGGAAATTTTCCTGCTCGCATCAGGTGAAGCAAAAGCAAAAGCGCTTGCTCGTTTAATGAACGAAGGAATCAGCGAAGACTTCCCAGCTTCAGCACTAAAGAAGCATCAGAATGTGACTATCATTGCAGATAAGGATGCTTTAAAATATATGTAGTGTTTGTTGTATGTTGTAAGGAGTGTTGGAGTTGATCAACAAAAATTCACCCGTTCCTATCTATCACCAACTGGAAGAAGCTATTAAGCAGCAAATTGAAAATGGCCTTTTAAAGGAAGAAGAATTGATTCCCTCAGAACGGGAATTTGCCGAGCGGTTTCAAATCAGCCGGATGACGGTCAGACAAGCGATTAATAATTTGGTGGCAGACGGTTATTTAAATCGAAAAAAAGGCCGTGGGACCTTTGTTAGTAAAAAGAAGGTTGAACAAGAACTGCAAGGAATGACCAGTTTTACGGAAGACATGCTTTCAAGGGGAATGAACCCTAGCAGTAAGCTGCTTTCCTTTAAAATCATTGGAGCAGACAAAAAAACCGCACTTGACCTGAAAATTGCTGAAAATGAACCTATTTACAAAATAAAACGGATCCGTCTCGCCGATGGAGCCCCAATGGCACTCGAAACGGCCTATATTCCCGTCAACCTCATACCTGGTTTGTCCGAGGAAAATAGCAATCTGTCTCTTTATCAGTACATTGAAGAACATCTCGCCCTTACCATCAGTGAAGCAACACAGGAAATCGAAGCCGCGATTGCTGATGGCGAAATCGCTGAACCGCTTGGAATCGATAAGGGCGAACCCATTCTATTTATTGTTCGAATCGCCTATTTACAAGACGGCACTCCATTTGAGCTGGTTAAATCCTCCTTCCGGGGAGATCGCTATCGCTTTATTGCTACGATGAAACGTTAAAGTAGACATGTGCACTAGCGAACTGGCAGGCACTTGATTGAGGTATTGCCCCATTTATGTGAAATAGAAAAAGCAATTGGCGACATATGCCAATTGCTTTTTCATTTATTTTTCCTGCTTTCGTTCGAGAATGGTTTTTTGGATAACTAGGTTAACAAGCGAAATAATTACCGCAGCTAATAACGCCATTCCAAAGCCGGATATTTCAAAAGCATCACCCATTAAGTAATCCGTTAATTCAAGCGTAATCGCATTCACAACAAACAGAAAAAAACCTAATGTTAAGATGGTAACTGGCAGTGTCAAAATAATTAGAATCGGCCGCACAAGGACATTTAAGATTGAGAGTAAGACACTTGCCAGCACGGCAGCGGCAAAGCCTTCTAAATGAAAACTTTCTGAAAAATAGCCCGCTATTGCCATAAATAATACCGCATTCAACAAAATCCCAAGCAACCATCTCATTTGCAAAACTCCTATTGTTTACTGACCTCATCAGTTTTATGAAGGGTAATAGAACCTGTTTTTGTATCGGCAAAGATCTTTAACATCCTTTCCGGATGATTAACCGATTGAAAACGAAGCATTTTTTGAATCATTTCGCTTTTTTCCTCAAGGATTTGAATCCCATCGAGCTTGATATTAAAACCGCCTAGATTCGTCTTTAGCTCACCGCTGGCCGCAACGCCATCAGGAACGTATAAATCAATTCCACCCGTTGTTGCCTTGGCCGCAATTAATTCGCAGCGGCTGCCATTTAGATTATAGCTAGTGTTACCATTAAGCGTCTGTGTTTCAACCTTTCTGAAATCACCGTCCAGCTTAATCGCGCCATTGATCGTTTCTACCTCGAGATCATCAATGACACTGCCCTTCAACGTAATATGCCCATTTGCCGTTTCAATTTCTGCTTTATTTCCATTAAGACTTGAAAATTCAATTTTACCATTTGCAGTTTTTACTCGGAGGTCTCTTATCGTTAATTCTTCGCCGGATATCGGACCGTTAAACATACGAACACGTACACGATCATATTCAGCCTGCGGGATATACACTACCGCATCTACCTTCATCCATTTTTGCTGGGTCATAAACCGCAATTTCTGCCCCTCAATGGCAAACAGAACATCCTTTAAAAAATTTTGTCTGGCTTGATCTGAATTTTCTACTCGATACACTTTAGCCTGACACTCAATGCGGACATCCTTTTGATCCCAGGCAACCAGTTTAAGCGAGCCATTTGCCAGGTCAATATCCATATCGGTTAAGTAAACATCTCCTTGGTGGAAAATATGGGAGATTTCAACGGATTGACCAAAGTTCAAATCAAAATCAAGGTCTTTAATTTTTTTCAAAGCGGTGTCAACAAAATCAAAAATTTTATCCTTTGTTGTATGAACCTTACTATTGAAGTTATCCCCTTTTTTGGCTTCCTCAAACTTGAAGGCGGTCGATAATTCTTGGGCAATTTGCGCCTGTTTTTGCTCCATCGTTTGTGTTGATTTTTCAAGCTCCTCCAAAAGAGTTAAGGCTTCATTTACGGTTAATTTCCCTTCCTCTACCATCTTTAATATTCGAATTCTTTCTTCCTTCATCTTTACCCACCTCAATTTAAGTATTCTATAAATCCTATTCCTGTATGAAAACTTTTACACCTTTTATCACATTCCAGATCGCCACAATAACGCTAAGCAGCACCATTACTCCCGCAGTAATAAGGGTAAATACAGGTATTTGATCCTGGCCGAGAGAGATATCATTGAAGATGGCAAAAATTAATACCGGTATCAGAATTAGCGGAATCAAATGGGATACCAATGCCTTCTTCGCGTGACTTTTCGTGATTGGATCACCTGAGGCAAACATCACAACTAGGGGGAAAATAAATCCAGCAAAAAAGATACTAAAATAACATAACCCAGAAAGAACTTTTCTTGTTTCCATTTCGCTCAGCTCCTTTATCTCGCATTAACGGGCAGTAAGACCCCCACTTCAAAATAGTAAGAGCGAAGAAGTTTATGTAGTGGATAACTGCCCGTAAATGCCCGATAAGTTCAACTAACAATCAGTGGGGACGAAGCCCCCCACTTATTGAAGTTTCACTTTATCCCTTATGTACGAACGAGAAAGTTTGAAGGTTTCACTTTTTGGGGTAAATTTACAATTTTGATTGAATTGTTTTTGTTTTGTTGAGACTGGAGCGGGAATTGTAAAAGTTTGGCCCAGTTTTGTAAAAGATGCACCTACTTTTGTTAAACATTGCTCCTTCTTTGTAAAAGATGCACCTACTTTTGTTAAACATTGCTCCTTCTTTGTAAAAGATACACCGGAATGAAACCAAAAAAGCTAAAACACGAGGTTTTAGCTTTTTGAAATCATTTCTTTTTCTTCTATTTGCTGCTTCATCCGCAACCGTTCACGTTCGAGGATTGGCTTTAAGTATTTTCCGGTATAGGATCCTGGTACTTCTGCTACCTTTTCAGGTGTTCCCGTAGCGATAATGGTTCCACCTTTGTCACCGCCTTCAGGGCCGAGGTCGACAATATAATCCACTGCCTTGATGACATCCAAGTTATGTTCAATGACGAGGACCGTATCACCATTTTCAACCAGTCGCTGAAGAACAACCAACAAGCGGGAGATATCATCGACATGAAGACCAGTTGTCGGCTCATCTAATATATAAAAGGTTTTACCATTTGTACGTCGATGGAGTTCGGAAGCAAGCTTGACACGCTGTGCTTCACCACCGGATAGGGTTGTGGCTGGCTGACCCAATGTAACATAGCCAAGCCCAACATCATAAATGGTCTGAAGCTTACGGCTGATTTTTGGAATATTTTCAAAAAATTCCACGGCTGCTTCAACGGTCATTTCAAGAATGTCAGAGATATTTTTCCCTTTGTACTTTACTTCAAGTGTTTCACGATTATATCGTTTACCATGGCAAACCTCACATGGAACATAGACGTCCGGAAGGAAGTGCATCTCGATTTTAATGATACCATCACCTTTACAGGCTTCACAGCGGCCTCCCTTTACATTAAAGCTAAAGCGTCCTTTTTTATAACCACGAACCTTCGCTTCATTTGTTGAGGCAAACACATCACGTACATCATCAAACACTCCGGTATAGGTCGCCGGGTTTGAACGTGGCGTTCTCCCGATTGGTGATTGATCGATATCAATTACTTTTTCTAAATGCTCTATCCCTTTAATACTCTTATGGTCACCTGGCTTAGTTTTGGCTCGATTCAATTTTTGTGCCAGCGATTTGTGGAGTATTTCATTGATCAGCGTACTTTTACCAGAACCAGATACCCCGGTAACAGCAATAAACGTTCCAAGTGGTAATTTTACATTCACATTTCGGAGATTATTCTCAGAAGCTCCCTTAATTTCAATATATCTTCCATCTGGCTTCCTTCTTTCAATCGGCAATGGAATATATTTTTTCCCTGCAAGATATTGTCCCGTGAGTGAGTTAGGGTCCCCCATGACCTCAGCGGGTGTTCCTGCTGAAACGATCTGCCCGCCATGGATACCGGCACCAGGTCCAATATCAATTAAGTAATCAGCAGCGAGCATCGTGTCTTCATCATGTTCAACAACAATGAGCGTATTCCCAATATCACGCATATTTTGCAAGGTATCAATCAACCGGTCATTGTCGCGTTGATGGAGTCCGATCGATGGTTCGTCGAGTATATAAAGTACTCCTGTTAGCCGTGAACCAATTTGAGTGGCCAAGCGAATCCGCTGTGCTTCACCGCCTGAAAGAGTTCCAGCAGCCCGACTTAAACTTAAATATTCAAGTCCGACATTGACTAGGAATCCTAATCGTTCGTTGATTTCTTGGAAAATTAATTTTGCAATTTGCATTTCCTTTTCCGTCAATTTTAATTCCGAAAAGAACTTTTGCGTTTCCTCAATCGATAACTCTGTAATATGAGAGATATGACGACCATTTATCAGGACAGCAAGGGTTTCCTGCTTCAAACGAAACCCATTACAAGTTGGGCATGGCTGCTCCGCCATGTATTTTTCCATTTGCTCACGAATGTAATCGGAGCTGGTTTCTTTGAAGCGTCGTTCAACATTGCGAAGTACCCCCTCGAACTCAATATGGCCTTCACGAATCTGGCCAAAATCGTTCTCATAGCGGAAGTATATTTTTTCACCCTTGGATCCATATAACACTTTATCCAATAAATGATTCGGAATATCCTGTACCGGCGTATCCATATCAACTCCAAAATGCTGGCAGACAGCCTCAAGTAGCTGCGGGTAGTACTGCGAGCTAGTCGGTTCCCATGGAGCAATGGCATGCTGCTTTAAAGTTAATTCCTTATTAGGAATAACAAGATCGAAGTCAACCTCTTGTTTCGATCCAAGACCATCACAATCTGGACAGGCTCCAAATGGGCTGTTAAAGGAGAACATCCTCGGCTCTAACTCACCAATCGAAAAGCCACAATGAGGACAGGCATGGTTTTCACTGAAAAGGAGTTCCTCTTCGCCGATTACATCCACAATTACTTTGCCTTCTCCTAAGCGCAATGCGGTTTCAAGCGAATCCGCAACCCTTGCTGAAACACCTTCCTTGACCACAATCCGGTCAACAACCACTTCAATGGAATGTTTTTTATTTTTCTCAAGTTCAATGTCTTCACCGAGATCGAGCATTTCTCCATCGACACGAACTCGAACAAATCCTTGCTTTTTTATATCCTCAAAGACTTTAACATGTGCCCCTTTTCGGCCTGAAATGACCGGTGCAAGAATTTGCATTTTGGTTCGTTCCGGATATTCTAAGATTCGGTCCACCATTTGCTCAATCGTTTGTGAGGAAATTTCTATGTTATGAATCGGGCAGGTAGGTCTGCCTACTCGGGCATATAATAATCTTAAATAATCATAAATCTCTGTTACCGTTCCAACTGTGGAACGAGGATTACGGCTTGTGGTTTTTTGATCAATGGAGATAGCCGGAGATAATCCCTCAATCTTATCGACATCTGGTTTATCCATTTGACCTAAAAATTGGCGTGCATAGGCAGACAGCGATTCGACATAACGCCGCTGTCCTTCAGCGTAAATCGTATCAAAAGCAAGCGAGGACTTTCCAGAACCAGAAAGTCCTGTTAAAACAACCAGTTTATCTCTCGGAATGGTGATATCAATATTTTTTAAATTGTGAGCCCTAGCTCCTTTAATCGTAATCTTATCCATTGCCATGTTTTTGTTATCCTTCCGCTCTCAATTCCAAAATCAGGTCACGAAGCTCAGCAGCACGCTCAAAGTTAAGCGCCTTCGCTTCTTCCTTCATTTCTTTTTCCATCGTCGCAATCAATTTATCTTTTTCTTTCTTAGACATTTTGCCGAATGATGCTGCTGGTTTGTAATCCTCTTGCTCTTCAGCAGCTTGAGTGGCACGAATCACATCACGAATTTCCTTTTGAATCGTTTGCGGTGTGATTCCATGTTTTAAGTTATATTCCTCTTGGATTGCCCGGCGGCGCTTTGTTTCACTAATCGCCAGCTCCATCGAATTCGTCATTTTATCTGCGTACATAATGACATGACCATTGGCGTTACGGGCTGCCCGGCCAATCGTTTGAATTAACGAACGCTCCGAGCGCAGGAAGCCTTCTTTGTCGGCATCCAGTATCGCAATCAGCGAAACCTCTGGGATATCCAGGCCCTCCCTAAGCAGGTTGATCCCTACCAGAACATCGTATTTACCTAGGCGGAGCTCTCGAATGATTTCAATCCTTTCCAGCGTCTTAACCTCTGAGTGCAGGTATTGAACCTTAATGCCGATTTCTTTAAGATAGTCCGTTAAGTCCTCAGACATTTTCTTCGTTAAGGTTGTGATGAGCACACGCTCATTCTTCAGCACGCGATCTTGAATTTCACCGATTAAGTCATCGATTTGTCCTTCGATTGGTCGAACCTCTATCGTTGGATCAAGTAAACCTGTTGGACGGATAATTTGCTGAATCATATCCGGTGTGTGCTCCAGCTCGTAGGGACCAGGAGTTGCCGATACAAAGATGGCATTATGGACATGCTTTTCAAACTCATCGAATGTCAATGGCCGATTATCAAGTGCGGATGGCAAACGGAAGCCGTGGTCGACAAGCACCTGCTTGCGTGCCTTATCCCCGTTGAACATCCCTCTTACTTGCGGCAAAGTCACATGCGACTCATCAATGACAAGTAGAAAATCTTCTGGAAAATAATCCAAGAGTGTATATGGGGTTGAGCCTGCAGGTCTTAGGGTTAGGTGTCTTGAGTAATTTTCAATTCCCGAGCAAAAACCCATTTCACGCATCATTTCAAGGTCATAACGGGTGCGCTGTTCGATTCTCTGCGCTTCGAGCAATTTATTGTCTTCACGTAGCTCTTCAAGCCGCTCCTCGAGTTCTTTTTCAATATTTTCAATCGCAACCCGCATCTTTTCTTCTCTCGTAACGAAGTGGGATGCTGGGAAAATCGCGACATGTTCGCGTTCACCGATGATTTCACCTGTCAAGGCATCGACTTCACGAATGCGATCGATTTCATCACCGAAAAATTCAACTCGCATACAATGCTCATCCCGTGAAACAGGGAAAATCTCCACCACATCACCACGGACACGAAACGTTCCGCGCTTAAAATCAATATCATTCCGTTCATATTGGATATCCACTAAGCGGTGAAGAAGCTTATTGCGCTCGATCTCCATTCCCGTTCTAAGGGATAACACCATTTCCCGATATTCCTCTGGCGAACCGAGGCCATAAATACAGGAGACACTGGCGATGATAATGACATCTTTACGCTCAAACAACGCGGATGTTGCAGAGTGGCGAAGTTTATCAATTTCATCATTAATACTAGCGTCTTTTTCAATGAAGGTATCCGTTTGTGGAACATAGGCTTCAGGCTGATAGTAATCGTAGTAGCTGACAAAATATTCAACAGCATTGTTTGGAAAAAATTCCTTAAACTCACTATAAAGCTGCCCAGCCAATGTTTTATTATGGGCAATGACAAGTGTCGGTTTATTGATTTCTTTAATGACATTGGAAACCGTAAATGTCTTACCCGTCCCGGTTGCACCAAGAAGTGTTTGGTAACGTTGGTTATTATTGATGCCTGCGACTAACTGACGAATCGCTTCCGGCTGGTCCCCCTGCGGCGAGTACTTCGAGACTAATTCAAATTGATCCTTCACACGATCTCCCTCCCGTTCAAACACCTTTCAGACATGCATTGCCTGAAAAATGTATTTTCGAAACAATATATTACCATTTTAACACAATTCCCTAAAAACAAACCAATAATATGCGAACGAATATTCGTTTTTTATCATTTACTTGTAGAGTGGCCTAGGTACTCGCGGATTTCTCGGTTTTACTCGCGAGATTCCACCATTTACTCGCGAGTTCGGTTTTTCCCAATTTACCCGCGAGGCTCGACGATTTACTCGCCAAGCACACAAAAAAGTCTGTCAATTACTCGACAGACTTTGAGGACACTAGCTTTGGTTTCAGTTTTAGCGCCAGCCAGAAACCGGCTGTTAATGAAAAAGAATCGATAACGATAAGTGCAAATGTGTTTGTATACCCTTTATAAACAGAAGCAGCAATGAGTCCAACCGTTAATCCAAGACCGATGAACCGATTATATGTGACCCGGGTGAAAAGCAAGACAAGCAATCCTGGCAAAATAAACGCCGATAAGTATCTAAAAACCTCTTCCAATGGGTACACCTCATTCATTGTTTTCTGTTTATTAATTCTAAAAATATATTTAATAAAAAGCAACATAAATGATTATTTTTTTAAGAAATCAAGGAACCCGTTTCGCTCTTTTCCAATTCAAAAAATTCCTTTTCAAGAATGGTGAACGGCATTGGGCGGCTAAAGTAAAAGCCCTGGATCATCGAGTTAAAATGGAAAGAAATATAATCCAATTGTTCCTCGGACTCAACCCCTTCAATTACAACCTCTAAATTTAGCCCTGTGATAACTTCAAAAATACCGGATAAAAGGAGCGTATCAAAAGTCTCACTCGGGACATTCTTAATAAAGTTCCGGTCAATTTTAATCACATCAATTGGAAGTTCTTTTAAATAAACGAGAGCAGATGTACCTACCCCGAAATCATCCAATGCCAACTTGACCTTCCTTTTCTTCAGCTCATGTGAAAAACGTTGTATTTCTGCTAATTCATTATTAACATCACTTTCCGTAATTTCAATTTGCAATAAGGAAGGTGGAAAGTTTGACTCCGTCAGGACTTGATCAAGCTTTCTAATAAAGCGAGAATCCTTCATTTGGGATTTTGATACATTCACAGACAAAGTCAAATCTTCAAAGCCCTTTTGGTGCAATTCACTAATCTGCTTCACAGCCTCAACTAGGACCCATTCTCCAATCGCTGGCATTAATCCCGTTTCCTCTGCTATTGGGATAAATACAGCTGGAGAAATCATTCCCTTGTCCGGATGATGCCAGCGTAAGAGAGCTTCCACCCCAGATATTCTATGTGACTTGCCACAGACAATCGTTTGATAGTAGATTTCAAATTGATTCTTTCCTAAAGCGAATTTCAAATCATTCTCTAATTCTAGTAAATTAATATAATTACGATTGGTTGTAAGATCTTGATAAAAAACAAATTGATTCTTTCCATTTTTTTTTGCTTCATGTAGAGCAATATCCGCTTTTTGTAGTAACTGCTCTAACATTTGACCATCCTGCGGATAACTGCTAACCCCAATGCTCGCGGTTACAGAGGCTTTATAAGTGCTTAATAGATATTCCTTACCGACTTCCTGCAAGAGCTTCTCAATGAAAGACTCTAATTCGGATTTCTCATGATATTTTAATAAAATAATAAATTCATCGCCACCATATCTGGCCATTATTCCATTATGTTGCTTAATGATCGGAAGCACCCGCTCACATACACTCTGTAACAATGCATCTCCTGTTTTATGACCCATAGAATCATTGACCTTTTTAAAGCCATCGAGGTCAAAAAACAAAATTGCCAGTTTCCCTTCGTAAGCAGCAGTAATTCGGGTAAATTGCCTAAATAATGAATAGCGGTTTGGAATTAATGTCAGTTGATCATAGTAAGCCAGCTGCACAATTTCATTATGCTTCTCCTCGAGTGAGGTTAGCATTCTATTTATCGAATGTTCGAGATCGGTTAATTCGTCTTTATGACCTTTACTTATTTTAATTCTAGAATTAACCTTTTTATTTTCTTGGATTTCCATCAATTGAAAGGATAATCCTTGAACACGAGATAGAATAAATTGGTTAAGTAAAACAGTGATCAACAGGATAAAGAATAAACCAGTAAATAATACGGTCTTTGACAATTGTTTAATGCTCGATTTTTTTTGTATATAAAAATCCCTATTGCTGATAAAACTGATTTCAAATGTTTCTTTTTCCGAATAATCTTTTATGTAGAAAGAGCCTTTTATTTTTTTTTCAGATATTTGTGTAACGTTCGTTAAATGAGAGTTCGTGGGTTTGACTTGCTTAAAAGAGAGATCTAGGGAAAGGCCTTCCCCTAGTCTTTTTATAAAAGACGCATTTACCATTTTTCCCATGATTAACGTTCCTGCCGATTCACCTTTGCCATTACTTTTATAGACCGATCGAATTGAATTCATGGTTAACCCAAGATCCGACATTACCAACTGGGAGCTGTTCATTTTATCAGATGATAAAATAGGCAAGAAAATTTGGTAGAAATCACTACCTAATTCAATTGGCTTCTTTTGTATGTAATCATAGCCCTTTTGATCAACTAGGTGGTTTTCAGAATCTAAAAATATCATATAGTTAATCAAATTATTATCAAATGTATCGTCTTGGAGATTGACACCAACATACTCTGGGTTTTCTCCTTGTAAATAGTAATACGTTTCATCCCAAACAGCCCAGTCACGGTTGGTTCTATTTAAAGTATCCTTTTTTGATTGGATTTGGTGATTAATCGTTTCTAGTTCTTTTTGCACATTACTTTTATCAAATTTAACAGAATCTTCAAGAATGGAGGGTCGTATTATAATATAAAGAAGAGTTAGAAATAAAAACACGGTAATTCCTACTACCAAAACCATTTTGCCTTTTAATTTCATCGTTGTATTCCTTCCCAATTAGATTCTCCATTAAATGAATAATCAAAAAAATATGTAGAAATTTGTCTTATATATCCATTATTGTACCATCTTATTCCTATTAATAAATTAGTAAAATCTTCCTAGCTATCTACAAAAAAAAGACAAGAGATCAATTCCCTTGTCTTCTTAATATTATCATCTCTTTTTTAAAGAAATTCCTAAAGCTAGCAAACCAGCAATTAGTGCTGCAATGGAAAGAAAGAGTGGTACTTGTGACGAACCAGTATCAGCACTTACTTCCGTTTCTTCTGTTGCATGTGTATCAGAAGTTGAATCGGTTGACGCGGCCCCGTGTCCGTGTGCGTCTCCTTCTGCTTCATGTACAAC
Organism: Neobacillus sp. K501; assembly: GCF_053749995.1. Lineage (NCBI taxonomy): Bacteria > Bacillati > Bacillota > Bacilli > Caryophanales > Bacillaceae > Neobacillus > Neobacillus sp. K501. The sequence continues at coordinate 69,126 of NZ_JBSLYA010000009.1, read as the reverse complement.
GGTAACAGATGCTGGCTTTTCTGCATCTTCCGCACCAACCCATTCCACTACACTTCCATCCTTGTAGGTTTGGTAGGCTTTCCATACGATTTCTTTAGCATCATCGCCCACTTTCCCAGACATATTAAACATCCCGAATTCAGTTGCTGATAGCCCTTCTCCTTTAGAAGTCCAAATGACACTAGTAATTTTACCAGAATCATCTTTTTGAACTTCATAACTCCAGTCTGGTTTTGGCTCGAAACGAGTAACATCTACGGTATCAGGAATTTTCACCTCTACTTTTGTTGTTGGAACATCGTCGCTTTCAGTTGGAACCTTTACCGTAAATACTTCATATTTTCCTTGTGATGTTTCATTTGGTTGGACAGTAACATGGGCACTTGCCACACTAGCAAAAATGGTCATGGCACCCATCATCGATACGATAGAAGTTATTAATTTTTTCATTTTCATTTCTCCAATCATTTTTTAGTAAACTCTGAAATCTTTTCGATAAACCTTTTCATTATCTTCTGAATCTAAAATCCTGACCTCCGCTTCCCAGTTTCCTGAAAACGGTAAGTATTGACCATCGATCATATAATGCGCTTTCGCTCCCGCTTCATAAGCTTCAAGGGGAACACGAATCGGCGCTACATCAGAATTGTCTTTATTGATTAAAATTAGTTCTATTCGTTTGATCTTCAGTCCTTCTTGTAGTGCATCTGCTTTAATCATGAAATCATTGGTGCCAGGCACCATTGGAGAAATCGTTGCAGTGAAGTCTATCTCTTCTCCCTTTTCAACCCAATGGAGTGGCTTATTCTCTGGTAGTGGACTTAAGAAGGTAAAGATTCCTACGATACATAAAATACCTATCATGAGAGAGAAATCCACTTTCAACAACGTCCCAATCTTTTCTTCCTGTTTCTTTTTCAGATATACACGTACTAAACCACCGACTATGATAACTAATACTACTAGTGCCATTTTGACTAGAAGTAAAATTCCCCATTGGGTATAGAACAGATAGTTTATTTTTGGCAAATAGATCAAGGTGGAAGCCACACCTGTGAGCGTTAAGACGATAATGCTGATTAGGGCCGCTTTAGAAAATTTCACTAGAAAATCACTTTGTTTTTTCCAATAAAGAAGAATGTAGAACAACCCTCCAGCCCATATAGCAGCAGCAAGCAGGTGAATCAAGTCGATTGTAACGCTTAAAATTTGAGGCTCATGTGCAAAGGCATGACCATTTACACTCTTTGATGTAAGGATTAATAATACCCAAACCCTATCAAGCCATGTATAGCGAAATAAAGTAACAAAACCAAGCAGCGTTAATAGCATAGAAATCGTCCACGAAAGCCCCACTGCCGTACCTGTTAACAGTGAGAAAAACTGATTCCAATCCCAAATATCAAGAAAACCTGTAACTTGAATTGCACCCATTCCGATATTCGCTAGTAAAAATAAAACAAGTAAATAGCGTGCCCACTTTCGATAACTGCTACCAAATTCCTCTGAACCTTTAAATAAGGTTCCCCATAATACCCAACCGGTAACAAGGAGTAAGAGAATATAGTAAAAAATTCTGATCGCGGAATTCAGAAATTCCTCTAAACCTTCAATGGAATCTTGATCGAGTAAAACATTTTCATTTTTGACATCTGAGACATCCCCAACGGAGATCATATAAGACCCTTTAATTGGATGCCCATCCGCTGAGATAACACTATAAGAAATCGTATAATAGCCACTCGCTAAATCTGGCAAGGTTTGACTCACCTGTTTTTGATCGACACTTAACTCTGTATTGCTTGTACTAACTTCTTCCCCACTGCTATCAAACACTTTAATGGAATAAAGTTCATTTTCTATCCTTTCATTAAACTGAAGGACAATTTCTTTTGGGGAAGACTGTAAATGACTATCTTGAGCTGGACTAGCCTTCTCCAGTACCGCATGTGCAAAAGCTCCTTGTGGAAAAGAAAGCAGCAAAACGGACATAAATAATAGAATGAGATACTGATAAAGCACCTTCCCTATTGGATTTCGTACAAACAAATCATAACCACCGACTTCCTATGTATCTCGATAACTTAATAACGTAAATAAGTTCCTTATCTATAAAATTAGAGAATTTCTATCCTTTTTTATATGACCCTTAGGGGCTATTTTTTATAAAATAAGCTCAAAACTGTTCATAAAACTGTCACAGTATTGTATGTTTGAATTCAGTTAGGATAAATATATCTTTTTTAAGGAGAAACATTCTATGTCCTATCGTAAGCTTACATTTTTTACTGCCTTAATCCCGACCTTATTAATTGGTGGTTTTGAATTTTTCCGTCATAGTGCTCTCCTCCATCAAATCTCTATGGATGCCGGAAACTATTTAATTACCATCCTAACGTTTATTATTTCCTATGGATTCGCCTCATGGATGTTCATCACAATTAAAAAGAAAAATCAAAGAATAACCAATGAGCGTGAAATGCGGGCGATTTATGAGGAAAGAGAAAGGCTGGCAAAAGAATTACATGATAGTATTGCCCAAACCCTTTTCTTACTGAATGTCTATTTAAAAAAAGGAAAAGTGGAAGAAGCTAGTTCGCTTGTTAATTCGATTGATACCCAATTACGACAAGCGATTTTTAACTTACGGATGAATCCCACAGAGCATGTAAAGTTTGCAAATAGAATCGAAAATTGGCTAGACGATTGGAGTACCGTTTCTGGCATTGAGATAAATTCTGACATTCGATTAAATGATAATTACTTTACACCTGCTGAAGAAGTACAGCTATTTGGTGTCGTTCAGGAGGCTTTTACAAACATTCGCAAGCATTCAGAAGCTAATGATGTATTCTTTAAGTTTCATTCAGGAAATCATGAATGGGAAATGATCATAGAAGATAACGGGAGAGGGTTTAACTTAACCAACATTGGTTTAAAACATTATGGACTTTCCATGCTAAAGGAAAGGTCCGAAAAGTTGAATTCCATCTTAGAAATTGATTCAAACGTGGAGCACGGTACAAAAATCAGTTTGCGAGGTAATAAGTAATATGATAAATCCCTATAGAGTGCTAATCGCGGATGATCATCCCCATGCACGAACGGCAATCATCGCCATGCTAGAAGATGATCCCTATTTTAATATAGTAGGACAAGCAAAGAATGGAAAAGAGGCAATAGAGCTTAGTGAACTCCATCATCCAGATATCATTTTAATGGATATTGAAATGCCAATGATAAATGGTCTAGAGGCAACAAAAATCATAAAAGAGAAATTCCCTTTTATCAAAGTGATTATGTTAAGTGTTTCCGATAATGTAGCGGACTTGTTTACTGCTATTCAATATGGTGCTCAAGGCTATCTTCTAAAAAATATGGATCCTGATGATTGGCTCCAATATCTTCATTCCGTTGTCGAGGGAACTAGTGATACCACTCGTGGTATGGCAGGAAAGCTTCTTTATCAATTTAGGGAAAAGGACCTCCAGAATTCCTCTTCCGCTAAACCTATAACTCCAAGAGAAAAGGAAATTCTACTATTGATTTCTGAAGGGATTTCCAATAAGCAAATTGCTGATCAATTATTTATATCTGAAAATACAGTGAAAAATCATATAAAAAAATTATTAGAAAAGCTGGAGCTTGAAAATCGTGTTCAACTTGCAACATTTGCTATTAAAAACTTCAAATAAACAGGAAAGAACCCTTAGGTGAATGTCTAAGGGTTCTAGCTAAAAGCTTATTTTGTTTCACGGTGTAACGTACGTTTTTTTAAACGCGGTGAGTATTTCATTAACTCAATACGGTCTGGATTGTTTCGTTTGTTCTTGGTGGTAATGTAGTTGCGGTCTCCTGTTTCGGTACAGGCCAACGTGATTTTTACTCTCATTTTTATTTCCTCCTAGTTAGGTTTTATTCAGAAACGGTAAATACTGGAAGCGGGTCAAGAAATGCTCCCCAGTCCATTTTCATTTCCTCTGCTGTTAATAAACATTGATCCAAGGAAGCCTCGACTTCTTCTCGGTTCATATCAATCCCGATTAGAACGAGCTCAGTCATTCGGTCGCCGAATTCTTCATCCCAATTATCCAATAGCTCTGGTTCTTCCTTAAGGATTTGATTTCTTTCCTGCTCAGGATAAGCCGCGAGCCATTCACCTGCTCCCTGAAGCATGATGGAAGGTCCAGCCTGTGACAACAAACCTGTCATATCATTCCTAGTTGGCAGCCAAAAGAATCCTTTAGCTCGAACGACATCCACCGGCCAATTTTCCATCCATTGCATCCATCTTTCAGGATGAAATGGTTTCCTCCTGCGATAAACAAACGACGAAATCCCATATTCCTCTGTTTCCGGAGTATGTTCTTCTGTTAATTCCTTGATCCATCCTGCCCCTTGACTTGCCTCTTCAAAATCAAATAATTTTGTATCCAATATTTCATTTAAGGCTACTTGTGAATGGGCACTCTCTATAATTCTTGCCTCTGGATTTAGCTTATGAAGAACCTCTTTTAGTTCAAGTACACTCTCTTTATCCACTAAATCAATTTTGTTTAAGACCAGAACATTGGCAAATTCAATTTGATCGATCAATAAGTCAACCACTTCGCGCGTATCCGATTCATCTGTTCCTTGCTTTCGATCTAGGAGACTTTCCCCTGATGAAAAATCATGCCAAAAACGATTCGCATCAACAACCGTAACCATCGTATCAAGCCTGCAATACTCGGTTAAGTTGATCCCTAGATTTTCATCAACATATGTAAAGGTTTGGGCAACAGGTACAGGCTCTGATATTCCAGAGGATTCAATTAAGATATAGTCAATATCCCCTTCCTGAACCAGCCTTTCTACTTCAATCATTAAGTCTTCTCTTAACGTGCAGCAAATACATCCGTTTTGAAGTTCTACAAGCTTCTCATCGGTTCGAGAAAAACCTCCTTGTTTAATCATCGAAGCATCAATATTCACTTCACTCATGTCATTTACGATAACCGCAATCTTTTTATTCTCACGATTGTTTAACACATAATTTAATAAAGTTGTTTTTCCTGAACCTAAATATCCACTTAACACAGTAACTGGAATTTTATTAGTCAATTCTTTCACCTCATTTTTTCAAATCAAAATGATTACGATTTAAATCTTACAAATATGCCATATATCCACTTTTTCTGATTACCTGTCACAAAGTATAACTGGGTTTTTTACCACTTGATTCATCACCAATCGTAAATCCCTACCTCAAATCGTAATCGTTACGATTAGTATCGTATAAAACTTTGATCTCTATTGCAAGTTTTTTTCTAAAAAAATTTTTAATATTATCTTCACTGCTCTACTCCAAAAATTTACCTTTACTAAAAGTTTCATATTTTCATTTACAAAATCATAGAAATAATTTAAAGTGTAAAACGTAATCGTTACGTTTTAATTAAAAATTTGATTGGAGTTAAGAAAATGAAGATAAAACAATTCGTTCCCGCTTCTGTTCTTATATTGAGCCTTATATTATCTGGATGTGGTAATACGGAAACAGTAAACAAAAGCGAAGAAAATACAGATCAAGAAAAATTAACTGTCTATACAACCATTTATCCGCTTGAGGATTTCACAGAGAAAATTGGTGGTGAATTTGTTGACGTTAAAAGTATCTACCCTCCAAATGTAGATGCCCATTCCTACGAACCTTCTACAAAAGACATGGTTGCTATGGCCGATTCTGATTTGTTTATCTATACAGGAATCGGTATTGAAGGATTCGCAGATAAAGCATCTGAAGCTTTGAAAAAAGAGGACGTACAAGTTTTAAAAGCTGCGGAAGGAATCCAGTTAATAGAATCAACAGAAGAACATCATCATGAAGGCGAAGAAGGTCATTCTGAAACTGAACACAGTGAGGAAATGGGTGAACACTCTGAAGAACACGAAGGGGAACACCACGAAGAGGGAGAACATGCACATGGTGACCTAGACCCACATGTATGGTTAGATCCAGTACTTTCGATTGACCTTGCGAATAATATTAAAAACTCTTTAAGTAAGTTAATGCCGGAACAGGCAGCTGAGTTTGAAGCCAATTTTAATCAGCTTAAGAGCGAGCTTGAAAAGCTTGATCAAGAATTTAAAACGACGATAGAAAACTCAAAAACAAAGAGTTTATTAGTTTCCCACTCTGCTTATGGTTATTGGGAGAAACGTTATGATATCGAGCAAATTTCGATTGCTGGTTTATCACCGACACAAGAACCCACCCAGAAAGAACTGCAAACGATTATTGAAGAGTCTGCAGAACATAATATTCATTATTTGATTTTCGAGCAAAATGTTACACCAAAAGTAGCGAAAATCATTCAAGAAGAATTAGGAGCAGAGTCACTTACTCTTCATAATCTAGAAGCGGTAACAGAAGAAAATATTAAACAAAAAGATGATTACTTCAGCATTATGCGCAGGAATTTAGAAACGATTAAGACTGCTTTAAATGAGTAACATCTTATAGACTATACAATCCCTACCATTTTTCGTGGCAGGGATTGTACTACATAATAGGATTATTTTAAATCTTTAATCATACTCTAGTAAAAGCACCTATATATTTTAAGGATAAAATCTATTTTTAGGAGGAAACCATGTATCGCATTGTTCGCAATAATATTGTCGACATTACAGGAATTATCATATTTGGCTTAGCCCTTCTAATGCTCTCTTTCAGTTCGAGCTTTAAGCTTTCATTCGATATACCTCCGTCATTGTTAAATCTCAATACCATTTTTCTAAGTATTTTAATAGAGGCCCTTCCTTTCGTTTTGATAGGCGTTCTTATTGCGGGAGTTATCCAAATTTTTGTGACGGAAGAACATATTCAACGTTGGATTCCACAGAATAAGTTTTTGGCGATTATCATGAGCTGTGTAATTGGAGCCCTTTTTCCTGCTTGTGAATGCGGAATTGTTCCCATCGTCCGTCGCCTTATCGGAAAAGGCGTTCCTATCCATGCTGCCATCGGCTTTATGTTAACAGGACCCCTCATTAATCCGATAGTTATTGCTTCTACGTATATGGCTTTTGGGAATGATTTTAAGATTGCGGGATTACGAATGGGATTAGGCTTTGTTATTGCCATAATGGTCGCTTTTGTTGTCAGCTTGATTTTTAAAGGAAATCAATTAAAATCTTCCATGGTTCCTGTTTCATCTCATACACATTCTAAAAAAGAAGCTTTTATGAAAAAATTTTGGGCGATGTTAACGCATTCGATTGATGAGTTTTTTGATATGGGGAAGTACCTGGTTATTGGTGCATTCTTAGCCGCTTTTGTACAAACCTATATGCCAGCAAAAGCTTTCTTGGAAGCAGGGAACGGAACGGTATCTTCGTTAGCTGTGATGATGGGCTTGGCCTATGTCCTTTCACTTTGTTCTGAAGCAGATGCATTTATCGGAGCTTCCTTCAGCAGTATTTTCCCAACTTCAGCGATTTTAGGATTTTTAATTTTCGGTCCAATGATGGATTTAAAAAATACCCTTATGATGCTGAGTGTATTCCGAGCAAGGTTCGTCGTGGCTGTGCTTGTATTCATTACTTCTATCGTCTTCATTACAATTATGCTTGTCCAGAGCTTTATATAAGGGGGGAAAAATGTGACGTTTCATTTTCAGCAGGCTTTTAGAGCATTTATTTTACTCGCTTTTTCAGCTCTACTCTTCAAACTGCATTATACTGGGGAAATCACAAAATTTATCAATCCAAAATATGAAGGGTTAAGTCAGTCCGCTTCCATTTTATTCATCATTTTGTTTTTTATCCAGATAACAAGAATATGGTCGGTTCATAAGCATAGTCATCATCACCATTGTCAGCACGAAGGTCACGGTCATAGCTGCAGCCACGATCACGGAGATTCGCCTTTTAATACAAAAAAATTAATTTCCTATCTGATTATCGTTTTTCCATTGGTGACTGGATTTTTGCTTCCTGCAAAGGTGCTCGACGCCTCCATTGCAGATAAAAAAGGCGGTATAGCCGTTTTAACGAATAAGAAGATTGAGAAAAAACAAGAGGGACAGGTGGATCCAAACAATCAGGAGGATACCCCCAAAACTGAAAATCTTGAACCCCCCACGGACATCAAAGAGCAAAAGCTGTATACACAAGAAGAATATGATCAATTGATACAGCAATTAGAACAAAATACTACAGTTAAGATGAATGATGATATTTTCTCTACTTACTATGACCAAATTCATACGGATATTAATAAATACAAAGGAAGAGAAATCAAATTAACAGGATTTGTCTATAAAGAGGACGGGCTTGAAGAAAACCAGCTTGTTCTTTCTAGATTTTTGATTACCCACTGTGTAGCTGACGCTAGCATTATCGGGTTTATATCAGAATTACCAGAAGCCTCATCACTTAAAGAAAATACATGGATGGAAGCAACAGGTGTATTGGATATTGGTTCCTATAACGGCATGGAGCTTCCTATCATAAAAATAACCAATTGGAAAATCGTTGATGAACCTAAAGAGCCGTATCTCTATCCAATAAACGTGAAAGTTATATAATAAGTATAAATAAATGAGAGCTCCTTAAATGTAAGGAGCTCTTGATATTTGATTTTCAAATAAAATAGACTTCCCCATTGAGAAGTCTATTTACAGCTAGATCGAAATGTTTTCAGGTTGATCCGAGAGAATTAATTGGAAAGCACCTTTAGTCGTATTTACTATGACGAGCAAGGACTCTCCTGAAATCGTTGCATTATCCATTACTTTTTGAGGCTTCATATTTAACTCTATCCCTAAATTAGACATATTCACTAAATAAATGCCATTTTGTAGATTTAAAAATTCACTAACCGCTGCTTTAGCAAGTTCATTCACTTCCGTTAGTTCTTCTTCTGCAAATTTGGATGCAATATGCAAAAATACTTCTTCATCCGCGGCTATTGCTGTGAAAAGTGGGGATTCACCAGTAATTTCCTGTTGGACTAACCACTTTTTTTCTTGTTGATTACCCCCTTGCCCAGCCACCTCTAAATAAACCTGGCCATCGATAAACCGAATCATATTTTTCACAAAAAGGGATAGATAATTTCCGTAAACTGTTTTTTCCTCAGAATCCCTTCCATTAAGAATACTTTCAACGAATGATTCCATACTTCCGTTCTTAATAGCATCAAATTGCTCATCCGAAAGACTATTCTCTTTTTTATAGTCATTTAAAGCAGTTCCAAATTGTTCAATCGTCATATAGCCACGGTCAACAAGTGCTTGAGCTAAATATAAGTGAGCTTGCTTTTGAGTAGAAACAAGTGAATCTACCTGTTCTTCGGTTAAATAACCGAGTTCTACCGCAATTTCTCCAAAGCGTTTGTCCACCTGTTTTTGCTTCTCATGAACTTCTTCAACTTGTTGTGGGGTCAATAACCCTTCATCGATAGCTAAAACCCCGAACCTCACATGAACCGATTGCTGAAAAGCAAGTACATCCGCAAGCTGTTCTCGTGTAATCAATTCTCGATTTAATAAATAATGGCCGAAGTATTGACTAAACATTTAATTCCCCTCCCGTAAAACTTTTTCGATTAGATGAGTAATCGCTTCAGGGGATAATGGTTTTTGAATAAAATCATAAGCTCCATTTTCCAGGGCCTTTTTCAGATGCTCCTTTGTTCCTACAGATGAAGCCATGACAACTTTTGCATTCGGATTGATTTCCTTAATCTCTATCAATGCTTCAATTCCATCTTTATCTGGCATAATAATATCCATAAATACTAAATCGGGTTTACTCTCCTTCGCTACCGCTACAGCTGCAATCCCATTTTCAGCTTCAAAGATTTCTTTACAATCACATTTTTCCAATGTCTCTCTTAACTTTTTTCGTATTAATAGGGAATCGTCACAAATTAAAACCTTCAAATTATTCTCCACATTAGCAACTCCTTATCATTAGAATCCTTTTAGTTTTACAATCCTATCGTTATATCTTTTCAATAACACTAAAAGGATATTCAATATATCAGTAAAGGAAGAAAGTTACCCAGAATAACTTTTACAAAATATACTAAAATATTGAATTTTTACCAAGAAACGTTATAGTAAATTAAGAGAAAGATAATTTACTATACGGGGGTTTATCGTGAAGAAAAAGTTATGGATTTGGGTTGCATCTATCGTTGGTTTACTTGTAATCGCAGGAACAGTTACCTATTTTATGACAAAGACAGAAACAAATAAGGCTGGCGCTGAACCAGAAGTTATGGGAATTACAGTCCAAAAGGCAAGTCAGCAAGAATTGGTTCAATCCATTCTTGTTACCGGAAAAATTGTTCCGGAAAGTGAGCAAAAGATTTTTTTAGAACCAGATAAGGGAGAAATTAAGGAAGTTAAGATAACGGAAAATCAGGCCGTTAAAGCCGGAGATGCACTGCTTATTTATGACTCAGCGAAAATTGATAGTGAGCTTACTAGAGCCGTACGACAAAAAGATTTACTTCAAAATAGAGGAAAAACAGAACAAAGCCAAATTACGGATATCACAAATCGTATTGCTGAAAAGAAAAAGAATCTACAGACCCAGCCTGCGGATACGGAAAATACGGAAAATGCACCTGTTACACAAGAGGAAGTGAATCAGCTTTCCAATGAAAAGGTCCAGCTAGAGATGCAGTATGAGAGTACAAAATCAGAAATTGCTTCCGCTGAAGATCAAATTAAAGAGCTTACAGCGAAGAAAAAGGAAATGACTGTCGTCAGCAAAATGGATGGAATCATTGTAAAGGTGAATCCAAACGTCGCAAAAACAGAGACAGGCTCTACAGAACCAGTCATTCATATTATTTCTAGTCAACCATATAAAGTAATTGGAACGATGAGTGAATTCGATGCTGTAAAAATTCAACCGGGGCAGCCTGTTATTATTCGTCCGAAGGTGTTTAAAGATCGTGAATGGAATGGATCCGTCGAATCGGTCTCCCAATTTCCAAATGAAGAAGGCGGCGGTGGTGAGGAATTCGCTGGCGGTGCTGGCGGAGGAAATGTAACGATGTATCCTTTTAAAGTCGCGATTACCGATGATACTTCAGAGTTGCGCCAAGGATTCCATGTTTCTTTAGAAATTAAAGCAGGTGGTAGCGAAAAACGGCTTGTTATCCCACATCCAGCACTTCTTGACGAAGGTGGTATAAAGACCGTTTATATTCTAGTGGATAATAAACTAGAAAGACGCGAAGTCAAAACCGGCGCCATGAATGATGAATTCATTGAAGTGACGGAAGGGGTAAACGAAGGTGAGCTTGTCGTCCTTACTCCAAATGAAGAAATGCACGATGGAATGGAAGTGACCTCATTTGATGAAGTTAAATAACATCACGAAAGTTTATGGGAAGGATTCCCTTGAGGTCCCTGTTCTGCATGGCATTGATTTAACTATTGAAGCGGGTGAATTTGTTGCCATAATGGGGCCTTCCGGTTCTGGTAAATCTACCTTAATGAATATTATTGGCTTTTTAGATTATCCGACATCCGGTACGTTTGAATTAAATGGAGAAGTAATCAGCTCGGCAAAAGAAAATGTGCTTGCTCGCTTAAGAAATGAGCATATTGGCTTTGTTTTTCAACAATTCTTCATGTTTCCTAGAGATAACGCCTTGAAAAATGTCGCCTCGCCGCTTATTTATGCGGGTGTTTCCAAACGAGAAAGAATGGCAAGAGCAAAGGAAATGCTGATAAAAGTTGGCTTAGAGGACCGGATGAAGCATTTACCTAATCAATTATCTGGAGGACAAAAGCAGCGGGTTGCGATCGCTAGAGCTATGGTCAACAATCCCACGATTCTTTTGGCCGATGAGCCGACCGGTGCACTTGATTCCAAAACAAGTGCACAAATTATGAAGCTATTTACTCAGCTGAACGAAGAAGGAAAGACGGTTATTATTGTCACTCACGAAGAGGAAATCGCTGCCTATGCAAATCGGATTATTACGATAAAAGATGGGATGATCACCGAAGACCGGAGGGTGACAGCATGAATATTTGGGAGAGCTTTAAAATCGCCCTATCTTCTGTATTAAATCATAAGATTCGGTCTATCTTAACCATGCTTGGGATTATTATTGGGGTTGCCGCAGTTATAATTATTGTCGCAATCGGTCAGGGTACGAAGAAGCAGATGACCGATGAATTATTTGCTACTGATAAGAATGCGATTGATCTTTATTATGAATACATCCCACCCGAAGGTGAGACGGAAACCTTTTGGCAAGAGCCCGAACTAACGACGGAGGATATCCAGACTCTTCAAGCTGTTCCTGGTGTAAAGGCAGTCGTGGCCACAAATCAAGGCTGGGGCTCCTTGCTTCGAAATGATGTTCAAGGTGAAATGCAGATAACTGGTGTCGGCCCAGAATATTTTTCTGCTAAAGATATAATGATCAACGAGGGTCGTGCTTTCTATGCAGCCGACAATGATGGACTTAATCGAGTCATCCTCATTGACACTAATGCAAGAAAGAAATACTTTGAGGAATCAGAAAATCCAATTGGAGAAATTATAGATTTAAATGGGAATCCCTTTAAAATCATTGGTGTTTATGTTTCACCTATTCCTGAGCAATTTCGCGATAAGGAAAATGGCGAAATGATGATGCCAAGATCCGTTATTTCGATGATGTTTGGCAATAGAGAAATTGAAATGCTGCAGGTGATTGCCAGTGATCCTGAAAATGTTTCCGAGACAGGCAGGCTCGCAGCTGAAGCCCTGACAGAAAAAAAGGAATTGGAGGACGGCAGGTATGCCACCAATGACTTTGCTGATTATGAGAAAGAATTAAACACGATGATCTCCCTTCTGACATTACTCATTGGCAGTATCGCCGGTATTTCCCTGTTAGTTGGCGGGATTGGAGTTATGAATATCATGCTTGTCTCAGTAACAGAGCGGACAAGAGAAATCGGCCTGCGGAAAGCCATAGGCGCTACGAGGAGAAAAATTCTTCTGCAGTTCCTGATTGAATCTGTCACTCTTACGTCCTTAGGAGGACTGATTGGAATTGGATTAGCTTCCATTGGAACGATCCTAGTTTCTAAACTTTCCCCGATTTCTGCGTCAATGAGTCCATTAATCATATTAATTGGGGTTAGTTTTTCAGCCTTTATTGGGATTATTTTCGGTATCCTCCCTGCAAACAAAGCATCGAAACTTAGTCCGATTGATGCTTTACGCTACGAATAAAAAATAGGAACAATCCTAACCCGTAGGATTGTTCCTATTTTTATTCAATCATTGTTAGCAGTTTCCATTAACTTTTCTGCCGCTGACGTAATGATATGGTATGAGTTGTTTAATTCTTGAATACTAATCGAATGTTCCCCCATCATGGATGCTATATCTTGAATCGATTGGTTATTATGTTTCATCGATTCACTTACGGTTTCTAGGAACTTGATGGTATGAACCGCAGAATCCCTGCTTTGATCCGCCATTCTCCTAATCTCATTTGCCACTACGGCAAAACCTTTGCCATGATCTCCTGCTCTTGCAGCTTCAATCGAAGCATTTAATCCAAGTATATTGGATTGATTAGCAATATCTTGAATCGATTTGATTACTTCATAAGCGTCTTCCACTGTTTTCATCATCTTCTGTGAATCATGAGAGATCTTCTGAATGTTTCCCTCAATCATTTTGGATACACTGGCTGCTTGTTCTGTCGTTGTCATCATCTGTCCCGCGGTTGCAGCTAATTCAGATGATAATCTCCTTAATACATCAATTTTTTCAGTTGTTGTAGTTGTTATGAATAAACCGACCACTTTCTTTTGATCGATAATTGGATTAATTGTTATCATAAATGCCCTACCAAATCGTTCCGCACTCGCTTCCATCCTCTGGACTTCCCCCGTTTTCAACGCATCTTCAATAAGTGGCGAACTAATTTCCTTTAAGGGGGTTCCTGCTGGAATTCGAACTGTATCAAATTCAGCTGGCAATTGGAGTAAATATTGATTCGTATCCGTAATCACTACGCTCGTTGGTTCCGTAAAGGATTTCTGGATTAACTCGGCATTATTCATCAATTCCTGCAGCTTTTGTGACAACCTCATTCACCTTTTCCTCATTCGTATTCTTTGAAAATTCCCACCATGTTTTGGAAAAACCAATCATAGAAGAGTTTTACCCAAAAAGGATGAAAAAAATTGATGAACAACTTTTTAAATAGAAAATGGACATTTTACTTAACTCTGCTTTCAAATTTTCACAAAGTACCCCACTTGTACAGTGTATACTATAACACTCGAGGTAAAAGTGAACACATAAATGTTAATTTCAACATAATAATCATAGTACCTTGTCTACCTTAAGCAATTATTGAGGATGCGATTCGCGGGTAAAATTACCTAATACAACCCACGATAAGTTCAATTGATGGATAATTATTATACAGTTAAGCTTCCCGCTTGAAGTTTTATTCCTAAAATTGTTTTTAATAAATATTTACATCACCAGAACACTAGTATAAAATACTATACATACAATACACTGTGGAGGGTTTATATTATGGCTACAACACTATCTAACCACTATTCAGATGAATTTAAAGAGGCAGTAGTACGAGAGGCACAAATTCATAATAATATTTCTGAAGCAGCCAGAAATAATGGTGTACATGTAAATACAGTTAGAAAATGGAAAAGGGATTTTGAGGAAAAAAATATCTTTTTTACAGCTGAAATCAAATCTGATGAAATAATAAATGAGAATAGGCAGTCTGAAGATTCGAGTTTTTCTGCAGAATCAGTACAGCAACTTAACAATCTTGTGATTAAGTTGCAAAACGAAATTGAACAGCTAACAAATGATAATAAACAACTACAAAAAGAATTGTTAAGCTCTCAACAACATATTGGTCGAATGTTCATGGAAAATGAAAGGCTAAAAGAAAAAGCTGCAAATAGATCATCATGAGTAACCATTATGCATAATTACCTCAAAATATAACTTTCATATACAATCCTACACTATAGGGGGGAGTACATAAGTGGCCAGTACAATAAGAAAAACATACTCAGACACATTTAAATTGTCCGTAGCCAGATATGCCTTGGATATTAAAAATTTTTCAGCAACTGCTCGAAAGTTCGACTTAAGTGTTAACACGGTTCGCAGGTGGGTAGAAACCTACAAACCACAAATTGAAAATGAGATACCTTCTACCAGCTCATTGAAATCTAGTAAACTTAGTTCGAATGACCACAAATTTGTTGCTGATTTTGAAATACTAAGATGTAAAATAAGGTTGTCGTAGATATCCTACAAACAACAGCGTTTCGTTAACTTTCACTTAAATACTAATGAAATGGCACATACCTCAGTACGACTCTAGTGTTCATAATCTCCACTACATATTGTGTAGGAATAAGGGAAAGGGATGTACTTTTTTGTGTCTGGAATGTTAATTTATTGTAAAGGGTGAAAAAAGGCAACACCTTTGAATATTAAGGTTAGTTGCCTTTTTTTATTAAGTAAGATTGATTTCACAAATTATTCATTGCAATAGAATACTGTTTAGTTACAATTCCCATGCGGGCTTGGGCAGCCGATTGCTGCTTTTTCAACTTGGATAGTGCTGTGTTCGATATGGAAGTCATCATGTAAAATCTTTTGAGATTGTGCCAAAATTTCATCATGGACTCCCTCATCAAAAATGGTAATGTGACAGCTTAATACTGGATAGCCGGAAGTGATGGTCCAGATGTGTAAATCATGGACTTCTTTCACGAAAGGAATTTTGCTCAAGGCTGTTTTCACTTGCTCTATATCGATTTGTGTAGGCGCACCTTCCATTAAGATATGAAAGGAATCCTTTGTGACACGATAGCCGCTGATTAATATCAACACAGCGACAATCACACTGGCAATCGGATCCGCGATTGTCCAGCCGAAAAACATGATTAGTAGAGCCGCAACTATCGCTCCCACTGATCCTAGCATATCTCCTAGTACATGTAAGAAGGCACTGCGGACGTTGAGATTTTCATCCTTATCTCCACTCATTAAAATCCAGGCTGCAATAATGTTCACCACTAAACCAGTTACCGAAATCATTAGCATCCCTGAACTTTGTACTTCAGGAGGTGCGAAAAAGCGTTGGAATGCTTCATAAAAGATGTAAAGCGAGATGATCACGAGTGTTAAACCATTTAGCGCAGCAGCGATAATTTCAAAGCGCTTATAACCATAAGTTTTTTCCTGGGAAACCTGTTTTTCACCTAGCTTGATGGCAAAAAAACTTAAACCTAGTGCAGCGGCATCACTTAACATATGACCGGCATCTGATAATAACGCTAAACTATTCGTTAATATTCCACCTACTACTTCAACCACCATAAAGGCAGCAATCAAAATAAACGAACTTAATAACGCTTTTTTATTACTTGTATGGGAATGACCATGAGAATGGCCATGACCATGTGAGTGTCCATGATGATGATGGTGACCCATATAAATCCTCTCCCAACGGATTTCAAATTAGTTTTTTCTTATCTTTATCTTGCGATACATTCCTCGAAACAACACATCCTGATCCTCTATTACAGTGAGATGCGAAGCATGTTTTTGAAACATTTTTTCAAAAGAAACACCAATATCCGTACCAAGTAGGCGAATCAATGGGCGAATTGCCGTTTTCATAAAAGATGGCTTTTGGGCAAACTTATCAAAAATGATCATTTGACCGTTTGATTGGGTTACACGAGCCATTTCGGCAAACGCTTTTTCACTGTTGGGTACAACTGAAAGAATGAGACTTGCAATAACATAATCAAAGGAGCTATCCGGAAATTGTAAATTTTCAGCATCCATTTGTTGAAAACAGATTTGTGAAGAAGGAAACTTCTTTTTTGCCTGTGAGAGCATTTCCTCAGAATAATCAATAGCTGTTATTTCCATTTTATGAGTAGGAATGATCTCTAAATCTGCACCCGTTCCCACTCCAACAAACAATACCTTATCTCCATGATGAAAAGGCACTGAGGAGAATACTTGTTTTCTTGCCTTTAGAAATGGCCCTTTATTAAAAAAATAATCATAAACCGGTGACCATATGCGGTAAATAAATTGATTCCACTGATTATTCATGGTCCTTCACCCTTAATAGTCTTAATCCATTTAAAGTTACCAGTAAAGTCACACCCATATCAGCAAAAATGGCAATCCACAGCGTCAGCCATCCTGGGACAACTAATACAAGAGCTAACAGCTTCACCCCAATGGATAAGGCAATATTTTGTTTGATTATTTGCAGGGTTTTCCTACTTAACTTAATCGTAAATGGAAGCTTTGTGAGATCGTCATTCATTAGGGCAATGTCTGCGGTTTCCAATGCGGTGTCGGTTCCGACTCCCCCCATTGCGATACCAACAGTTGCGGATGCAAGGGCGGGGGCATCATTGACTCCATCACCCACCATCGCTACCCTTCCGAATTGCTGCTTGAGGTCTTTGATAAAAGCCAATTTATCCTCAGGCAACAGCTCTGCCTCCATTCTCTTCACTCCAACCTGCCCGCCAATGGCTGCGGCTGTTGCTTGGTTATCCCCGGTCAATAAAATCGTCTGTTCGATTCCCAGTTGATGCAGGCGCTTGATAATACGGCTGCTGCTTTCACGAACCTCATCGGCAACCGCAATAAGAGCGATGATTTCTTCCTTTGCCCCGGCGATCATCACCGTTTTCCCTTGATTTTGCAAAGTACTGATTTGAGTTCGGATTTCAGTTGGAATCGATTCAAAAAGCTTATGATTCCCAACTCGATATAAAATACCATTTATATGTCCTTGGAGCCCTTTTCCGGTAATGGAAGTAAACTGCTCGACAACAATGTCTTGATATTCCTTTGCTTGTTTTACAATAGCCGACGCAAGTGGATGTTGCGATTTGCTTTCAAGTGCAGCAATCTTAGTAAACAGATTCTCATCTTCACTGAAATTGACAAAATCGGTCACAATGGGAGTCCCTTTTGTCAGCGTGCCGGTTTTATCGAAAGCAATCGCCTTTAGCGCACCGGCCTCTTCTAAATAGCTCCCGCCTTTGACCAGCACGCCATTACGAGCTGCATTGCCAATGGCTGTTACGATTGAAACAGGAGTTGAGATAACGAGGGCACATGGACAACCGACCACTAGTACGGCAAGCCCTTGATAAATCCATTCACTCCACTCCGAACCCAAAAATAATGGCGGCACTACCGCGACCAAAACGGCAATCGCGATAATCACTGGTGTGTAATACTTGGCAAATTGGTCAACAAATCGCTGCGACGGCGCTCTTTCGCCTTGCGCCTCCTCAACCAAATGAATGATTTTAGCAATTGTTGTATCATCGTGAGTCTTGGTGACCTTAACCTTTAGGTAGCCTTCTTCATTTAAGGTCCCAGCGAACACTTCATCATCCAGGTGTTTTTCCATCGGAACCGATTCACCGGTTATCGCAGCTTGATTGACGAAGCTGGTCCCTTCAACAACCACTCCATCCATCGCAATTCTTTGCCCCGGCTTTACTAGCATCATATCGCCAATTTCAATATCCTCAGCTTTCAAAACTAGTTCTTTACCGTTCCTGATTACTAGCGCTTCTGCTGGTGTCAGCTCCATAAGTGAGCGGATCGATGCCCGTGCTTTATCCATCGAATAGCCCTCAAGCACCTCGCTAATTGCGAACAGGATAACCACTATCGCACCTTCCTGCCACTCCCCGATGATTGCTGCACCAATAATGGCGATTGTCATCAGTGTTTTCATATCAAAATCAAGTCGGAACAGGTTTTTCAGGCCTGTTTTAAAAAGTGGAAATCCTCCGGCTAAAATCGATACTGCAAACAAGAGATTTTTTTCAAAAATATAACCTGCAGTCAACAGCAATAATGATAATCCAAGCATTCCATAACTCTTCCAGAATGGCTCTTTTTCCAAGACTGGCTGCTTTTGTTTTTCAGGGTAGATGGTTAGTTTTTCAAAATCCCCCGCCACATGCAAGTCTTTAAGTGTAGCATTTCCATAGACTGTGAGCTTCGAAGCTCCAAAATTGACACTTGCATCGACAACACCATCCAGGTGTTTTACGTTCTTTTCGAACTTTGCGGCACAACCAGCTCAGGAAAAGCCTTGAACGCGGTAAACTTGTTTTTCCATTGAATCACCCACGGCCTGCCACCTCTTCCTGATGCTCAAAGGCGATGTGAATCAGTTGCTTAACATGATCGTCATCAAGGGAATAATATGCTAGCTTCCCCTCTTTTCGGTATTTTGCAAGGCCTAAGCTTTTTAAATGGCGCAAGTGATGGGAAGCTGTTGCTGTTGTTGCTCCAACAATATGGGCAACATCACAAACACAAAGTTCCTCCTCCAGCGTCAACGCATAGGCAATTTTCATTCGTGTTTCATCCGATAAAGCTTTAAAAAGCTTTGTTACACCTATTATGTTTTCATTTTCAACAAGAGGCTGTAATCGCATCGTTTTTTCATCATCGACACATGAAACCTCGCATACATCTCGCTCTTTCATATATTCACCTTCTTTTCTCATTCAAATATTCGTTTGATTATATAATATTCAAATGGACATTTGAATGTCAATGAATTTGAAAGGAATTTTTTACAAAAAGGCTCAATTACCTGCCGGAAATTGGATAAATCTTACTTTCAATGATAAAATATTACTAGATACATAGTATTAAAGGGGGGATTTTTATGGTGGCTCTATCAAAAACGAGGTGGATGTGGTTTATTAGCCTGCTTACCTTAGTAGTTGGTTCGAACATACTCCTTTATCAGTTAAACATGATGCAGCCCCTTTCGAAAGAGGTCGCTCTGGGCTCACTAGTAGATTTTCTTATCGTTGTGCCGTTAATCACCTACTTTTTTATTATCCGCAAGCGGTATTCATTAAAATATTTATTGCTTGTCTTGCTAGCAGGATATGGTACAGCTTGGCTCATTATCCCTCAAGGCTATCTTGCTTCTTATTCATTTGTGAAATACATCTTATTTGCCGGTGAGGGTGCACTATTTTTATTAGAGTCCTATATTGTCTTTAAACTGATGACGAAAATGCCGGCTATCATTAAATTTTATCAATCAAATTCGGTTGAATTCTCCACATTTCCTTATCGATTAGAACAAGCTTTCACTCGTTATTTGAAGCCAAACCGTTTTCTCGAAATCATCTCTTCTGAAATAACAATGTTTTATTACAGTCTATTTTCTTGGAGAAAAAAACCTTTACAATCCGGACTAGTCTTCACCTCTCATAAAAAAACGAGTGCCATTGCGGTTTATGTAATGTTAATACACGCTCTTAT
Source organism: Neobacillus sp. K501 (assembly GCF_053749995.1). Classification (NCBI taxonomy): domain Bacteria; kingdom Bacillati; phylum Bacillota; class Bacilli; order Caryophanales; family Bacillaceae; genus Neobacillus; species Neobacillus sp. K501. The sequence goes on along the minus strand of NZ_JBSLYA010000009.1, from coordinate 48,756 downwards.
CCTAGAGTCGGTTGGTTTTCACTTTTTGCTTCATTCTTGGAATGAAATCGTGGCCATTATTGCACTCGTGTTAAATCTGTATACATTACTCATCTTTTTAGCAGAAATTCAAGCGATACGTTTAACACCATTTATCATTACGAATCAACATTTATATTTACAAGTCGGGATTATGAAGCAACTGATCGTTCCGATTGAGGAGATTAAAAGCATTCACTATTATGAAGGTCCTGAAAAGATTTCTAAAGAAGAGGAAAAAATTGTTTTTGACGCATGTATGCCCGACTTTATGAGAGAAAAACCTGCTATTGAAATTGAGTTGTACTCGCCACAGGAAACAAAGATGATGTACGGATTTAAGAAGAAAGTAACAAAGGTTCACCTTCGCCCAGATGAACCCCATATGTTTTTCGAAACCTTAAAAACAAAAATAGAGAAACAGAGCTGAGACTGACCTCGGCTCTATCTCATTTAATGGCATCGTCCTTCACAGCTATCCAAAATGCAGCTACTATTGAAAGAAATACGAATAGAAGCGGGGCATAAAAAATAAAAAACTCATCCATCTTGTCTGTCCACTCTCCTTACACATGACCATCTCGTTTCCCACGAACATATTCTTTATTAAATAAAAACAGTTTTAACAAAAGATACAACGATGGCAGAAGCAAGCCAAGCCCGGCAATAAAGACGATAACTAGAGAAGTTGCCATCGCTTCATTCGTAAAACCATCATATATTGTCAAAAGCGGATACAGTAAATAAGGATAATGAGAGAATCCATAAGCAAAAAACGCAAGTAAAAACTGGCCAATCATCAGCCACACAGCTGTCCCGTAGCTCCTTCTCCGGCAAATAAAGTACACCGTTCCTGCAAATAACAATGCAGACATTAAAAATAACCACCATAGATCAAGCAATCTTTCGTAATGTTCGGGATTATGATTTGCCAATTCGACAATAATTCCGGTGGCGGTGATGATGGTTGGTGCAGCCCAGATCAGCGCGTACTTCCTCATTAAATCCGTTGCCTCCACATCCTTGGCATAATTTGCATACCAAGTTAAAAATACCGCTGATATATATAACACTGCGGACAAGCTGAGCACCACAATACTCCAGCTTAACGGACTCGTAAACAATGTCCAATAATTGATGACTGGCGCATTATTTTCCATTGACACAAAGCCGCCCTCGGAAATCGTCAAGACGATGGATAACGAAGCAGGAATCAGTAACCCTGAAAGTCCGTAAAGAACAGCATATCTTTTATGCTTCAGTCCCCCATAGGTAGTAAAGGCATAGTACGATCCGCGAATCGCCAGAAGAATAATTGCAATGCTCGCTGGAACTAGAAGCACTGTTCCATAATAAAAAGCGGTTTTCGGGAAGAAACCGACGATGCCAACAAAGAAAAATACTAAAAACACATTAGTGACTTCCCAAACAGGTGACAAATATCGCTGGATAATTTTCGTTAAAATATGCTGCCGGTTGGTTACGATACTATAAGCATTAAAAAACCCAGCACCGAAATCTATCGAGCCGATAATCACATAACCGAAAAGAAACAACCATAAAACAGAGATACCAATGATTTCAAGGTTCATTTCATGTCACCCGCTTTCTCTAAGGCGCGGTCGGTTAATTCCTGTTCCACGGTATTCTTTCGAAACATTCTTGACAGCACGACAATACTTGCTGCGCCTAAAACTAAATATAAACCTGCAAATAATAACAGCATAACATCTACCTGACCGCTAGTTGTCGCTGCATCCTTTGTCTTCATGATTCCTCGTAATATCCAAGGTTGCCGCCCTACTTCATCAAGCCACCAGCCTGCTTCAATCGCAACAATTGAAAGTGGACCGCCGAGAACAAGCAGCCAGCGAAACCATTGAGAAGAAATGAAGCGCCATTTTTTCCAGATACCTAGTAAATATATTAACGATAAAAAGGTCAACCACATGCCAATCGTAACCATGGTATCAAACAGATAGTGTATATATAATGGCGGCACTTCATCCTTTGGAAATTCATTAAGTCCAGTAACTTCAGAACTGGGATTACTATGCGCCAAAATACTTAATGCAAACGGAATTTTCAGCGCATATTTTACCTCATTGTTCTCTAAGACGCCGTACAGGATAAGCGGTGCTCCTTCCTCTGTTTCAAAGTGCCACTCAGCTGCAGCCAGTTTTTCCGGCTGATACTCAGCTAAGTACTTTCCAGAGAAATCACCGATAATCGCCGAGGAGATTGAGAAAACGAAACCAAGCTTCATCATTAAATATAAAGACTTTTTATGATAAACATGATCTGCCCCTTTCATTAACCGAAAGGCAGCAATAGAACCGAGCACAAATGCGGATGTCATATAAGCAGTTACCACAACGTGGGCAACCTTTGTTGGCATTGCTGGATTAAACATCGCAATGAGCGGACTCACATTAACAAGCTGTCCATTGACAAGATCAAAACCCTGAGGCGCATTCATAAAAGCATTGACGATCGTGATAAAAACAGCTGAAAATGAGGCACCAATCGCAACCGGAATCAGCAAAAGCAAATGTTTTTTTTGATTCTCAAACCTGTCCCACGTGTAAAGATAGATCCCTAGAAAAATGGCTTCAAAGAAAAATGCAAATGTCTCCATAAACAAAGGGAGGGCGATCACATTTCCCGCCAGTTCCATAAATTTCGGCCATAACAAGGATAGCTGCAGGCCAATAGCGGTGCCTGTCACCACACCGACCGCAACGGTGATTACAAATCCACGTGTCCAGCGTCTTGCCAACAGTATGTAATGTTCATCCTGTTTCTTGATTCCCACCCATTGGGCAATCATGATCATCAGAGGGATTCCCACACCTATGGTCGCGTAAATAATGTGGAAGGATAAGGTTAATTCTGTTAGGACTCGGCTATAAAAGACTGCTTCTTCATTTCCCAATTCCCGCACACCTCTTTATCCTGAAAATAGCCTACCAATAAACGAAAGCCCTATAATGCAAGCAACAATAAAGCTAAGCCAAACTAATACCCGTTCCTGTTTCTTGTAGATAGAAACCACTCCTGTTACTCTCTTTACTTCTGTATTATCATTCCCAAATGATAAAGTTATATTTTTGATTTTTTTAAGTCAAAACGGATGCCATATGGTTGGCATCCGTTTGAACAGCTATTGGATGGTATCAGTGGTAAACCCTTGAGTGGAATGTCTTCGAATTGCTAAAGCCAATTCAGCAATAAAATATAAGAATGTAGCTGGCCAAACCCAAGCCCAAACAAACTCAATGGATCCGTACAAAGACACGATGACAGGATGGATCCACTTTAAACAGATTAGCGATAGGAAAATCCAGCAAAGCGAGAACGGTAAACAAATATGCCCGTTCAGCTGCAGGGGCATATCGGAGTAATCCCACCATTGTCGCTGAAAAAATCTTTGTAGTAACACTCCGCTTACATATTCAACAATGGTTGGAATGAAAAAGCAAAGAAGGATGACAACCGTCAAATTTGTTTCTGGACGAATGAAATAAACCAATAAAAGAGGGGCAAAGCCGTACATTGGCTTAAACGGTCCAAGGAAAAAATTCGGTTTAAAAAATTCACGGCCTGTAAATTTGCTGTAGCAATTCTCTAAAAGCCAGCCGAACAATGAGTAAACCATGAAATAAAATATGATCGAAGATGCTCCCTCGAAACTTAAACTAATAGGATGATAAAACGCTAACCACACTGGCTGAACCACCTTTCATAAAAAATTTCCATTTTATGATTTGCATGGTGAGTCCAAAATATTCCGTGGAAATGAAGGATTTTTCAACATGATTCTGAATGATTTCCGAGGGATTTGCGGTGAATTCTGCTATAAAAAAAACCTGCTTCACACAGAGGTTTGTGTCAGCAGGCAACTATAATTACATCAACCTATTCTTTCATCATACTTCCGCTCATCTTGAACGAATAGAATACCAAGTTCATGATGATCACCTTCATATAACGCACGTTGAACGAAGCGAACCTCTCCATTTGTATCGAGAATATCGAGCTTACAATGAGCTCGATTTTTTTGTAGAGCTTCATAAAGGACTTGTTCATCACGAACGGCGACGCCATTTACTTTCGAAACAAGCTCCCCAACCTGAAGCCCGAGCTTATCAGCAGGTGATTCTGGAATGATCCCAATAATCATCAAACCATTATTCTTTTTCGAAAAATAAAACGGTAAACTATCATCCTTCAGTCGTAGCAATAAGGAAATCGATTCCCTGCCGATAATAGCCAGTGCCGCAGCCACGATAGATACAAGCGGATACCAATAGCCAACAATGGACAATAGTGTTGTCATAACTCCCAGAGAAAAAACACGTCTCCCTACTAACTGAATGGACTGCTTAGGCAGCATTCCTTGGATTTGCTGATGAAATCCAACTGCAAATGGAACTAAGATTAATGAGTAAGATCCTCCGCCAACAGAAAGAACTGGCCACCATTCAAATGATAGTGTAAGTGCATCTCCTGGAATCAGCAAAAACAGCGGAAGCAGCCAAAAACGTCTAACTTCATGAGCGCCGACACTTTGCCCGCGTCTGCTTTTTACAATCTTTGGAGAAGTTCCTTTCCCCGCATTTTTAGTAATCAGTATACCCTCAACTATTAACAGCAAGGCTAGAACTAAAACCACCGAAGGATAAATCTTCTCATCAAGTGCTTCAAATGCCTCCCTGAATCCTGGAATCGACCAGTTTTTTTCGGCGATTAAGCATATCGCAAAAAATGCTGCCCCGACCGTGTATGCAGGTGACATCAATCGAATATTTGTTGTAAAACTTAGTAAAATTGTAAAAGCAGCTATAAGAAGAATTGCGGCAAATGGTACGGCGACTCCCACTGCTACCGTAATAACCGAGAGCACAAGGCCCGCAACAATACCGAGGGGAAACAACTGACGAAGCTCAAAATAAGCATCAAAAGCCCGCACATGGAAATCTTTCCGCTCGCGCTTTACTCTCATCACGCCTAAGACCCCCGAAAGGAAAACGAGATAGTAAAATACCGGATGAAGAAATAATTTACCAGTCCCTATTAATAGCTCCATAAGCCATGCTTGCACCAACTATACCACCTGCCTCTATCAATTATTTCTACTAATCTCGTAAAAAGTCTCCTAAAGATTATTTTACCAAAATCGAGGGATAAAACCTATTGCTAGTTTCTTGAAAAATAAAAAATAAAAAAACAGAGGCCAAAGCCCCTGTTATTGTGTAACCAATCTTAATGCGGTTTGCAGCTGTAGATCGTTTTTCTCTTTTTTCATTTCTTTAATTGCTTCTTCCTCGAGTTTAGCAGCCGTTTTAGCATCAATTTTTCCAGTTGGCTCTAAGTCAGCTTGCTGCTGGAATCCTTTTATAGCAGTCGTTGTCTCAGAACTAAAATAGCCATCCGTTCGCCCCGGGGCAAAGCCTAAGCCTTCCAAAATTTCTTGGGCATTTTTCACCTGCTCATTGTTCATATCCTCTACAAGCGGCTCATCAACCTGGAGGGGATGCGTATCAAAAATAGCTGGCTGCTTCATCTCCACATCCGGTTTAATTCCTTTCTTATGAATCCACTTGCCATCTGGAGTTAGCCATTTAAATAACGTTAATTTAATATTACTGCCGTCACCCATATCTACAGCCTGTTGAACCGTGCCTTTGCCGAACGAAGTTTCACCAATTAACGGATAGCCTGCTGCTTCTTTCAGTCCACCTGCTAAAATCTCAGATGCAGATGCGCTACCTTTATTAATAAGAACCACGACAGGATAATCCTTTTTCTCTGTCAGGCTGGAGAAATGTCTTAGTTTTTCACCGTTTCTCTTTTCAATTTGGACATAAGGCTTTTCCTTTGTAACAAATTCTTTCAAAATTTCTTCTACACTATCAAGCCTGCCCCCAGGATTTCCTCGCACATCAAGGATTAATCCCTCCATATCTTTCTTTTCTAATGAATTCAATTCCTTTTTAAAATCTTCTGCGGTATCCTCAGAAAAAGATGTGATTTCTATATAACCAACCTTTTTTCCGTCCTGCTCCTTCATTGAAGCATGGATGGTCTCAATCGGAATTTCATCACGGGTTACATGGATGATAAGTGGCTCTTTAAGCCCTTTTCTGGCAATTTCCAAACCAACCTTTGTTCCTTTTTTTCCGCGAATTTTTATTGTCGCCTTACTGAGATCAATGCCCTCCACACTTTTTCCATCAATTTTTATAATTTCATCATTGGGCTTTAAGCCAGCTTTTTCAGCAGGGGAATTTTTAAATGGAGATACAATCACAATTTTTCCATCGACCATTCCAACCTCTGCCCCAATTCCTTCAAACGACGATTCAAGTGCTTGATTAAATTGCTGTGCTGTCTCCTTATTCATATAAACGGAATAGGGATCTTCGAGGACTGACAACATTCCCTGAATCGCACCTTCAATCAATTTATCGCTTTTGACCTCTTCTACATACTGACTTAGGATTAATTCGTAGGCTTTGTTCACTTTTCTTAGATCTTCAGAACTTGCTTGTTCTGTTACCTTCATTTTCTGTTTTGTTAATGATTGCTCTAAGGCTGAATCTTCCTTCGATTTTTCTATCCACTGCATCCCGGCATAAGTACCCCCAGCTCCTGTCAGCAGCGAGGCAATCAAAAGCAGGGCAATCCATTTCCCTCTCATTCCGTTCCCTCCCTCATAAAACCATGTCTATCACTTATTATTAAAACGAATCACATGACAGCCTGATTATTAACTTATATGTAGGAAATGGACGAGTTATGAATTTTTCCAGTATAAAAAAATGGAAGAAGCTCAGCTTCTTCCATTACATTTGATCATGATGGCATTGGTACAATCCCAACAGGGTTAATTGCATTCGCTTTATTTTGTGTCCATTGGCCTCTATGCAGTTCAAAGTGCAAGTGCTTCCCAGTGGAATCACCTGTGCTGCCCATGATACCGATTTGCTGCCCCTTGCTCACAGTTGCTCCTGCTCCAACCATCCGTGCTTCCATATGGGCATAAACAGTCGTGTAGGTTTGGCCATTTATCGAGTGAACAACGAAAATAACATTTCCATAGCTGCTAGAATAATAGGAACTACTTACAACACCGTCAGCTGCGGCCCAAATTGGGACACCAGCGGCACTATTCGCAATATCGACACCTGGGTGGAAATCTCCTGGACGGAAACTATCCCGATTACCAAAACCAGAGGTAAATCTTCCGTTCGCTGGCAGTCCAAATGCACCACTAGAAACTGGCGGAGCAGAGACTGAACCTCCACCACCACTAGTTGCAGAGTTATTCGCAGCCGCAGCGGCTGCAGCGTCAGCTGCCGCTTTTGCTGCACGCTCCTGCTCAAGCTTGATTGCCTTTTGTAGAGCTGCCGATTGTGCAGCAAGTACTTGCTCCTCTTCCTGCAGTTCCATTTTATGCGAATGAATTTCTTCCTCTTGCTGCTCTAATGTAGCCAGCATTTGATTTTTTTGCTCTCGTTGAGCATTTAATTCCTGGTTCATTGTTTCTAACTCACCTAGCATTTTTTCAACACTAGCAAGCTCTTGTTCTACTTTTATCTGATTCTCTTCAAGACTCTTCTTATCCGCTTCATGCTGCTTTAAAATTTCTTGGTCTGCTTGCATGATCGTAGCCACGGCATTTGCACGGTCGATAAAATCGCTAAAGTTTTTTGAACCCATCAAAACATCAAGATAACTAACCATTCCGCCTGTTTCCTGATAATTTCGTGCCCGCTCCTTCAAAAGCTCATTTCTTTTATCGATCCGTTCTTTCGTTACTTTTATTTCTTCTTGAAGTCTAGTAATCTCGACCTTTGTTTCTTCTACCTTAGCTGTTTTTTCACGAATCTTCGCGTGGGTATCACCAATCGCTAAGTCAATTCGCTGCATTTCTGACTTTACACCAGCTTGTTGTCCTTTAATACTATTAATCTTTTCTTCAGCCTCTTTAATATCTGAATTTATCTCTGAACGATCACCTTGAACCTTATTCTGCTGTTCCTTCAGACTTGAAACAGTATTAGCTTGTACGATTCCTCCAAACATCGAACCGAATCCTACCGTTGTCGCAAAGGTGAAAATTACTAGTGATTTCTTCAACGCCCGATACTCCTCTCTATGTGTATTTATGTACAGGAAAATCGCCCGAGAAAAAAGGAAGGGAGAACCTTCCCCAAACCCTTCCTGCATCAAAAAAAGCGCAAGCGCCTTGTCCAGGCGCTGGAGCTAAATTCAGAAAACTAAACCTTCAAAAACTTTCTTACTGACATAACGCTTCCCCAAACGCCGATCAGTCCGCCCATTAACACAAGCAAGCCGCTTACCTGATAAACAAATGGCTCAAACGGTAAAATTTGAATAAAATTACCTACAAGCTTTGGAGCTAGAAAAGCATAAGCATTATAGTATGCAATAGAAATTAAGATAATTGGTAAAATCGCTCCTAGTATTCCAAGCCATAATCCTTCTAAGAAGAACGGCCAGCGAATAAAGGCATTCGTTGCTCCAACTAATCTCATGATTTTTATTTCTCTTCGACGAGCAATAATGGTAATTTTAATCGTATTGGAAATTAAGAAAACAGCTGTGAAGAATAACCCAGCGATTAGGACAATACCTACGTTACGGCTGGCATTAATAAATTTAAATAGCTTCTCGACCGTCCCTTTTCCATAGACGGACTTTGTGACATATTCAAACTTCGCCATTTTTTCGGCTATTTTCATTGTGTCATTTGGATTTTTCGTTTTTACGATATAAACATCGTTCAGTGGATTGTCCTGTTCAAAAAGCTTAAAGGAATCCCCATCCTCACCCATACTTTTAATTAAGGCTTGGAGTTCGTCTTCTTTCGAAGAATATTTAACACTTTTTACTTCTGGAAGCTGTTCAATCTTACTCTTCAGTGCCTTCTGGTCTTCTTCATTTGCCGCTACATCAATGTGAACGCGGATTTGCACGTCCTCTTCAATGGTTTCTGCCACGCGATTAAGATTCATCATAATAACGAAAAATACACCGACTAAGATAAGCGTTACCGTAACAGCACTCACGGATGCAAAGGTCATCCAGCCATTTCTGGTAATACTTTTTAAGCTTTCACGGGCATGACGGCCAAGGGTTCTAATTTTCATAACCGTACTCCCCTCTTTGCTCATCGCGAACGATTTTTCCAGCTTCAATCGCAATCACGCGGTGCTTAATCGTATTCACGATTTCCCGGTTATGCGTGGCCATGATAATGGTCGTTCCTCGATTATTAATTTCTTCAAAAATATTCATAATTTCCCATGATGTCTCTGGATCGAGGTTTCCTGTAGGCTCGTCCGCAATCACAATTTTAGGCGAGTTCACAATCGAACGGGCAATCGAAACACGCTGTTGCTCACCACCAGATAATTCTGTTGGCAGCATTCTAGCCTTATGCTTCAAGTTAACAAGATCAAGCACTTCCATTACACGTTTCTTGATAACTTTCGGTTGTGCTTCGATAACCTCTAAAGCAAAGGCAACATTTTCATAGACAGTTAACATCGGAAGAAGTTTGAAATCCTGAAAGACAACCCCAAGGTTCCGGCGAAAAAGTGGTACCTTTTTCATCTTTAATTTTGCAAGGTTCACGCCGTTCATGGTAATCGTCCCTGAAGTCGGTACTTCCTCACGGTACATCATTTTAATGAATGTTGATTTTCCTGCACCACTCGGACCAACCACATAGACAAACTCTCCTTGGTTAATTCGAACATCTATCCCATTAATTGCAGTTACGCCATTTGGATACTTCTTATAAACTTCTTGCAATTCTATCATTAGATCACCTATTTTAAGTTTAGTTGTGAACTGAAGAAAATTCGACAACAACTTTTATTTTCCTGCATAAAAACAAAATCCCTTACAAAATGTGAAGGATTTCGCATAAATTCATTATAACATTCTCAACCATGATGAAAAGCGGTAAAAATATTACAGTTTCTTTTCAAATACTTCATATATTGACATATGTATCCTATCTTACCATAAAAGTTTTTCGACAAAAACTTTTAAAATAAAAAACGTTCTGCTTTTGATACAGAACGTTTAATAGCTTTATTTTACTTTTTAGCTGCGAGCCAGTCAGCAACTTTATCTAGGTCATCGCCTGAAATAATACCTGCTGGCATTCCGCCGTCAGTACCATTCTTAATAATGTCGGCAATTTCATCCTTGGACTTGCTTGCTCCAATAGCACTCAAATCAGGCCCCATGCCACCTTTTAAATCCCCGCCGTGACAGCTTGAGCATTTTTGATCGTAGATCTTTTCAGCATCCCCTGCTTGTGCAGTGTCACCGCCGCCTTCATCATCGCCGCCGCCACAAGCAGCAAGGCCCATGACAAGAGCAGTTCCCATTAGCATTTTTAGTAGCTTTTTCTTCATCATTTATCCCCCTATGAGAAAAAATTCCATACACCCCTAGTATACCCAGTCTTATGCGCGTTTGAAACCTTCACCTAATACCTCAGCTGCATCCATAACCACAACAAACGCAGACGGGTCAAGGGTTTTGACCAATTGTTTCAATTTTGTGAACTCCCGTTGGTCAACCACACACATTAGGACTGGACGTTCATGATCGGTAAAACCACCGTATGCAGATAGTTTTGTCACACCTCGGTCGATTTTATTCAGAATTCCCTCACGGACTTCCTCCTGTTTGTTCGTAATAATCATCGCTGTCTTTGATCTACTCAAGCCAACTTGAACTAAATCAATGGTTTTACTTGTTACATAAAGGGCAATCAAGGCATACAAACCTCGTTCAATATCAAACACAATTGCTGCTGCCATCACGATCAATCCATCGATTAGGACGACACAGGTTCCAAGTGTTAAACCTGTATATTTATTGATAATTTGCGCGGCCAAATCGGTGCCTCCGGTCGAAGCATTTCCCCTAAACACGATTCCTAAACCAAGGCCGACACCAATACCGCCAAATAACGCTCCCAACAGTGCATCATTTGTCCAAGGCTCAATCGTTTTTGTAAAAAAAACAACAAACGGAAGAAATATCGTTCCTACAAGAGTTTTTACTCCAAATTGTTTTCCTAATAAAATAACACCAGCAATGAATAATGGAATATTAAACGCCCACTGCACATACGCGGGCTCCCAGCCAAACACACTTAAAAGGATCGTGCTAATCCCACTGACGCCGCCTGAAGCAATCTGGTTAGGCAGGAGAAAAACATTAAATGAGAGTGCAATAATCCCAGAACCAATTATTACATAAATATATTCAAGCGCCGTTTCAAATTTAGGCTGTATTTGCTGTTGATTTCGTTTTCTAGTCATTTGCTATTTCCCCTTAACTTGGCAATTCTAATATAATTTTCTAAAGTAACCGAGAGTGAGTATAGCATGGAGAAAATGCAGTGTAAATGGTGGTCAAGTGAAGCATTAAAGGGATGAAATTTTTATTAGCATTTGTCATTATGGTGGTTTTCATGAGGAAATCCATTATTTGCATCAAATTGTGTCAATAACAAAGCCTTTACCCATTCATAGGGCAAAGGCTTCTATATGATTATGAAATTCGGGAACGTAGGTAAGCATTTATAAACTGATCCAAATCCCCGTCCATCACAGCCTGAACGTTACCGCTCTCCGTATTTGTTCGGTGGTCTTTTACCATGGAATATGGATGGAAGACGTAAGAACGGATTTGGCTTCCCCAGCCGATTTCCTTTTGCTCTCCGCGGATTTCAAGAAGTTCTTTTTCCTGCTGTTCGATTTCACGTTGATATAGCTTGGCTTTTAGCATTTTCATCGCAGCCTCGCGGTTTTTAATTTGTGAACGTTCCGATTGACAGGTAACCACAACTCCTGTTGGCGTGTGGGTAATCCTAACAGCAGAATCAGTTGTATTAATATGCTGTCCACCCGCACCACTGGCACGATACGTATCAATTTTTAAATCCTCTGTACGGATTTCGATATTGATTTCATCATTAAATTCAGGCATGACTTCACATGATACGAATGATGTATGACGTCGTCCAGAGGAATCAAACGGTGATATCCTTACCAGTCTGTGAACACCTTTTTCAGCCTTCAAGTACCCGTATGCATTATGACCTTTGATTGCCAAGGTCACACTCTTTATACCTGCTTCATCACCAGGAAGATAATCCAGTGTCTCCACCTTAAAGCCCCGTTTCTCCGCCCAACGCGTGTACATTCGAAGCAGCATCGAGCCCCAGTCCTGTGACTCTGTTCCACCTGCACCTGGATGAAGCTCTAAAATTGCATTATTTTTATCATATTCTTCACTTAAAAGTAACTGAAGTTCAAATTGATTTAAGCGGGAGGTCAGCCCTGTCAACTCTTCTTCAAGCTCTGCTTGTAATTCAGCATCACTTTCTTCTTTTACAAGCTCATAACTTACTTCCAAATTTTCAAATGTTTCATTCAAGGCATGAAATTCATTGACCTGTTCTTTTAGTGCATTTGATTCACTAATAACCGCCTGTGCTCCCTGTTGATCATTCCAAAAATCAGGATGCAGCATCTGATCCTCTAACTCTGCTATCCTTGCCTCTTTATTTTCGAGGTCAAAGGGACCCCCTAAAGTCCGCTAAACGAGTAGCTGTTTTTTCAAGTTCATTACGAATTTCTGCTAATTCCATCATCGTCACCTCTATAAATATTCGGTCTGTACCATATTCTATGTTCTTATCGTTCTTGAGTCCTCATCCATTATAGCCTGTTTAGATAGAAAATTCCAAAGTTGTATTGCCTCTGTGGATAACACTACTTATTAACAACCCCTATTCATTATTTTCAGAAATGCGATGTGGATAACCCTAGTTATCTACAGTTTTTTGTGATTATTCCCAAAATTCATCCACATATCTACAATTTCACCGAACTTATCTACATGAATTTGGTGATAATTCAAATAACAAGATACTTATCCACATATTAAAGAGAGGATTAATTCTCCGATTTAATTGGATCGATCGACAAGATGGCCTATCGGTAACAAAGTTGTCACTCCATAGCGGAAGTGGTAAGATAAAAGGGAAATTATCGAGTGTTTTTGTAAGAATTTATGTAGTAATTAAATAGGTTAATCTCGAAATAAAGGAGCGTTTCTTCATATGATGGGGATTTTAAATAAAGTGTTCGACTTTAATAAACGCGAACTGAAACGGTTAGACAAACTTGCAAATCAAATTGATGCACTAGCATCAGAAACAGAAAAACTTAGTGATGATCAACTCCGTGAAAAAACGGAAGAATTCAAAGCACGCTATCAAAAGGGCGAAACACTGGATGATTTATTAGTTGAAGCATTTGCGGTTGTCCGTGAAGGTGCCCGACGTGTGCTTGGCTTATATCCATATCACGTTCAACTCATGGGGGGAATTTCACTCCATGAAGGGAATATCTCCGAAATGAAAACCGGGGAAGGTAAAACGTTAACGGCAACAATGCCGGTTTATTTGAATGCACTTTCTGGAAAAGGTGTACATGTTGTTACCGTCAACGAATACTTAGCCAGCCGTGACGCAAATGAAATGGGTCAGCTCTATCAATTCCTAGGTTTAACGGTCGGTTTGAATTTAAACAGCAAATCAAAGGAAGAAAAACAGGAAGCTTATACCTGTGATATTACATACGGTACAAACAACGAGTTTGGCTTCGATTACCTGCGTGATAACATGGTTCTTTATAAGGAGCAAAAGGTTCAGCGCCCACTTTTTTATGCGGTTATCGACGAAACGGACTCTATTTTAATTGACGAAGCACGTACTCCGCTTATTATCTCTGGTTCTGCACAAAAGTCGGCAACACTTTACATTCACGCCAATGCGTTTGTGCGTACGTTGAAAAAAGATCAAGATTTTACTTATGATGAAAAAACAAAGGGTGTCATGCTGACCGAAGAAGGAATCAGCAAAGCTGAAAAAGCTTTCGGAATTGAGAACCTATTTGATATTTCACATGTTACTTTAAACCATCATATCAATCAGGCATTAAAAGCCAATGTCAGCATGCACTTGGATGTAGATTACGTCGTCCAAGATGGCGAAATCGTGATTGTTGACCAATTTACTGGTCGTCTGATGAAAGGCCGCCGTTATAGTGAAGGGCTGCACCAAGCAATTGAAGCGAAGGAAGGCCTTGAAATTCAGAATGAAAGTATGACGATGGCAACGATCACCTTCCAGAACTACTTCCGTATGTATGAAAAACTGGCTGGTATGACCGGTACAGCAAAAACAGAGGAAGAAGAATTCCGAAATATTTATAATATGAATGTTATCGTAATCCCAACGAATAAACCGATCGCCCGTGACGATCGTGCCGATTTAATTTATTCTTCCATGGGTGGTAAATTTAGAGCAGTTGTCGAGGATATTGCCGAACGTCATAAAAAAGGACAGCCTGTTCTTGTGGGTACGGTTGCGATTGAAACATCTGAGCTCATTTCAGGGCTGCTTTTGAAAAAAGGGATTAAACATAATGTCCTAAACGCGAAAAACCATGAACGTGAAGCGGAAATTATTGCTGAAGCAGGTCACCAAGGCTCTGTTACCATTGCAACGAACATGGCCGGCCGTGGTACTGACATTAAGCTTGGTGAAGGGGTAAGAGAAATAGGCGGACTTGCCGTTATCGGTACTGAGCGACACGAATCCCGTCGAATTGATAACCAGCTTCGCGGACGTTCCGGACGTCAAGGAGATCCAGGGGTAACCCAATTCTACTTATCGATGGAAGACGAGCTGATGCGCCGCTTCGGTTCCGATAATATGAAATCGATGATGGAACGTCTTGGTATGGATGATTCCCAGCCAATTCAAAGTAAAATGGTTTCGAGAGCCGTTGAATCTGCGCAAAAACGCGTAGAGGGCAATAACTTCGATGCCCGTAAACAGCTCCTGCAATATGACGATGTTCTTCGTCAGCAGCGGGAAATCATTTATACCCAGCGTGATGAAGTGTTAGAATCAGAGGACTTGCGTGAAATTGCTGAAAGAATGATATTAACCGTCATTCAGCGCAGTGTTGATGCCCACGCCTCGAAACATGAGGATGAAGAAGCTTGGAATCTTCAGGGGATTATCGAGTATTTGAATGCCAACTTGCTTCATGAAGGCGACATCACCATTGGCAGCTTACGCGGGAAAGATCCAGAGGAAATGGTCGAGCTTATTTTTGCAAAGGTGAAAGAACGCTATAGTGAGAAAGAGCAAATTTTATCACCAGAGCAAATGCGCGAATTTGAAAAAGTAGTTCTGCTCAGAGCTGTAGATTCTAAGTGGATCGACCACATCGATGCGATGGATCAGCTGCGCCAAGGTATCCATTTACGTGCATACGGTCAAATCGACCCGCTTCGTGAATACCAGCATGAAGGCTTTGCGATGTTTGAGGCGATGGTTCAATCGATTGAGGAAGAAGCTGCCATGTATCTGATGAAAGCAGAAATCCGTAATAATCTTGAGCGCCAGGAAGTAGCCAAAGGTCAAGCCGTTCATCCAAAAGAGGACGGAGAACCCGTCAAGAAAAAACCAAAAGTAAACCAAATGGACGTCGGCCGCAATGACCCATGTATTTGCGGAAGTGGAAAGAAATATAAGAACTGCTGTGGGGCAGGGAAATAATATATGAGAGGGCAGGCGATTTTGTGATCGTCTGCCCTTTTTTCATTTTCATATGGTGTTTTCTACCATATTTCGCCTGACATTTTTGAATTTGCTTTGTTTATATGCCGCATTAATGAAAAATAGATCTCTATGTGACCGTACTTGCTTCTTTTTTCGATTTCCGGTCACTCCAGACCTTTTGCTGTGACCCAACTACCTTCTTCTTTCGATTTCCGGTCACACAGATTTACGAAATAAACTGCTATTCTCATAGCAAAACAAAAGGTGCACCTCAGAATATGTGCACCTTTGTGATAAATTAGTTATTTCCTTTTCCTTCAGCTTTTCCATTAGCTGCATTTTGCTTACCTTGAGCCTTTTGAGCGGCTTGTTGTTGTTTTGCTTCCGCTTTTCCAGCTGCTTCCTGCTGTTTTGCTTCCGCTTTTCTAGCTGCTTCTTGCTTCATTTCTTCCGCTTTTTGTGCAGCAACCTGTTTCATTTCTTCTGCTTTTCTCAACGCTTCTTGCTGTTTTGCCACAGCTTTTTCGGCAGCTACAGTTGCTTCCAATTCTGCTGCTTTGTTTACTTCTCCAACTTCAGTTGTCGTTGTTACTTGGTTTGTGCTTGATTCATTTTCAGGCTGAGAAATTACTTCTGTTACTACATCCTCAGAAGTCCCTTCTTCGATTTTGTTCTTTTTCTCTGCTTGTTTAGCTTGTTTTTCTTCAAGTCTAGTAAACTTTTTGTCTAGCTTAACAAACGTCTTTTCGATGTTTTTCATAATGGCTTGTTGTGCTTTTGGATTTTCAACCTTTGCAAGAACAGCCATTAATGCGTCAACATTGTGAGCAAGCTTCTTTTCAACTTCAGTTGCTTCACTATCAGAATCTGGAGTTGCAGATTCTGTTGCTTCGCCCTCAGTTTCAGTAGCCACTTCTTCTGTCTCTTCGCCGTCAGGTTCAGTAGTCACTGCTTCAGATTCTGGTAATACTTCATCTGCCTGTTGTTGAGTAGCAATAGCTTCTTTTAAAAGTTCTGCCGCTTCCTCCGATTTTCCATCAGCAATTAATGCATTTGCTTCAGCAATCCGCTCAGCCGCAAAATCAGCTAATAGCTGTGCCTCTTTATAGTCGTCAAATGTAAAAGCAAGGCGAATTTTTTCAGTCATTACTTTAACGAAATAGAAGAAATCTCCAGGCACTAATGATGGTGCTGCTGTTTCCTCTTCCTCTGTTACATCTGTTGATTCAGTTGATTCAGTTGATTCTTCATCAGTAGTAACTTCTTCTGTATCTGTTTCTTCGCCAGTGACAGGTTCTTCAGTTGTTGGCTCTGTCACTTCTTCCGTAGTGGTTTCGTCAACTGCTACACCAGTAGTAGTATCCTCACTAGTAGTTGTCGTATCTTCCGTCACAATCTCAACTTGTTCAATTGTTGTTTCGGTTGCTTGAGTTTCATCATCATTGGCAAATGCTGCACCGGTTCCTAATGAAAACACCAAAGTTGTTGCCAGCATACTGCTTGTTACTAATTGATTCAGTTTTTTCTTCTTCACGTTGTTTAGCCCCCTAATAAAAATATTTATCTAACAAAAATTACGTCGTATCTTATCAAATTTTGTGGGTAGGTTTGTAAGAAGAGTGTATATTTTTTTTCAGGAATAAGAAATGCGTAAATTTTTCCACAAAAATAGACCATTACCTTGAGTAACAATCCTTTTGCCCTCTAGATATCCAGTTGGTGATTTTTTACAAAATAAAAGCGCAGCCCCAAAATGCTGGGAGCTACGCTACAAATTCATATTAATGTGTTTCAATTAAACCATATCGACCATCTTTACGCTTGTATACCACGTTGGTACGGTTGGTTTCAGAGTTGTTGAATACGTAGAAGCTATGTCCTAACAGGTTCATTTGCAGGATGGCTTCCTCGCTGTCCATCGGCTTAAGATCGAAACGTTTGGTACGAACAAGCTCTAAATCTTCATCCTCCACATCATGTGCCTCTGTATTTTCAGAAACGGCAAAGGTAATTGGGAAATCACCTTTTTCACGGAACTTACGATTTACTTTTGTTTTATGTTTACGGATTTGACGTTCTAGCTTATCAGAAATTAAGTCGATCGCCCCATACATATCAACATTTGTTTCTTCTGCACGAAGAACTAAATTCGGAAGTGGAATGGTTACCTCAACCTTAGATGTTTTATCTTGATTGAATCTTAAATTCACATTTACTTTGGCTTCAGGTGTTTCGGTAAAATATCTTTCCAATTTAGAAATTTTCTTTTCCACATACTCTCTAATTGCTGGAGTTACCTCAATGTTTTCACCACGAACGTTATAATTCATTTGTGGACTCCTCCTTTATATTCCTATGTAATTACATTTCTATTTTACCCTATGATTATCCTGCTAAATCAGAACAAAAAATATGTCGATTTTTTGACAAAAACATAGGGGAAATAGTGACAAGCATCGACTCCATTGGACTCTTTTTTAATAAAGGATTCTACATCTTTAGTTTATTATTTACTGGGACAAATTACCACTAAAACGACCTATGAATAGGCTACAAAAGTGAAAAAAGTAAAAGGAGGCATGCAAATTGGAACAACAAGATAGGAGAACTCTTGCCTGGCATGAAACATTGGAGCTGCATGAACTTGTAGCCTTTCAGTCAATCGGGTTGATGAAACTAAAAATGTCCTTTAAAAAAGTCCCTGATCAAGAATTAAAAGAACTGTATCGAAAATGCATTCATGACCTTGAGCAAAATCTTAAGGAACTGTTAAAATTCTACCCATCAGCCCCGGGCTATCAAAGCAGGGATGAGGACGATTATCGGGAGGACATTGGCTTTTACGCAGGAGACTTACTCGCCTTGTCAAAAACGATGGTTCGAAACCTTGGGGTAGCCATAACGGAAACAGCAACCCCCGCATTGCGAAATGTCCTCTCCAAACAATTAAACGCAGCTATTAAAGGACATGAGCGTGTCTTTAATTATATGTATAACCACGGTCTGTATCCTTCCTATGATTTAGGTCAATTGTTAGGCCATGATGTCGAAATGGCACATAAGGCTCTCAAAATGAAATTTTAAACACAAAGATTCAGCGGGCAAGTGTGAGGGATTGTACCCTTTCCGCCCCCGCTACTTTTAAAAGCTTTGCTGCGTGCCTAAGTGTAGAACCTGTTGTGTAAATATCATCAATGAGCAGCACATTTTTACCTGCTAGGTTTTCTCTTACTTCAACTTGAAAAACTTGTGGAATATGAATCCGCTCGTGACGAGATTTTTTTGACTGTTTTTCCGAATGGATTCGTGACAGCATTTTTGTTGGCTGGTAACCAGCTTCGATAATTAAAGCTTCCGCCTGATTAAAGCCACGCTCATATAGCCGCTTCTCACTTAATGGGATTGGAATCAGGACATCTGGATTTATTTTTCGCAAAAAGTCCTTCATCATCTCAGCGAATATTTTGGCTAATAGATAATCTCCCCGAAACTTATACCTTGCCATCACTTCCTTAAAAAACTCATTGTAAAGATAAATAGATATATTTTGATGAAGGTACCCCTGCCATTCTGGATCACCTTCCCAGCGAAAACAGTCATGGCATAGATCTCCATGACGGAATTTATCTTCCAAATTTTCAAATGACCGGCTGCAGATTCTACATACGTCCCCTTCTATTGTTTCAAACTGTCCCTCACAAGAAGAACATAGAAGCTGAACTTTCTCTGCAGAAAAAATTGATCCCCAGCTAGTTTCAACATGGATTATTTCATGACAAATTAAACAGTGGGTATTAGGAAATAAGTTCGTAATATATGATTTCATTCGTCAATCAGACCCTTTCTGACTCCTTCATGGTTCATTGCAGTAATTTGTTTTCGTGCCTTTAACATTGATTCTGTTTTTCCATAATGGAAAAACGTCACATTACCATCAGGGAAATCCTTGCTCCTGCCTGCTCTTCCAGCAATTTGGACAAGAGCACTTTCGGAAAAAATATCATCCTCCGCACCAATCACAGCGACATCAATGTTGGGAAACGTAACCCCGCGCTCTAAGATTGTTGTTGTCAGCAATATGGAAAGCTCTTGGTTTCTCATTTTTTGGACCTTTTCTTTTCGTTTGGGGTCCTCGGCATTAACAGCTTCAATATTAGGAGCATAGTGGTGAAGAATCGGGAGTGCCTTTTCCATTAGGCGAATATGGGGGAAAAAGATTAGCGCTTGCTTGTTCTGTTGAATTCGATGTTTTATCCAACTAAGGACATTCGATGGAAGTTTGTCTTTTTTCAAGAGTTTTTGCCAATTGCCACACCACTCAAATCGGGGAACTGGGAGTGGATGGCGATGAAATCGGGCTGGGATCGTAGTGAAGGCTCGTTTTCCTGAACGGCATTCACGCTGCCATTTGTCATTGGGTGTTGCCGTTAGGTGGATCATGGCCGATGTAGGTTTGCGCGCTTGAATAGCGGCATATTGCAGTGATTCCTCGACCGTGTAGGGAAAAGCATCGACCTCGTCCAAGATGATGGTGTCAAAGGCATGATAAAAGCGAAGTAGCTGATGAGTAGTGGCAATTGTAAGCGGGGCATAGAGATGGCGGTCTGAGCTTCCTCCATATAAAGAAGCAACGGTTATTTTGGGGAAAGCAGCCTTAAGCCTTGGGGTCAGTTCTAGAACCACATCCGTTCTAGGTGTCGCGATGCAGACCCTCTTTCCAGCCATAAGTGCTGACTCAATTCCAGCAAACAATACCTCAGTTTTTCCTGCCCCACAAACCGCCCAGACCAGGAGTTCTTGGTTTTGCTCGATTGCATCTACCACTTGATCAGAAGCAGACTTTTGACCCTCTGATAATTTCCCCTGCCATTCGAGAATCTTTGCTGGTAGCTGAGTTTGTGGTGAAGGACCATTCCAGCCAATGAGCGGGCTGCAGGCAGCGACTCTGCCCATCATCAAGCATTTTCTGCAGTAAAGACAAGTTTCGCCGCATCTCGAGCAGGGAAATTGGGCAAACCAGTGATGCTCCTTGTTCCCACAACGGACACAGACGGGACTTTTCCCAATGTACTCAATCCCTTTACGATAGGTTATATATCCACTTTCATAATGGGCTTGGATTACGTTTAATGGGCTCGGAATATCATCGAGGAGCAGTTGTTTACCGGCGAGGAGCTTCTGAAAGTCAGGATCGAAGGAGTAGTTTTTGTTAAGTGGAGGCTGGGGGATCTCTGGGATTTGTGAGATGGGCAGGGAATTTTCATTATATTTTTGTTGGACTAAATTTTCAATGTTTAAATGGAAACGCAAAATTTCACCTTCTTTATATTAGTTAGTTGTTTCTTCGCCAAAAACATAGTAAATCCCTGCATTATTTATTAAAAGTTTATAATCAAATTTTTAAACACTAAAAAAGAGTGGTTTCCCACTCTTATTTGGAAAATAAAATATTTTTACTGTATTGCTTTCCGATCAGTAAATCATATTGTATTAATTTGTAGTCGGCAAGGAGCTCCTTTTGTGCTCTCGTTAACTTTCCCGTTACAAATTGTTGGTTTCCATTAATTTGAATTGTGTCTTTTAAACCAGGGAGTTCTAATTTGATCTTATCAAGAAGATTATAGAATGATGGTTTTTTCAAACCTGCCATATCAAAAACAATAGGACCAAAATAAATCGGACTCAAAGTCTGTATTTCTTGTTTATTTATAGGATAATTCGCATAAAAGAGTAATGGTGTTTCCGAAAGTTCCTTTTCATATAGATTTTTGTCATTTGCGTTTGAATAATTAGCTTCTTTAAACACTTGTAAATTAGGACCTAGTGAAGGTAGGTGGTCACCCCAAAAAACAATGATTGTTGGTTCTCCTAACTTTTCAAGCTTATTAACTAACAATTGCATAGCATCATCTGCCTGATTTACACCTTCTGTATATATCTCTAGAATTCCTTTTGATTCCTCCGAAAGACCTACAACCTTTATCTCGGTGTTTTCATATCGGTCATTAGGGTATGATTGATGATTCTGCATTGATACTGCATGTATAAACAAAGGTTCTTTCTGTTTCATTACTTGATATATGATTTCTTTTGATAAAGATTCATCAGACCTATATGTCCCAGCCACCTCTTTATATTTCATTTTCTCCATGTCGAGAAAATGATTAAATCCAAATGTTTGATACACTTTATTTCTCTTATAAAAAACTTTATTGTATGGGTGAATTGCTAAAGACTTATACCCGATTGAATTCAATTCGCTTGCAATCGTAGGTATAAATGCTTTTTTATCAATAACATCCTGATATGGAATAGAACCCACCTTTAAAAAATAATTTGATAGTCCCGTCAACGCCTCAAATTCAACATTTGCAGTTCCTCCACCAAAAACCGGTGATAAAGAATAGCCACCAGAATGGCGTTCTAAAAGGCTACGAAAATTCTTAAGTGGATCACTACTAAACTGTACATTTGCTAATTTTATTGGATCCCAAAATGCCTCATTCATAAGAAAGATAATATTGGGCTTTTCAACCTCGGATTGGTTACCATTTGAAATAATATATTTATCAGCAGTTTCTAACACCAACTTTTTTGAATAACCTTTTGGTCTATCAAGAACATCAGTGTGCAGATTAGAAATAAACCCAAAGACAAATCCGTTAGTACTATAATTTTCCAACTGATTCCATTTCACTATATCCACTTTTGTATCCTCAATGTATTTTTTCATAAAAGTCTCTGGAAAATAGAATATAGAATAAAGCATCACGGTAGTTACTACTAATAATATAACTCTCATCCAAATTCGAAGATTTGCCTTTGGTAAAAACCTAAGGAGATAAAGTAATGCTCCTATTACTATTACAATGACAATAACTGTTGTAAAAGATATATATTCTCCTATCATTGGTATAATATCAATTACTTGTTTTATTTGACTTAAGTCAGAAGGATATAACGGCTCCATTCTAAAATTCAGCTTTTGATAGTGCACATAGCCTAGGGTTAATATTAAAATGGAGGTAATAATTGAACTAATATAAATTTCTCCAATTAATGAAAACATAAATAAATAAATGAAAAAGAAGACTAGCGCACTAGCTATAAAAATTTGAATGTTTGCTAATATCCATTGGTCAGTTGCGACCGCATCCAAACTGAACTGGAAGTATTGACTGTTGTAACTTGTTATCAATGATACAATTATTGTTAAAATTACTATAAAAGAATATTTTATTACTGTGATTGCTTTGGGATTTGATTGTTCCAAATTTTTAATTATATTCAGTTGATACTTACCTGTTATCATCAAGATGATAGAGATACTAAGAACATTTATTGCAAATTTTTTGATGTCTTCTAAAAACCAGCTAACAATAGACATAAAGTGAAAGGATTTTGCAACTAATTGAAAAGATAATATTAATATGCATGAAATAATCCCATTAAGTGAAATTAATAATAAAATATCAGTAATAGTTTTTTCTAGCATTATTACCTCCATAGGGAAATTATAGCTATTTATTCCAAATAACCATAAAAATCGAAAGCCACCCTTATTTCATTATTAACAAAAAAAAAGCATCCTACGCTTGTGCGCGAATGCTTTTTTTTATTTTTTCATCCAGCCCATACCCATGGCGCCTTCGCCGAGGTGGGTGCCGATGACGGCTCCAAAGTAGCTGATGGAGAATTCTACATTTGGATACAAAGCTTCAAGCTCAGTCTTCCATTCCAATGCTTCCTCCTCGCGATTCGCATGGATTATGGATGCTTGATAAGCTTCACCACTGGCCGCATCTTCTCCTAAGAGATCCGCTATCCGTTTCATCGCTTTTTTGCGTGTACGAATTTTTTCAAATGGGACGATGACCTTGTCTTGGAAGTGAAGGAGCGGCTTGACTTGAAGCAAACTGCCGATGATGGCTTGAGCACTTGAAAGGCGTCCACCGCGCTGCAAATGCGATAAATCGTCAACCATAAAATACGCTCGGGCTGTTTTTTTTAATTCCTCTAACCGCGACATAATGAGCTCTGGCTCTTCCCCATCCAGTCCCATTTTTGCCGCTTCGATTGCATAGAACCCCTGTGGCATACAGCTGATTTCTGAGTCAAAGGAAAAGACCTTGATTCCCTCCACCATCGTGCTGGCAGTAACCGAGCCCGCATAGGTTCCACTGATCCCGCTGGAAAGATGAATACAAATTACTGCCTCATAATCCTTGGATAGCTGTTCAAACAACTCAACAAATTTCCCAACTGGCGGCTGTGATGTTGTAGGTAGTTCCTTTTCTTTTACCTCTTGATAAAATTGTGATGCCGTAATATCAATTTCTTCCTGATAAACTTCATTCCCGAAAATAACATTTAACGGAATCATATGTATATTAAATTGCTCGCGTATCTCCTTTGGGATATACGCTGTACTATCTGTAACAACAGCCGTTCTCATATTTTGAATACCATCCTTAATCATTTTTCCATCTATTATGTATTTTATATGATAATTGATCTTTTTAAAAGAAAGGACACGCCCTTTAAAGAGCGTGTCCATCGTAATCTTTTAACGAACCTCTACCCAGCCGTTTTTGATCGCGACAACAACAGCTTGTGTACGGTCATTAACATTCATTTTTTGCAGGATGTTTGACACGTGATTTTTAACCGTTTTTTCACTGATAAACAACGCTTCCCCAATACCACGGTTGCTTTTTCCATCTGCGAGCATTTGTAATACTTCGCATTCGCGGCGAGTCAACAGATGCAGCGGGCGACGGAGTTCAAGTGTTTGAACAAATGCTCCTCCACCTGTACGGCCAGCTGTCAGCTTGCGATATTCGTTCACAAGGTTATGCGTTACCTTTGGATGTAAGTAGCAGCCACCATCAGCCACAACACGTACAGCATCAATCAATGCATCTGCGTCCATTTCTTTTAATAAATAACCCTTTGCCCCTGTTTGCAGGGCATGAGTAACATAGTTTTCATCATCATGAATCGAAAGGATGATGACCTTTGTTTCAGGGAACTTCTCCACCAACTCGCGTGTAGCTTCAATGCCATTCACGTGAGGCATATTAATATCCATAATTACCACATCAGGATTGTATGCATTCACAATTCTAGTAGCATCTCCGCCATCATCCCCTTCGGCCACAACCTGAAAGGATTTTTCAAATTCTAAAATTCGTTTAACTCCTTCTCTAAATAACTGGTGGTCATCGATAATAGCAATCTTGGTCGTCATGGTATTACCCCCTTAATCCTTCAACTTAATATGATTTATTCGATAATGGAACTTGTACCAAAATGGTCGTTCCTTTGCCAATTTTTGAATCAATCGTTAGCTCGCCCTCAAGCAGTTCGACTCGCTCCTTCATGCCAATTAGGCCAAAAGACTCCGGCTTTTTTTGATTTATTTCAAATCCAGCTCCATTGTCTTTGATTTCGACATTGATGGAGGATTGTGTCATCTCAAGTTTTACTCTTATCTCGCAGGCATTTGCATGTTTTAGTGCATTTTGCACCGATTCTTGAATTAATCGAAACAGAGCAACCTCATACTTCGTAGGTAGCCGCTGATCTAGTCCAATATTCACAAAATTAATTTTTGAAGCGTTATGATATTCTTCGATCGTTTGTAGATACTTTCTGAGGGTAGGAACTAATCCTAAATCATCAAGTGCCATTGGGCGCAGATCATAAATAATTCTCCGAACCTCATAAAGGGCCGCGCGAACCATTTTTTTGAAGCTATTCATCTCTAATAATGCTTCATCTGGTCCTTGTTCGCGATAGACCTTATCCACAATATCAGAACGCATAATGACATTGGCGAGCATTTGTGCTGGACCATCGTGAATTTCCCGTGACAGGCGTTTTCTTTCTTCTTCTTGGGCTTCGATAATTTTCAACCCGAAATCCTGCTTTTCCTTCGCATTTTGCAATTCTTCACCCATTAGCTTTAAATCACTCATTAAGTAATTCATTACCACAGAAATTTGCGATATCAACTGATCTGCTCGATTAATCGTTTCTTCTAACCCCATTAATCTTCGTTCTAGATCTTCACGTTTTTCCAATAGTTGCTTTTTAAATTGCCAATTGATGGAGAGATCCATTTGCAATTGATGAGCCTTTTCATAAGCTTCTCGAACCTCTGCCTCCGAATAGGCTTTAAAATTCCTGCTTAATTCGGATAAGTTCATTCTAGCCTTTAATACTTGTTCTTCAAGAAAATCCTCTTCTTCTACAAGTTTGACCATCGAATCTTTTATTTCACTTAATTCATTCTTCATATTTTCATAGTCTTGTCGGCATTGCTCGCTTATTCGAAAGATATCACCTTTACTGCTTGTCACAGTATCAATCATTTCTTCCCGAATCTCGTCAATAGACTTAACATCAATCTTCTGAAATTTCGCCATTCTTTCCTCCAGAGACCTTTTACTTAGTTTAACGCGTATTAGCACATATTACTATTACTAAGTATTCAACTGAAAATTTTCCCAACATCGTGAGTTTAGTAGTATAATATTGGGTATTAAACGATTATTAAAAAATTAATTTAATTTACCCCTGTTAACACATGAATTATTATAACATGGGTTGTTTTACTTAGATATTAAAGTTATATTACACCAATAATACAAATAGGCTAAAGTGCTTAAACTAGGCATTTAGCATCGAAAAAATGATAAAAGTTGGCAGATATCAATCTGAGAGGAGCCACGCCACGCTATGTTATCTCGATATTATACCGTCAAGGAAACCGGAGAGAATGAAATAATCATTCAAAAGTCACGGTTCATTGCCCATATTAAAAGAGCAGAAACCGAAGCGGAAGCACAAGAATTCATTCAAGCACTAAAGAAAAAATATTGGGATGCCACCCATAACTGCTCTGCTTATCTCATTGGCGAAAACGACCAAATCCAAAAAGCCAATGACGACGGCGAACCAAGTGGAACAGCCGGCGTCCCTATCTTAGAGGTTTTGAAAAAGAGGAAGCTGAAAGACACTGTAGTAGTTGTTACGCGCTATTTTGGCGGTATTAAACTTGGTGCAGGCGGGTTAATTCGCGCATATGGGAAAGCGACCTCTGAAGGGCTGGATGCTGTGGGGATAGTGGAACGCAGGCTTGTCCAAATCATGCATGTGAAGATTGAATATACTTGGCTTGGGAAAATAGAGAAAGAGTTACGGGCTAGCGAATACAAGATAAAGGAAATTCGTTATTTGGATGTTGTGGAAGTTGAAGTCTATGTGGATGAGGATCGAGTTCAGGAATTTTCAAAATGGTTAGTGGAATTAACAAATGCTCAGTGTAATATACAAGAAGGAAATAACGTCTATTTAGAGGAAGAACTTCATTAATTATGGGGTTCTTTTCTTGTTTTAGTTCTCACATTAAATATAATAGTAGAAACTTTAACTAAATCTCCTCAACTAATTCTAAATAATTGATGCACGACCATCCAAAATAAGGGTAAATAGGCAAAGAAAATAATATTCATATAACAACAATTTTCGAGTAAAATCAAAATTGTAGTAATGACATTGCATGGAGGAAACCATTACATGGGGAAATATCACAAAATGATAAGTTCAGCCTTCCTCTCCGTATCAATGCTTTTTGCGGGGATAGGATCATCGACGGCAGCAGAGCTAGAATCAGAAAAAGTAATTGTTGTATTTAATAAGAATGCTGATAGTAGTTTAGTAGATAAATATGGAATTGTAGATCAAGAGTTGGAGAAGGCTGCTGCAGTTAGCGCCACTATACCAATAGGAGCAATCGACTTACTAGAAGCTAATCCAAATGTTAAGTCTGTTGAAAAAGACACCCTTGTCAAAATTAAAAATGAAACACAGGATTGGGGTATCAAAACAACTAACGCTCCACAATCATGGTCTAGCGGATATACAGGTAAAGGTGTGAAAATTGCCGTAATTGACTCTGGAATTGCCCAGCATGAAGACTTGACCATCTCTGGTGGCGTATCATTTGTAAGTGGTTCATCTAGTTTTTATGATGATAATGGTCATGGCACACATGTTGCAGGGATTATTGGTGCAAAAAAGAATTCCTTGGGCGTAGTGGGAATAGCACCCGAAAGCTCATTGTTTGCAGTTAAAGTTTTAGATTCTAGTGGAGAAGGTTATTTGTCAGATATTATTGCTGGAATTGAATGGTCTATCGAAAATAAAATGGATATTATCAATTTGAGTGTAGGATCGAACCTACCTTCCGATGCTTTGCGTAACGTAATCGATAACGCTTACACTAATGGAATCTTGGTTGTAGCCGCAGCTGGTAATGCAGGAACGAGCGATGGTACAGGGGATAACGTGGAATATCCTGCGAAATATCCGTCTGTTATTGCAGTCTCAGCTATTGATGCAAATAAGAATAGAGCAAGTTTTTCTTCTACCGGTTCAGAGGTGGACATCAGTGCGCCTGGTGCTAGAATAAAAAGCACTTATTTAAATAATGGATATGCTTATTTAAGTGGTACCTCTATGGCAGCACCTTTTGTATCTGGAGATCTTGCTTTATTAAAACAGGCACATCCAACTTTAACAAACAATGAATTAAGAAACCTGTTGGATGGGAATGCACTCGATTTAGGGCAGAAAGGAAAAGACCCTTGGTTTGGATATGGATTGGTACAAGCTCCGACAGATGTTCAACCAGAAGTACCGAACACCCCATATGCGCCTTCTATCTATCGCGTAATCACAGGGGGAATCCTTGGTGAAAGCAAAGTAAAATATGAGTTGGATAAGCTTCAAGTCCAGGCTGGGTGGTGGGCTTCATATGAGTCAACTGGACAGACTGCCCCATATTTTCAAATCGTAACAGGTGAGTATACTGGTGAAGATGCAACAGTTCAAGCCATGAACGCTGTACAGTCGAGCACAGGAATGTGGATGACGTATGAAAAAACCAGACCTGCCTATTCCATCTATCGGATTGTGACTGGTGGATTTAAAGGAAAAGAGAATGTGGAGCGGGCACTTAGAGAATTAGTACGCGACACAGGCTGGTGGGCTACTTACGAACCAACTGGAGAACCTGACATGTATCGAATTGTAACAGGCGGTCTTGGTGGAGAAGCAGCAGTAAAAGAATCACTTGCACGTGTTACGGCAAGAGGCTGGTGGGCCACATACGAGGAAAAGGGAGAACTTGTATACTATTATCGGATTAGAACAGGAGAGTTTCTTGACGAAAATGCCGTCAGACAATCCTTGTCTCAGTTTACGAATAGAGGCTGGTGGGCCACTTATGAGCCTTCCGGAAGAATGGAAAGGTATTTCCGTATCGTAACAGGCGGATTTGCCGGACTTGAAGTTGCTGAACAAAAGGCACAATGGCTCCGTGATACACGTGGTTGGTGGACAAACACCCAATTAATTCAATAGTAAAAGAAAAATAGTCAATAGCAATTGATTTAAGAAAAACTAAAAATAAATACGAAATCTTTAAATGAATACTTGTTTTTAGATAGAGAAAGTTTTTCCAAGCATTCAATGCGATTTAGCAAAGAGTGCTTTTTTCTTTTCTTATAGAAGATAATTACTTTACGATTACATCAACTTAAGATGCCATAATATTATGAATCTTAAAATTGCCTATTTCCACGTCATTTTCAGAAAAATGATTGTTGTCGGTTACTTTTTAATGTTAGAAACGTTAAAAGCGAATAGGTCTAGAATATTATTATAAAACTCCAAAAAACTACAAAAAATTACAATTTACGAAACTTCAAATTAATAGTAAAATGTAATTTAGTCTTAATTGAGGTTTTTATTAATCATTGAAATAAAAAAGGAGTTAACCAATATGTCTCAAGATCTAAGAATATTGAGGAAAAAGCAAAAAAAGAAGAAGAGAAAAAAACGAATTATTATTTGGATTCTTACTCCTATTTTGGTACTCGCAATAAGTGCAGTTGCCTACGGGACACTATTATATAATAAAGCCGAGTCTGTAGTTAATGAGTCATATAAACCAGTCGAATCTGTAACCCAAAAAAGGGAAGAAAAGGTTGATCCTAAAATGGATAATGTCTCAATCCTGTTAATCGGGGTAGATGACAGTGAAACTCGGGATTTTGGAAAAGGAACAAGATCTGATGCTTTAATGGTCGCAACTCTTAATAAAAAGGAAAATTCAGTAAAATTAGTAAGTATCCCCCGTGATTCTTATGTGAAAATTCCTGGTAAACAAAATAAAACAAGAATTAATGCGGCACATGCAATCGGTGGTACAGATCTTGCGATAGAGACGGTTCAAGAAGTTTTAGATATTCCAATTGACTATTATGTAAAAATGAACTTTAACGCATTTATTGATGTAGTTGATGCAATTGATGGTATCGAAGTTGAAGTTCCATATTTGATTAAGGAACAAGATTCTAAAGACAGACAAGGCGCGATAACCTTAAAACCTGGTCTTCAAAATTTAAATGGCGAAGAAGCATTAGCACTTGCAAGAACTCGCCATCAAGACAGTGATATTTATAGAGGATTACGTCAACAGGAAATTTTAAAAGCGATTTTGAAAAAATCAGTTTCCCTTAATTCCATTACCAAACAAACAGATATCATCGACGCAGTTGGTAAAAACATGGAAACAAATCTTTCATTTAATGAGATAAAATCCTTATTGAGTTATGCTATTAACGGAAGCAATCTTAGCTTTGAAACTCTATCATTAGAGGGTAGCGATTCTACAATTGGTGGAGCTTATTATTATCAATTAAACCAACAATCATTACAAAATGTTCAATCCCAATTACAAACACATCTTAGTTTAAGTTCAGATACTAGCACAGAAACAGCTCTAGAAGAAGAATCAGATAAATAAAACAATTCAAAATGAGGGTGACACAAGTCAGTTAAAAAGGCTTATGCCCCTCTTTTTTAATTAATTTGTATAATAGGAAAAGGTTAAAGAAAATATCTAAGAGCAACAGATTCAACTTTTGTCTTTTATTTGAGGCCTGAATATACGTGCTATTCTTATAAAAAGTTGGATTTCCCCACCAAATAATCCAATTCTTTCTGCATACAATTGTACCAAAATAAATAGCAAGATAATAAAAATCAATGATTCCCTTGTATTTGTTACTGCTATGATAACTGCAACAATACCACACATGATGGCAATCCCATAAATAATCAGCACTGTTTGTCTATGAGTATATCCAATTCGTATTAAGCAATGATGCAGATGGGATTTATCTGGTAAAGTGAGTGGCTTTTTTGAGACTATTCGTCGTATAATTGCAAAATATGTATCAGTTATAGGAACCCCTAGAATAATAACTGGGATAATGAATGAAACAAAAGTAACATTTTTGAAGCCCAACAAAGAGAGCACAGATATCATGAAACCCAAAAACAATGCTCCTGTATCTCCCATAAAAATTTTTGCAGGATAAAAATTAAAGAAAAGGAAACCCAGAGTACAACATATTAGAATTGCTCCAACTGTTATAACATAACTATTCCCCATGGTGATTGCCATTCCGGATATTGTAATTAATGCAATTGTAGAAACCCCTGCGGCAAGCCCATCCAACCCATCAATTAAATTTATTGAATTGGTAATGCCAACAATCCAAATAATTGTTAGAGGGATTTCTAAAATCCCTAAATAAAACTGCCCCCCAAAAGGCAAATTGATAAAAGTGATATCAAGTCCACCTATTATTACTACAATACATGCCGCTCCAATTTGCCCTACTAATTTTATTTTTGGGGAAAGCCCAAAAGTATCATCTAATAATCCAGTAACTACAATAATTAAGGTTCCAACTAAAATATAGGTAGAATAAGGATTAACTGGCTGTAAAATGAGTATACCTAATAAAAAACTAATATAAATAGCTAGCCCACCAAGTCGAGCCATAAAGGTTTGATGGATTTTCCGCTGATTTGGATAGTCTATTGCTCCTACGATATAGGATAGTTTTTTTACCAAAGGAGTAAGTAATACTGAAGTAATAAAGCAAAGTAGCAAAATAAGTAGCAGCTTCAATGATTTCCCCTCCTTTTAACCATATATTGTCCATTATGCTAGAAAGATAACATATAAAATGGCTTATATTGAAAAAAAAAGCAGATTTCAAGGTTGAGTTTCAACCTTGAAATCTGCTCTTACTTCAATTAACCAATTTTGAATTTGCTAATTCCTTTATTACTGACGGTACCCCAACAGTATCTACAAGTAATTGGTAGGCATAGCCTGCATCCTCACTTGTCATCGTTGTTGTGGCATCCAATAATGCTTTTGTTGCCTTGTTCATTAAATCTTGCACTTCTGATCGTTTATCACCTTCTGAAATTGCTACTCCGGCAAAAAACACTGCATTATAAAAATTGTTAACACTATAGTACCAAGATGCTTCATTGTATTTTGGTGAAATGACTAATAGCGGCTCTGCTAATTTGACTTCGGCTGCCGATTTAATTTCACTTGGGACTCCTGATGCTGAAATCAGTAATTCATAGGCATAGCCTGCATCCTCGCTTGTCATCGTTGTCGCTGCATCAAATAATGCTTTGGACACTTTGTTCATTAAATCTTGTACTTCCTCACGTTTGTCGCCTTCTGCAATCGCTGCTCCAGCGAAGTACACTGCGTTGTAGTAATTATTAACAGAATAGTACCAGGCTGCATCATTATATTTCGGTGATATTACCACTGGCGGCTCTGCAAATTTTGCTTCTGCTGCTGATTTAATTTCACTTGGAACGCCTGCTGCTGATACTAGTAATTCATAGGCATAGCCTGCATCCTCGCTTGTCATCGTTGTCGCTGCATCAAATAATGCTTTGGACGCTTTGTTCATTAAATCTTGTACTTCCACACGTTTGTCGCCTTCTGCAATCGCAGCTCCAGCGAAGTGCACCGCGTTGTAGTAATTATTAACAGAATAGTACCAGGCTGCATCATTGTATTTCGATGATATTACCACTGGCGGCTCTGCTAATTTTGCTTCTGCTGCCGATTTAATTTCACTTGGAACGCCTGCTACTGACACTAGTAATTCATAGGCATAGCCTGCATCCTCGCTTATCATCGATGTCGCTGCATCAAATAATGCTTTGGACGCTTTGTTCATTAAATCTTGTACTTCTGCCCGCTTGTCACCTTCTGCAATCGCTGCTCCGGCATAATATACTGCATTATAATAACTGCCTACAGAGTAATACCAAGCTGCATCATTGTATTTTGGTGATATTACCACTGCCGGCTCTGCTAATTTTGCTTCTGCTGCCGATTTAATTTCACTTGGAACGCCTGCTGCTGACACTAGTAATTCATAGGCATAGCCTGCATCCTCGCTTGTCATCGATGTCGCTGCATCAAATAATGCTTTGGACGCTTTGTTCATTAAATCTTGTACTTCTGCCCGCTTGTCACCTTCTGCAATCGCTGCTCCGACATAATATACTGCATTATAATAACTGCCTACAGAGTAATACCAAGCTGCATCATTGTATTTTGGTGATATTACCACTGGCGGCTCTGCTAATTTTGCTTCTGCTGCCAATTTAATTTCACTTGGAACGCCTGCTGCTGATACTAGTAATTCATAGGCATAACCTGCATCCTCACTCGTCATTGTTGCGGCTGAATCAAATAATGCCTTTGCTGCTCTATTTAATAAATCTTGTACCTCAGCACGATGATCACCTTCATCTAACGCTGCTGCTGAGAAATATACTGCGTTATAAAAGCTATTTGTAGAGTAATACCAAATGGCTTCATCATACTTCGGTGATTTCATACCTGTATCTGAGATTACTAAACTTTGTTTTAAACTTTCATACCCGAAATTCCCAACAAGATCTTCAGTCATTACATGAATATTCCATGAACCGAGAGTATCAGTTGGTTTTACCGTATAGGTACCAATCCAAGCATTTTGCTCTTCATCATATTTTAAATCTATATCTCTAACATATTTTACATAATATTCATATGAGTCAAGTTCAGCACCATAAACCAAGCTGGCCGATGCATTTTTTACGCCAGAGGAAGCATCGTGAATTGGAACCTTGAACTGTACTGTATCACCAGCAGAAACCTGGCTAGGAGTAAAGGAAATTTCTCCAACAATCGGCGCATCCTCATCCGGATTTTCGTTGAAAATCCATAATCTTTGTTCTTCTAATTCCCACATCTCGTTACCGGCAAAATCCATTGCTTCTAAGCCTATTTGTTGTAAGCCCGCTGTAGAATAGGCTGGGATTGTATAGCTAGCAGCCCAAACATCTTTGACTTTATCATAGCTTAACGGTAACTTAACTGTACGATCAGAGTCGGTATGTTTTATCAAGATATTTGCAAATTGAACCCCTGACTTAAAATCTGATAGCTTTGTTTCAAAGTGAACTGTTTCACCAACTTTTGCACTTGGTGAAGATACTTTAATATATTCTAAGGAAGGTGAGTCACTATCCCCATCGGGATTATTAATTTGTAATGCTTTGGATGCAAATGCTGTGTTCTTGAAACGATCAGCAGCAAAAATACTTACCTCCCAGAGCCCATCAGAATCATTTTCCATCACTTTATAATTTCCAATCCACTTATCTTGGTCTTTTTCATATGTGAGTGGAATAACCATAGATCCATTTGGGTCAAAAAGCGATTGTAATGAAGCCTCAACATAATCAACGCCTGATTCATTATCTGTCACGCTTACAGAAATCGTAACCTCATCGCCAACATTAGCACTAGCTGGTGTCACTTCGATGTTTTCAATAACTGGCGAAGTTTCCTCGAAATCTGGATTACTAATGCTGATATATTGTTCTGTATGGATAAAATCTGAATTATTATTGTGATCTAGAACACTCAATTGTAATTCCATCTGACCTGGCATAGCATTTTTACTAAAGGTGTAATTTCCAATCCACATTCCAGATGCTTCATCGTAGTTTAAATAGAAGATATGTGGTTGATCACCAGATGAAATGATAGCTCCAACCTCTTTTAAGCCAGATTGACCATCACTAATTTTCGCTTTTACCTGGATTCCTTGTCCGGCAACTACATCTAAAGAACTAATCTGTACATCCTCTAATTTAGGAGCTGTATAGTCACCTGTTAAATTATGTACAATTGCTGACTTATCCTCGAGCCATTGCTCTGTATAGTTTCCCTTTAAATCGAATGCATTTATATCATATACAAAAATTTCTTCTCCATTAGGAATGTTTGTCGGCACTTTTGCCGTACCCACCCAATTTCCTGTAGTACTATCGTATTTAAAGGTAACATTTCCAACATAACTTACATATGCCCATACTGAACCAACTTCAGATTGCTCATCTTCCACATTAGCTGAAATAGTTATCTGTTCTCCAGACTTAACTTCATTCGGGACTATCACTTCATTAATCACTGGGCCAGTATAATCACCATTATCGTTTATTACTTTAATTGATTGTACTGATTCCTGGTATGCCCTATTAAATTGTTTATCTTCCGCCATAATAGAAATAGACCAATCTCCAGGAATTGTCGATTCTTGAGCTTCGAAGCTTCCAGTCCATTTTTGAGTTGTTGGATTGAATACTAATGAAATTTCTTTATAATCCCCTAATTCATGATTTAATTCTGCAATTACATTCCGAACTCCAGCTTTATCATCCGTCACATCAGCTGTAATGGTTACTTTTTCTCCAACTTGAATAATCGACGGAGTAATTTTGATATTGGAAATTACTGGGGAAGTAGCGTCTGCATAAGGATTCTCTACTATAAATGAACCCTCAGAATAATTAACACTGTAATTACCAGCCTGGTCTTCTAACCAAACATTTCCTACTGTCCATTTGCCTGGTTTATCACTGTAGCTGATTTTACGCTCTCCAACCCATTCATCTGTACTTTCATTGTAAGAGAGATTAATCGTCACCCAACCTTCATTTGGTGTTTCAAGATTAACACGAGCTTCTGTAATTCCTTTATCATCATGTGCATTTACTGTAACCTTTACTTTCTCCCCGACTTTAACGAGATTCGGGCTAACAACCAAACTATCCAATACAGGTTCTGTGAAATCTGCATCCGGGTTATGTACGGTAAATGTTTTTTCTATCCGCTCCCAATTAATATTACCATGACTATCTTCTACATTTATTTCACTTAATTTCCATTCTCCAGCTTCATCTCGAAGGCTAATGGTATAGAAGCTTGTCCATTTATCTGTATCCTCATTATACTCAAAATCCAGATATCTACTTATTCCACTTGGACTTG
Organism: Neobacillus sp. K501; assembly: GCF_053749995.1. Lineage (NCBI taxonomy): Bacteria > Bacillati > Bacillota > Bacilli > Caryophanales > Bacillaceae > Neobacillus > Neobacillus sp. K501. Next base: position 12,742 of record NZ_JBSLYA010000009.1, on the reverse strand, counting down.
TAATTAATCCCCATACCCTTGACACACCTGACTTATCATCATGAGCGGTGACTGATACAACTAAATCTTCACCATTATTGACCAAATCAGAAGATAATTCAACAGTATCAAGTACTGGCTCTAAATAATCTGCATCTGGGTTATTAACCGTAAATGGTTTAACAATGACTCTCGTGTCACTGTTTCCATTAATATCAGATAGATAAATGTCATTTAATCTCCATTCTCCCGGTTCAGTATTACTATCAATTGTGAATGTTCCAATCCATTTTTGTGTTTCTTCATTAAATATGAAATTTAATCCGTTACTTTTTCCACTTGGGCTTGTTAAATATCCGATAATATTTCTAATCTCAGAATCATCGTGTGCAGTTAGTGTTACCACTAATTCTTCGCCCAAGTTCAATTCTGTCGAGGAAAGCTCAACACTATCAAGTATAGGAGCTGTATAATCTGATTGAGGCCCAGGTACCTCAACTTCACTTGTATTGCTTAAATTTCCATCGATTCCTTGACCATTAAGTTCAGGATTTGTTTGTTCATTAGTGTTATTGATTTCAACACTAGTTGAACCCACTTGCATACCCGTGTTTGCAAACCCAATCCCTGGAAAGCAAATCAATAGGCTCAATAAAGATAAAACAATTTTTCTACCCAATTACTTTTCCCCCAATTTTATTCTATTAAACTACTATAATACTACCAAATCATACCCCAAAATTGGGATATTTGCTATAAATTGTCGAAAAATAACAGGTAAATATTACTATACTAATATGTAATTTTTACTATTTAATGTTATCTCAAAAGATTAACCTTACAAGTCTAATTCAATATGTTTAAACAATATATTCAATCAAAAATTTTGAGTAATTCTACTTTTAGACAAAGAAATGGATTCCAAATTAATACTTTGGAATCCATTTAACAATTATTTACTTAGTTTCGCTTCTGCTGAATCCCTTATATCAGCAGGAACACCAGTTGTGCTAGCGAGTAATTGATAAGCATATCCTGCATCCTCACTTGTCATAGTTTCCGCTGCATTCAATAGTTTACTAGCTGAATCCTTCATTAATTCTTGTACTTCAGTACGTGCATCACCTTCATCAAGGGCTGCTCCTGCAAAGTACACTGCATTAAAATAATTGGCAACGGAGAAATACCAGACTGCCTCATTATATTTCGCTGACACTACTACTGGTTTTAATTTTTCTTGCGCTTCCTCCTTAATATCACTTGGGACTCCCGGGGATGATACTAGCAACTGATATGCATATTTTGCATCCTCGCTATTCATCCTTGATGCATCATTAAATAATGCCTTAGATGCATTATTCATTAATTCTTGAAGCTCAGGGCGAGTATCGCCTTCTGCTATTGCTGCTCCAGCGAAGTACACTGCATTGTAATAGTTTTGAATAGAGTAATACCAACATGCATCATCATACTTTAGAGACTTTACTGCTGGCGGTGTTTCTAGTTTAACTTCAGCTGCAATTTTTATGTCACTTGGGACTCCAGGGGATGAAGCTAGTAACTGATATGCATATTTTGCATCCTCACTATTCATCCTTGACGCATAATTATATAATGCCGTTGACGCACTATTCATTAATTCCTGAACTTCTAATCGAGTATCGCCTTCTGCTATTGCTGCCCCTGCAAAATACACTGCATTGTAATAATTTTGATTAGAATAATACCAACTTGCTTCTTCATACTTTGGAGACTTTACTACTGTTGGTGTTTTTAACTTCTCTTCCGCAGCTGCCTTAAGATTGCTTGGTACTCCTTGAGCAGAAATAAGCAATTGATAACTATTTTTAGCATCTTCCATATTCATTGTAGCAGCAGCATTATATAGTCCTTTCGCTGCATTGTTCATTAAATCCTGAACTTCTGCACGTGAATCGCCTTCTGCTATTGCTACTCCAGCGAAGTAGACTGCATTGTAATAGTTTTGAATCGAATAATACCAACATGCATCATAATAACTTGGCGAAATAAACCATATGTTAGATATGGTAAATGTTTTGTCTATAGATTGCCAACTAGAATTTCCGAAGTTATCTTTTAAATAGATATACTGTAATTTCCATACTCCAGGCAGGTCACTAGGAATAATTGAAAACCCACTAATCCATTTTTCCGAAGTTTTATCATAGATAAACTCTAGAGGTCGATCTGAGCCATTTGGATCCTTTATCGTACCACTAACAGATTGGACTCCTGATTTGTCATCCTGGACGAAAGCGGTAATAACTAATTCCTCACCATAATTTAATTCAGTATTTGATAATTCAACACCATTTAGAACAGGAGCATTTCTATCAAAATACGGATTTTCAACATTGAAATTACCTACAAAAAATAGTTGGGTTCCATTACCGACCTCATCTTGCATCGATATATGAATATCATAAGGTCCATCGATATCATTCTTTTCTACCATATATTTTCCAATCCATTTTCCTGAATTGGAATCGTAATTCAAAGTTAAATATTTTGAGACGTCTTTTTCTGGATTATGTAAATTCACATTAACTTTATTCACGCTAGAAAAATCATCAATCGCTTTCACTGTGATTGTTAATACTTCCCCGACCTTTACGGATGTTGAACTTAGGTCGATTGAATCAAGAGTCGGTCCGGTAACATCTGCAGAAGAATTTTCAATGATAAGCTCTTTGTTTGGTATACTCGCCAAACTTGTATCAGCCCAAACCATCCCTGGCAATCCAATCAACATACCCAATAATACTATTACTCTTTTAGCCAACTGAATTCGCTCCCCCATATAAATTAATAATAGACAAGTCCTCTTAATATTAATTAAACTCTATTTTTCGGCAAAAAAATACATTTTTTTGAAAATATTTTTTCGGCCTTTTTATGACTTCTTATTCTATATACATTTGATGAAAATTAATTTAAAATCTCTATAATACAGATTAAGGAGCTATTAGTTATGCTTTATTGGTACATAGGGATTTTATTATTTTTACTGTCATATATGATATTCGTACTGCCGACTCAATGGCTTAAAATTGAGTATGTGCGTGTACCTCTAGGATTGAATAAGAAAATTTTACTCCTATCTGATTTACATGTTGAAAGATTAAGAATTTCACCAGAAAAAATAAAAAAAGTCATCAGAAGGGAAACGCCCGACATAATTCTTTTTACGGGAGATTTTATGGAAAGGGAAAATAGTAAAGCTTTACTTGAACCATATTTAACTGTCCTTCAAAATACCTCTATTCCATGTTTTGCCGTTTTGGGGAATAAGGATTATTCCATAAGACCTGTTGATATTTGCATAAAGTCATTAGAAAAATTCAAGATAAAAGTCTTAAGAAACCAATGGATCGATTTAGATGATTTTGTTCTCGTGGGGATTGACGATTATTGCACTGGTCATCATGATATCAATAAATCTTTCCGTAATATCCCAATGGATAAGCCATCCATCGTGATGTGTCACGACCCAAATATCATAGATTATACGAATCAGGTATTCACTCTCATGGTTTCGGGGCATTTACATGGAAAACAATTTAATTTTCCCTTTTTATCTCATAAATTATTTAAAAGTCCATTAATTATACGAGGGATTTATAAAGGTTTGCATATTCATAATGGTCGTTATCTATATATATCGAAAGGTTTAGGACAATCCAGAATGAATATACGGTTTGGAGTTAGAAGTGAATTATCGGTTATATATGTTTAATATCTAATGAAATATTAATATTCTAAGAGTCCTGATAGGGCTCTTTTTTTTTGATATTAGAAGCCAATGAAAAGCAGCTGCGGCATTGCAAGCAGAGTATTTTCCAGATGAATTTTTTTATGATGTAATTTCAGGAAACTCTAGGATTTTTTGGGCAATTGCAGAAAATTCACTACAAGCTCCAAGGTTAATCAAAAATTAATTACCGTTTTTAACTATACAAAATAAATTGTTATTCATTTACTAATATCAAAGGAGAGTGGAGATAATGGCAAAAAAATTAATGTGGGACCCAGGTCACGGCGGTAACGACACTGGCGCTGCTGCTAATGGATTGCAAGAAGAACACTTAACCTTTAAGATTGTTGAATATGCAATGGCCTATTTAGATGCTCACTACACAGGATTTGAGCAAAGGACTACTCGGGGGTATGAACAAACATTTCCATTAAGCAATCGTGATGATGTGGCAGACAATTGGGGAGCAGATGTATTTATTAGTGTGCATATAAACGCAGGTGGGGGAACTGGTTTTGAAAGCTATATTTATAATAAAGCCGGCACTTCAACTGTCACCCTGCAAAATATGATTCATAATGAAGTTTTAGCGGCTATGCGACTATTTGGATCCATTTCAGACCGAGGAAAAAAGCGAGCCGATTTTGCGGTTTTAAGGGAAACAAACATGGATGCAATTTTAACAGAAAATCTATTTATAGATAGTACAGATGCAAATTATCTAAAAAACGAAGAATTTTTAAAAGCCGTTGGAGGAGCCCATGCTCGAGGGGCCGCTTCATTTTTAGGTTTGCCAAAAAAAGGTCCTAAAGTTTCAAGAATGATAACTGGCGGCATCAATCAAAACATGATGAAGGATTTAGCAGATTTTCTAGTCAGTAAAAATTGGGCTGCTCTAACTGCCTCTGTCGGAATTGGGAATTTTGTTAAAGGGACTCGAATGTTTTCTGAAATAGAAGCTTGGCTAAATAGTAAGGGTTGGTATTTTACCATTGATTCTGTCTCATCTACAGAAGCTCAGTTTGTAACTGGTGGGTTAAACCAACAAATGATGAAAGAATTAGCAGATTATCTGGTAAGTCGGAATTGGGGAGCTTTTTCTTCCAACATCACGATTGGAGACTTTGTAGAGGGTACAGAAATGTTTTCGCAAATGGAAGCCTGGTTGAATGAAAAAGGTTGGTACTTTACAATTCAATAAAAATACAGATCTTCTCATTTTGAATAAAAAAATATTAAAGGGTTAATAACTAAGTTAAAACAAGGTGAAAAAAATGAGGATATTCCTATCAGCAACATTAATTTTTCTTGTATTAGCTTTTGCCACTAACCCTTCCAAAGATGAATATGTTTCATTCGTAAAAGAAGAAATAACAAGTGAAGGACATCCTATTATCGGAATGTTAAGTGGACCGGTAATTAATACTTTCACGATAAAAAAAAATTACGGTTTGTTTACATTCTACAAAACAAAATTTGATGATTCAAAGGACGAATATGTAACAGCTATCGGATTCCTTAATAATTTCTACTGGGTTCATTCACCAGGGGAATAATAAATGCTCTTCTCTTAACCGAGAGGGGCATTTACGTACGGTTGCCATTGGCGTCGTACTTAATGGCTCTGATACAATACATTAATACTATCACCATTATAGTAGTAACGAGTTACTCTTCCATTTACATTATTAGAACATCATATAGGCATTACAAAGGTAATCTTTATTCTTAAGTTAAAAGGAAGTTTATTCGGCTCTCGGCAGCTCCACAAAAAAATAACCTTGAAAGGCATTTAGCCAATCAAGGTTTACAGATTATTTTACGTTTACCTATACATATATAGCATTGGTTATCTGGATTTATCTGCTTTTCATTCATCACTCCACCCCATGTAAAAACCTTAAGAAAATTTGTCTCTAAGGCTTTTATTTAAACTCATGTTATATTCATTTATATGTTAAATCCAAAACCTTCTGACCAATAATCTTTGTCTATTTCATATTTATCTATATAAAAACAATCTAAAGAATAATTATTAAATCCTGGTAAATCCTTTAGCCTTTCAATGGCTTTTTCGGCAAGGGCTTTGGAAGAATAAATGCCTAATATTTTTGTTTCCTCAACTACTTGTTCTCCATAATTCTTCTCATAGCAATGTTGTAATAGATAAAAATATTGCATAAAATACACACTCCCTTATTTAAATCCTCGGTCTCCCCACTTTTTTATCATATTAAACTCACTCTTTGGTCCAGTAGGGTAATTCCCAGGTCCGTATCTATTATCTAGCAATCTCTTAGCAAAAGTTTTTCCATTCTCATCAACGTATGGTCTACTTCCTTTAGCCCAACTAGGGACGTCTTTTGCCATCTCTTTTGCGGATTTCCCTGACACAGGCTTTTTAAATGCTTTTGAGAATAATTGAAGGTCTGATTTCAATAAATAATTTTTACTTGAAACCTTAGTAGCTTTCGCTACTTTTGCTACCTTCGTTACCTTACCTATTCCAATAAAATTTGATCCTGCCGCCCAAGCGACTTGTTTCCAATCCCCGCCTGCTTTATAAGCTTTGTATCCGTCATAAGCTGCAAAACCTGCATTTATAACTAACCAAACCCAGTGTCCATCCGGGTCTACCATCATTATTGGATTGTTACTAGCTAAGTATACCCATTTTGTGTTATAGGATCGTCTGCATCCCCTGGATCAGGGTCCATTGATAGGAATACTCCATGTTCTGGCTGATAATATCTTGCCATGAGGTAATACATATTAAGTTCTTCATCATACTGATACCCGGCATATCCAAATGGGTTATCGACGACAATTCCTTGCTCTTCCCTTTTTGTAACGTTCCCCCATGCGTCATATTCATAACTTGCTACAATACTACCATTAACATCTGTCATGGCAATGACATCACCATGGCGATTGTAATGATAATAGAACGTTTGCCCACTAGCTTTCATGGCTAAACGAATACCATCTACTGAATAGACATAGGAACGTTGTACTACACCGTTACCATCCGTTTCGTATAATACATTAATGCTATCACCATTATAGTAGTAACGGGTTACTTGTCCATTTACATTCTTCTCGATTCTTCTCCCATCATGATCATATTTGAAGGTTATAAAAGGAGTAACTTCACCTTTTTTAGTAACAGATGTTAGCTGATCTTTTTCATTCCAAGAATAAGCATACTTTCCATCTGCTATTCTATTTCCATTTGCATCGTAGGCAAGTGTTTCTGTACCAAATTTAGTTAACTGATTTCCATTGTTATAAGCCGATGATATGGTTGTTTCTGTACCAGTTGGCGTTGTTACTTTTACACTTGAACGATTACCAAAACCATCATAGTTGTACTCTTTAATTGTACCATCAGGGAGAGATTCCTTCTTTAATTGATTAATAGAATCGAACTCATAGGAAAGTGTTTGTAAACCTAGATTTGTTAGTCTATTGATAGAAGTTAAATTACTATTTGCATCGTATTTATACTTCTCGTTAAGAATAACTTCTCCTAATTTAGTTCCAATAGACAATTGATTGAGCTTATTCGTGTGGTCATAGTGATAGGATGATCCTGTCCCATTCCCAGATGAATAGGTTCGAACATTACCAAATTCATCATAATCAAAATAATAGGTTTGACCTCCATCATTAACCGTAGTATTTTGATTTAATGGGTTATAATCGTATGTTGTAGTATTACTGAAGGTACCATGCGTTGCTTTCATTTCCTTCAGTTTAAAAGTTTTATCGTAATAAGACCACGTTACACTTCCTCCACGGTCAGTGTTACTGGTTAGGCGATTTCCAACATCATAGGTCTTGACACTAGAGGTACCATTTAACACATCACTAACCTTTGTTTCATTTCCATTAGCATCGTACTCATATCCGTAAACTTTTACACCGTTTCTCTTTTCTTCGGTTACACGGTTTGCAGGATCGTGGGACCATTCTAAAAGATGACCGTTTGGCATTTTTGTACGAATTAAGTTTGAATTAAAATCATATGTGTAATAAATTTTACGCTGGAGTGCATCTTGAAATTCAGTTAATTTATTATCTACGTCATATAAATAAGATACCGATTGTGTTTTACCATCCGCAGTGATTTTCTTATTCGTGGTATTACCATTATCATCATATTGATAGCCCACTGAGGTTAAGTTTGCTAAGGTTGTTTTGGTTAACTGATTATCCTTGTTATACTCGTTAGTCTTCTTGTTATTATTAGGATCCGTTTCGGTGAGTTTATTCCCATAAATGTCGTAAGTAAATGATGTTTTACGATTTTCTTCATCATAAACGGCTGTAATATAATTTCCGTCACTATCGTATTCTTGTCTTGTTAGTTTATTTCCATCTATTACACGAATAGCATCATACCAGACTGTTCCAGTTACTTTACCAGCAATTTGAGGGTGTATATGCAACTCTTTAATTGGCTTAGACGCTGGTACTGTAACTGCTGATCTTTGCCAGTCATGAGTACCTAGTGCAAAAGGAGCACTAAAGACACCCACCGTACCATCGGAATAAATTACGTTAGTAACAATTGCATAATCTGAGGTTAATTCATTACTTTCACTGGAATGTTTTACACCATCTGCTTTGCTCATCCCTGTAATAGTAACTTCCTCTGCTTTAGACTGATTAAGTATGACTTTTTGTAGTGGAACATAATTTTGTTCATCGATTGAGGGTCGTGTTAACTTTAATGATTGATATCCATCTGTAGACACACCATCCATTGTTCCATTTCCAGTGTACATAGTCCAATTTTCTAAGTTGTTTTCAAAACTACTATTTAGAACAGGATTGAAAGACGATGAAACAACTCCTTCTTCCAATTGCATGTTATCGAACCAAACAGTACCTCCAGCAGCCGATGAATCCTGATGTTCTACTTCCAGATAGAAGCGGATTTTCCTGGTTTCATTCGTTGTGCGGATGGTGAGTTGTCGTTCCTGCCAATCCATCGTACCAAAAATCTTGCTATATCGATTATCTCTATAAGGAGATGGAATGGGATTCCCGTTACCATCAAACATTGTAATGTTAAAAAATGCACCCGCATTTCGTAAACTTTCTGATTTTATCCAACCACTTAAAGTATACGTTTGATTAGGTTCTACAAAAACGTCTTGAGAACCAGCTATATAGCCCAAGTTGGTATCTATAGCCTTGGAAACAATCTTTAAAGAAGAATTTCCCTCAAGCGCTCCTGGCGCACGGGTTGTTGAATCTTGGGAAACAGTCCCCTGATCTCCGATTCTAAATACGTTTAAATTACCTTCATTGACAGGCTCCTCGAAACCTGCGTTTCTTAATAGATTTGTTCCCATAGTTAATGATTGACTTCCATTAACTAGATTCCCTTTGGAATCATACTGCATGACTGTTGAAGTCATGGCAACTTGATGTTGATCGTTAGTAGTTGCAGATATTGCATCTGCTCCACTATATGTTACAGTAGTAGATTTACCTTCTGCATCGGTAGCCTTTGTTATATCATTATTGGAATTATACTCAAAACTTTCTTTTCCAAGGTTATCAGTTACAGTTGTTACATTTCCTTTTCCATCATAGGTATACGCTTCCGAAACTCTAATTCCTTGGTCATTCGGATTTGTTTTTTTCATTAAATTATTTGCCTGATACTCATACGATGTCGTAAGTTTTAACCCTTCAATATCCACTACTGTTTTTAAAGGGTTTCCCGCAATGGTATAGCCATATGAATCTTTAATCCCCTTTGGATCGGTAACAACAACTTCTTGTACTCCATCATTGTAGGTTAGAGACGTTATTTTTCCATTTGGATCTGTTATTTTAGTCAATCTATTATTCTCGTAACTGAATGAAGTTTTATAGGGGGTTGTTTCAGTATGCTTAGGATCAAAAATTGCACTTAGCTTTCCATTTTCATATGCATAACTATACTTTTTCTCTTCTGGCGTTGTGGAACTGTTTAAATAATTACCATCATATTCAAAAGTAACTTTTCGTTCATCAGGACCCATTATCTCTGATACAAATTTCCCTAAATATGTGAATGAGAATTGCCTTCCTGAAGCATCTGTGATGGATATTAACTTCCCTGAAGATTCTTCATATTTATATTCGACAGTATTCTTATGTGGTTCTTTAATAGATACTATTTTCCCAGCGAGGTTAAAAGTTGTAACCGTTTTTTCTTTATCCGTTATTTCAAAACCACTGTCTGTTTTCTTTATTTCTAAATATATTCCATTTGGGCTTTGATATTGATTATCTCCTATTTTAGTAAACAGAATATTTGCTTTATCCTCTTCTATGAGTAAGATATTTCCGTTGCTTTGTTCTTTCACATTCTCTTCTAGTGAACTATACCAACCTTTTCCAAATAACCCTATATTTGAATCCTGACTATTGTAAGTACGGTTTATATTGATACTTGGTCCCCGTCCATCCAAGTGGAAATCGGATTCATTCATAATAAAATTTCCATTAAAGGCTGTAACTTGACCAGCTCTTACTGGAATACTTGCCCAAGCTTGTTGCGTTCCTAACCAGGACGTTGTAGTAAAATTAGGTGTATATTCAGCTGATATATTACTTTCTGGATACCCTATTGAACTATATGCTGTGACCCGAAACCAATAATTTGTATAGTCACCATAGACTCCACCTGAATTTTTGTAAACAGGAGAAGGATTTAGGGAAAGTTCGGTCCCCAATTTGTCATGATGTAATAGATATCTACCTTGTCCAATTTCACTTTCAGTTGGCCATATATTTTGATTTTGAGTGGTCCATGTGGTTACATTTCCAACATCAAAGGGTTCATAATCTTTCCCGTTGTATATCCAAACTTTATATCCCGTTGCACCAGGAACAGGTTCCCAGTTAACCGTTACATAGCCATTATTTCCAGTAATATTTGTATATGCAGAGCCAGCAGGCTTTTTTATTTGTTCCAATGGAATATAAGGCGTAACCTCGTCCGATATTGGGCTAGTGTTAGATGGGGATTCACCTGGATATTCAGCCATAATCCTAAACCAATATCGATGGGCAGAACTGTAATCACCATATGGACTATGAGCATCATATGCATTCTTATATACGCTTGAAGGATCTAATGCAAGCTCTGTCCCTTCAGCATCATCAAATAGAGCATATTCTCCACGGGAGATTTCATCTGGTGTCGGCCAAATTTTCTTTCCTTTTGTGGACCAATTTGTTACATTTCCAACACTTATCTTTTCGTATCCGTAACCATTAAATATTAAGACGTAATAGTTAGTTGCTCCAGGTGCAGCGTCCCACGAGAGATCTACATAACCAGAGTTACTCCCACTTCCGTTAGAATAGGCAATTGCACGTGGTCTTGTTGGTTTTGGATAACTATAATTTATTTCTAAGAAAGGAGCTAGTAGTCCGGCCTCGTATGCAAAAAATTTCTTCCAATAAGTTTGACCATAGCCTGCATTGTGTATCTTGAACCCGTAATTCGGCTTTGTTCCATTTGCCCACGAACGGACTGTATTTGTAACGTCAAAGACAGCAGCCTGTCCTTTTGCTACATAAGTTGAAGCTATAGTAGTAGACGCTGGTCTTGTATTCCAGTTAACTAATCCTGAATGCCAATCGGTAGTTACTTCATCCAACCAGACACCTGTTGGAGTAGTTGGGGAATAAGAATGGGCTGCATTTAAATATAGTTTAGCGGAATCAATAATAAAATTCTCCAACCCTGAAATTGGGGTTTTTAAATAAGCCTCATTTGTCCCTGTTGTAAAATCATAGTATCCAACCTTTAGGGTATAGGTATTTAACCCAGGGTCCCATAAATTTCCTCCCGAGTAATTTGTGGTAGGATATCGATCGGAAGTATATGTATTATACAAAATATGAGAATATACTGTTGGATCAATATAAACCGGATACACTCGTTCAGGTGCCTTAAGCCAATCTAAATCAGCATTAACAGTTAGTTGGTACGTGTTTTTAGAAGATGAGGTATTTAATTCATATACTACATTGTGTGAAATTGATGCTTCACCAGATTCTAGGTTTATATCCGAATCAGACATAAAAGGTGCCGGCATAGTATAAACTATGTTATTTTCATCATCTTGAAATATAACTGAACCATCATTTTGTAAACTAGGTTTTAATTCGGTCTTTACTTCAAAAACAAATTGATTATATCCAGTATATTCGTGAAGAACTAGATCTTCTTTAACAGTTTCGTTAAAAGCTGTATTTCTTAAATCTATCTTTGGAAAAACTCCTTTATACCCTATGGTATTGTTCTCATATGTTGCAGAAACAGAAGAAGGCTGAAATTCACCAGATTCCCCAATCGCATTTACTAAAGAAAATGTAAGGGGGTGACCCTGGACTTGTAATGTTACATATTCCCCTTTCTTTAGTTTCTTTTCAAAACTTGTCTTAAGCTTTGTTTGATCAGTAGAGATAGATACTAAACCTTTCTTATTCTTATTCTCCTTTAATTTTGTTGAGATTTCTTCCCATGTTCCATCTTCATTAAAATGTACTGGTACTGAATAAACTTTTTTTGTAAATGTACAATCACCATTGTCAAAGACTTTAGAAGTCTCTGTACGCTGATTAACCAGTTCAACAGGACTTGAACTTACATTAGTAAACTGACCTGGTTGTGGTGATGGAAGATTGTCTTTTGGTTCAGTTGGTTGTTCCGGTTTGCTTGGTGGAATAAATGGTGGAGCAGTTTCTCCCCATACATTCCTAGGAGGAGATGCCGATTCTGCATGAGATTGACTAGGCATTAATGGCATAATAAGTGAAATAATCATTAGATAGATGAAAGATCGTGATATGCTCCCAATAAAGTAGACAGATGAAATAATAAAAAATCTGTTTACTCTATTGGGGGTTTTTTCTATGGCGAAAAGTGCCTATACTGCACTGGAAAAATATGATCTGATTATTTCTTTTCAG